>CAKTBJ010000033.1 GCA_934533075.1 uncultured Paracoccus sp.
CGCAACTAATCCAGACACAGTAAAATCAACTACTTGGAGTGGAGAAGGTTGTCTTTCAGGCCCATCCCCTCCGCCACCTTGGTATAAAACCGGGAACGCCTCGATTCCTGCCGGTTTCCCTCCCTTAGTGGCTACCAACGCCCTTACAGGACGCTTTTGCTGCCTTTGAGATAGATTGCGTCATCCGCGACCTCGACGCGCTGCGCGAACGCCCGGACGTGTTCCCGCCAATAGGGGCCAGCTACCGAAAGACCATATCCGCCGCACCTTGGGGAATCGTCAAACCGCCTGCGCGCCGCCATCCACCGGCAGCATGATGCCAGTGATATAGTCGGACAGCGACGAGGCCAGAAGCAGGACGGCGCCGTCCAGATCGGCGACAGTGCCGACCCTGCTCATGGGAATGCGCGCATGCGTGCGGGCCAGCCATGCCGGGTCCTCGAACATCCTTGCGGTCATCTCGGTCTTGAACCAGCCCGGCTCGATCCCGTTGACCTGGATGTTCAACGGCGCGAACTCCAGCGCCAGCGATTTGGTCATCTGGCGCACGCCGCCCTTGCTGGAGGTATAGGCCGCGCCGCGCGCCAGACCGTTGGCGCTGCCGTAGGAACAATAGTTGATGATCTTGCCGCCGCCCGCCGTGCGCATGATCCGCGCCGCCTCGACCGAGGTGATGAAGCTGCCCCGGCCGTTCACCGCATGGACGCGATCCCAGTCCTCGTCCGAGAAGGCGAAGGAGTCACCGTTCAGGTTCAGCCCTGCCGCGTTGACCAAAATATCCAGCCGGCCATGTGCGGCGTGGATCGCCGCGAAGGTCTGCACGACCTGCGCCCGGTCGGTCACGTCGCAGACCAGCGCGCTGCACCCCATCCCGGCCGCCGCCGAGGCCAGCATGCCGCCCCGGCGCCCCAGGATCACCACCGTCGCCCCGGCGCGCAGCAGCGCCTGCGCCGCGCCCTTGCCGAGGCCGGTGGCGCCGCCGGTGACGACGGCCACGCGCTGGGACAGGTCGATGTCCACACCCATCACGACCCCATGAATTGCCCGCCATTGACCTCGACGACCTGCCCGGTCACGAAGCCCGACAGGCCGGGGCTGGCAAGGAACAGCGCCGCGCCGGCGCAGTCGTCGGGATGCCCGCCGCGCCCCATCGGGATCTGCTTGAGCCAGCCCTCGATCAGGCTCGGGTTCGACACCTTGTCGTGCAGAGGCGTGGCGATGAAGCCCGGCGACAGGGCGTTGACGCGGATGCCGTCCGCCGCAAGCTCGCGCGCCAGCGTCTTGGACAGCGCGCCCACAAAGGCCTTCGACGCGCCATAGATCGAGGCGCCGGGGCCGCTGCCGACGCGCCCGCTCAGCGAGGTCACGTTGATGACGCAGGCGGGGCGGGTGCTGGCCCGCAGATGCGGCACCGCCGCGCGGCAGGCCTCGAAGACGCAGCGGGCATTCAGGTCGAAGATGTGGTCGAAACCCTCGTCCGTCATCTCGGCGACCGGCCGCAGCAGTTCGGGACCGCCGGCATTGTTGACCAGCACGTCCAGTCCCCCCGCCTGCGCGGCAAACTCCTCGACCAGCCTGCCCGCCGCGCCGCGCCGGCCCAGATCGGCCTGAAGCGCGATGCCCCGGCCGCCGGCCGTGTCGATGGCGCCGCAGACGCTGCGCGCGCCCTCGGCATTGGCGTGATAGTGGACGCCCACCACCGCGCCGCTGGCGCCGAAGGCGGTGGCGATGGCGGCGCCGATGCCGCCGCCGGCGCCGGTCACCAGCACGCGGGCGCCGGCCAGATCGGCGATCACGGGATAGGCCATGCCCCGGCCTCAGCGGCACTGATCGGCGCAGGCGGCATCCCAGAACGGGCGCCCCTCCTGCTGCGGCGGGATCGTCGGGCGATCCACCTTGCCAGGCAGACTGTCGGGCGTCGGCAGGACCGCTTCCCACCAGCCATGCGCGCACATCGAGCGGAAGGCCATCTGGTCCGAGATCGTTGTGCCTTCCGCCGCCAGCGCCCGGTCCAGCGATTCCGTCGCCGCGCGGATGCGGCGGTCGTTCTCGTCGCTGGGATCGTTCACATAGTCGTAGAAGGTGGCGGTGAAATTCTCCATCTCCGTGGCGATATGCGGCCAGTCGTTGCGCGGCACATACCAGGCCTCCAGCCACTCGGCCAGAACGGCCTCGACGGATTCGGCCTTGGGGCGGTCCTTGCTCTTGGCGGCGGTGGTGCGCATGTGGCGCATCAGTTCGGCCCGCGCATGGATGTGACGGGCGGCCAGCGCGGCCTTTTTCATCTCCTCGATCGCCGTGGCGGCTTCTTGCTGCAATTCCTCGACAAAATGGGGCATTTCAGGCGTCCTTCAGGATAGTGTGGCGATGGTTTCGATAACGCGGTTCAAAAGCGGTTCGGCCTCGATGCCGTCGATGACCAGGGCATTGGCGGGCTTCTTGCAGCGGTTGTTCCAGTCGATGGTGGAGCGGCCGCGCAGCGGGCCGTTGCCGGTCTCGATCTCGACGAAGCAATCGCGGCCGGTGAAATGCTCGGGCCAGAGCAGATAGGCGATCACGCACATGTCGTGGATGGGATGGCCGGCGCTGCCGAGGCTGGCCGGGCGCGGCCGGGTCAGCATGCCGTTGATGGCGCGGCCGGTGGCGGTGCCCTGCGCGGCGAAGCGGGCGATCTGGTCGTGGGTGCAGATCGCCTTCAGCGTGACGTTCAGGCCCATCATCACGATGGGCAGGCCGGATTCGAACACGACGGCAGCGGCATGGGGGTCGACGTAGAAGTTGAACTCGGCCGCCGGGGTGATGTTGCCCAGGTTCATCGCCCCGCCCATCAGCACGATGCGCCCGACCTTGGCCTTGATGTCGGGCGCCAGCCGGAAGGCCAGCGCGATATTGGTCAGCGGTCCCAGCGGGCAGAGCGTGACGGCGCCATCCTCGGCCGCACGCAGCGTCCTGATAAGGAAATCGACGGCGTGCCCGGCCTCGGCTGTGCTGGCGGGCGGCGGCAGGCCGGCCCCGTCCAGACCGTCAGGGCCGCAGACAAACTCGGCCGTTTCCAGCGGATAGACCAGCGGCCCCTCGGCCCCCTTGTAGACGGGCGCCCGGCGGCCGGCGGCGTCCATGATGCGCAGCGCGTTCGCGGTGGTCTGGGCGACGGGCACGTTGCCGGCGACGGCGCAGACCCCCAGCAGGTCCAGCCGGTCCTGCGCAGCCAGCGCCAGGAAGATGGCCACGGCATCGTCCTGCCCCGGATCGCTGTCGATGATGATCTGTTCGCGCATGGCTTTCCCCGTCATGGATCAGTTGGGCGCCGCATCGGGCCGCTGCGGGCGGCGCCGGGCCTCCGGCTTCAGCACGGCGGCAAGCAGCTTTCTGGTATAGTCGTGGCGGGGCGCGGCAAAGACCTCGGCCACGCGGCCCTGTTCGACGAACACGCCGCGCTGCATGACCGCCACCGCATCGGCCACGTGGCGCACGACCGCAAGGTTGTGGCTGATGAACAGATAGGCGATGCCGTAATGCTCGCGCAGATCACGCATCAGGTTCAGCACCTGCGCCTGCACCGACACATCCAGCGCCGAGACCGGCTCGTCCGCCACGATCAGCGCCGGGCGCGTGATCAGCGCGCGGGCAATGGCGATGCGCTGGCGCTGGCCGCCCGAGAATTCATGCGGGAACTTGTCGGCGTCGGTGGCGCGCAGGCCCACGGCCTCCAGCGCCTCGTCGATGCGTGCGCGCCGCTCCGCCGGCGTCCCTGCCCCGCCCGAGGCGTCCAGCGGATCGGCGATGGACTGGCCGACCTTCAGCCGCGGGTCGAGCGATTCATAGGGGTCCTGAAACACCATCGACAGGTTGCGCCGCGCGGCGCGCAGCCGGGCCGGCGACAGGGTGAAGAGATCCTCGCCGTTCAGCCTGACCGTGCCGGCGGTCGGGGTTTCCAGCGCCATGACCGTGCGCGCCAGCGTGCTTTTGCCGCTGCCGCTTTCGCCCACCACCGCATAGCTCTGGCCCGGCATGATCCGCAGGCTGACGCCGTTCACCGCCTTCAGCACCGGCGGCGGGCCGAACAGGCGGGTGCGCCTGAGGCGGTATTCGCAAGACAGGTTCTGCACATCCAGGACGGGCACGGTCATGTCGCCACCTCGGACACGCGGATGCAGCGGGCCACCTGCCCCAGCCGTCCCGGCAGCAAGGGAGGCTCGGCCTCGCGGCAGGCGGGGATGACATGGCCGCAGCGGTCGGCGAACTTGCAGCCATGCGGCAGCGCGAAGGGCGAGGGCACGATGCCGGGAATGGTATAGAGGCTGCCGCCCTCCTCGCCCTGCGCCTCCGGCAGCGCGCCGAAAAGGCCCTGGGTATAGGGATGCGAGGGCGCGGCGAAGACATCGGCGGCGGTGCCCTTCTCGACCGCCTGCCCGGCATACATGACCATCACGTCGTCGCAGAGCCTGCCGATGACGCCCAGGTCGTGGCTGATGACGATCAGCGCCATGCCGAGGTCGGCCACCAGCCTTTCCAGCAGTTCGAGGATCTGCAACTGCACGGTCACGTCCAGCGCGGTCGTCGGTTCGTCGGCAATCAGCAGGCCGGGCTTGCAGGCCAGCGCCATCGCGATGACGATGCGCTGCCGCTGGCCGCCGGAAAACTGGTGCGGGAAATCGCCCAGCCGCGCCCGCGCATTGGGAATGCCCACCAGATCCAGCAATGCGCCCGCCTCCTCCATCGCCGCGCGGGAACCGAGGCGGTTGTGCAGGCGCAGGCCCTCGGCCACCTGCCGGCCGATCGTATGCGCCGGGTTCAGTGCGGTCATCGGCTCCTGAAAGATCATGCCGATGCGCGCGCCGCGCACGGCGCACATGGCATCCTCGGGCAAAGGCAGCAGGTCCTGCCCGTCCAGAAGCACCCGGCCCGAGGCCCGCGCGCTGTCCGGCAGCAGCCGCATCAGCGCCAGCGCGGTCATCGACTTGCCGCAGCCCGACTCGCCCACGATGCCCAGCGTCGCACCCTTGGGCACCGTGAAGCTGAGATCGCGGACGATAGGCGCATAGCCCCGGTCGGTGCGCAGCGAGACCGAGAGGTTTTCAACCGAAAGGGCCGCCTGTGTCATCGCGCGCGCCTCAGCCGGGGGTCGAGGATGTCGCGCACGCCGTCGCCCAGCAGGTTGAAGCCCAGCACCGCCAGCGCGATCATCAGGCCGGGAAAGATCGCCAGCGTGGGCGCGGCGGCCATGTTCGTCTGCGCATCGGCCAGCATCTTGCCCCAGCTGATCGACGGCGGCTGAAGGCCGATGCCCAGATAGGACAGCCCGGCCTCGACGATGATGGCCAGCGCAATCTGCGTCGAGGCCTGCACGATCAGCAACCCGCCGATATTGGGCAGGACGTGGCGCAGGGTGATGAAGAACGCGCCGCGCCCGTTGGTGCGCGCGGCGGCGACGAAGGCGCGGCTCCAGACCTCGATCGCGGCGCCGCGGGCCAGCCGGCCGAAGACGGGTATGGTAAAGATCGCGATGGCGAGGATCGTCGGAGTCGCGCCCACGCCGATCAGCGCCGCGATGACGATGGCCAGCAGGACGGCGGGAAAGGCATAGGTAAAGTCGCAGATGCGCATGAACAGTTCCTCGGCCCAGCCGCGGATCGCGGCGGCGGCCAGGCCCAGCGCGCTGCCCAGCGCGGCGCCGATGATGACGGCCAACACGGCCACGAACAGCGCGTTCTGCGCGCCCACCATGATCTGCGACAGCACATCGCGCCCGAACTGGTCCGTGCCCATCAGATGCGCCGCGGACGGGCCTTGCAGGCGCGACGGCATCGCCATCTGCGTGGGCGGATAGGGCGTCCAGAACAGCGACAGGATCGCCATGCCCAGGATGGCGGCGACCAGCACGCCGCCGATGACCAGGCTGGGATTGCGCCGCGCGATGGTGGTGAAAGCCAGCGTCGTCATCTCTGCCTCAGGCGCGGATTGAGGATGGCATAGGAAATATCGACCAGGAAATTCATCACCATGATCAGCGCCGCCAGCAGCACCACCACGTTCTTGATGACCACCAGGTCGCGCTGGGTGATCGCCTGGAAAATCAGCCTTCCGAGGCCCGGCAGGTAAAAGACGTTCTCGACGATGATCGAGCCGGCCAGCATATAGGTGAACTGCGTCCCCATGACCGTGACCACCGGCACCATCGCGTTGCGCAGCACATGCTTCCACAGCGTCGCGCTGCGGGTCAGGCCCTTGGCGCGGGCGGTGCGCACGAAGTCCTGATCCAGCACTTCGAGGACCGAGGACCGCGTGACCCGCGCGATGATCGCCGCCTGCGGCAGCGCCAGCGACACCGCCGGCAGCAGCAGCGCCTTGAAGGCGGCGACGGGGCCGGCGTCCCAGCCCGGAAAGCCGCCGGCGGCGAACCAGCCCAGCGTCACCGAGAACAGCAGGATCAGCAGCACCGCGAACCAGAAGTTCGGAATGGCCAGCCCCAGCTGGGTCAGGAAGGTCACGATCACGTCCGGCGCCTTGCCACGATAGCGCGCCGCCAGCGCGCCCAGCGGCAGGGCGATCACGACAGTGATCACGATGGCCAGCAGGCCCAGCGGCAGGGTGATGAGGATCGGATCGCGCAGCAGCTCGGTCACGGGCACCCGATAGCGCAGCGACATCCCCAGATCGCCGGTGACGAAGCCGCCGATCCAGTCGAAGAACCGCAGCCAGAGCGGCCGGTCGAGGCCAAGCTGCGCGCGCAGCTGCGCCAGCGTGTCCTCGCGCACCTCTGTGCCAAGCATGTCCAGCGCCGGATCGCCGGGGATCACCTCCAGCAGGAAGAAGGCCACCAGCGCCGTGATGAACAGCGTGACGATCAGCGAGGCCAGACGTCGGAGAATGAACAGCAGCACAGCCTTAACCGCCAGAAGGAAACGGGGATCGGGGTCCGCCCGCGCCGGAAACGCGGACGGGCGCAGCGTCGAAGGTCATTCGGTCCAGTAGGCCTTGGTCAGGTCGTTCGCCTGCACCGGCGTGTCTTTCCAAAGGCCATGCAGCTTGGCGGACCAGACCCCGGTTTTCGGCAGCTGGAACAGGTAGACGGCAACCGCATCCTCGGCCAGCTTGACCTCGATCTCCTTGGTCAGGCGGCTGCGCTCGGCCGGGTCGGCGGTCCGGGCCAGTTCCTCGACCAGGGCGTTGTAATCGGCGTTGTGATAGCCGGTATACCAGTCGTCGCGGGCGTAGATGGTGAAGTCGCGCGGCTCGGTATGGCCGATGACGGTCATGTCGTATTGCGCCTCGCGGAACACCTGGCTGAGCCATTGCGGCCCCTGATAGACCTCGATCTGCGCATTGACGCCCACATCCATCAGCATGGCCTGGATGATCTCGCCCGCGCGGCGGGTATAGGGGAAGGGCGGCAGGATCAGCTGGGTCTCCAGCGAGGTCACGCCGGCCTCGGCCAGCAATTCGCGCGCCTTTGCCGGATCATAGGGATACATGCCGGTCAGGTCGACATAATCCGGGTCGCTGGGCGGAAAATGGCTGCCGATGGGCGTGCCGTAGCCCGCGACCGATCCGTCGATGACAGCCTGCCGGTCGATGGCATGGGTCAGCGCCCGGCGCACGCGCACATCGTCGAAGGGCGCGCGGCGGTGGTTGACCGACAGCATCACCTCGGCCTGCGTGTCGCCGATGACGACCTGGAACCGGGGATCGTTCTCGAACTGTGCGATGGTCTCGGGGGCGCCCATGATCGGGAAGGCGTCCACCTCGCCGGTCTGCAACGCCGCCACCTGCGCCTGCGCGTCGGGAATGATGCGGAAGGTCGCCCTGGCCAGTTGCGCCGGCTCGCCCCAATAGCCGTCATAGCGCGACAGCTCGATACGGTCGCCCTTGGCCCAGAGGTCGAATTTGAACGGGCCGGTGCCGATGGGATTCTGGACGTTGTTGTCGGCGCTGTCGGGCGACACCATGACCGCATCGGCCGAGCCGAGGTCATAGAGGAAGCTGCCGGCCGGATGGCTCAGCGTGATGACGACGGTCAGCGCGTCCGGGGTCTCGATGCTGGCGATCGGCTCGAAGATGCGCTTGCCGGCATTGACCGATTCCGGCCCCCGCGCCCGGTCCAGCGAGAACTTGACCGTCGAGGAATCGAAGGGCGAACCATCGTGGAAGGTGACGCCCTCATGCAGCTTGAACGTATAGGTCAGGCCGTCCTCGGACGTCTCGACGGATTCCGCCAGCGACGGGTATTCGCGGCCGGTCTCGTCGATCAGCATCAGGCCCTGAAAGACGTTGGCATAGACGATCTCGCGGATCGTGCCGGCGACATGCGAGGTCGGGTCCAGATGCGGCGGCTCGACCGCGACACCGACGACGATCGCATCCTTTGGCTGCGCCAGCGGCGCCTCGGCCGCGAAGGCGAAAACCGCCGCCGCTACCGCCATGCTCTTGAAGAATTTCATGCGCACCTCCTCGTGGCACCGTGCCCGGTGCCCGCGCCCCTTTTGCCGTGATTCCCTCCCCGCGCGCGCCTCGAACAGCCTGTAAAACCAGCCGGTTTCAGAGATTGCACGCGTGTGCAATCGAGCCTAGACTGATGTTATTCTCGCGGTCAAGGACTTTGCAGGCATGGATGAGATCGAGGGACGCAAGCCGCGCGACCTGCCCAGAATGTCCGCCAGTTCCTTCGACGTGGCGCGCCTGGCGGGCGTGTCGCGCTCGGCGGTTTCGCGAACCTTCACCGTCGGCGCCAGCGTCTCGCAGGAGACGCGGGCCAAGGTCATCCAGGCGGCGAAGCAGCTGGGCTATCATCCCAACGCGATGGCGCGCACGCTGACGACCCGGCGCTCGAACATCGTTGCGGTGGTGGTCGCCGACATCGAGAATCCGTTCTACGCCAAGGCCATCACCTGCATGTCGGCCTCGCTGCAACAGCGCGGCTATACCCTGCTGCTGATGAGCGCCCAAAGCTCGCAGACGATAGACGAGCTTGTCCCCCGGCTTTTGTCCTATCAGGTCGATGGCGTCATCGTCGCGTCGGCCACGCTCGGCTCGATCGTGGCGGAATATTGCCTCGCATCCGGCCTGCCGCTGGTGCAGTTCAACCGCTATACCTCGTTCGGCGAGGCCAGCGCGGTGCATTGCGACAACTTTGCCGGCGGGCTGATGGCGGCCGGGCTGCTGGTCGAGACCGGGCACCAGCGGATCGCCTATCTGGCCGGCATCGAGGACACCTCCAGCAGCATCGACCGCGAGCGCGGGCTGGTCGCCGGCCTTGCCGGGCACGGTCGCACGGTCTTTACGCGGGCCTCCGGCGGATTTTCCTATGATGGCGGCCTTGCCGCCGCCCGGCAGATCCTTGGCGGTGCGCAAAAACCCGACGCGGTCTTCTGCGCCAACGACATGATGGCGCTTGGCCTGATCGACGCCGCCACGAAGGAATTCGGCCTGTCCATTCCCGACCATCTTTCCGTCGTCGGCTTCGACAACATCCCCCTTGCAGGTTTTGCGCGATACAGCCTGACCACGGTGGACCAGAATGTCGAACAGATGGCCGAGCAGGCTGTCGCGCTTCTGATAGCGACCAGCCTGGGGCAGATGGACAAGCCGGTGAAAAGCAAGATCCCCTGCCGCCTGGTTCGCCGCGCCTCCGTGCGGGAATGACGGGGCGCCCGACATTGCCACCCTGAGTAGTGGCAGGCATGGTTCGGGGTGGCTGGGAGGACGACCGATCGCGCAGTACTTCCACCATCACGCCGCGAACCGCCGCCCCGCGTCGGCGCCTGCGACCACCCGGACCGCATCGACCGGGCGATCTTGCGCGCAGGGCGGTTCGACCTGAGGGTCGAGGTGCCCCTGCCGGATGCCACAACCATCCTTGGCTTCTGCGACATCACCGCGGTGAACGGTTCCATGATGACGGTCTTTGCCGCCTAGCCCGCAACGCGGCTTGGGACTGCGGTATGGCCATCCACGAATGCGGGCACGCCATCGTCGCCACAGCGTTGGGTGCCGGTGCGATGTTCCGGCTCATGCCGACCCGCGCCTGCGCCACCACCAGCCGCCGGAGGCAGTCCCGCACGATCCCACAACTCGCGCCCGGATATCTGAACTGGGTGATGGAGAAGATCGAGCACAGCTAGGGCGAGGTCGATCCTCGATGCACGCTCCCCGGCTACTGCCCGATCAGAGGGATCGAGGACTAGCCACTGCCAACGCCCGGCCCAAGGAGGACGGGCTTTCCCCGAGAAATGCCGACAGCCGGAATCCCGTCGGGATGCCGGACGAAGGGCATGTCTGCCGTCCCGCTGCGATCCACACGACGCACCACAGTCCGCCGCAAGGCCGCCTGATATGTCGTGCCCCTCTGAATGCCTTAAGCTTCACTCGGATCAGATACGCGCCGAAAATACTCCACACACAGCCGCGCTCAGGGGCGTTTTGCGCCTCTTGCTGATGAACGGTCCGCCTGCCATCCACGAGATAAAGCCAGAGCAGGTCCAGGTCCGGGAGAATAGGAGGCGCCGAGACCCGTCACGATGAGCCACTTCCCGGCAGGACCGCTTCTTCCGAGGTGCCGCGCCATCAGGTAGCCCGCGGGAAAATGTGCTATGCCCCGTCAAACTGGCGCATTGCGAAACGATGGC
The DNA here is from genome assembly GCA_934533075.1 of uncultured Paracoccus sp. Lineage (GTDB taxonomy): Bacteria > Pseudomonadota > Alphaproteobacteria > Rhodobacterales > Rhodobacteraceae > Paracoccus. The sequence goes on from CAKTBJ010000033.1 coordinate 10,626, forward strand.
ATCCTTCGCTGCGGGAAGGAAGGCTGACGGCCTGAGCATCCGCGAAGTCCCGCATGGCGGAAATTGTCCGCCCGCGCTCGGCCGGCAGGCATAGCCCGCTCCCCTGCCGGCCGATTTGGCCCCGCCGCCGCCGCACTCCCGCGAAGCTGATGTGATCGCCATCTGGCGGGCAGGCAAAGCGGCTGTCACTCTCCCGGCATCCCCGATAGGCTGTCCCGACTGGAGAGAGGTGCAGACATGGATCTAATCGCGAAAGCAACCGCATTGGTGGGTGGCACGGTTGCCTTGTTGCGGCGCAGGGGGTCTCCTGCGCATCAGGCCTTCGGCGCCGATCCCAAGATTCCCGAGGCGCGCAAGCAGGGGATCATGACCCTGAAGATGCCCGTCGCGGAAGGCTGGAAGGATGGCCGCCTGCCCATCTGCGCACCCGGCCTGACGGTCAATGCGTTCGCCGCCGGGCTGGAGCATCCCCGCTGGATCGAGGTCCTGCCCAATGGCGACGTTCTGGTGGCGGAATCCCGGCCCCGGCCCAGGCCGGCGAAGACCCTGCTGGATCGTGCCACCCAGGCGACGATGCTGCGCGTCAAGGCGATCGGGGACAGCGCGAACCGGGTCAGCCTGTGGCGCGACGCCGACGGGGACGGCCGGGCAGAGATTCGCGAGGTTTTCGTCGAGAACCAGAACCAGCCCTTCGGCATGGCCCTGGTGGGGAACCGCTTCTACCTCGGCAATACCGACGGGATCAAGGTTTTCGACCATACGCCCGGCGATACCACGCTGTCGGGCAGCGGCGAGACGCTTGTGGAGTTCAAGCCGCGTGGCCACTGGACGCGCAGCCTGATCGTTTCCCCGGACGGCACGAAACTTTACGCCGGGGTCGGCTCGCTTTCGAACATCGGCGATGAAGGCATGGAGGCCGAGGAAGGCCGCGCGGCGATCTGGGAACTGGACCTGGCGTCCGGGCAGGCGCGCATCTTCGCATCCGGCCTGCGCAATCCCGTCGGCATGGCCTGGGAGCCGGTATCCGGCAAGCTCTGGACCGTCGTCAACGAGCGTGACGGCCTGGGTGACGAAACGCCCCCCGACTATCTCACCTCCGTCGAGGACGGGGGCTTTTACGGCTGGCCCTATTGCTACTGGGGCAAGACGGTGGACGACCGCGTTCCGCATGACCCGGACATGGTCGCGAGGGCCATCACGCCGGATTATGCCCTGGGCGGGCACACCGCATCGCTCGGCCTGTGCTGGATGCCCGAGGGCACCTTGCCCGGCTTCGGCGCAGGCATGGTGATCGGCCAGCATGGATCCTGGAACCGGTCGAAGCTGAGCGGCTACAAGCTGATCTTCGTGCCGTTCGCGGATGGGGTCCCGGCCGGGCCGGCGCGCGACATCCTCTCCGGCTTTCTGTCCGAGGACGAGGCGCTGGCCTATGGCCGGCCCGTTGGCGTTGCGCTGGGGCCGGACGGAAAGTCCCTGCTGATGGCGGATGACGTGGGCGATGTCATCTGGCGCGTTTCGGGCACCACCTGAAGCCCGTCGAACGCTTGCCAGGCGGGCGTCTGGTTGCCTTCGGGTGGCTGCCTCGCGGGTGGCGGGCCGGCGGTTTTGTATTGCGAAACCGTTGCCGGGCCGGTGCCTGACCTTTCGCAGGCTGCGAAGGCCCGGACCGGAGAGCCGCGCCGCAGCATGAGAGGCGGCTGGCCAACGACAGGTAGCGATGGCCGGTTTCGGGCGACGAAACGGAAAGGCCGCGCGACGCGCGGTCTTCGCCGCTACCGGCCTTGTTTCAGAGGTCCATCCCGGCCTGATCGCTTTCCCGGCCCTCCCTTCGAGATCGGGACAAGGCTCATGTTCGTCATGATCGCTGGTCACGCCGCCCCCTGGACCCGGGCGCCTGCCTCGCGTTCCGCATCGGTCATTGCGAACGGGAGGTTCCGTCATGCCGGTCCATGCCGGACGGTCCGCCGGCGATCCGGGTCGTCGCGCGGAAAGGCCCGCCGAATCTCGCCGGCCCGGCAGGTGACAGATTTCCCGGCGGCCCCGGTCCGAAATCGCCGAGGATCATGCCCGCGTGCCGCCCGCTATGGCCGCCGTGCTTCATCTGGATGAAGGCATGCGAAGGCGATCTCGTGGATCACCTGCCCGATCCCGACCGGAGCCGCGCTGCCGGGGCGGCCGGTGGTCTACCGCTTCGCCCCCTCGCGCCGGGTGGCGAAATGGCGCTGGTTGTGTCTTGGCGCGGCGCTGGCGGCTTGCGTTTGGATCGCCGCCTCGCCGGTGCTTTCCTCCATGCCGGCAATTTCGCCCGCCATACCGAAAGCTATGGCGCATTGCCCGGCGTCGTGATGCCGCTGAGCGGGATGTGGCTTTCGGCCTATGCCATCCTGACCGGCACCAAGCAGGCCGAGGCCGCGGCCCGAACCCGTCCTGCGGGTTGGTGAGGGCGCCGGGGACAGGACCGCCGCCGGCAGCAAGACCGAGACCGCGGATATGGACGAGGCGGAAACCGCCCTGACCTGCGGCGCCCGCCACGCAACACCGCCCTGGCGAAGCAGCGCCTGTGCCCCAACCGTCATGACCCTCTGTCACACCCTGTCATCACATCGCGCCATGCCGGGCGGCGCCGAAGGCCGCGACCGGCATGGCACCTGACCGGCAAGGAGGCAAGCCTTCGCCTCAGGCCACCGAACCGGGCGGCGCGCCGGCAAGGGCAAAGCCCTGCACCGCGTCGCGGGCGGCGTGGAAGCATGCATGCCATGCCCCCGGCACCGGGCGCGGCGACAGCAGCCGGCCGCGCGGAATCGCCACCAGCTCGCCGCCCATCCCCTGCGCAGCCAGTTGCGCGGTGCCAAGGGCGGTCAGTTCAGGCTCATCGGACACGCGGACCGTCCGGCCCAGCACATCCGCAAGGAACCGGCAGAACCACGGGTTGCGGCTCATGCCGCCGTCGATGCTGACCGGATCGGCCAAGGGCAGCGCCTGTGCCATCGCCGCCATCACCTCGGCCGTGCGGAAGGCCACGCCCTCCAGCACCGCCTGCGCCATGTCGCGCGGCGTGGTGTCGAGGCCCAGCCCCATCCACGCCCCGCGCGCCGCCCGGTCCCAATGCGGCGCGGCCAGCCCCGCCAGCGCCGGCACGAAGGCGATCCCGCGCGAGATGGCGGGCGGGGCGTCGAAGCCGTCGATCTCCGCCCAGTCGCGAAACAGCCCCAGCCCATGCGCCCAGTTGATGGCGCTGGACGCGGCATAGACGCCCCCTTCCAGCGCATGCACGGGGGCAGACCCGTCCTCGGCCCAGGCGACGGTGGGCAGCAGGCCCGGCGCGGCGGCCAGCCCACCGGTCAGCGTCAGGGCGAAGGCGCCGGTGCCGAAGGTGATCTTGGCATCGCCCGGCCTGCGGCAGCCATGCCCGTAAAGCGCGGCCTGCTGGTCCACGACACTGGCTGTCAGGCGCTGCCCGCCGGGCAGGTGTCCCAGATCGCCGGTGGTGGGCCGGATCGCCGGCAGCGCCGCCATCGGCACCCCGAACAGCGCGCATAACTCGCCATCCCATCCGCCCGTGCGCAGGTTGTAAAGCGCGGTGCGCGAGGCGGTGGTGGGATCGGTCTCGAACCGCCCCGTCAGCCGGTCGCGGAAGAAGGCGTCCGTGGTGCCCAGCCGCAGCCGCCCCTGCGCCAGCAGCGCCGCTGCCTCCGGCACATGCGCCATGATCCAGCCGAGTTTCGAGCCGGAGAAATACGGGTCCAGCGGCAGGCCGGCGCGGTCCAGAACCAGTGCCTCATGCCCCTGTTCCTTCAGCCGGGCGCAGGCGGCGGCGGTGCGCCCGTCTTGCCAGACGATGACCGGGGTGATCGCGCGGCCCGTGTGCGCATCCCATGCCAGACAGCTTTCGCCCTGATTGGCCAGCCCCACGCAATCGACCGGCGGGGCCACCGCCAGACAGGCCAGCAGGCTGGCCAGCAACTCCTCCGGGTCATGCTCGACATGGCCGGAGGCGGGATAGATCTGCCGGTGCTCGCGCGACAGCACGGGATGCACGCCGCCCGCATCCACCAGCAGCGCGCGGGTCGAGGTCGTGCCCTGGTCGATGGCCAGCGCCTTCATGTCTCCTCCAGCACCAACTCAAAGGGACCGGGCACCGGGGGGATCGGCAGGGTGATGCGCCGCTCGGGCCTCGTGTCGATGCGCCGGCTGGCGATCTCCGCGCCATCGGCCAGCAGCCGCAGCCTCCCCCGCACCGGGCGATTGACCCGCAGTTGCAGCACCCGATGCGCACCGCCCTGCGCCACCGCCTGCGGCACGACCCAGGCCAGCGCCTCGCCGCGCAGCGTGACCGGATGGGCCGGGCCGGCGGGGTTGCCGGCCAGGTCGGCGCGGATCGCGGCGGCGACGCGGCACCCCTCCGCCCAGGACCAGCCGGCGGTCTCCACCGGGCGCAGCAGGTTGCCGGCGGCGTAATAGGCGGGGTCCGAGAGCCGCCCGGCGCTGTCGATCACCGGCCCGCCGGTGCGCGGGTCGCGCGCCAGATGCGAGGCGGCCAGCAGCGCGGCCTCGGGCCGGAAGGCGCCGGTCAGGACCATCCCGTCGCAATCCAGCACCTGCCCCGAATCCAGCACGACCCGCTCCACCCGCTCGCGCCCCTCGATGGCGCGGATGGAGGTGCCCAGCATCAGGGGAAAGAGCGGGCGGCACAGGCGCAGGAACAGCGAAAACGGAAAGCGCACGGTTTGGCGCGGCCCCGGCTCGATCACCGCGACGGGGCGGATGCCGTGGCCAAGGCAGGTCAGCACCGCCGACAGCGCCACCAGTTCGGTCCCATAGATCACCGGACGGCGGAAGGGCACCAGCCCGTCCAGATGCACCATGCCCTGCAAGGCCCCGGTGGGGAGGATGCCGCCGGGCTTCTCGCCGCCGATCATCCGCTGCGCCCGGCTGGATTCGCGCACCCCCGTGGCCAGCAGCACCCGTTTGGCGCGGATTTGCCGGGGGCCGGCATCCGAGGTCACATCGACGCAGCCGCCGGGATGCAGGGCGGTGACGGTGACGCGCGTGGCGATGCGCGCGCCGGCAGCCTCGGCCCGCGCCGCCAGCCGGCGCGCATAGGCGGCGCCGGTCAGCACCCGGTGGAATTCACGCATGCCGAAAGGGGAATGGCCGCAATGGCGGGGGATGCCGCCCGGCGCGGCTTCGCGGTCCAGCACCAGAACGCCGTGATGGGGGGCGAGTTCAGCCGCCGCCGCCAGACCGGCGGGACCGGCACCGACGATCAGCACCTCCACCTCCTCCGGCAGCGCGGTCATTCCTTTGCCTCGGCCATCGGGCGGTCGAAATGGCCTTCGGTCAGCCGCGCCAGTTCGGCGGTGCAGAAGAACCCCTGACAGCGCCCCATCGTGACCCGCGTCCGCCGCTTCAACCCGGCCAGAGAGCGCGGCGGAAGCGCGCCGTTCAGCGCCGCGAGGATTTCGCGCCGCGTCGCCATCTCGCAATGGCAGAGGATGCCGCCGTGGCCGGGGCTTTGCCAGTCGCGCGGGAAATACTCGCTGATATTCGGCACTTGCGGCCAGTGGATGGTGGCGGGCGGGGTCAGGGCCAGCCCCGCCAGCGCCTCGACATACGCGGCGATGCCCAGGGCGGCGGACAGGCCGGTCGAGCGGATGCCGCCCACGGTGATATAATCCAGCCCCTCATGGGCACGGATGCAGTAATCCTTGAACTCGGTCGCCGGGCGCAGGCCGGCATAGAGCGCGCTGACCTCCTGCCCCTTCAGGCCGGGCAGGATTTCCTCGCCCCGCCGCCGCAGGGCATCCAGCGTTTCGGGGACCAGGGTGGCATGGTCGCGGTCGTCCTGATCCTCGGCGGTGGGGCCGACCAGCAGGTTGCCGAAGGCGGTGCGGCAGACAACGATGCCCTTCGTCACCTTGGACGGCACCGGCAGCAGGATATGGCTGGCCAGACGCGCCGCGGGCTTGTCATAGACGATGAACTGTCCCTTGCGCGGGCGGATGTGGAAATCGCGCCGCCCCGTAAGCGCCTCGTCCAGCAGATCGCCGAACAGCCCCGCCGCATTGACGACCAGACCGGCGGCGACCGTGCCCCGCGTGGTCTGCAACCGCCAGCCGCCGTCATGGCGCCCGCCGGTCACTGCCGCGCCGCGCAGCACCTCGGCGCCGTGCGCCATCGCCTGTTCCAGATAGGCATGCGGCGCCGACCACGGGTCGATCAGATATTCGCGCGGCACGAGGAAAGCAGCGCGCGCACCCTCGCCCAGCCCCGGCTCCGCCTCGCGCAGGGCGGCGCGGTCCAGCGGGCGCGCATCGGTCACGCCATTGGCCTCGGCCTGCGCGATCAGGTCGGGCAGCACGGCCTCCTCCGCCTCCGACCAGGCGACGACCAGCGCGCCGCAGCGGATCAGCGGCAGGTTCATCCGCCCGTGGATCGACAGGTATTCCGCATGCCCCGCCGCCACGCAGCGTTGTTCCAGCGACCCCACGGGCGCATCGAAGCCGGTATGCAGGATGGCGGAATTGCCCTTGGACGCCCCGTCCAGCGGGTCCGGCGCCTTGTCGATCACCGCCACCCGCGCGCCGGCCAGCGCGAATCGCCGGGCGATGGCGCAGCCGACCACGCCCGCGCCGATCACCGCGACATCGAAGCGCCCCTTCAGCGCGAGTGCCGGTTCGGACATGCTGGACCCCGGTTTTCGGCAATGCGCGATTCTTGCCCGGATTTGCCCGATCAGTCAACATCTCGCCCGTTCCGGGCAAAAATCGTTACGTTACGGCGAATTTTCGTTGACACGGGCATCTTCCCTCGCGCCAAATCCCCGGAACGAGGCAACGGAGTTGCGGGGAGATGTGCGGCCAAGGGAGCGCCAGCGGATGATCCTCGACCGCGTGGCAGTCGAGGGCGAGGTCAGCGTCGAGGCGCTTGCGCTGGCCTTCGACGTGTCGCCCGAGACCATCCGCCGCGACCTGACGCATCTGGCCGAGGCCGGGCGGCTGCTGAAATTCCACGGCGGCGCCCGGCGCATGCGCCTGCAATCCGAGACCAGCTTCGACGAGCGCATGACCGAGGCGGCGGCGGGCAAGGCGCTGATCGCCGCCAGGCTGGCCGGGGTGATCGCGGCGGGCGACACCTGCTTCATCGACACCGGCACCACGACGCTGGCCTGCGCGCGGGCGCTGGCCGGGGTCGCCAGGCTGACCGTCATCACCAATTCGGCGCGCATCGCGCAGGTGCTGGCGCAGGGTGAAGGCGGGGCGGAGGTGCATATGATCGGCGGCCTCTGGTCGCCCGACAATGGCGAGACGGTGGGACCGGAGGCGCTGGACCAGATCGCGCGTTTCCGCGCCGATCATGCGATCATCGGCGTGGCCGCGGTGGATGCCACCGCGGGCGCGATGGATGCCGATTTCAACGAGGCCGCCATCGCCCGCGCCATGTGCGCCCATGCCCGCAGCACCATCGTCGTGGCGCATGCGGAGAAGTTCGGCCGGCAGGCCGCGCACCGCATCCGCCGCCTGGACGAGGTGGACATGATCGTCTGCGACCAGCCGCCGGGCGGGGAATTCCGCGCCGCGCTGGCCGCCGCACGGGTGGAGATACATTAGGCCGGTTCCCCGGCACGAGGATGGGAGCGAAAGACGGATGCCAGCAGCAATCAGGTCCTATGTGCGGTTCATGGACCGCCTTGCGGACTGGATCGGCAGTTTCGCCAGATACCTCATCTATGTGATGATCGGCGTGCTGCTGTTCGACGTGATTTCCGACAAGGGCTTCGGCACGGTGCAGAACTGGACGGTGGAGACCGCGCAGTTCACGCTGGCCGCCTTCTACTTCCTCGCCGGCCCGCAGACGCTGAAGGAGGACCGGCATGTGCGGCTGGACCTGCTCTATGCCCGCCTGTCGGAACGCGGGCGGGCAAGGATCGACGCGGTGACGGTCTCCATCGTGTTCTTCTATCTGGGCGTAATGCTGTGGGGGGCGGTGTCCTCGCTGCAATATTCCTGGGCGACGAACCAGCGGCTGCCCTCGCTCTGGGCGCCGTCGCTGGTGCCGATCAAGGTGCTGATGGTGATCTGCCTGGTGCTGATGCTGATGCAGTGCCTGGCCATCTTCTTCAAGGACGTGGCGCGTGCGCGCGGAAAGGCCATCGCATGAGCCATGAACTGATCGCCGTCCTGATGTTCTCCAGCATGGTGCTGCTGATGCTGACGGGGCAGCGGGTCTTCGCCGTGATCGGCTCGGTCGCGGCGGCCTCGGCGCTGGCGCTTTACGGGCAGTCCTCGGCGGAACTGCCGTTCAACGCCGCCTTCAAGCTGTTCGCCTGGCACGCGCTGCTGACCCTGCCGCTGTTCATCTTCATGGGCCATATGATGGCCAAGTCGGGCATCGCCGAGGAACTCTACCAGATGATGCATATCTGGTTCGGCCGCCTGCCGGGCGGGCTGGCGCTGGGCACCGTATTCCTGATGGTCATCATCAGCGCCATCAACGGGCTGTCGGTGGCGGGCCTCGCCATCGGCTCGGCCATCGCCCTGCCGGAGATGCTGCGCCGGGGATACGACAAGATCCTGATCACCGGCATCGTGCAGGGCGGCTCGACGCTGGGCATCCTGCTGCCGCCCTCGGTGGTGATGGTGCTGTTCGCGGTGATCGCGCGCCAGCCGGTTTCGGACCTGTGGCTGGCCGGCGTGGTGCCGGGGCTGCTGATGGCCGTGATCTTCGCGATCTACGTGGTGGTCCGGGTCAGGCTGAACCCCGCATTGGCGCCGAGGCTGAGCGAGGAGGAACTCAGCCTTCCGCTGGCCGAAAAACTGAAATACCTCAAGGCCGGGATCATCCCGATCGTCATCTTCGTGCTGATGATCGGCCTGTTCATCAACGGCTTCACCAGCCTGCTGGAAAGCGCGGCGGTGGGGGCGACGGCGGCCACGCTGGCCGCGGCGTGGAAGGGGCGGCTGACCCTTTCCCTGCTGGACGAGACCGCGCGCGAGACGATGGGCGTCACCGCGCTGTTCATGTGGGTGATCCTGGGCGCGCTGGCCTTCTCCTCGGTCTTCGACGGGATCGGGGCGGTGCGCGCCATCGAGAACGTGTTCATCAACAACTGGGACCTGTCACCCTGGGGCGTCATCATCCTGATGCAGGTCAGCTTCATCATCATGGGGATGTTCCTGGACGACACCGCGATGCTGGTGATCGTCGCGCCGCTTTACGTGCCGCTGGTCGCGCGGCTGGACCTGGGCATCGACATGCAGATGGTATGGTTCGGCATCCTCTACACCATGACCTGCCAGATCGCCTATATCACCCCGCCCTTCGGCTATAACCTGTTCCTGATGCGGGGGCTGGCGCCGAAAGAGATCACCCTGATCGACATCTACCGCTCGATCTGGCCCTTCGTGATCATGATCATCTTCACCATCGTCCTGCTGATGATCTTCCCGCAGATCGCCACCTGGCTGCCGCGATGGGTGCGCGGCTGACGGATACCCATAACCACCCGACAGGAGAGGAAAGCCATGACCGACACCACCAGAATGCAAACCCCATCCCAGCGCATCCTTGCCAGCCGGCGCAAGTTCATGGCGGCAGCGGGGCTTGCGGTCCCGGCGGCTTTGGCCGCGCCGGCCATCGTCCGGGCGCAGGCCCCGATCAAGTGGCGGTTGCAGACCTATTCCGGCGCGCCGCTGGGCGCGCATGTGATCAAGCCGCAGATCGACGCCTTCAACGCCGCCGCCAATGGCGAGATGGAGATCGAGCTTTACTATGCCGACCAGCTCGTCCCGACATCGGAGCTGTTCCGCGCGCTTCAGAACGGCACGCTGGACGCGATCCAGTCGGACGAGGCCACGATGGCCTCGCCGGTCGATATCGCCGTCTTCGGCGGCTATTTCCCCTTCGCCACCCGCTACAGCCTCGATGTGGCGTCGATGTTCATGTATTACGGCCTCGACGAGATCTGGAACGAGGCCTATGCCGAGGTCGAGAACGTCACCTATCTGTCCACCGGCGCCTGGGACCCGCTGCATATCTTCACCGTGAACAAGCCCATCCGCTCGCTGGCCGATTTCAACGGCTTGCGCGTCTTTGGCGTGCCCACGGCGGGGCGTTTCCTGTCCCGCTACGGCATGGTGCCGGTGACGGTGCCCTGGGACGACGTGGAGGTGTCGATGCGCACCGGCGACCTCGACGGCGTGGCCTGGTGCGGCTTTACCGAGACCTACGAGGTCGGCTGGGCCGATGTCTGCAAATACGCGCTGTCGAACTCGGTCACCGGGGCGTGGTTCGGCTCGTATTTCGCCAATACGGAAAGCTGGAACAAGGTGCCGCCGCATCTTCAACAGCTTTACCGCACCACCATCGACCAGTCGCATTACTATCGCCTGAAATGGTATTGGGGCGGCGAGGCCCAGCTTCGCGTGCATGGCGAGAAGATGGAGCAGACCTCGCTGCCGGCCGAGGAATGGAACCAGGTCGTCAAGGATGCCGAAGGCTTCTGGGACGAGATGGCCGGCGAATCCGAACGCGCCGCGCGGGTGGTCGAGATCTTCAAGCGCTACGCCGCCGATCAGGAGGCCGCGGGCTATCCCTATCGCTGAACGCATGGGCGGGGGTCCCGGCCCCTGCCCTTTCCGCCCGTGCCCGGCGGCGAGGCCGGACAAGGGGCTTCCGAGAGAAAGAGGGGAACATGGCCGGCAACCTGACAATGGACGCCCTGCGCGATCTGGTCGCCAAGGGGGAGATCGACACCGTGCTGTCCTGCATCGTGGACATGCAGGGCCGGCTGATGGGCAAGCGGTTCCATGCGCAGCATTTCCTCGACAGCGGGCATGAGGAAACGCATGGCTGCAACTATCTGCTGGCCGTGGATGTCGATATGGCCACGGTGCCGGGCTACAAGTTCGCCAACTGGGCGGCGGGCTATGGCGACCATGTGCACAAGCCCGACCTGTCCACGCTGCGGCTGGTGCCGTGGCTGCCGGGCACGGCGATGGTGATGTGCGACGTGCTGGACCACCATACGCATGAGCTGGCCCCGCATGCCCCGCGCTCGATCCTGCGCCGCCAGATCGAACGCGCGCGGGCGATGGGGTTCGAGCCGATGATGGCCACCGAGCTGGAATTCTACCTGTTCGACGAGACCTATGAGGAATTGCGCGCCGACCGCTATCGCCGCATCACCCCCTGGGTAGGGTTCAACAACGATTACGGCATCCTCGGCAGCACGCGGGAGGAGCCGGTGATGCGCGCCCTGCGCAACGGCCTTTACGGCGCCGGCATCCCGGTCGAGAACTCCAAGGGCGAGGCCGATGCGGGGCAGGAGGAGATCAACATCCGCTATTCCGACGCCCTCGACACCGCCGACATGCATGCGATCGTCAAGAACGCCACCAAGGAGATCGCGCATCAGCACGGCAAATCCGCGACCTTCATGGCGAAATACGCCACCGACCGCGCCGGCTCGTCCAGCCATATCCACCAATCGCTGTGGACGGACGGCAGGAACGCCTTCCACGACCCCGGCGCCGAACATGGCATGTCGCAACTGATGCACCATTACGTGGCCGGGCTGCTGGCCCATGCGTCGGAAGTGACCTGCTTCCTCGCGCCCTATGTCAACAGCTACAAGCGTTTCACGGTGGGGATGTTCGCACCGACCAAGGCGGTCTGGTCCACCGACAACCGCACGGCGGGCTATCGCGTCTGCGGCGCGGATACCAAAGGCGTGCGGATCGAATGCCGCGTGGGCGGCGCGGACCTGAACCCCTATCTGGCGCTGGCCGCCCAGCTTGCCGCCGGTCTGGACGGGATCGAACGCGGGCTGGAGCTGGAGCCGGAACTGACCGGCGACATGTATCGGGCCGGAGGCGCGCGCGAGATACCCCACACCCTGCGCGACGCGGCGGCCATGATGCACGGCTCGGCCATGCTGCGCGCGGCGATGGGGGATGAGGTGATCGACCACTATCACCACGCCGCGCAATGGGAGATTTCGGAACTGGACCGGATGGTCACCGACTGGGACCTGATGCGCGGGTTCGAGCGGCTCTAGCCGCCATCCGCGATTTGGGACAGAGGGGCCGGAACCCGTGTCGAAGCATGAGAGAAGGATGAGCAACTTGATCCGATGCGTGTCCCCCGTCGACGGGCGGCTCCATGCCGGACATCCCGTGCCGGTGCCCGATCAGGCCGATGCCGCCGTGACCCGCACCGTCCCAATCCGGCGCCGGCGGATCGGGACGGGGACGGTCTTCCCCGACCGCGCCGATTGCGCCGGCCCGGCCTGCGCCTCGGGCCGCAAGGATATCGGGCGCGGTGCGTTGCCCGTCACTGGTTTTCGGGCCGTCGCCCGGCCACGTTCCTCTCACCTGCGGAAAGTCAAATCATGAGCGTCCCTTCTGCGAACTGGTCCTATCCCACCGCCATCAAGTTCGGCCCCGGCCGCATCTCCGAAATCGCCGCCGCCTGCGCGCAGGCGGGAATCAAACGCCCGCTGCTGGTCACCGACCGGGGGCTGGCCGGCATGGAGATCACCGCCAGCACGCTGGACCTGCTGGAGGCCGCCGGCCTCGGCCGCGCGATGTTTTCGGAGGTCGATCCCAACCCGAACGAGGGCAACCTCGCCGCCGGGGTCGCGGCGTTCAGGGCCGGTGGCCATGACGGCGTGATCGCCTTCGGCGGCGGCTCGGGGCTGGACCTGGGCAAGATGGTCGCCTTCATGCATGGCCAGACCCGCCCGGTCTGGGATTTCGAGGATGCCGGCGACTGGTGGACCCGCGCCGATGCCGGCGCCATCGCGCCCATCATCGCGGTGCCGACCACCGCCGGCACCGGCTCGGAGGTCGGCCGCGCCAGCGTCATCACCAACAGCCGGACCCATGTGAAGAAGATCATCTTCCACCCCAGGGTGCTGCCCACGGTGACGATCTGCGACCCGGAACTGACGGTCGGCATGCCCAGGGCGATCACCGCCGGCACCGGCATGGACGCCTTCGCCCATTGCCTTGAGGCCTATTCCTCGCCCTTCTATCACCCGATGAGCCAGGGCATCGCGCTGGAGGGGTTGCGGCTGGTCAATACCTGGCTGCCGCGCGCCTATGCGGACGGCACCGACCTTGAGGCGCGGGCGCATATGATGTCCGCCGCCGCGATGGGCGCGGTCGCCTTCCAGAAGGGTCTGGGCGCGATCCATGCGCTGTCGCACCCGGTGGGCGCGCATTACGGCACCCATCACGGCACCACGAACGCGGTGGTGATGCCGGCCTGCCTCGACTTCAACCGCCCCGCCATCGAGGAGCGGATCGAGGCGGTCGCGGGCTATCTGGGCATCAAGGGCGGCTTCGACGGCTTCCGCGCCCGCGTGGTGGAGTTGAACGGGATGTTCGGCTTTGCCACGGGGCTGGCCGGGCTGGGCGTCGAGGCGGCGAGTATCCCCGAACTGGCCGCCGAGGCGATCGAGGACCCCTCCGCCGGCGGCAACCCGGTCAGGATGACGCTGGACAACACCGTCGCGCTGTTCGAGGCCGCGATGTAGGAACCGCCGCATGGCCCCGCCTCACGCATGCCGTGGGGCGGGGTGCCGCGCGAATCCTCCTGCGCGGTCATTCCCGCCACGCCGGAAACCAGCCGTGCGGCATGGCTGTGATTGCGGCCCCCTGAACACCTGCAACGGACGCTGCCCCAAGGGCACGGCACGGCCCGCGACCCGGCTGCGAGTGCTGTCCGATCCTGCTTCTTTCCACCTGCGCCGCTGCCGCCACTCCTATCCAGTGGTTGCAAGTCCTGGCTCCACAATCTTCCCCGGAATCCGATGCGCATCGAACAGCGAATTGGTCGCGTGGGTCGCTACGACCAGCGGAGGGAAGCCGCGCCGCATGACAACAAGCTGAACCCGCCCGGACCCTCACTTCAACGGGGCATTGCGGATTCACGATCATGTGCCTCAGGGCGATCGGGAAAGCCTCAGCTCAAGGCGTTGTCCGGTTGCGACCTGCGCATCCACACACCCCCGTCGGACCGGGCCGATCCTCTTGCGCAAGCCCACCGCGCCACCTCATCACAGATGAAATCCGCCCGATCCTGCATGATCACCGCCCACCTGTCGAGCAGGTCGGACCACGGCCCGGACATGTCCCCGCCGATCTCCGCCCCCTGCGAGCCACAGCCGGTTGCGCTTCGCCCGCCGGCTCCCACACGGCCGCACGTGGAGCGGGCGAGCATGGCTTCGATCCGCGTGGCATCGGCGGGGGCAGCGGGCATGAGGACGGCCCTTCGGGTCCCGGCCAGCCCTTGCTGAAGGGACACAGCACGGAAATGGCTCCCCGGACTCCCCGCCCCACATTGTTAACAATGTATTACGGCCATGCCCAGCCATCGCCGGGAATAGGGCATGGCCATGCGCATAGGGCATGGCCCCTTCCCCAGCCATAACAAAAACTCAATAAATCGCAATGTTTTTGAATTTTGTTCACGGCCCACCACTCCATAGACTGGCCGAACGACATGCCGCAACTCAACGGGGAGGAACGATGATGAACAGGCGCGCATTCACGACCATACTGGGGGCCGGGCTTGCCGGTATCGCCGTCAACGCCGCGCCGCGGCTGGCGCTGGCCGCGGATTCCTCGCTGGAGCGGGTCAAGGCCTCCGGCATCCTGCGCATCGGCGGCGTGCCCGATGGCGCCCCCTATTACCAGAAAAGCCTGACCGACGGCACCTGGCGGGGCTTCTATATCGACATCTGCCAGAAGCTGGCCGACGATCTGGGGCTGGAACTGCAAATCCAGGAAACCACCTGGGGCAACTCGGTCCTGGACCTTCAGGCCAACAAGATCGACGTGTTCTTCGGCCTCAACCCCACGCCGGAGCGCCAGAAGGTCATCGACTTCTCCGGCCCGGTGTTCAAGAACTCGTTCAGCCTGGTGGTCAAGGAAGGCATCGCCGGCGAGACCTGGGAGGACTTCAACCGCGCCGACATGCGCATCTCGGTCGATGCCGGCTCGTCGCATGACTCGGCCGTGACCCGCCACACCCCCAACGCCGAGATCGCCCGCCTGAAAAGCCAGAGCGACGCCACCGCCGCCCTGCAATCCGGCCGCGTGGACGCGCAATGCCTGGTGCTGATCCTGGCGCTGACGCTGAAGGCCAAGAACGCCGCGATCGGCAACATCGTGATCCCGACGCCGGTCGATTTCACCACCTCCAACTCCGGCTTCCGCCGCGAGGAGGACGGCTCGTGGCGCGAATTCGTGGACAACTGGATCACCGAGCAGCGCGACAACGGCTTCGTGCGCAACGCCATCATCACCAACATGGAGCTGGTGGGCGTGACCGAGGCCGATTTCCTGCCGGGCTTCGACATCTGACATCATCGCGGCGGCCCCCGCGCGGGGGTCGCCTGTCGCGGCAACCGGGCCTTGGGGAGGACGGATGTACGAGTGGGATTTCTCGATCCTTTGGGATTATCGCTGGCTGTTCCTGAACGGCGTCAAGCTGACGGTGGCCATCACGGCCGCCACCATCATCGGCGGCATGACCGTCGGGCTGATCGGCGCGCTGGCGCTGCTGTCGCGCTGGCGGGTGGTGCGCGGCGCCGGCCTCACCTTCATCGAGGTGTTCCGCTGCACCCCGATCCTGGTGCAACTGATCTGGTGCTATTACGCGCTGCCCATCGTGATGGGCATCGAGCTGAGCGCGCTGACGGCGGCGCTGATCGCGCTCTCGTGCTATGGCGGTTCGTTCTATGCCGAGATCATCCGGGGCGGCATCGTCTCGATCGACCGGGGACAGGCCGAGGCGGGTTCGGCGCTGGGCATGACGCCGGCGCTGGCCATGCGCCGCATCATCCTGCCGCAGGCGCTGCGCCGCATGGTGCCGGCGCTGATGAACCAGTCGATCCTGCAATTCAAGAACACTTCGCTGGTCTCGGTGCTGGCGGTGCCGGATCTGGTCTATATGGGCCAGATGGCCGCGCATGACAGCTTCCGCCCGCTGGAGACCTATACCGCCGTCGCCGTGGCGTATTTCCTGATCCTGTTCCCGCTGACGGTGTTCGTGCGCCGCCGCGAACGCAAATTCGGAGCCGTGTGATGAGTGCCGAGGACATCAAGATCGAAGTGCGCGGCCTGCGGAAAAGCTTTGGCCATGTCGCGGTGCTGCACGACATCAACTTCACCGTGGCGCAGGGCGGCGTGGTCTCGCTGATCGGGCCTTCGGGTTCGGGCAAGTCCACCCTGCTGCGCTGCATCAACCTGCTGACCATCCCCGATGCCGGCACGATCCGCGTGGGCGAGCGGCATTTCGAGTTCGGCACCGGCAAGGCGCTGCCGAGGGTCCGCGACCAGGCCGCCTTCCGCGCCCGCACCGGCATGGTGTTCCAGCAGTTCAACCTGTTTCCGCACATGACGGTGCTGCAAAACGTCATGGAGGCGCCGGTGCATGTGCGCAAGCTGCCGAAGACGCAGGCCCGCGACATGGCGATGACGCAGATCGAAAAGGTCGGGCTGGCCGACAAGGCCAACCAGATGCCGGATTCGCTGTCGGGCGGGCAGAAGCAGCGCGTCGCCATCGCCCGCGCCCTGGCGATGGAGCCGGAGGTGATGCTGTTCGACGAGGCCACCTCGGCGCTGGACCCGGAGCTGGTCGGCGAGGTGCTGGGCACGATGAAGCAGCTGGCAGCGCAGGGGATGACGATGGTGATCGTCACCCACGAGATCGCCTTCGCCCGCGACGTGGCCGACCGGGTGGTGTTCATGCGCGACGGCTATGTCGTCGAGGACGGCCCCGCCCGCCAGGTCATCGAGAACCCGCGCGAGGAGGCCACGCGCAGCTTCCTGGCGCATTTCCACGAAGGCAAGCCGGCATAAGGGGGCCAGGGCATGGAAAAGATCGAGAGAATGCGGGTCTTCCTGCTGGAAAGCCCCATCGCCATGCAGCGCCAGCAGGGCGTGGGCGACGTGAAGGGCACCGTCAAGCGGGTGCTGGTCGAACTGACCTCGACCTCCGGCGTCACCGGCTGGGGCGAGGCCGCGCCGTGGGAGGTGTTCACCGGCACGGCCGAGGCCGGCTTCGCGGCGCTGGACATCTATCTGCGGCCGCTGGTCATCGGCGCCCCGGTCAAGGAAATCCGGGCACTGACCCTGCGCATGGACCGGGTGCTGGTCGGGCATGGCGAGGCCAAGCTGGCGGTGGAAACCGCGATGTTCGACATCCTCGGCAAGCTGACCGGCCTGTCGGTGGCCGACCTGCTGGGCGGTCGGGTGCGCGACCGCATCCCGCTGTCCTTTTCCATCGCCGACCCGGATTTCGAGGCCGACATGGCGCGGATGCAGGCGATGGTCCCGCAAGGCAACCGCATCTTCAAGGTCAAGACCGGCGTGAAGTCCCATGCCGAGGACATGGCGCATCTGGAGGCGATGCGCGACGCCTTCGGCGACGGCATCGACCTGCGCATCGACTACAACCAGGCGCTGCAACCCTTCGGCGCCATCGGCATCCTGCGCGACGTGGACCGTTTCCGCCCGACCTTCATCGAGCAGCCGGTGCCCCGCGACGCGCTGGCGGCGATGGCGTCCTTCGCGCAGGCACTGGACACGCCGATCCTGGCGGATGAAAGCTGTTTCAACGCGCTGGACCTGATGGAGGTGATCCGCATGGGGGCGGCCGATGCGATCTCGGTCAAGCTGATGAAGGTCGGCGGCATGCTGAAGGGGCAGGCGCTGATGGCCATCGCCGACACCGCCCGCCTGCCCGGCTATGGCGGCACCCTCTACGAAGGCGGCGTGGCGCTGGCCGCCGGCACCCAGTTCATCGCCGCGACGCCCGGCATCTCGCTGGGCTGCGAATTCTACATGCCCCATCACGTCCTGATCGAGGATGTGCTGGTCGAGAAGATCGAGAACCGCGACGGCCACGTGATCGTGCCCAAGGCGCCCGGCCTGGGCATCGAGATCACCGAGGCGTCGCTGCGCGAAAACGCCCGCATCCTTGCGGAATCCTGAGGAGGTCGGGATGAACCAACCCCTGCATGTCGCGGTGATCGGCGCCGGCATCGTCGGCACCTGCACCGCCCTCGCCCTGCTGGACGAAGGCCATCGGGTCACGCTGATCGACCCCGCCCCGCCGGGGGGCGAGCAGGCGGCCAGCTATGGCAACGGTGCCTTCCTCAGCCCCAACTCGATCATCCCGATGTCGATGCCGGGGCTGTGGAAGAAGGTGCCCGGCTATCTGCTGGACCGCAACGGCCCGCTGGTCATCCGCTGGGCCAGCATGCCCCGGCTGATGCCGTGGCTGATCCGCTTCCTGCTGGCCGGCTTTACCGAGGCCCGCGTGCGCCGCACCGCCGGCCTGCTGTCGCAATTGCTGCATGACGGGCCGGACCTGCATCTGGCGCTGGCCGAAAAGGCCGGCGTGCCGGAGCTGATCCGCCGCGACGGCCTGCTTTACGCCTATCCCTCGCGCAAGGATTTCGAGGCCGAGGCGCTGGCCTGGCGCCTGCGCCGCGAGAATGGCGTGGTCTGGGAGGAACTGGACCGCGCCGCCATCGCCGCGCGCGAGCCGGGCCTCAGCCCCGCCTATACCTTCGGCGCGCTGGTCACCGGGGGGGCGCATTGCACCGCGCCCGGCGCCTATGTCGCGGCGCTGGCGGAGCATGCGCGCATGCGGGGGGCCGAGGTCAGGATCGCCAGGGCCACCGGCCTGCGCCTGAACGGCGACCGCTTGCAGGGGGTCGACACCGATGGCGGCTTCATCGCCTGCGACCGCGCGGTGATCGCGGCCGGGATGCAGTCCAAGCCCCTGGCCCGCGCCGTGGGCGACAGCGTGCCGATGGAGGCCGAGCGCGGCTATCACGTCCAGCTTGACCTGCCGCCTTCGGATGCCGGGCCGCGTTCGCCGGTGATGCCCTCGGACGGGCGCATGGCGAATACCTGGCTGGATGCGGGGCTGCGCGCCTCGGGCCAGGTAGAGCTGGCCAGCGCCGAGACCGCGCCCGACTGGCGGCGGGCCGATATCCTGCTGCATCACCTTTACACGACCTGGCCGAACCTGCCGCGCGATGCGCAGGTGCGGCGCTGGCAGGGCAACCGGCCTTCGACCCCGGACGGGATTCCGGTCATCGGCCGCGCCCGGCGCACGGGCGACGTGATCCACGCCTTCGGGCACGGCCATGTCGGCCTTGCCGGCGGTCCCAGGACCGCCACCATCGTCGCGGCGCTGATCGCCGGGCGCCAGCCGCCCATCGACGCCGCCCCCTTCGCAGCCACCCGTTTCTGACGATCCGACCCATTGAAAGGCCCGCAACAATGCTTGGTGCAGACATCCTTGTCGAAATGCTGATCCGCTATGGTGTGGATACCATCTTCGGCGTTCCCGGCGACACCAACGTCCCCTTCTACGAGGCCCTCGCCGGGCGCGAGGCCGAAATCCGGCATATCATGGCCCGCGACGAGCGGTCCGCCGGCTACATGGCCGATGCCTATGGCCGCTTCACCAACAAGCCGGGCGTGTTCGAATGCCCGTCGGGCGCCGGCGCGATGTATTCGCTGCCGCCCGTGGCGGAATCGAACGGCTCCTCGGTGCCGGTGATCCTGCTGACCATCGACATCCCCCTGCCCGGCGAGGGCCGCGGCGTGCTGACCGAACTGGATTGCGCCAAGCTGTTCGAGCCGGTGACCAAGATGTCCGTCCAGGTGAAATCGGCGCAGAAGCTGCCCGAGATCATCCGCCGCGCCTTCCGCGTGGCCTGTTCCGGCAAGCCCGGCGCCGTGCATCTGCAAATCCCCGAGGACATGCTGAAGGAGGAAGTCGATCCCGCGACCATCTCGCTGCATGCGGAAGAAGACTGCAAGACCTTCCCCGCCTTCCCGCCCCGCGCCGAGGCGCACCGGCTCCAAAAGCTGTTCGACCTGATCGCGCAATCCGAGCGCCCGCTGATCATCGCCGGCGGCGGCGCCAACCGCTCCTGCGCCGGCGCCGCGATCACCCGCTTTGCCGAGGCCTGCAACATCCCGATCTGCACCACCATGACCGGGCAAGGCTCGATCCCGGACGACCACCGGCTGGCCATCGGCGTGATCGGCGACAACGGTTATCACCCGCATGCCAACTGGGCGCTGGAGAACTCGGACCTGGCGATCTTCGTCGGCTCGCGCATCGGCTCGGTGGTGACGATCGGCTGGACCTTCCCGCAGGTGACGCTGAACCGCCGCATCGCGCAGATCGACGTGAACCCGGAGGTGATGGCCAACAACTATGAAAACCTGCTGTCGGTGCTGGGCGACGCCAAGCTGGTCTTCGAGGAACTGCTGGAGATGGATGCCGACGGCGCCATCGACGGCAGCCGGCACGAGGCCTGGGTGGAACAGCTGAACGCCCACCGCGCCGATTTCTGGGAAAGCGCCGAGCCGTTCCTGTCCGACGACCGCGTGCCGCTGCGCCCCGAGCGCGTGGTGCGCGGCTTCAACCAGGCGCTGGAGGCTTCGGGCAAGCCGGCACTGATCTATTCCGATGCCGGGACGCCGACGCCCTACATGACGCGCTTCCTGCGCATCAACGACCCCCGGACGCGCTTTGCCATCCCGCGCGCCTTCGGCGGCCTCGGCTCGGCCCTGCCGGCGACGGTGGGCGCGTGGCGGGCCGATCCGACCAAGCGCCCCATCGGCATGTTCGGCGACGGCTCGTTCGGGATGACGGTGGGCGAGCTGGAGACGCTGGTGCGGCTGAACGTGCCGGCCATCGTGATCCTGTTCAACAACGGCACCTTCGGCTGGATCAAGGGCCTGCACCGGCTGCGCGGCCATAACCAATGCTTCGGCGTCGACTTCACCCCGCCCAAGGGCAAGGAGATCGCGGAAGCCTTCGACATGAAGGCCTGGCGCGTGCGCACGGCCGAGGAACTGGACACCGCGCTGGCCGAGGCCTTCGCCCACGATCACGCGCCCTGCTTCGTCGAAATCATGGTCGAATCCATCGCCGACCGGGTGCCGCCGGTCTATTCCTGGCTGAAGAAGCGCGGCATCGACCCCACCGCGGTCAAAAGCGCCGAGCACAGCTATTTCTGATCGCTCCGGGGCGCGCCGAGCCGCTGCCGGCGCGCCTCCCGCAACAGCCCGTGCCGCAGCGCCTGCACGGCCTTGCGGCTCTGGCGCCCCTCGGGCACGCAGAGGTAATAGGCCTCGCCCGAGAGGCCGCGCTGGGGAAAGGCCATCCGCAGCCGGCCTGCGGCCAGATCGCCGCGGATATGGATTTCCGGCAGCACCGCCAGCCCCATCCCCGCCACGGCGGCCTGGATGATGCTTTCGGTCAGGTCGAAGCGCGGTCCGACGATGACGCCCTGATAGTCGACCTGCACCACCCGCAGCCAATGCAGCCACAGGCTGGGCCGCGAGGCGTTCTGAAGCAATGTCCGGCCCTGCAACTGCTCGGGCGACAGAAAGCCCCCGGCCGGCAGGATCGCCGGGGCGCCGACGACGACCAGTTCCTCGGTCGCGATGAGGTCGGCCCGGCATTGCGGCCAGGTGCCGGCGCCGCGCAGGATCGCCAGATCGACATTCGCCTCGGCGGGGGCGGCGGCATTGGCGCAGGTCGAGACCTCGAACAGGATCTCCGGGTTCGCCGCATGGAACCGCCGCAACAGGTCGTTGCCCCAGCGCAGGGCGATGGTCGGCGGCATGGCGAGGCGCAGCATGCCCTCGCGCGAGCGGCCGCGCACGGCGTCGATGGAAACCTCCTCGATCCGGTCCAGAAGCT
>CAKTBJ010000034.1 GCA_934533075.1 uncultured Paracoccus sp.
TATGGCGGACCCGGAGCGATTCGAACGCCCGACCCCCAGATTCGTAGTCTGGTGCTCTATCCAGCTGAGCTACGGGTCCGCTGTGAGGGGTCATCTAGAGGGTGGCGCCGGGACATGCAAGCGTCAATCCGTCCGCGTCGCGAAAAAAGTCACGCCACCATCGCCGAGGGCAAAAGAATGATGAATTCAGACCCCTGCGCATCGCTGCGCACCAGCGTCAGCGAGCCGCCATGACCCCGCACCAGCTCTGCCGCGATGGCCAGCCCCAATCCGGTGCCGCCCTTGCGGCCGCCGCTGGAAAAGGGCTGGAACAGGGTTTCGCGGGTCTTCTCGGGCAGGCCCGGCCCGGTATCGCCGACGCGGATGAACCAGCCGCCATCGCTCTCGCCGGCGCCGATCTCGATGGTGCCGGGGGTGCCGGTGGCCTCGATGGCCTGCCGGGCGTTGCGGACCAGATTCGACAGCACGCGGTGGATCTGGTCGCGGTCGGCATGGATGCGCAGGGTCGGGGGGATGTCGGTCAGGAATTCGACACGGCCGGCCTCGCCGGCCAGCGATTCGGCCTCGATCACCTCCTCGGCCAGCGGCGCGAAGGCAAAGCGCGAGATGGTGGGCGCCGGCTCCTCGGCCTTGCCATAGGCCAGCGTGGTCTCGCACAGGTTCACGGCGCGGGTGATGGTGTTGACCAGCTTGGGCGCGGCGCGGCGCACGGCGGGGTCGTCGCTTTCCTCCAGCCGGTCGGCGAAAAGCTGGCCGGTGGTCAGGATGTTGCGCAGGTCGTGGCTGATCTTGGCCACCGCCTGGCCCAGATTGGCCAGCCGCTCGCGCTGCTTCAGGGCCGAGGTCAGCGCGGTCTGCATCCGCGCCAGCGCATCCTCGGCCTCGCGCAGCTCGGCCATGCGGGCGCCGGGGGCGATGATCGAGCGCGCATCCTGCGGATCGGCCGCGTAGTCGGCCATCGAGCGGATGACGCCCCGCATCGGCCGCACGATCAGCCGCTGCGCCGCGAGGTTCAGCAAAAGCGCCGTCAGGATCGAGAACGCCGCCGAGACCAGCAGCAATTGCAGGCCGAACTCGATCATGTCCTTGCGCAGCGGATCGGTGGACAGCGTGATCTCGATCAATTGGCCGGCCTGCTGGACCGGCTCGCCGATCACCCGGATCACCCGGTCGGCAGGGTCGAAAAGCTGCACCATCGCGTCGCGGGCGGCGGCCCATGTGGTCGCCTCGCGCAGGTCGTAGGTGGCGGCCACGGGGCCGGGCAGGGGCGAGGACAGCACCAGCTGCCGCAGGTCGTCGCGCCGCAGCACGACGTTGTAGACCCCGGCATTCTGGAGCAGCTCCGATTCGAGGTCGGAGGCGATGCTCTCGTCCGTGGCCAGCAGGGCGAGGCTGGCGATCTGCGCCCGCTCCAGCCGCGATTCCAGGATGGTCAGGCGGTGGTTGGACAGCGAGGGCACCAGGATCAGCACTTCGGCCAGCAGCACGAAGAGGATCGTCAGCAGCGCAAACCGACCCGAGAGTGAATTCAGCCTCATCCCTGCCTTCCAAGGTCCCGCGGCGACGGGTATGCCATCCGCAACCGATAGCCGCATCCGCTATCCGGGAACAATCCCGCGCGAGGCCGGGTTCCATGTGGGAACCGCGCCGGGGCGGCGCAAGGCGTTGACAGCACGGGCGCCTGCGTGTAGGGACCGGCCTCTATGAGATCAGGGCGAAAGCTGCCGCCGGGCCGGATGGGCCGGGGCCTCCGCCGACAGGACAAGCCCCCGGTCCGCCAAGGCCCGGACGACCGAGGATAGAAAGATGAAACGCACGTTCCAACCCTCCAATCTGGTTCGCGCCCGCCGTCACGGCTTCCGTGCCCGCATGGCGACCGCCGGCGGCCGCAAGGTTCTGGCCGCCCGCCGCGCCAAGGGCCGCAAGCGGCTGTCCGCGTAAGGGACGGTGGCGCGGCCGTCGCGGCTGCGCCTGCCCCGAAGGTTCTGGCCCCGAAAGGTCTGGCTATGCAGCCGCAGCCCCATGCCTGCCCCGATCGCGACGATCCGGCGCCGGCGGACGGGGCTGCGGTTTTGGCATGTGCCGCCCCCTCGCGGGACGGCGCCCCCCGCGGTCCCTTGCCGCCGGTGCTGCGCAAGCGGGCCGAGTTCCTGCGCGCCGCCTCGGCCCGCCGGCAGGGGATGCCGGGCTTTCTGCTCCAGGCCCGCGCGCGCGGCGACGAGGGGGCGTTCCGCGTCGGCTATACATGCAGCAAGAAGATCGGCAATGCCGTGGCCCGCAACCGCGCCAAGCGGCGCCTGCGGGCGCTGGCGCGCGCCGTAATGCCCGAGGCCGCGCGGCCGGGCTGGGACTATGTTCTGGTCGGCCGGCCGCAGGCCACCATCGCCCGCGATTTCGCCGACCTCTGCGCCGATCTGCGCGCCGCTCTGGCCCGCATCCATACGGCGCGCGACGGGCGGTCGGCATGACGCCGGCGGCCTGGCTGCTGTCGCTGCCGGTGCGCGGCTATCGGCTGGTTCTCAGCCCCTGGGTCGGGCATGGCTGCCGCTTTCAGCCCACCTGCTCGGCCTATGCGCTGGAGGCGCTGGAGCGCCACGGCGCGCTGCGCGGCGGCTGGCTTGCGGCGCGGCGCATCGCGCGCTGTCACCCCTGGGGCGGCGAGGGCTATGACCCGGTGCCTCCCGCCAAGAAAGGCGCAGATGATGCGTGACGAGACCGAAGCCGACCTGCCGGACGAGGCCGCGGGCGACGAGCCGGGCGAGATCCACGCCCTGTTCCGCGGTGCCCCGCGCACGAACAGCTTCCGCAAGCTGCGCAAGCGGCTGGTGCGCGAGACCCGCGACGCCATCGAGACCTATGGCATGGTCCGCCCCGGCGATCGCTGGCTGGTCTGCCTGTCGGGCGGCAAGGACAGCTATACCCTGCTGGCGGTGCTGCACGAGTTGCAATGGCGCGGGCTGCTGCCGGTGGATATTCTGGCCTGCAACCTCGATCAGGGGCAGCCGGGCTTTCCGGCCACCGTCCTGCCCGAATTCCTGAAGGATCGCGGCGTCGCCCACCGGATCGAGTATCAGGACACCTATTCGGTGGTGATCGACAAGATCGCGCCGGGTGGCACGATGTGCAGCCTGTGCTCGCGGCTGCGGCGGGGCAACTTGTATCGCATCGCGCGCGAGGAGGGATGCAGCGCCGTGGTGCTGGGCCATCACCGCGACGATATTCTGGAAACCTTCTTCATGAACCTGTTCCACGGCGGCCGGCTGGCGGCAATGCCACCCAAGCTGCTGAACGAGGAGGGCGACCTGCTGGTCCTGCGCCCGCTGGCCTTCGTGGCCGAGGCGGATTGCGAGCGGTTCGTGCGGGCGATGGATTACCCGATCATCCCCTGCGACCTGTGCGGCAGCCAGGACGGCTTGCAGCGCCAGCAGGTCAAGATGCTGCTGGACGAATGGGAGACCCGCCGCCCCGGCCGCCGTCAGGTGATGTTCCGGGCACTGATGAACACCCGGCCCTCGCATCTGGCCGATCCCGCGCTGTTCGATTTCGCCGGGTTGTGGCCGGGCGAGGCGGGTGAGGCGCCCGGTCCCGACATCCCGCGCCTGCGCCCGGAGTGAGGGAACGGTGCGTGCAAGCACGCACCCTGCGGGCGTTCGGACCCCCGCACCGTAGACCGATACGGATTTCGGGCACGTGTCGAACCTCGCATGAAGCAACGCTGCGCTTCCGGGCCGTAGGGTGCGTGCTTGCACGCACCTTCCCCCTATTCCGCCTGCTGCCCCGGCACCAGCCGCGTCACCCCGGCCGAGGCCGCGCGTGCCAGCGCGGTATCCAGCGACATGCCGATATATTCGCCGCGCCGCCACAGCTCGCCCAGATCGTCGTAATGGCGTGACAGCAGGTGGCCCGACTGCCCCGTCGAAATCACGAAGATCGAACTGTCCGGGTCCGACAGGTCGTAGACGCCGCGATAGCCGGCGCCCGCCACCGCCTGGAACGGGTTGCGCCCGCGCCCCAGCAATCCCGCCTGCGCCAGCGTCGAATCGCCCCCCGACAGCGATTGCCGCAGATTGGCCAGCCAGCCCAGCAGGGGCCGCCCGCCAAGGCCGGGGCTGGCATGCAGCGCCTGATGCGGGTCGCCCCAGCGCCAGCTTGACACTTGCGGGCCGAACCGTTCGGTCAGCGACAGGATCGCCGCATCCAGCGCCTGCCGGGCGATGGTGGTGCAATCCTCGGTCGCGGCCGATTGCACGATGTCGCACCATGCCCCGGCGCCGCCGGTATCGCGGAACACGGCCTCGATGAAATCCGGCATGACGGTGGCGAAGCGCGCCGCCAGCGGGCCTAACTCGTCGCGGATCAGCCGGTCCTGCAACTCGGCCATCCAGGCGGCATAGATCAGCGGCTCGGGCAGGTGCTCGCTCATGCGGCCGTCCCAGGCGGCCAGCAGGGCCAGCGCGTCCTGCCGCTGGCGCTCGGGCGTGCCGGAGGGCGCAGGCTCGCCCGTGAACCACAGGTCGGCGCCGACCACCGGCAGAAGCTGGCGGGCCGCGCTGCTCACGATGTCGATCTGCTCGTCCATCAGGCTGTCGCGGGAATGGATCTCGCGCTCGCCCGACAGGTGGGCCAGCCGCAGGCGCTGCGGGCGGGCGCCGCCGGGACCGGGATCGGCCAGCGCCGCCTGCATCCGCGCGGCGGGTGCGGGGCTGGCCGGGGCAGGGGCGGCGAGGCCCTGCCAGCCCTGTTCCGGCAGCCAGCCGGGCGTGGGCATGCGCCCGTCGCCGCCGCGCAGCGGCAGCCGCCCGGCCTGTGCGGCGTAAATCCCGGCCGCATCGGCCAGCAGCACCGTCAGCGGCGGCGCGGTGATCGCCTGCACGGCCTCCAGCCCGGATGCGGCATCCTGCGCCCGCATCAGCCCGATCAGCCCGGCGATGGTGGTGTCGTCGCGCGCCAGCCCCGGCCAGCCCAAGGCCGCCACATGCCCCGCCGGCAGCACGTCGCGGATGCCGAAATGCACGCCGGGCAGCACCGGGCCGTTGCCGGTCTCGCGCAGGGTGATCCGGCGCGGCTCCTCGCCGCGGATGCGGATCACCTCGGTCCTGCGGGCGAAATCCGTCCAGCCCTCGGCGCTGCGATAGCGGTCGGGGGCGCCGGGCTGGACCTCCTCGATGAACAGGTCCTGATCGTCGGCGCCCGAGGGCGCCATGCCCCAGGCCAGCGCCGGATTGCGCCCCGAGATCACCGCCGGCACGCCGGGAATCGTCACGCCGATCACCCCGCCCGACGCCAGTTCGATCCGGGCGAGGTAATAGAGGCCGGGCGCCGTCAGCCCGGTTTGCAGGTCGTTGGCGAGGATGGCGCCCCCGGCGGCGGTCTGCGCCGGCGGCACCGCCCAGACCCCGCCGCCCGCCGCCGTGCCGGGGCCGAGAAACCCGGCCAGCCGGTCAGGCCAGGCCTCGCCGGGGGCCTCCTCGCCGGCGGGCGGGGCGAAATGCAGGCCGGGAAAGCGTGCGGCGTAATCGCCCGGCATGCCCTCACCCGGATGCGCGACCAGCTGCGGCCCGCGACCCGGCAGCGCCAGCGACAGCCGCGCCCGGTCCACCTCGGTCTGCGCGGCGCGTGTCGAGGCCAGCGCCCACAGCTTGAGGATCGCCAGCGAATCCTCGGGCCGCCACCACGGGATCGGGTCGCGATAGAGGAAGAATTCCGGCGCGCCGCGCCCCAGCGCATCGCGGTTGACCACCTGCACCCAGGCATTCACCCCGTCGGCATAGGCCTGCAACGCCGCCCGCGTGCCCTCGTCCAGCGCGGCGAGGCTGTCCTCGGCCCGCCGTGCCAGCTCCAGCCGCCGCATCAGGTCGTCGGCGGCGACGGCGCGCGGGCCGTGGACCTCGGCCAGCCGGCCCTGCGCGGCGCGGCGCAGCATCACCATCTGGAACAGCCGGTCCTGCGCATGCACATAGCCCAGCGCCAGGAAGGCATCGCGGTCGTCGCCGGCCAGGATATGGGGCACGGTCTCGGTGCTGCGCACGATCTCGACCGGGGCGTGCAGGCCGGCGATCGCCTCCTCGGCGGCATAGGGCGGCAGCGAGCGGATGGCGAAATACCACACCAGCGCCGCCGCCGCGCCCGCCAGCATCAGCACCGCGACCGTCAGGCGCAGCAGCCAGCGAAACAGGGTCAGCATCGCATCGGTCCTCGCGGTCGCGGCATGGCTTTGATAGGTTGACCCCGCTGTCGCGCGGGTGGAACCATGCCGGCGGTGTTAGGTCAAGCCGATCTGCAACGCAACGCGGCAGGCGGCGGCAAGATGGAGAAACCGATGGCGAAGCTGGCATTCCTGGGCCTTGGCGTGATGGGCGGGCCGATGGCGGGGCATCTGGCGGCGGCGGGGCACGATGTGACGGTCTATAACCGCACGCCTGCCCGCGCGCGGGACTGGCTGGCCCGGCACAGGGGGACCGCCGCGGCCACCCCGCGCGAGGCCGCCGCCGGGGCCGGGGTGGTGCTGGCCTGCGTCGGCAATGACGACGACCTGCGCGCGGTCTGCCTTGGCCCGGACGGGGCCTTTGCCGGCATGGCGCCGGGCAGCCTATTCGTCGATCACACCACGGTCTCCGCCCGCGTCAGCCGCGAGCTGGCCGAGGCGGCCCGCGCGCTGGGCATCGGCTATGTGGATGCGCCGGTCTCGGGCGGGCAGGCGGGGGCCGAGAACGGCGCGCTGTCGATCATGTGCGGCGGCACGGCCAAGGATTATGCCCGCGCCGAGGCGGTTTGCTCGGTCTATGCCAAGGTCATGCGCCGGATGGGCGATGTGGGTGCCGGTTCCGTGACCAAGATGTGCAACCAGATCGCCATCGCCGGGCTGGTTCAGGGTCTGGCGGAATCGCTGAATTTCGCCGAGGCCGCCGGGCTGGACATCGAGGCTGTGGTCGAGGTCATCTCGCAGGGCGCCGCCGGAAGCTGGCAGATGGCCAACCGTCACAAGACCATGAAGGCGGGCGAATTCGAGCATGGCTTTGCGGTGGACTGGATGCGCAAGGACCTGAAGATCTGTCTGGAGACCGGGGACGAGATCGGCGCGGCGCTGCCGGTGACGGCGCTGGTCGATCAGTTCTACAAGGATGTGCAGGGCATGGGCGGCGGGCGCTGGGATACGTCCTCGCTGATCCGGCGGCTGCGGAGGGCGTGACGTGGACGAGACTGCCGAGGACCTGATCGCCCGCATGGGCCGCGACGCGCGCGGGGCGGCGCAAGTGCTGGCCACCACCACGGCCGAGCGCAAGCATGCCGCCCTGATCGGCGCCGCCGATGCGCTGGGGCGGATGGAGGATGCGATCCTCGACGCCAATGCCGAGGATATGGTCCATGCCGAGGACAAGGGGCTGGACGCGGCCATGCTGGACCGGCTGCGGCTGGACCCGGCGCGCATCCGGGCGATGGGCGAGGGGCTGCGCGCCATCGCGGCCCAGCCCGATCCGGTGGGGCGGGTGCTGGCGGAATGGGACCGGCCCAACGGATTGCATATCCGGCGGGTTGCCACGCCCTTGGGGGTGATCGGGGTGATCTATGAAAGCCGGCCCAACGTGACGGCGGATGCCGCCGGGCTGGCGCTGCAATCCGGCAATGCCGTGATCCTGCGCGGCGGCTCGGAAAGCCTGAACTCCGCGCAGGCGATCCATGCCGCCATGCAGGAGGGGTTGCGCCAGGCCGGGCTGCCGGCGGGGGCGATCCAGCTGGTCGCCAGCCGCGACCGGGCGGCGGTGGCGGCGATGCTGCGCGCGCAGGGGCTGATCGACGTGATCATCCCGCGCGGTGGCAAGGGCCTCGTCGGGCTGGTGCAATCCGAGGCGCGGGTGCCGGTCTTCGCGCATCTGGAAGGGGTCTGCCACGTCTATGCCGACCGCGATGCCGATCTGGACAAGGCCCGGCGGGTGGTGCTGAACGCCAAGACCCGGCGCACCGGCATCTGCGGCGCCGCGGAATGCCTGCTGATCGACTGGCAGTTCTATACGAGGCACGGCCCGGTGCTGGTGCAGGACCTGCTGGATGCCGGGGTGGAGGTGCGGGCCGAGGGCGAACTGGCCAAGGTGCCCGGCACCGTGCGCGCGCAAGCGGATGATTTCGGGCGCGAATTCCTGGCGCCCATCATCGCCGCGAAGCTGGTCGACGGGGTGGAGGAGGCCGTGGCCCATATCCGCCGCTTCGGCTCGGGCCATACGGAGGCGATCCTGACCGAGAGTGATTCGACGGCGCAGGTCTTCTTCGACAGCCTCGACAGCGCCATCCTGATGCGCAACGCCTCGACCCAGTTCGCGGACGGGGGCGAGTTCGGGATGGGCGCGGAAATCGGCATCGCCACCGGCAAGATGCATGCGCGCGGGCCGGTGGGGGCCGAGCAACTGACCAGCTTCAAGTATCTGGTGACGGGGGATGGCGCCGTGCGGGGGTGATCGCATCCCCGGCCGGCGGCACGGGCCGGGGGGCCTGCCCTCCGGCGGCGGCAGGTGCCGGGCTGTCCGGATGGCAGGCGCCGCCGGCCGAGGCGGGGCATCGTCAGGCCCGGCCTGATGCGCCGGGGTGCAGGGCAGGCGATCCGCGCTCCGTCAGTTCCCGGTCGGCACGGCTGGCCCTTGTCGGGGGCAGAAGTCGCCTCGTGCGTCCGGCGGGTATCCGGGCCGGTGCCCGCGACCCCTCCTTGTGCGGGCGGCAAGGCGGCACGGGCCGGGGACAGTCGTTCCTGTCACGCCGTCGCCGGGCCTCGGGCGACGGGGTGGTATGGGGGCATGGCCTGCAATCCGGCCGGTCCCGTTTCCGATGCCCCTTGACGCGGGCGCGGGGCTGCCTATCTTGAACCTGTCCGGGGCGACCCGGACTATGGGCATAAACGCGCATGGAATAAGCGGATCGGACCCGGGGGCGGTACCCGGCGGCTCCACCAATCACCCGGCGTTGCGGGTCATGGGGCCGAAACAGGATCGACGAACGTGTAAAGATGTGGCTTTGTCCCGGTGAGGTACCACCGTTATCGGTCCGAATTGTACAGTTGCCAACGACAACCGTGCTCCGGTGGCTCTGGCTGCGTAAGCAGTTCGAGGCATCGAAACCCAAGCCCTTCCGCCTAGCAGCGTAAGGCGGGGCCCGCAGGAGCCTGGCAACAGAATCCTGCACCTTCCCCTCTTCATGATAGTCTGATGACACGGGATTTCTCGCCCCGTTTCCGCTTGCGCGCGGGTTGGGGCCGGCCTTACCCTCGCCGTCGAAAGGGGGAGGCGATGCGCGACCATGCCCAGCCGCACGGCGAGGATTTCCGGGTCCAGTTCACGCATGAGCCTGCCCGGCTGCGCCATTGCCCGGCCCTGGTCCTGAATGCCGATCACCGGCCGCTGTCGTGGTATCCGCTCAGCCTCTGGCCCTGGCAGGAGGCGGTGAAGGCGGTGTTTCTGGACCGCGTGGCGATCCTGGCGGAATACGAGGAGGTGGCGCGCAGCCCCAGCCGCAGGATGCGCCTGCCCTCGGTGGTGGTGCTGCGCGACTATGTGCGGCCGCGGCGGCTGGTGGCCTTCACCCGCTTCAACCTGTTCCTGCGCGACGGGTTCCGCTGCCAGTATTGCGGCGCGCGGGGCGAGCTGACCTTCGACCATGTGGTGCCGCGCGCCCTGGGCGGCCGCACCAGCTGGGAGAATGTCGTCGCGGCCTGCGCGCCCTGCAATCTGCGCAAGGCGAACAAGAGCCTGCGCGCCGCCGGCCTGAGCCTGAAGCGCCCGCCGCGCCGCCCCTCGGCCGCCGACATGCTGGCCGCCGGCCGCCGCTTTCCGCCTGATCACCTGCATGAAAGCTGGGTCGATTACCTGTATTGGGATGCGGAACTGGAGGATTGAGGCGGGGGCGAGGCGCCTGCGCCCGGCTGGCTGGCATGAACCGCCTGTCCGGGCAGGGAGCGGGCGAGCCTGCCCGCCATGCGCCGCCCGAGTCGCGCGGATGTGGGGGTTGCCGCCGTCCGGGCGTGGCACGGGCGGATCGGGGCGGGCGAAACCGGAGGCCCGGCTCAGGGTGGCGGCTGGGCATCCTCGGGCAGGTTCTCGTGGTTTTCCTCGGCGATCTGGCGTTGCCATTCGCGCCAGATCGCGACCAGCAGCGCCATCAGCACCGGGCCGACGAACAGCCCGACGATGCCCATCGTCTTCACCCCGCCGATCAGCCCGAAGAAGGTGGGCAGGAACGGCAGCTTGATCGGGCCGCCGACCAGCGTCGGGCGGATGGTCTTGTCGACGATGAACAGCTCCACCGATCCCCAGAGGAACAGGCCGACCCCGGCCACGGTCGAGCCGCTGGCCACCAGATAGGCCGAGATCAACGTGAAGGACAAAGGTGCCCCGCCCGGAATCAGCGCCATGAAGCCGGTGATCACCCCGAAGGCCACCGGCGAGGGCACCCCGGCGATGCCGTAGGCGACGCCCAGGATCACCCCCTCGCCGATGGCGATCAGCGTCATGCCGGTCACGGTCGAGCTGATCGTGGCGGGAATCACCCGCGACAGCCTTTGCCAGCGGTCGGGCAGGATGCGCGCGCCCACGCGGTCGATCTGGGCGACGATCTTCTCGCCGTCGCGATAGAGGATCACCAGCGTCACCAGCGTGAACAGCAGCGACAGCGCCATGTGCAGCGTGAACACCCCCGCCGTCACGATGCCGCGATACAGCGCCGCGATGTTCGAGCCGCTGATGATCTGCACGATCTCGCTGATGGCGCCGGGGCGGCCGATGAACTGCTGCCATTGCTCGTCCAGCCAAGGCCCGACCTGCGGCAGCGCGACCATCCAGTCCGGCGGCGGCGCCCCGGCCGCGTTCACCCGCAAGGCCCAGGAGATCCACATCCGCAACTCGGCTATGGTGTAATACAGCGCCATGCTCAGCGGCACGACCAGCACGCAGACGATCACCAGCACCATGAAGGCCGCCGCCCCCGTGCGCCCCAGCCGCCAGCGCCAGGCGATGTGATTGCGCAGCGGCCAGGTGGCCAGCGCGATGACGGTCGCGGCCAGCACCGGCACGATGAAGCCGTGGAAGAAATAGATCGAGGCGATCAGCACGCCCACCAGCAGCCAGCGCGCCGCCGACAGGTCGGTGATCAGCGGCCGGCGGATGCGGGCGCGGGCATGCTCGTCATGCGCCAGGGCCGCCGGATGCGCGGGGGCGCCGGTCTGCGGCGTCGTCGCGCCGGTCTGGGCCATCCGATCGGTCATCCTGCCTCGCCTGCCGTCTTCGTCCGCCCGATGGTGAGGCGGCCTGAAAACCCCCTCATGGCATGCAGGCATGAAAAATCAATGAACATGCGCGCGAGCCGGTGGCGGGACAGGGCAGGGGCCACGTTTCAGTGCCGGCGCCCGACGAGGCCGACCGCCGCCGCGCCCAGCAGCGCCGTGACCGCCAGCGCCGCCAGCGGCAGCCCCGCGGCGGAAACCGCCCAGACCGTCAGGCCGGCGGCACAGATCACCAGGGCGATCATCAGCAGAAAATGCGGCAACGGCATCGCGTCCTCCCTTGTCCTGATTATGGGTGCCCGGCGCCGGGTTGAAAACCCCCCTTGCGACCGCCTGCCGAAAAAGCCATGCGCCGGCGGCGGTTGGCGGCCCGCCTTCCCGCCGCCGCCGATTAGGCGCGGGCCATGCCGATTAGGCATTGAAAGCGAGGCCGCTTCGCCCTTATGTTCGGATCATTCCGTCTCGATCGACAACTGGGGGTTGAGGCGGCGACGAATTTCGCAGCGCAGCACCGCCCGCGTCCCGCTATCGGGCCTTGGGTAGCCGCGCGGAAAACCGGTCCGCCGGCGCGTCTTCGCGGCGCAAGGGGACCATCGGATTCACTGTCCGAGGCGCGGCCGCACTGGTCGCGCTGCCGGGCCAAGACAGGTAACAGACGCGGATGGAACGCGCGACAGGCAGGCAAATCCGGCAGGGGCGGGCGACCGCTCCGGGCGCGGATTTCGGCACGGCGCGGGCCATCCCGTCCCTCTCATTCAGCAGCCCCTCCGCCGCCACGGCCCCGCCGGGACCGCGCGACGGGCTGCGCGAAAGTCGGATATATGGCAAAGAAAATGCTGATCGACGCCACGCATGCCGAGGAAACTCGGGTCGTCGTGGCGGATGGAAACATCGTCGAGGAGTTTGACTTCGAGACCGCCAGCAAGCGACAGCTTGCGGGCAACATCTACCTGGCCAAGGTGACGCGGGTCGAACCCTCGTTGCAGGCCGCCTTCGTGGAATATGGCGGCAACCGCCACGGCTTCCTGGCCTTCGCGGAGATCCACCCGGATTACTACCAGATCCCGGCCGCCGACCGCGAGGCGCTGAAGGCCGAGGAACGCGCCGAGGCCGAGGCCGAGGCCGCCGAGGAGGAGGCGCGCGAGACCCGCGCCCCCCGCAACCGCCGGGGCAGCCGCCCGCAGGCCGATACCGCCGCCGAATCCGCCGGGCTGGCCGATGCCGTCGCCCGCAGCGAGGACATTCCCGGCATGGCCATCGCCGAGGATTCCGGCGAGGACGGGCAGGCCGACGATGCCGACCCCGCGGCCGAGATCGAATCGCTGTCGCCGGACAATGGCGAGGACATCCGCCCGGCCCGCAAGCCGCGCGCCCGCCGCTACAAGATCCAGGAGGTCATCAAGACCCGCCAGATCATGCTGGTGCAGGTCGTCAAGGAGGAGCGCGGCAACAAGGGCGCCGCGCTGACCACCTATCTGAGCCTCGCGGGCCGCTATTGCGTGCTGATGCCCAACACCGCGCGCGGCGGCGGGATTTCCCGCAAGATCACCAACGCCGCCGACCGCAAGAAGCTGAAGGAGATCGCCGGCGAACTCTCGGTTCCGCAGGGCGCCGGGCTGATCATCCGCACCGCCGGCAGCCAGCGCACCCGCACGGAAATCCGCCGCGACTACGAATATCTGATGCGGCTGTGGGAGCAGATTCGCGAACTGATCTTCAAGTCGATCGCCCCGGCGCCGATCTACGAGGAAGGCGACCTGATCAAGCGCACCATCCGCGACCTTTACAGCAAGGACATCGACGAGGTGCTGGTCGAGGGCGAGCGCGGCTATCGCACCGCGCGCGACTTCATGGCGATGATCATGCCCAGCCACGCGCGCAACGTGAAGCATTACCGCGACCCGATGCCGTTGTTCTCGCGCTTCCAGGTCGAGAACTACCTGGGCGGCATGTTCAACCCGACGGTCCAGTTGAAATCCGGCGGCTATCTGGTGATCGGCGTCACCGAGGCGCTGGTGGCCGTCGATGTGAACTCGGGCCGGGCGACCAAGGAGGGTTCCATCGAGGAAACCGCCTACAAGACCAATTGCGAGGCCGCCGACGAGATCGCCCGCCAGCTGCGCCTGCGCGACCTGGCCGGGCTGATCGTCATCGACTTCATCGACATGGACGAGCGCAAGCACAACATCGCCGTCGAGAAGCGCCTGAAGGAGCGGCTGAAGACCGACCGCGCCCGCATTCAGGTGGGCCGCATCTCGGGCTTCGGCCTGCTGGAGATGTCGCGCCAGCGGCTGCGGCCCGGCATGCTGGAATCGACCACGCAGCCCTGCCCGCATTGCCAC
This sequence comes from uncultured Paracoccus sp., assembly GCA_934533075.1. Lineage (GTDB taxonomy): Bacteria > Pseudomonadota > Alphaproteobacteria > Rhodobacterales > Rhodobacteraceae > Paracoccus. The sequence continues at coordinate 13,603 of CAKTBJ010000034.1, forward strand.
GGCACCGGCCTGATCCGCAGCGACGGCAGCCTTGCGCTGAGCATCCTGCGCGCCATCGAGGAGGAGGGCACCCGCAAGCGGAGCCGTGAGGTTCTGGTGCGCGGGCCGGTCTCGGTCATCAACTTCCTCATCAACGACAAGCGCGAGCATATCGCCGCGCTGGAGCTGCGCTTCGGCATGGCTGTGCGGCTGGAGGCCGATCCGGCGCTGATCTCGCCCGATTTCACCATCGAGAAGTTCCGCACCGCCAGCCGCATCGTGGCCTTGCCGTCGGCGCCGGTGGTCTCGGCGGATGCGCGGCTGATGGCCTCGATCGACGAGGCCGCCGACGATCTGCCCGAGGAGGCGGAGGTCGAGGAGGCCGAGGTGGTGGCCGAATCCCCCGCGCCGGTGGCGGAGGACGCGGCCGAGGGCAATGGCGAGGGCGCCCGCAGCGGCCGCCGCCGTCGCCGCCGCCGTCGCGGGGGCCGTGGCGGCGAGGAGAACGGCGCCGAATCCGCAACGGCCGAGGCCGAAACCGATGCCGGTCCTGCCGAGGAGGCCGCAGTCGAGGTTGCGGCGGTCGAGGCCGAGCCTGCCGCCGAGGATGCGCCGGCGGCGGACAAGCCGAAACCCACCCGAAGCCGCTCGCGCTCGCGCAGCCGGGCGAAGCCGGCTGCCGCCGAGGCCGATGCCGAGGCGGTCGCGGAGACCGCCGAGACCCCGGCCGAAATCGTGCCGGTCGCGGAAATCCCGGCCGCGCCGGATGCCGCCGAAGCCGAGCCGGAGCCGGTTGCCGAGGTCGTGGCGGAGGCCGAGCCGGCCGTGGAGACCGGGCCGGAGGTCGAGGCCGAGCCGGTTGCGCAGGCCATGCCGGAGGCGGAACCCCTGCCGGAGCCGGAGCCGGAGCCGGAGCCGGAGCCGGAGCCTGAACTGGCCGAGGCCGTCGCCGGCGGCAAGGAGGACGATTCGCGGCCCAAGCGCCGCGGTTGGTGGAGCCTGAAGGGCTGACCCATTCGACGAAAAAGGGCCGCCCTCGCGCGGCCCTTGTCACCCTGCAAAGGCGGCCCCCTCCATATGGAAGGGGCCGCCCGTCTTTCCGCCCGGTGCCGTTGGGGACGTGCGGCCCGAGCGGAAATCCCGCGCCCTACTCGGTGGCCGTGGCGGGGGCGTCGGCAGGCAGGCGCTTGCCGATGAAGCCCTTCGCCTTGTCCTGCTCGGCCGCGCTCAGCCGGCCGTCGCCATCCGCGTCGATCCACTGGAAGGCGCGCACGGTCATCGGCCGCATCAGCTCGGCATGCAGGCCGGCGAATTCGTCCAGCGACAGCGTGCCGTCGCCATCGGCGTCGTATTTGGCGACCAGGGCGGCAAGGCCCTCGTCCAGCTCGGCCTGCGTCACCACCCCGTCGCCATCGGCGTCGAAGCCGGCGCCCAGCATCGGTCCCATCATGCCCATCGGTCCCATCGGCCCGTGGCCGCGATGGCCGCGCATGCGGTCGCCGCGCTCGCCGCGATGGCCCCAATGGCCACGCTCGCCATGCTTGCGGCCCTCGGCGCGGGGGGCGCCTTCGGGCGCCGGGGCGGCCTCGGCGGCCGGCGGGACGGGGGGCTGCGCGGGTGCCTGGGCCTGCGCGAAGACGGGGACGGTCAGCGCGGCGGCCAGCGCGGCACCGATGGCAAGGGTCGAAAAGCGGGTCATCTCTGCTCCTTCGGTTTCTGTTTCGATGGGACCAATATGGGGCGGCTTTGTCGCATCGCTGTCCCTCGGGCCGGGGTTTTCTGTCGCATTGTGTCGCAAATCCGCCCCGGTGCTTGCCGTGCGCGCGGGCTTGCGCAAACTGGTGGCATGACAGCGCCCGCCCATATCCTCGTCGTCGACGACCATCGCGAGATCCGCGATGCCGTCAGCCGTTACCTGCAAAAGAACGGCCTGCGCGCCACGCCCGCCCGCGACGCCGCCGAGATGGATGCGCGGCTCTCCGACACCCGCTTCGACCTGATCGTGCTGGACCTGATGATGCCGGGCGAGGACGGGCTGTCGGTCTGCCGCCGCCTGTCCGCGCAGGCCGGCAGCCCGCCCATCCTGATGCTGACCGCGCTGTCCGAGGATACCGACCGCATCATCGGGCTGGAGGTCGGCGCCGACGATTATCTGCCCAAGCCCTTCAACCCGCGCGAATTGCTGGCCCGGATCAAGGCGATCCTGCGCCGGTCCGAGCGTCCCGAGCCGATCGCCGGCACCGTGACCGGCCAGCGGCTGGCCTTCGCCGGCTGGGTGCTGGACACGGACCGCATGGCGCTGACCCCGGCGGCGGGCGGCGAGGAAATCCCGCTGACCTCGGGCGAGTTCCGGCTGCTGACCGCCTTTCTGGAGCGCCCGCGCCGGATTCTCTCGCGCGATGCCTTGCTCACGGCGGTCAGCGGGCGGCAGGCGCTGGCCTTCGACCGCAGCATCGACAACCTGGTCAGCCGGTTGCGCCGCAAGATCGAGGCCCCGGACGGCCCGCCGCGCATCATCACCACCCTGCGCGCCGAGGGCTACAGCCTGACCGCCGATGTGACGCGGCTATGAGGCCGGGCTGGCCGCGATCCCTGCGCGGGCAGGTTCTGCTGGCGGTGCTGGCGGCGCTGCTGCTGGCGCAATTCGTCGGCGTCGGCGTGTCGCTGATGGCGCGCGACCGCATGGAGCGCCAGATCCGCATCGGCCAGGCGCTGGATTCCGCCGCGCAGCTGGTGCTGGAACTGGACCGCACCCCAGGCCCCGAGCGCCGCCGCCTGCTGCGCGCCGCCGAATCGCCCTTCACCCGCTATCAGATCGACGATGCGCCGGGGCTGGCGGTCTCCGACCCGGCGATGAGCGGCTGGCTGGACCGGCTGGAGGGCGCGCTGGCGGCGGGCGAGGGGGCGCGGCTGCATCTGGAGCGCCCCGGCCCGCCCCGTGCCGAGCCGCCGGGCCGCGACGACGATGCGCGGGCGCGGGATTTCCGCCGCCGGGCTTTGGCGCGCGGGCTGTCGGGCTATCGGCTCAGCCTGTCGCTGCCGCTGGCGGACGGGCAATGGCTGAACGGCGCCACCCGCTTTCCCGGTCCCGATCCGCGCTTTCGCGGCCAGGCCAACCTGACGCTGATCCTGTCGGCGCTGGCCATCGCCTTGGTGCTGTGGGTGGTGCTGGCGCGGATGCTGGGACCGCTGCGGCGGCTGGCCGGTGCGGCCGAAGCCCTCGGGCGCGGCGAGGCGCAGCCGCTGCCCGTCACCGGCCCTTCCGAGATGCGCGCGCTGACCGCTGCCTTCAATACCATGCAGGAGCGGCTGCAACGGCTGGTGCGCGACCGCACGCAGATGCTGGCGGCGCTGGGGCACGATCTGCGCTCGCCCCTGACGGCACTGCGGCTGCGGGTCGAGATGCTGGACGACGACGAGGACCGCGCCCGCATGACCGCCTCGCTGGACGAGATGCAGGACATGGTGGAGCAGACCCTGACCTGGGCGCGCGGCGTGTGGAGCGCCGAGGAGCTGGCCGATCTGGACCTTGCCGCGCTGATCGGGGACCTGGCGGAGGAGGCCGGGATGGCCGGCTGCGCGGTGGACTGGGCGGGGGCGCCGCCGCTGATCCTGCGCGCGCGGCCGATGGCGCTGCGCCGGGCCTTGCGCAACCTGATCGACAATGCCTGTCGCTATGGCGGCGGGGCGGAGGTCGTGCTGGAGGCCGACCCGGCCGTGGCGCGGGTGCGGGTGATGGATCGCGGGCCGGGCATCCCGCAGGCCCAGCTTGCCACCGTGTTCGACCCCTTCGTGCGGCTGGAGGCCTCGCGCTCGCGCGAGACGGGGGGGACCGGGCTGGGGCTGGCGATCGCGCATGGCGTGGCGCAGGCGCATGGCGGGGCGGTCGAGCTGGAAAACCGCGCCGGCGGCGGCCTGTGCGCCACGCTGACCCTGCCGCGCCCGCAGGGCTAGACTTCGGTGCATCCCGAGAGCCATATTGCCGGCATGACCGGGCCGGACAGTCACGACGCTTATATCGCTGCCGCACCCGCGCAGTTTCGCGCCTTGCTGGGCCGGTTGCGTGCAGGGCTGGCGCGGGCGCTGCCGGGTGCCGAGGAGGTCATCAGATACGATATGCCCGGATTCCAGATCGAAGGCACGATCATCGCGGGCTATGCCGCCTTCGGCAGGCAATGCGGCCTTTATGTCGATCCGGGTGCGATTGCCGCCCATGCCGGCGAGATCGCCGCCCTGAAGCTCAAGGTGACGAAAACCGGCGTGACCTTTTCGACGACCAAGCCCATTACCGACGAGTTGGTGGCGAAGCTGGCCACCGCCTCGCGCCGCGAAAAGGGGGTCTAACCCGCAGGCCGGCAGTTCCCGCCCAGGGCACCCGCCGCCCAGTTGCCGATCTGGTCGAACAGGCTTTGCGCGCCGGCATCGAAACCGGCGATCAGCACCGGCGTCGCGGTGCTTTCCACCGGCACGCTGACCGCGAAATTCTGCCGCGCTACGACGCGGGTCGACATCTCGTCCACGATCTGCGCCGACAGCGCCATCGTCACCATCGCGCCCTTGCCCTGCACCACGGCGCTGAAATCGCCGATCTCGCTCAGCAGGGCGTAATCGCCGCTGCTGCCCAGCGGCGCGCGGCCGACATGGCTGAACAGGTTGTAATCCGACAGCCGCCGCACCATCAGCGTCTGCACCATCACCGGCACGCTGTCGCCCCATTGCGCATCGGGAAGATACTGGATCTGCAAGGGGTTGGGTCGCACGAGGATGCGTTCGCTGTCGATGGGACCGGCGGCTTTCGGCGCCTCGATCACCAGTTCCACCGCGCGGGCGCGCCCGCAGTTCATCGCCGGCCCGGTCTCGCGCAGCTCGAACACGTCGCGCTTGGGGCCGCCGGACAGCGCGCCCAGCGCCGCACAGCCGGAGGTCAGCAACAGCGCGGCGAGGAGGGGAAGAGCACGGATCATCGGGACACCTCAGCGACGGAATTCGGGTTGGCGCGGGCCGGTGATGACCTGCGCGGGATTGCGGCGAAGCGCGGTGACGAGTTGGTTGAGATTCTCCACCAGCCCGCGCGCGTCGCGGGCGACGGAGGTGAACTGCACCAGCCCGTCGCGGGTGAAAGCCTGCACCGGGCCGCGCGCGCCGTCCAGCATCGACTGAAGGCTGGTGAAGGCGCTGTCGGCGCTGTCGGCGGCGGATCGCAGGCGCTCGGTGATCTGCGGGATGTCGGCGCTGACCTGATCCACGGCTTCGCCGAAGCTGGTCAGGGTGCTGCGCAGGTCGGCCAGCACCGGGGCGATGTCGGTGTCGATCACCCCGCTGGCGCCGTCGAAGGTGCGCGTGGCCGAGGTCAGCGTGGCGTCCAGCCCGTCCATCGAGGCCAGCGCCCGATCCGCGAAGGCCCCGGCCTTGTCGGCGGCATCCTGCAAGCGCGTGGTCAGGCCGCCAAGGTCGCCATCAACATATTCACGCACCGAATCAAGCGTCTGCGTGGCCGAGGCAAGGGTTTCATCCGCGCGCCCAGCAGCCTGCGTGAACTGTTCCAGCGCGGCATCGGCCTTGTCCAGCGTGGTCCGCGCGCTGTCCGACAGGCCGGTGATATGCTCGCCAAAGCCGGAAATCGCGTCGGCGGTCTCGGCGATCGCGCCGGTGGCCGAGGAAATATCCGCGATCGCCGCGTCGAGATTGCCGCTGGAGCGTTCGATATTGTCGAGGATACTGGTCACACGCGCCTGATTGTCCTCGCCCAGCAGCACGGTCAGCTGCTCGGCCACGGTGTTCAGCTTCTCGATGATCTGCGGTCCCTGATCCGACAGGGTTTGCAGGGCCGAGGCCACGGCCTTGATCTCCGGCACGCCATTGCTGCGATCCATCAGGGGGGCATTGGCGCTGCCGGCGGTGATGCCGACCAGCGTCACGCCGGTGACCCCCTGCGATTCCAGCGAAGCCTGCGAATCGATGCGCACCGGCGTGTCGCGCGCCACCTCCAGCCGGACCCGCACCCGGCCGCTGCCGTCCTCGGCCAGCTGCATGTCCATGACCTGCCCGACCGGCAGGCCGGCAAAGCGCACCTGCGAGGCGCGCGACAGGCCCGAAACCTCGGGGAAATACACGTCGTAATAGTCGAACTGGCGATCCAGCTCGATCTTGGCGAACCACATCAGGAAGGCCAGAAGCCCGAGGAAACCGGCCAGCGTGACCGCCCCGACCAGAAGGTAATTCGCACGGGTTTCCATCGGCTTATCCCCTGTCTGCGGCCATCGCCGCGCGTGCGCGGGGGCCGTGGAAATATTCATGCACCCAAGGGTGATCGACCTTCAGCATGTCGGCCATCGTGCCGGTGGCCAGCACATGCTTTTCCGCCAGCACCGCGATGCGGTCGCAGCAGGCATGCAGCGTATCCAGGTCATGCGTGACCAGAAACACCGACAGGTTCAGCGACCGCGACAGCCCCTTGATCAGCTTGTCGAAAGCGTCCGCCCCGATCGGGTCCAGCCCGGCGGTCGGCTCGTCCAGGAACACGATCTCCGGGTCCAGCGCCAGGGCGCGGGCCAGCCCGGCGCGCTTGCGCATGCCGCCCGACAGCTCGGCCGGATACTTGTCGTTGGCCAGCCAGGGCAGGCCGGACAGCGAGACCTTCAGTTCCGCCAGCGCGGCGCGGGTCTCGGCGTCCAGCGGCAGGGCGCGCAGCGGCACCTCGACATTCTCGCGCACGTTCAGCGAGGAAAACAGCGCCCCGTCCTGGAACATCACCCCCCAGCGGCGTTCCAGCGCGGCGCGCTCGGCGCCGTGGGTGTTGTGGACATCGGTGCCGAAGACGCGCACCGTGCCGGCCTCGGGGCGTTTCAGCCCGACGATGGTGCGCAGCAGCACCGACTTGCCGGTGCCCGAGCCGCCGACCACGCCCAGGATCTCGCCCCGCCGCAGGTCGAGGTCCAGATTCTCGTGGATGACGTGGCTGCCGAACTGGCTGCGCAAGCCCCTGACCTCGATGACGTTTTCGGTCATATCCCCACCTGCGCGAAGAAGATCGAGAACAGCGCATCCGCCACGATCACCGCGAAGATGGCGCTGACCACGGCGTTCGAGGTCATCCGCCCCAGCGATTCAGCGTCGGAGCCGACCTTCATCCCGGCCTGCACGCCGATAATGCCGATGATGACGGCGAAGACCGGCGCCTTCACCAGCCCGACGATGACGTGGTTGACGCTGGTGTCGGCGATCAGGCGGGTGCGGAACATGGCGGGCGAGACGCCCAGCTCGATCCACGACATGATGGCGCCGCCGACCAGCCCGGCCACGTCCGCGACCAGCCCCAGCAAGGGCAGGGTGATGATCAGCGCCAACACCCGCGGCACCAGCAGCACCAGGTCCGGGTCCAGCCCGAGGGTGCGCATGGCGTCGATCTCCTCGCGCATCTTCATCGAGCCGATGGAGGCCGTCAGCGCCGAGGCCGTGCGCCCCGCCACGATGATCGCGGTCAGCAGGATGCCCAGCTCGCGCAGGATCGAGATGGCGATCAGGTCCACCACGAAGACCTCGGCGCCGAACTGGCGCAGCTGCGCGGACCCCTGGAAGGCCAGCACCACGCCGATCAGGAAGGCCATCAGCGCCACGATGGGCACGGCCTTCAGCCCGGTCTCCTGGCAGTGATGGACCAGCGAGGTCAGGCGGAATTCCGAGGGGTGGCGGATGCAGCGCGCCAGCCCGGCCAGGAAGCGGCCCAGATATTCGGTCAGCGCCAGCAGATAGGCCCAGCCCGAGGCCATGCGCTGGCCCAGCTCGGTCAGCGAGCGGCGCCACCAGACCGGCGCCGCCTGCGGCGGGTCGGGCACCGGCATCGCCGGCCTGATGCTGTCGTAGAGGCTGCGATGGGCGTCGCTGAACCCGTCCAGCGCGGCGCCCGCCGCCTCGGCACGGGCCAGATACCAGCAGCCGGCGGTGTCCAGCGCCGTCAGCCCGGACAGATCGACCCGCCGCGCCTCCAGTTGCCGGGGCAGGTCCGCCAGCGCCTGCACCACCAGCCCGCCGGCCAGCGTCACCGCATCGCCCTCGCGCGCGAGGCGCAGGCCGCTGGCTGGGGGCAGGGTGGTTTCCGTGGTCAAATCAAGTCCTTCGGGCCTGTCGCCCCCCCTTGTCGCCCGCGCGGACCCGATTGACCAGCGTTCCGTAAGGGCAAAGCGGGGCGGGCGCTCGGGCTGTGGTCCGGCTGCAACGCACCTTATGCCGTCAGCCTCGCGCGCAGGGCGGCGACGAAACCGGCCAGCTCCTCGTCCGAGGGCGCATGCATGCCCAGCAGCCGGCCGCTGCGCCAGCCCTGGATGGCATAGAAGGCCAGTTCCACCAGCAGCGGGTCGCCGGCATTGGCGCGCAGCCGTGCCAGCACCCGCGCCTGGAAGGCCGCGACCGGGGCGAGGATGGCCGGGTCCTCGGCCAGCGCCGCCAGCAGCCCGCCGGCCGGGGGCTTGCACCGCCATTCGGCAAGGAAATGCTCAAGCAGCGTCAGAATCAGCGCATTGGGGCGGGCGGGTTCGTCGCCCTCAGCCAGCAAAGCTTCGATCTTTTCAAGGTAATCCTCGACAAGAGCCTGCAATAGGACGCTTTTTGTGGGAAAGTGGTAAAGCAACCCACCCTTGGATATGCCCGCCCGTGACGCCACGGCATCCAGCGAAACCATGCCGGCGCCGCTTTCGGTGGCGATGGCATCGGCGGCGCGCAGGATGCGCTCGCGGGTGGAAGGCGGGGGCATGACCATCGGCGGGGGCCTGGGTGAATTGACGAAACCGTCCAGACGGTATAGTGCGCGGGGCGACAGATCAAGATGAACGGGCAAGGGCGCGGCCGAGGGTCGCAGACCCCGCCCGGACATGATTCGGCAATACGTTCCGGGGGCCTCGCGTGATAAAGCGTCTCATTATCGCCATCATCCTTCTGGTCCTGGTGGGCGGCAGCCTGGTGGGATACAACCTTCTTCGCCAGCGCCTGATCGGCGCCTTCTTCGCCAGCATGCCCGAGCAGGTGATGCCCGTGACCACCATCACCGTGGCGCCCAGCGACTGGCGCCCGGAACTGGCGGCCATCGGCACCGTCAAGGCCGCGCAGGGCGTGGACCTGACCGTGGAAGGCGCCGGCATCGTGCGCAGCGTCGAGTTTTCCGCCAATGAAAAGGTCGAGGCCGGCGCCACCCTGCTGACGCTGGACGACGAGACCCAGCGCGCCGATGTCGAGGCCGCGCGCACCCAGGCCGCACTGGCCCAGACCAACCTGGACCGGGCGCGCCAGCTTTCGGCGCGCGGGGTGACGGCGGATGCCAATCTGGACACCACCGCCTCGAATGCCCGCGCCGCCGAGGCGCAGGTGGCCCGCGCCGAGGCCGTGCTGAAGACCCGGACGCTGGTGGCGCCGTTTTCCGGCACCATCGGCCTGCCGCAGGTCGATCCGGGCAGCTATATCGCGCCGGGCACCGTGGTGGCGACCTTGCAGGACCTCGACCGGATGCGCGTCGATTTCAGCCTGCCCGAGCAGGATCTGGAGAACCTGCATATCGGGCAGGCGATCCGGGTCATGGTGGACGTGTCCGACGATTCGCGCACCTTCGCCGGCGAGATCACCGGCATCGACCCCAAGGTGGACGCCGCCAGCCGCATGCTGAAGCTGCGGGGCGAGTTGGAGAATGCCGGCGGCGCGCTGACGCCGGGCCAGTTCGTGCGCGTGGCCGTGGCGCTGCCGCAGGAGGCCGGCGTGCTGGCGCTGCCGCAAACGGCGGTGATGTCCAGCCTTTACGGCGATTTCGTCTATGTCGTGCGCGAGCGCGCGCCCAGGCCCCCCGCGCCGCCGCGCGACCCGGCCGAGATGGACCTGCTGGACCGCATCGCGGCCAGGATGATGGAGGGCAGCGCCCCCCCGCCGCCTGCCGATGACGTGCCTCCGGCCCCGGTGCTGGAGGTCGTGCAGGTCTTCGTGCAGGTCGGGCGGCGCTCGGGCGGGCTGGTGGAGGTCGTGGGCGACACGATCAAGCCGGGCGACCAGATCGTCAGCTCCGGCCAGAACCGGCTGGCGAACGGCCAGCAGGTCAATGTAGACAATTCCGTGACCCCTGACGGGCAGGGCCAGACGGCGCCCGCCGGGGCGGTGCAGGGCGCCGATGGCGGTCAAAGCGACGGGGCTTCCGGGTAATGAGCCTTTCCGACATTTTCATCAAGCGGCCGGTCCTGACCACGGTCTTCGGCCTGATCATGATCCTGCTGGGCCTGCTGGGGGCGGTGAACCTGCAAATCCGGCAATACCCGGAGGTGGACGAGACCGTCGTCACCGTCACCACCGTCTATCCGGGCGCCTCGGCCGACCTGATCCAGGGCTTCATCACCTCGCCCATCGCGGCGGCGGTTTCGACGGCCGAGGGGGTGGATTACGTCACCACCACCTCGCGGCCCTCGGCCTCGACGGTCTCGGTGAACATGCGGCTGGGCGCCGACCCGGACGTGGCGCTGACCGAAGTCATGTCCAAGGTGCAGGAGGTGCGCAGCCAGCTGCCGTCCGATGCCCGCGACCCGACCATCGTCAAGGGCACCGGCATGACCTTCGCCACGATGTATCTGGCGATGCAGAACCCCAACATGACGCCGGAGCAGATCACCGAATACATCAAGCGGGTGGTCCGGCCGCGCATGTCCACCATCGACGGCGTGGCCGAGGTGCAGATCCTCGGCGCGGCGGACTATGCCATGCGGGTCTGGATCGACCCGGTGCTGCTGGCCAGCCGCGGCGTCACCGCCGCCGAGGTCGCGGGCGCCATCAACAACGCCAACTTCCTGGCCGCGCCCGGCAAGACCCGCAACGAGCTGACCGCCTACGCCATCACGATGGAATCGACCCTGCAATCGCCCGAGGTGTTCGGCGAATTGCCGATCAGCGGCTCGGGCGACGACGTGGTGCGGCTGCGCGACGTGGCGCGGATCGAGCTGGCGGCCGAGAACCAGGACATGATCGTCGAGTTCAACGGCCAGTCCGGCATCTTCCTGGGCGTGTTCCCCTCGCCGGGCGCCAACCCGCTGGAAGCGGCCTCCAACGTGCTCGCGGAACTGCCCGCCATCCGTCAGACCCTGCCCGAGGGCATGGACATGACCCTCATGTATGACGCGACCGAGCAGATCTCGGCCTCGATCCGCGAGGTGCTGACCACCATCCTGGAGGCCACGATCATCGTGTCGGTGGTCATCCTGCTGTTCCTCGGCTCGCTGCGCTCGGTGCTGATCCCGGTGGCGGCCATCCCGCTGTCGCTGATCGGGGTGCTGTTCGCGCTGTATCTGGTGGGCTATTCGATCAACCTGCTGACGCTGCTGGCGCTGGTGCTGGCCATCACCATCGTGGTCGACGACGCCATCGTCGTGGTCGAGAACGTCCAGCGCCATGTCGACGACGGCATGACGCCGATGCAGGCCACGTTCCGCTCGATGAAGGAGCTGGTGAACCCGATCATCGCGACCTCGCTGACGCTGGTTGCGGTGTTCATGCCGCTGCTGTTCACCGGCGGCCTTGTCGGCTCGCTGTTCAGGGAATTCGCGGTGACGCTGGCGGGGTCGGTGTTCCTGTCGGGCGTGGTGGCGCTGACCGTCTCGCCGATGATGGCGGCGCGCATCCTGCGGCCGTCCAAGGGGCAGGGCTTCCAGCAATGGCTGGACCGGAACTTCGTCAAGATCGAAGGCTGGTATGCCCGCCGCGTCGAATCCTCGTTCGACTACCGGCCGGTGACGGTGCTGATCATGGCGGTGCTGATGGGGGTGACGGTGTTCCTGTTTACCCGCACCTCCTCGGAACTGGCGCCGGAGGAGGATAGCGGCGCCCTGCTGGCGATGGTGGACGGGCCGGCCTATGCGACCACGGATTACACCAGCCGCTTCATCGACCAGATGAACGACCTGACCGCCGGCATCCCCGAGGTCGCGGCCAGCTTTTCGGTCGTGGGCTTCGGCGGCGGCACCAATTCCGGCTTTGCCCTCTGGGCGCTGAAGGACTGGGCCGACCGCGACCGCTCGCAGGCGGAAATCCAGCAGGAATTGCAGGAGCGCATCGCGCCGGTCGCCGGCGTGCAGGCCTTTGTCTTCGCGCCGCCCTCGCTGCCCGGCGCGGGCGGGGGGCTGCCGATCTCCATCGTGGTGCAGTCCACCGGCACCCCGGCCGAGGTGTTCGAGGTCGCCCAGCAGATTCAGCAGCGCGCGCAGGCCTCGGGCAAGTTCATCATCGTGCAGAACTCGCTCTCGTTCGACACCACGCAGGTGGTGATCTCGATCGACCGCGACCGCGCGGCGGCGATGAACATCCCGGCCAGCCAGATCGGTTCCACCCTGTCGCTGCTGGTCGGCGGCGGTGCCATCGGCCAGTTCGACCGCGATTCCGACAGCTATGACATCATCATGCAGGTCCCGGCCTTCTACCGCGACAATCCCGAGAAGCTGGGCGAGTTCCGGCTGCGCTCGCTGACCGGGGAAATGGTGCCGCTGTCGGCCGTGACCTCGATCCAGACCCGCGTGGCCCCCGCCGGGATCGAGCAGTTCAACCAGTTGAATTCGGCCACCATCTCGGCGCTGCCCATGCCGGGCGTGACCACCGGCGACGGCGTGGCCGACATCGAGGCCATCGCGCGCGAGGTCATGCCGGACGGGTTCTTCCTGGACTATTCCGGCCAGTCGCGCATCGAGAAGAACGAGGGCGCCGGCATCGCCGTGGCCTTCGCGCTGGCCATCGTGGTGATCTATCTGGTGCTGGCCGCGCAGTTCGAGAGCTTCCGCGACCCGTTCATCATCCTGATGTCGGTGCCGCTGTCGATCTTCGGGGTGATCGTGCCGCTGAATCTGGGTCTGGGGACGCTGAACATCTACAGCCAGATCGGGATGATCGCCCTGATCGGGATCATCACCAAGCACGGCATCCTGCTGGTCGACTTTGCCAACCAGTTGCGCCACGAGCGGGGCATGACCCGCGAGGCGGCGATGGTCGAGGCCGCGCGCCTGCGCTTCCGCCCGATCCTGATGACCACCATCGCCGGCGTGGCGGGGGTGGTGCCGCTGATGATCGCCTCGGGGGCCGGGGCCGCCGCGCGCGAGGCGATGGGTCTGGTGATCTTCTCGGGGCTGGCGATCGGCACGCTGTTCACGCTGTTCGTGGTGCCCACCGTCTACACGCTGATCGCCCCGCGCGAGACGCCGCCCGAGGCGGAGGAACCCGATCCCAACGCCCGCGCCCGTGCCCGGCTGGAGCATGAACACGCCGTTTGAGGCGGGCTTGCGGGACGACATTGCCAACGGGGCGGGGTGCGAACCTCGCCCCGTTTTTCGTGCCGCCGGCCGGGGCGGAAACCTGCCGATCGGCATGGTGAACACAACAGGTTGATGTTTTGGCATCCGGCCGCTATAGGTAGTGGCAAGCCATGATCCCGAGGCGCAACCCGGCGCGCCTCTTTCCGCGATCCTGCCCGTCTGGGCGGGCGGGCGTCTCATGCGTCCCTGTCGGGCGCGGGATCAGCCATTCACCTGCGGGGGCGCCCTTGTCCCCCGCGCCGGCCGGGCCAGATGCGGAGTTATATGCAACCGAAACTTTCGGTCGAGAACCTTTATAAAATCTTCGGCAAGCACCCCGCCGCCGCCATGCGCATGCTGCGCGAAGGCGCCGGCAAGGCCGAGATCCTCGCCCAGACCGGCGCCACCGTCGGCGTGCGCGATGCCAGCTTCGCTGTCGAGGAGGGCGAGATCTTCGTGGTCATGGGCCTGTCCGGCTCGGGCAAGTCGACTCTGGTGCGGATGCTGAACGGGCTGATCGCGCCCAGTGCGGGCCGTATCCTGATCGACGGCGAGGACGTCGCGGCGGCCTCGCCCGCCGACCTGCGCCGCATCCGCCGCGACAAGATCGCGATGGTGTTCCAGCATTTCGCGCTGTTCCCGCATTGGAGCATCGCGGAAAATGTCGCCTACGGCCTGAAGGTGCGGGGCATCCCGGTGCCGCAGCGCCGCGCCCGCGCGCTGGAGGTGCTGGAGCAGGTGGGGCTGGCGCCCTGGGCCGATGCGCGTCCCGCCGACCTGTCGGGGGGCATGCAGCAGCGGGTGGGGCTGGCGCGCGGCCTCGCGGCCGATCCTGACATCCTGCTGATGGACGAGCCGTTCGGCGCGCTGGACCCGCTGATCCGCCGCGACATGCAGATGGAACTGCTGACCCTGCAAAAGACGCTGAAGAAGACCATCGTCTTCATCACCCACGACCTGAACGAGGCCCTGCTGCTGGGCAACCGCATCGCCATCATGAAGGATGGCGAGATCGTGCAGACCGGCACCGCCCAGCAGATCGTGACCAGCCCCGCCGACGACTATGTGGCCGCCTTCGTGGCCGATATCGACCGGGGCCGGGTGTTCACCGTGGACGACGTGTCCTCCGAGGCGCTGACCGTGCCGCTGCGCGATACCTCGGTCCGGCAGGCGCTGCGGCTGATGGAGGCGCGCGGCACGCAGGCGCTTTACGTCATGGACGGGCCGCGCCCGGTGGGGGTGGTGACCTATCGCGACCTCGCCGCGTCGGAGATGGACGACACCACGCCCGCGCCGACCCTGAGCGGGGCGCTGATCACCGATTTTCCCACCACCAACACCGATACCGCGCTGCACGAGCTTTACGGTCCCGCCGGCGAGGGCCTGCCCATCGCCGTCACCGACGAGCGCGACCGGCTGCTGGCCGTGGTCGAACCGGGCGACGTGCTGGCCCATCTGTCGGGGGGCGGCAATGGCAGGGAGGACGACGACGCCCCGCCGCCGGAACCGCACGCCATCCCCCGGAACGACAACAAGGAGGGCGCCGATGTTCAGCCCCGCTGATCTGGTCACCTTGCCCTTCGACGATTGGGTGAACACCTTCGTGCGCGGCTGGCTGGTGCCGAATTTCCGCCCCGCCTTCCGCGCCGCGCAGATGCCGATCTCGGCCGTGCTGGGCAATCTCGACACGTTCTTCCGCTGGCTGCCGATGCTGGTGACGACCGCGATCTTCGCCGGCGTCGCCTGGCGCACCGCCGGGCGCGGCGTGGCGCTGTTCACGGTGCTGGGCTTTGCCTTCATCGACATGATCGGCCTGTGGGCGCATACCATGACCACGCTGGCGATGGTGGTCACGGCGGTGCTGTTTTGTGCCGTGATCGGGGTGCCGGCGGGAATCCTTTCGGCCGGGTCGGACCGGATGTGGAAGATCGTGCGGCCCATCCTCGACATCATGCAGACCATTCCCAGCTTCGTCTATCTGGTGCCCATCGTGATGCTGTTCGGCGTCGGCATGGCACCCGGCATCATCGCCACCATCATCTTCGCGGTGCCGCCCATCGTGCGGCTGACCAATCTGGGCATCCGCAACGTGCGCGCCGACCTGATCGAGGCGGCGGAGGCCTTCGGCTCGACCCGCTGGCAAATGCTGTGGGACGTGCAGCTTCCGCTGGCGATGCGCACGATCATGGCGGGCCTGAACCAGACGCTGATGCTGGCCTTGTCGATGGTGGTCATCGCGGCGCTGATCGGCGCCGGCGGGCTGGGCCTGGTGGTCAATACCGGGCTGGGGCGGCTGGACGTGGGCGGCGCCACCGCCGGCGGCGTCGGCATCGTGATCCTGGCCATCGTGCTGGACCGCATCACCCAGGGCCTGAGCGAGCGGTCGGACACCCGCGCGCCCTCGCTGCGGCAGGTGCTGGCCAATCTGTTCCGGCTGCGCGGGCAGGACGCCCCTGCGGCCGAACCCGGCAAGACGGGCTGACCCCGCCTTGCCACCAATCCACTGAAATAAAAAGGAAGGAGACCCGGCATGCCCCGTCTCACCCGAACCCTGACCGCAATCGGCGCGCTGCTTGTCGCCGCGCCCCTGGCCGCGCAGACCGCCGAGCGCCCCGGCGAGGGCACCAGCATCACGATGGCGCAACCCACCTGGGACACCGGCTGGTTCCAGACCGCCATCTATTCCAAGCTGCTGCGCGAACTGGGCTATGACGTGTCCCAGCCGATGACGCTGGACAACCCGGCCTTCTATCAGGCCGTGGCCTTCGGCGACGTGACCATGTGGGTCGACGGCTGGTTCCCCGGCCACAACTCCTACCGCGACATCTTCGAGCAGGGGGCCGAGATCACCGGCGCCGTGGCGAAGGGCGGCGCCTTGCAGGGCTATCTGGTGGACAAGGCATCGGCGGAATCCCTCGGCATCACCTCGCTGGAGGATTTCAAGCGCGACGACGTGAAGGCGGCCTTCGACCGCAACGGCGACGGCAAGGCCGACATGGTCGGCTGCCCGCCCGGCTGGGCCTGCGAGGAGAATATCGAGCATCACATGGACGCCTACGACCTGCGCGACCATGTGAACGTCATCAGCGCGAACTATTCGGCCTCGATGGCGGATGCGGTCGCCGCCTACGGCAATGGCGAGCCGATCCTGTTCTATACCTGGACGCCGAACTGGACGGTGAACGAACTGACCCCCGGCGAGGATGTGGTCTGGATTCAGGTGCCCTTCGTCGATCTGGTCGAGACCGAAAAGGGGCTGGAGGATGCCGCCACGATGGCGGGCGTCGAGGGCTGCGTGGCCGATCCCTGCGTGCTGGGCTATGTCGCCAACGACATCGTGCCGGTGGTCAACAGCGATTTCCTCGCCGCCAATCCGGTGGTGCAGGCGCTGTTCGAGACGGCGGCGATCCCGCTGACCGACATCTATGCCCAGAACGCGCTGATGAATGCCGGCGACGAGAATATCGACGCCCATGCCGACGCCTGGATCACCGAAAACCGCGAGCAGGTGGATGGCTGGCTGGAAACCGCCCGCGCCGCCGCCGAATAAGGCCGCCCCGGCACCCCCCCCCCCCCGGCGTGCCGAAGGCTGCACGCCAGGCCCCCGTGCCGATGGCGCGGGGGCTGTTTCGTTTGCGGCCGGCCCCGTCGCGCAGCGACACGCAAGGGGCGGGCGGTCGTCAGCATCCGGGGGCAGGGGGCATGACCGGGTGCCGTTCCCTGTCCCGTCGGCTGATCCCTGTGGGGCGGGGTGGAGATGCCCCACCCAAAGGAAAACCCCCGCCGGGAAGGGCGGGGGTTGGCGTCCGTGGGGGCGGGCCTATTGGTCGAGGAAGCTGCGCAGCTTGCGCGAGCGCGAGGGATGCTTCAGCTTGCGCAGTGCCTTGGCCTCGATCTGGCGGATGCGTTCGCGGGTCACGCTGAACTGCTGGCCGACCTCCTCCAGCGTGTGGTCGGTGTTCATGCCGATGCCGAAGCGCATGCGCAGCACGCGCTCCTCGCGCGGGGTCAGGCTGGCCAGCACGCGGGTCGTGGTCTCCTTCAGGTTCTCCTGAATGGCCGAATCCAGCGGCAGGACGGCGTTCTTGTCCTCGATGAAATCGCCCAGCTGGCTGTCTTCCTCGTCCCCGATGGGGGTTTCGAGGGAGATCGGCTCCTTGGCGATCTTCATCACCTTGCGGACCTTTTCCAGCGGCATCTGGAGCTTCTCGGCCAGTTCCTCCGGCGTCGGCTCGCGGTCGATCTCGTGCAGCATCTGGCGGCTGGTGCGCACCAGCTTGTTGATGGTCTCGATCATATGCACCGGAATGCGGATCGTGCGGGCCTGATCGGCGATGGATCGCGTGATCGCCTGCCTGATCCACCAGGTGGCATAGGTGCTGAACTTGTAGCCGCGCCGATACTCGAACTTGTCGACGGCCTTCATCAGGCCGATATTGCCTTCCTGAATGAGATCGAGGAATTGCAGACCGCGATTGGTGTATTTCTTGGCAATCGAGATCACCAGCCGTAGGTTGGCCTCGACCATCTCCTTCTTGGCCTGCCGGGCTTCCTTTTCGCCGCGCTGGACCTGGTTGACGATGCGGCGGAACTCCTCGATGTCCACGCCGACATACTGGCCGACATCGGCCATGTCGCCGCGCAGCTTTTCCACCTGATCGCGCGAGCGGTCGAACAGCGCCTGCCAGCCCCGGCCCTTGTTGCCGGCCATGTCATCGACCCAGTTCGGGTCAAGCTCGCGCCCGCGATAGGCGTCGATGAAGTCGCGGCGGTTGATGCGCGCGGCATCGGCCAGCTTCACCATGCCCGAATCGATGGTCACGATGCGGCGGTTGATGCCATAGATCTGGTCGACCAGCGCCTCGATGCGGTTGTTGGACAGGTGCAGCTCGTTCACCAGCACGATGATCTCGCTGCGCAGCTTCTGGTAGTCCAGCTCCTCGCGGGCCGAGAAGCTGCTGTCCTCGTTCAGCGTCGCCGACATCCGCTGGTCCTGCATGTCGGCCAGCGTCTCGTATTTGTCGGCGATGGCCGCCAGCGTCTCCAGCACCTTGGGCTTGAGCGTGGCCTCCATCGCGGCCAGCGAGGGGTTCACGCCCTCCTCGTCCTCGTCCTCGTCGTCGGTGGCGGGCGGGGCACCGGGGGCGGCGGCCGCGTCCTCGCCGGGCTCCTCGTCCTCGATCACCTCCTCGTCGTCGCCGTCCATGCTGCGCCCGAAGGTGGTCTCCAGGTCGATCACGTCGCGCAGCAGCACTTCCTCGGCCAGCAGCTCGTTGCGCCACAGGGTGATGGCCTTGAAGGTCAGCGGGCTTTCGCA
>CAKTBJ010000035.1 GCA_934533075.1 uncultured Paracoccus sp.
GGGGGGGGGGGGGGGGGGGGGGCGCCCCCCCCCCCGTGCGGACCCAACTGGGTCCGCACCACGATAAAAACAATGCGCGCACCTGCGCGCTCTGTTTGGCCGCCAACAGGCGGCCTTCCGACCTCACCACCACCCCAGCACCACAATTCGCCGCTGGGGCCGGGCGGCAGCGCCGGGCTGCCAAGCCCCGCAGGGGCGCAGGCGGGCCGATCCGTCCTCTGGGTCAGTCGCGACATCGGCGGGGGTATTCCGCCGCCTTACATTCCCTTGGGCTTCTGCTTGTCGCGGTGTTTGTGCAGCGCGCCGGTGCGGCGCGGGGTGCCGGGGGCGCGGTCCTTGTAGGGATTATCCTTGCCCTGGTCGCGGAAGATCAGCCGGATCGGCGTGCCCGGCAAATTGAAATCCACCCGCAAGCCGTTGATCAGGAACCGGCGATAGCTGTCGGGGATCTGGTCGGTATGGGTGGCCTTGACGATGAAGCCCGGCGGGCGCGTCTTGACCTGGGTCATGTAGCGCAGCCGGATGCGCCGCCCGCCCGGCGCCGGGGGCGGATGCGCCTCGGTCATCGCCCGCAGCCAGTCGTTCAGCTTTGCCGTGCCGATGCGGCGGTTCCAGACCTCATGCGCCGACAGGATCGCCGCATGCAGCCGGTCCATGCCCTTGCCGGTCCGCGCCGAAACCGTGACCAGAGGCGCGCCGCGCAGCTGCGGCAGCAGCCGGTCGAAGGCCTCGCGCAGCGCCTTCAGCTTTTCGGGCTTGTCGCCCTCAAGGTCCCATTTGTTCGCGGCGACGACGACCGCGCGTCCCTCGGTCTCGGCAAAGTCCGCGATGCGCAGGTCCTGCTGCTCGAAGGGCACGGCCACGTCCAGCAGCACCACCACGACCTCGGCAAAGCGCACCGCCCGCAGCCCGTCCGCGACGGAAAGCTTCTCCACCTTGTCGACCACGCGCGCCTTCTTGCGCATGCCGGCGGTGTCCCAGATGCGCATGGGCGTGCCCATGAACTCGGTCCGCACGGAAATCGCGTCGCGGGTGATGCCGGCCTCCGGGCCGGTCAGCAGCCGGTCCTCGCCGATGATCCGGTTGATCAGCGTGGACTTGCCGGCATTCGGCCGCCCGATCACCGCCAGTTGCAGGGGCCGCGCCGCCGAGGGCCGCCAGGCCTCGCTGTCCTCGTCCTCGGCGCCCTCGGGCAGGTCGACCTCGACCTGAGGCTCGATCGGGGGCCGCTCGACCGCCACCTGATCGGCCAGCGGCAGCAGCGCGCGATACAGGTCGTCCATGCCCTCGCCATGCTCGGCCGACAGGCGAAGCGGCTCGCCCAGGCCAAGGCTCCAGCCCTCCATCGCCCCGTCCTCGCCGGCGCGGCCCTCGGCCTTGTTGGCGGCGACGATCACATGGCGGGCGCGCTTGCGCAGGATCTCCGCGAAATATTCGTCGGCCGAGGTCAGCCCGGCGCGGGCATCGTAAAGGAACAGGCAGATGTCTGCCTCGTCCACCGCGCGCTCGGTCAACCGGCGCATGCGGCCTTGCAGGCTGTCATCCTCGGCCATCTCAAGGCCCGCGCTGTCGATGACGACAAAGCGCAGGTCGCCCAGCCGCCCGTCGCCCTCGCGCAGGTCGCGGGTGACGCCGGGCTGGTCGTCGACCAGCGCCAGCCGCCGGCCCACGAGGCGGTTGAACAGGGTGGACTTGCCCACATTGGGCCGCCCGACGATGGCAAGGGTGAACATCAGCGGAAAGCCAGCAATTGCCCGGTGCGGCTGGTGACGTAAAGCGAGCCGCCGGCCACGGCGGGCGCGGTGGCCGCGCCACCGGGGATCGCCGCCTGCCCGACCAGCGCCCCGCTGGCCGGGTCGAAGCTGCGCAGCACCCCGTCCGAGGAGGCCACGATCAGCCGCCCGCCGGCCAGAACCGGCCCGTAATGCGCCCAGACCTGTTCCTGCCGCCTCACCCGCGCATCGACGAATTCCGGCAGCGGCACCGCCCAGATGCGGGCGCCGTTGGCGCGGTCCAGCCGGATCAGCCGCGAGGCGTCATCGACGGCAAAGACCGAGTTCCCGGCCACGACCGGCGCCGACAGGGCGCCATCGTCATGCGACCAGAGTTGCATGCCGGTCGCCCGGTCGAAGGCGGCGATGCGGCCCGAGCTGGTGCCGGCCACCACCATGTCGCCGGCGATCACCGGCTCGCCGGTCATGTCGCGGATCAGGGCGATGGCGCGGCCGGCGCGGCTGCCGGCGATCTGCGCGGACCAGCGTTCGGTTCCCGTCGCGCGGTCTACGGCCAGAATCTGCCCCGAAGTCGAGGGGAACACGACCAGATCGCCCGCGACAGCCGGCGCGGCGCTGCCCTGCCAGCCGGCGATGTCGCGGCGCAGCGTCACCTGCCATTGCATGCGCCCGTCGCTGGCGCGGATCGCCCAGCCGGTGCCGTCGCGCCCCACCGCATAGACCGAGCCGCCGGCGATGGTGGCGCCGCCGCTGATCGGCGCGTCCAGCCGCTGCCGCCACGCCACCCGGCCCGAGGCGGCATCCAGCGCCACCACCTCGCCGAAGCCGGTGGTGGCGACGACCAGCCCGCCCTCATAGGACAGTCCGCCGCCGGAGACGGAGGCCGTGGTCTCGCGCGGGGGGGTGAGGTCCACGCTCCAGACGGTGCCGCCGCCGGTGGTCACGGCGGTGACGCGCGACATCGCGTCCATCGCGAAGACCAGCCCGCCGCCGATGACGGGCGCGGCGGTGATGCGGTGGCGGCGGCCCTCCGGCGTGCCGATATTGGCGGCGAAGGCCAGCCGCTGCTGGCTGCCCAGCGCGACATGGCCGCCGTCATGGGCGGCATTGCCGGCCGGGTGCGTCCATTCGGCATTGCCGCGCGCGCCCGGCAGCGACAGGGCCGTGGTGGTGGGCTGCACGGTACCCTCGACCGCCGGACCGTCCGGGGTCAGCACGGCGCGGGTATCCAGCCGCTGGCCTTCGAGGATCAGCTCGCGCTCGCGGCAGCCGGCCAGGGCCAGCCCGGCCAGCGGCAGCAGCAGCGCGGCGCGACGCGACAGCCGGGCGGGCGGGTTCGTCGGTGTCGAGGATCGGGGCATCCGGGGCTTTCCTCTCATTCAGGGCGCGCGCAGGGGGCGCGGCTCAGTCGGCGGCGGTGCCGTTGGGGGTGGCTGCGGGCGCGGCAGGCTCGGGCAGCGGCGAGGGCGGCGCCACCTCGCCCAGCGCGATCAGCGTGCTGGCGAGGCGGCGGCTCATCTGCTCGGACAGCCCGTCCTCCTCCTGGATCTTGCGGATCAGGTCGGCGGCATCGGCATCGCGGCCGGCGCCGATCAGGGCGATGGCCTTCTGCTCCAGCGCCAGCAGGCGGAAGGGCGCGCCGGGGGCGGAGAGGCGCATCAGCACCTCGTCGCGGGCGGCGAGGTCCATCGCCGGGTCCTCCATCACCGCCTTCAGCAGCGCCAGGTCGCGCAGCAGCGCGGCGCCGCCCGGACCCTTGGCGCCCTCGGCGGCGGCGGCCGCGTCGCGCAGCATCTGGGCGGATTCGGCGGGCTTGCCGGCCTCGGCGGTCAGGCCGGCGGCCAGCATGGCCTGCACCAGTTCCTGCGCGCGGGTCTCGCCGCCCTCGATCGCGGTCATGGCGGCGGCCGGGTCGGGGCTGGCCTGCGCGGCCAGAACGGCATCGCCAAACCCCTCGGCGCCAAGGCGGTTGCGATGGGCGTTGTATTCATACCAGGCGGTGCCGCCGACCACCACCAGCACCAGCGCCAGCGCGATCCAGCCATAGCGGCGGAAGGCGCGGAACAGGCGGTCGCGGCGCAGTTCCTCGGTCACTTCGTCGATGAAGCTGTCGTTCTGGTTAGTCATGCGGCCCCCGGCTGGCATATCCGCCCCTTATAGCGGCCCCGGCGTTCGGGACAAGCGCCCCCGCCGCCGCCGCGGCCCGTGCCTGCGCCCGACCGGCGGAAATCAGGCTGGCCGCGTAAAGCGCCAGCGCCAGCCAGATCATCGAGAAGGCGGCGAGGTGCCAACGGGTGAACGGCTCGGCCAGGACCAGCGTGGCGCAGAGGAATTGCAGGGTCGGGTTCAGATACATGGTGATGCCGGTGGTGGCCAGATCCACCCGCCGCGCGCCATAGGCGAAGGTCACCAGCGGCACGGCGGTGATCAGCCCGACGCCGACCAGCAGCGCCGTCCGCACGGGATCGTGTCCGAAGCCCGGCCCCGGCCCGGCATGGACCAGCCAGGCCAGCGCCAGCGGGGTCAGCACCGTGACCTCGGCGGCCACGGACATGAACGGGCCGAGGCTCATGCGCTTCTTCGCCAGCCCGTAGAAGGCGAAGGTGCCGGCCAGCGCCAGCGACACCCAGGGCGCCACGCCCAGGCCCGCCGTCAGCACCACCACTGCCGCGCAGGCCAGCGCCACCGCCAGCCATTGCGGCCAGGCCAGCCGCTCGCGCAGGAAGACCACACCCAGCGCCACGGAAAACAGCGGCATGATGTAATAGCCGAGGCTCGATTCGACGACGCGCCCGACCGAGATCGCCCAGATGAACAGGAACCAGTTCGAGGAGATCAGCAGCGCCGCCACCACCACCCGGCCGCGATCCGGGCCGGTCACGGCGGGCACGATTCGCCCCAGCCGGCGCTGGACAGCGAGGATGAGGACGAAGAAGACCAGCGACCAGACGGTGCGATGCGCCAGAATGGTCAGCGGCGGGGTTTCGCTGATGGCGTGGTAATAGAGCGGCGACAGCCCCCAGACCACGCAGGTGGCGAGGATGGCGGCGAACCCCCTGCTGCGCTGGGACAGCATGGCTGCCTTTTCTCCGTATCGTGGCGGGACGGCGGCGAAACTGGCACAGGGACCGGGCGGAGGCAAGCCGGGCCGGATCGGGCGCCGCCCGGCATCCGGTTCCGCCTCCGGGGAAGGATGCGCGCGCCTGCGCGGGCGTCGATGGGGCGACATTTGCGAAGCGCCAGCCCGGCGGAGCGCCTGCGCAGGCGCGGGCCGACAAGGGGGAAACGCCTTCCCGGCGCCCTTGCAGGGCTTGGAAAGGCGGCGCTGCCGCCCGGCCCTGCGGCGCCCTCTCCCGCACGCGGATTCGGCGTCAGGGACGAAATCGGGGATTTTGCCGGCCGGTCCCGGCGGGAGGCGTTCCGGGTCGCCAAGCCCGGCGGTGAACGGGCCGCATCCCCGACCGGTCAGGCTACAGACAACATTCCAGATACCGGAATTCAAGCGATGCCCCCCCCCTGCGGAACGGCCTTGCCGCAATGCGTCAGCTGCGGGCCGAACCCGCGACGCCCCGCGCGCGGGGATGCGGCTGTTTCTCATGCCTGTAGGATTGTTTCCGGTGGCGCGACGCCCCGCACGCAGGAATGCGGCCGATCCGCGCGGCTGGCAGGCGGCACGGGCCTACGCGACGCCCCGCGCGAAGATGCGGCCCTCGCCGCTGCCAGCATCGCCGTTGCGGGCCACGACGCCCCCGCGCCGGCGTGGCCGGCCATCAGCGCCTTATCGAGAAATAGCCGGCGAAGCGCGCGGCGCGTGCGCCGTCGCCTTGCAGCACGATCCGCCCGGCTTCGGCCAGCGCCTGCGGGCCGGGACCGTAGAGCGCGCCGGCCAGCGCGTTGCCCGTCCCCTCCAGCCGGAAATCGCCCTGCGGGTCGGCGGCGGCGGCAACCAGCGGCGCGCCCTGCGCCGAGAAACCGACCTCGAACCCCTCCCTCCCCGACAGGAAGGCGGCGCGGATCGGGCTGCCGGCGGCCCGGCCCGCCTCCACCGTGGCCGAGATCGAGATCATCAGCGCCGAGACGCTGATGAAGC
The DNA here is from genome assembly GCA_934533075.1 of uncultured Paracoccus sp. Lineage (GTDB taxonomy): Bacteria > Pseudomonadota > Alphaproteobacteria > Rhodobacterales > Rhodobacteraceae > Paracoccus. The sequence goes on from CAKTBJ010000035.1 coordinate 5,824, forward strand.
GGCGCGGGTCGTGGCCGGGCAACAGCACGGCCCAGCGGCACAGCTCGCGCAGGACCGGATGCAGCGCCCGGCCCAGATCGGTCAGCGCGTAAAGCCCGGCCTGCGGGTCATGCGCCACCACGCCGGCCTGCACCATCTGGCCCAGCCTTTGCGTCAGCACGCTGGCCGTCACCCCCGGCATGCCGGCGCGCAGCATCTGGAACCGCTTGGGCGCGAACATCAGCTCGCGCACCACCAGCAGCGCCCAGCGGTCGCCCACGGCGTTCAGCGCATGGGCGCCGAGGCACCCTTCGTCATAGCGCATACGCGGATTTTCGCCCCTCTCGCTCATGACGCCACGATATTGGTTGCTTTTTACTACCGCAAGCCCCAGCCTGTCGCCAGAGGAGGAGACACAATGTCGCATTTTACCGGCTTCGTGCTGGCGGTGCCCACCGCCAACCGCCAGAAATACATCGACCACGCCAAGGCCGCCTGGCCGATGTTCCGCGACCGCGGCGCGCTGCGCATGGTCGAGGGCTGGGGGCTGGACGTGCCCCACGGCAAGCAGACCGACTTCTACCGCGCCACCCAGGCCAGGGACGACGAGACCGTGGTGTTCTCGTGGATCGAATGGCCGGACAAGGACACCGCCGATCGCGCCTATGCGGCGATGATGGCGGACGAGGCCCCGCCCCCCGGCATGGAGGAGATGCCCTTCGACGGCATGCGCATGTTCTGGGGCGGGTTCGAGCCGGTGGTGGATGTCCGCGCCTGAGGCGCGCCCCGCAGAAACGCCCCAAAAGAAAAGGCCGGCGCAAGCCGGCCTTTCGCGTCGCGGGTCGGGCGGTCACTCGACCACGGTGACCTTCAGCATGTAGTCGGGGGCCTCGACCTTGCCGTTCTGGTTGCCGTCGCCCTTCTTGATGGCCTCCAGCACCTCCCAGCCCTCGATCAACTGGCCGACCACGGTATATTGCCCGTTCAGCGACGGCGCCGGCGCCAGGTCGATGAAGAACTGGCTGTTGGCGCTGTCGCGGCTTTGCGAGCGCGCCATGCCCACGGTGCCGGCCTCGAAGGGACGGTCGCTGAACTCGGCCGGCAGGTTGCCCTTGTCCGAGCCGCCCATGCCCGCCCGCGACAGGTCGTCGCCCATGCGGCCGAACTGCACGTCGCCGGTCTGGGCCATGAAGCCCTCGATGACGCGGTGGAACACCACGCCGTCATAGGCGCCCTCGCGGGCCAGCGTCACCAGCCGCTCGACATGCTTCGGCGCCACGTCGGGGAACAGGTCCAGCGTGATGGTGCCCTTGGACTGGCCGGAGGCGTCGGCGACCTCGATCACCAGGTTCGGGCCGGGACCGTCCGTCGCCGCGATCGCGGCCCCGGCGCCCAGCGCGAGGGCGGAAGCGGAGGCGAGAACCAGCTTACGCATCGGCGGCCACCCGCACGCGGATCATGTGGTCGGGCGAGGCCGGCGGCTCGCCGCGGACGATCTTGTCCACATGCTCCATGCCTTCGATGACGCGGCCGTAGACGGTATATTGCCCGTTCAGGAAGTGGTTGTCGGAAAAGTTGATGAAAAACTGGCTGTTGGCGCTGTTGGGGTTCGAGGACCGCGCCGCGCCCAGCGTGCCGCGATCATGCGGAATGCGCGAGAACTCGGCCGGCAGGTCGGGCAGGTCGCTGCCGCCGGTCCCGGCGCGGCGGGCATCGAAGCCGTTGTTCACATTGGCGAACTGCACATCGCCCGACTGCGCCATGAAACCGTCGATCACGCGGTGGAAGGCCACGCCGTCATAGGCGCCGGCGCGGGCCAGCTCCTTCATGCGCTCGGCATGGGCGGGGGCGATGTCGGGCAGCAGCGCGATCACCACATCCCCGTCCTTGAGGGTGATGATGACAGTGTTTTCCGGGTCTTGGATCTCGGCCATGCGATGAAGGCTCCTTGGCTTGAAGGGCGGCCCGCAGCGCAGGCCCATGCGCCGGAGGTAAGCCATCGCCGTCCCCCATGCAACGCCGGGCGGCGCCCCGCAGGCGGTCCCCTGCCGCCGGTCACGCGCTGTTGACGACAGGGCGCGCATGGGAAACAACCGTGCCGGATATGTGCAGCAAGGACCGGGATGCGCCGATGACCGACTTCCGAACCATTGACGACCTGGACATGGCGGGCAAGGCCGTGCTGGTGCGGGTGGACCTGAACGTGCCGATGGAGGGGGGCCGCGTCACCGACACCACCCGCATCGACAAGATCGTGCCCACGGTCAAGGACATCCAGGCGCGCGGCGGCAAGCCGGTGCTGCTGGCGCATTTCGGCCGCCCCAAGGGTCAGCGGGTCGAGGCCGACAGCCTGCGCCAGATCGTCCCGGCGCTGGAAGCGGCCCTTGGCCAGCCCGTCGCCTTCGCCGAGGAGGCCGTGGGCGGCGCCGCCAAGCGCGCCGTGGCGGCGCTGGCCGAGGGCGACGTGCTGCTGCTGGAAAACACCCGCTTCTATCCCGGCGAGGAGGAGAACGACGCCACCTTCGCCGCCTCGCTGGCCGCGCTGGGCGAGGTCTATGTGAACGACGCCTTTTCGGCCGCGCATCGCGCGCATGCCTCGACCGAGGGGCTGGCGCGGCTGCTGCCCGCGGGCGCCGGCCGGCTGATGGAGGCCGAGCTGAAGGCGCTGGAGGCCGCGCTGGGCAATCCGGCGCGGCCGGTGGTCGCGGTGGTGGGCGGGGCCAAGGTCTCGACCAAGCTGGACCTGCTGGCCAACCTGATCGAGAAGGTGGACCATCTGGTGATCGGCGGCGGCATGGCCAACACTTTCCTTTATGCGCAAGGGGTTGCCGTGGGACGGTCCCTGGCCGAGCATGACATGGCCGACACCGCCCGCGCGATCATGGAAAAGGCCGCCGCGCGCGGCTGCGCGCTGCACCTGCCCGTCGACATCGTGGTGGCGCGCGAATTCGCCGCCAACGCCCCCAGCGAGACGCTGCCCGCCGATGCCTGCCCGGACGACGCGATGATTCTGGATGCCGGGCCGCAGACGGTGGCGGCGATTTCGGCGGTGTTCGCGGAATGCCGCACGCTGATCTGGAACGGCCCGCTGGGCGCCTTCGAGATTCCGCCCTTCGATGCCGCCACCGATGCCGCCGCCCGCGAGGCCGCGCGGCTGACGCGCGAGGGGGGGCTGGTCTCCGTCGCCGGCGGCGGCGATACCGTCGCGGCGCTGAACAAGGCCGGGGTTGCGGTGGATTTCACCTATATTTCAACGGCTGGCGGCGCTTTCCTCGAATGGATGGAGGGCAAGGCCCTGCCCGGCGTCGCCGCGCTGGAGGAAGCCGCCGCCCGGCGTTGATTCAGAACGGATAACCCAGGGCCGCCTCGGTCTCGCGGTCAAGGGTGGCATACAGGAAATCCCGGTCGGCCTCGGTAAAGGCCGGCTGGGGGTCGCGGTCGCTCCCCTCGACCGCGCGCCCGAAGCGGCCGAGGTTTTCCGTCGGCAGATCAAGCCGCTCCACGTCATGTTCGATGTCGTAGAAGGTGGCCAGCTCCGACAGGAAGCGCGCCGGCTCGGCCAGCACGGCTTCATGGCGCAGCAGCACCGCATTGCACGCGCGGTTGCGCAGCCCGAGGAAGGCGCGGTTCTTGGCGTTGCGCAGCAGCACGGGGTTGTCGAAAGGCAGGCCGGTATAAGGCTCGCGGTCCAGCTGGATCGGCATGCCGCGCGCACCCGGCCCCTTGGCCTCCTTCGGGCTGAGGTCCATATCCCGAAATGTTTCAAATCGTTGACGCAGGAAGGTCGAGAAACTCACGTTCCGGTCGCGCATGGGCACGTGCCAGGGCTTGCGATACAGCGACAGCAGCCACGGCTCGGGCGCACGGAAGCAGGTGATCAGCAGGTCCTCGCGCCGCACCACCTCGAAGCCCGGAAAGCCGTGCTTCCAGCCATATTCGGCGGTATGCGGGGCGGCGACGTGGCGTTCCATCAGCACGCGCAGGAAATTGGTGCCGGAGGCGCGCTCGCCGCGCACCTGATGGCGCTGGACGGGCAGCGCATCGGCGCGGCGCTGGAACTCCCAGCCGTCGCGGGCCAGGTCGCCCTGCCGGATCATCGCCTCGCCTGCCATCGTATCCCCCATCCCGACGCGCGGACCATATCCGCCGATCCGCGCCCCGGCCAGCACTGTTAGCGCAACCCCGATTGCCCCCCGCGCGCCCGCGTCCTATGGGGGCGCAACGGTTTTCACGCAGGAGAAGACGATGAAGGTCACCGATACGGTCAGGAAGATTCTCGCCAATTACGAAGGGGAAAACCCCGGCGTCAAAGCCAATCTCTGCCGCATGCTGATGACCGGCCATCTGGCGGGCACGGGCAAGATGATCATCCTGCCGGTGGACCAGGGCTTCGAGCACGGCCCGGCCCGCAGCTTCGCCAAGAACCCGGCGGCCTATGACCCGCATTATCATTACCAGCTGGCCATCGACGCCGGGCTGAACGCCTATGCCGCGCCGCTGGGCATGCTGGAGGCCGGGGCCGATACCTTCGCCGGCCAGATCCCCACCATCCTGAAATGCAACAGCGCCAACAGCCTGATGTCGGGCACCGCCGGCAAGAACCAGGCGGTGACGGCCAGCGTCGACGACGCGCTGCGGCTGGGTTGCGCGGCCATCGGCTTCACCATCTATCCGGGTTCGGACATGGCGCTGGACATGTTCGAGGAAATCTCGGCCATGCGCGCCGAGGCCGCCGCCGTGGGCATCCCGACGGTGATCTGGTCCTATCCGCGCGGCGAGGCGATCAGCAAGGACGGCGAGACCGCCATCGACATCGCCGCCTATGCCGCGCAGATCGCGGCGCTGCTGGGCGCGCATGTCATCAAGATCAAGCTCTCGACCGACCATCTGGAACTGGGCGAAGCGAAAAAGGTCTACGAAGACCAGAAGATCGACGTGGCGACGCAGGCCGCCCGCGTGGCGCATTGCATGCAGTCGGCCTTCAACGGCCGGCGGCTGGTGGTGTTCTCGGGCGGGGCGGCCAAGGGGGCGGATGCGGTCTATGACGACGCCCGCGCCATCCGCGACGGCGGCGGCAACGGCTCGATCATCGGCCGCAACAGCTTCCAGCGCTCGCGCGAGGATGCGCTGGCGATGCTGGCCAAGCTGGTCGAGATCTACAAGGGCAACGCCTGATTTCAACGGCCTGACCGGAGGACCGCGCCGCTGTGCGGTCTTCCGGTCGAGGCGCCTCGCATCGCGGCAAGGCCCGGCCTTCCGGTCCATGCGGGCGATGCCCCCTGAAAGCCCCGCCACCGCGCGGGGCTTTTCCATTGGTGCGGCTTGGGGCAGGCTGGCCCCGGCTGCGGAGGGGGATCATGGCATCGGTGAACTGGTTCGATCGGGGCGGCGGCGCCTATGCGCAATTCCGCCCGGACTATCCGCCGGAACTGGCCGAGGCCCTGGCCGGGCTGGCGCCGCGCCGCGATCTCGCGGTGGATGTGGGGTGCGGCTCGGGGCAGTTGACGGCGCAGCTTGGCGATCATTTCGCGCAGGTGGTGGGCCTCGATCCCAGCGAGGCGCAGATCGCCAATGCCCGCCCGCATCCGCGCCTGCGCTATCGGGTGGCCCCTGCGGAGGCGCTGCCGCTGGCGGACGGCATGGCGGACCTGATCACCGCCGCGCAGGCCGCGCATTGGTTCGACCGCCTCGCCTTCTATGCCGAGGCCCGCCGCATCGCCGCGCCGGGCGCGGCGATCGCGCTGATCAGCTATGGCGTGATGGCGATTGCGGATGCGGCGTTGAACGCCCGCTTCCTGCGCTTCTACCATGACGAGATCGGCCCGTTCTGGCCGCCCGAGCGCAAGCTGGTCGATGGCGGCTATGCCGGGATCGGGTTTCCCTTTTCGCCGCTGCCGGCGCCGGCCTTGTCGATCACCCGCGACTGGGATCTGGCGGCGTTCATGGGCTACCTGTCCACCTGGTCCGCGACCCGCAGCGCGCGCGAGGCCGGGCATGGGGCGGTGCTGACCCGGTTCGCGGCGGAATTCGCGCCCCTCTGGGGCGATCCGGCGCGGGTGCGGCGGGTGGACTGGCCCATCGCGATGCGGCTGGGGCGGCTCGAATGAGTGGAGATCATGCGTTCAATCATCTGAAATGGCTGACCTGTCCGCGATGATCCTCGCCGCCTCGACCGACAGCCGCGCGAGGATGTCCCCCGCCGGCGGGGCGTCGTAGATCAGCCCCACCGCCTCGCCCATGACGGCGGCGCCGTGGCGGGCATCCCCGGCGGTTTGCGCGGCCACGAACGCCGCGCGCAGGGCCGCCGCCTCCGGCCGGCGCAGGTGGTCGGCGTCGCGGTGCCATTCGGCGGTGAAGTCCGAGGCGATCACGCGGATGTCGACCCCCTCCGGCCAGTCCAGCCCCCGCGCCGCGTCGACCGATTCCGTGCGCAGCGTCGCATCCCCGCGCGCCGCCAGCGCCGCCGCCTGAAAGCCGGGTGGCGAGAGCGATTCGGCGCTGACCGCCAGCCGCGTGCCGACCAGCACGCCTTCCGCGCCCAGCATCAGCGCCGCCGCCAGCCCGCGCCCGTCGGCGATGCCGCCGGCGGCCAGCAGCAGCACCTCGGGCGCGCGGGCGGCCAGCAGGTCGGCCACCTCCGGCACCAGCGTCAGGGTGGCGCGGCGCCCGCCATGCCCGCCGGCCTCCGATCCCTGCGCGACGATCACCCGCGCGCCCGCATCCAGCGCCGCGCGCGCATGGTCCAGCGCCTGCACCTGACAGATCAGCGGCACTTTCGCGGCATGGATCGCAGGCGCGAACGGCGCCGGATCACCGAAGGACAGCATCACCGCCTGCGGATGCCGGGCCAGCGCCGCCTCCAGCAGCGGCTGGCTCAGCCGCCAGGTGATGAAGCCGATGCCGATGGGCGCGCCCGCCGCCAGCGCCCATTCCCGCGCGATCCAGCCGGGATCGCCATAGCCGCCGCCCAGCAACCCCAGCCCCCCGGCCCGCGCTACCGCCGCCGCCAGCGCCCCGCCGCTGACCCCGGCCATCGGCGCCAGCGCCACCGGATACGCCAGCCCGAAGGCGCGGGTGAAGCGGGTGGCCAGAGGGGTGCTCACGCCGGCGCCTCCAGCATCAGCTGCATGATATGCGCGCCGATGGCGAGGTCGGGCACCTGCCCCAGATGCCGCGCCCGGATGCGGCCGTCGCGGCCGACCAGCACCAGCGTCGGCGTGCCTTCCAGCCCCCAGGCGCGCATGGTGCGGGGCATGCCGCTGTCGCCGGCCGCGTCCACCGCCACCGGGAAACCGATGCGGTATTCGTGCAGGAAGGCTTCCAGGGCAACGGGTTGCATGGCGGCATGATGCTCGAAGACGGAATGCAGCCCGATCACCGCCACCTTGTCGCGGTCGAAGGTCGCGGCGATGCGGCTCGCCTGCGGCAACCCGTGCGAGACGCAGCCGGGGCAAAGCATCTGGAACACCTCGACCACCAGAACCCGGCCGAGAAAATCCTCCAGCCCCGATGCGCCGCGGGCGTTGAACCATTGCGAGACATGAAAGGGCGGCATGGCGGGGACCTCCTTGGCGCTGGCCGGCAGGATAGCAGGTTTCGTTGCCGCCGTCCCGGACGATGCGGCCCGGCCCGCTTTCCCGCCATCGCATCGGCCGCCCCGGCCGGCACCATCCGCGTCCCGTGCCGTCCTCGATGCCGGACCACCCACCTGTGCCCGCACCCAGGCGCAGCCCGATGGTTCCCGGCACAACGGCCTCCTCTCACCGTGCCCATGCACCCCCTCGATGCCGAACCACCCGCCTGCCCCGCCATAAGGCACGGCCCGGCCCGACCCGATGGCACTCGGCACGGCGATCCGCATCGTTGCCGGCCTCGCGCGCGCCCTCGATGCCGAACCACCCGCCTGCGCCCGCACCCAGGCGCAGCCCGTCCCGCCCCGATGGCACTCGGCGCAACGATCCGCATCGTTGCCGGCCTCGCGCCCCCGACAACGCCCCCACCCGATCCCGCCGGTCGCATCCCCATGCCGTGACGCCCACGCGATCCGCCGCCCCGCCCCGCAAGGCGGCGCGCGGCGCATGCCGCCGCGGGCCGGGTGACCTCGACGGCCGCCCGGCCCGCCCTCACCGGTTGACAACGCCGCCGCAAGCCCCGACTGAAACGCCACCGATCCGGCCAGAGGAGGCGCGAGGTGACGCAAACGCGGTTGCTGCTGGTGCGCCATGCGCCTTCGCTGCATGGCGGCGCGCTGGCCGGGCGGCGCGACGTGCCCGCCGATACCGCCGAGACCCCGGCGCTGGCCGCCATCCGCGCCCGGCTGGCCGATCCTGTGCCGCCGCTGACGCTGGTCAGCCCGGCGCGGCGCTGCCTCTGGACTGCCTGCGCCATCTCGCAAAGCCCGGAATGCCGCGCCGATCCGCGCCTGCTCGAACAGGATTTCGGCGCATGGGAGGGGCTGCCCTTCGACCGCATCCCCGACCTCGGCCCGCTGCCCGCCACGGCTCTGGCCGAACACCGCCCCCCCGGCGGCGAGAGCTTTGCCGACATGGCCGCCCGCGCCCGCCCCGCGCTGGAAGCCGCCACCGGCACCGTGGCCGTCATCGCCCATGCCGGCACGGTGCGGGCGGCGCTGTCGCTGGTGGTCGGCCCGGCGGCGCTGGGCTTCGCCGTCGTGCCGCTGTCGCTGACGATCATCACCCGCGGCGGCGGCCGCTGGTCCGTCGAATGCGTCAACGAGGGCGGCGTGAAATGAGCGGATTCGCCGCCCTGGCCCTGACCGGGCTGGCGCTGGACGCGCTGATCGGCTGGCCGGCGCCGCTGTATCGCCGCATCGGCCACCCCGTCACCTGGCTGGGCCGGCTGATCGCGGCCTGCGAAGCGCGGCTCAACCGCGGCGGGCCGGCGCGGCGGCTGGCCGGCGGCGCGCTGACCACCGCGCTCTGCGTGGCGCTGGCGGCGGGCGCGGGGCTGGCCGCGCATCTGGCGCTGCGCCCCTTGCCCTGTGGCTGGCTCATCGAGGGGCTGCTGTGCTGGCCGCTGATCGCCGCGCGGGCGATGTGGGATCACGTCGCCGCCGTGGCCCGGCCGCTGGCGCGCGCCGACCTGCCGGCGGCGCGGCGGGCGGTGGCCATGATCGTCGGCCGCGATGTCAGCCGCGCCGATGCCCCCGCCATCGCCCGCGCCGCGACGGAAAGCCTTGCCGAGAACGCCTCCGACGGCATCGTCGCGCCGCTGTTCTGGGCGGCGCTGGCCGGCCTGCCCGGCATCATGGCCTACAAGGCGGTCAACACGCTGGATTCGATGATCGGCCACCGCAATGCCCGCTATCTGCATTTCGGCCGGGTGGCGGCACGGCTGGACGATGCGGCCAACCTGATCCCCGCGCGGCTGACGGCCTTGCTGTTCGCCCTCGCCTCCCGCCGGCCCCTGGCGGCGCTGAAGGGCGCGTGGCGCGAGGCCGGGCATCACCGCTCGCCCAATGCCGGCTGGCCGGAGGCGGCGATGGCCCATGCCCTCGGGATGCGCCTTTCCGGTCCCCGGACCTATGGCGCGCGGGTCTCGGACGAGCCGTGGCTGAACGGCGACGCCCCCGATCCCGATGCCGCCGGCCTGCGCGCCGGGCTGCGCCTGTTCGCGCGGGCGACGGGGCTGGCGGCGCTGATCCTCGCCGCGCTCGCGGCGACTTGACGCCGCCGCCCCGCGCCCGCATATCCGGCTTGCGCGGATGGCCGGATGACCGTGGCCCGCAAGGGCCGAGGAAAGTCCGGACTCCACAAGGCGACGGTGCCGGGTAACGCCCGGCGGGGGCAACCCCAGGGAAAGCGCCACAGAGAACAGACCGCCCGCGCCTGCGCGGGCAAGGGTGAAACGGTGGGGTAAGAGCCCACCGCGGGGCCGGCAACGGTCCCGGCACGGCAAGCCCCACCGGGAGCAATGCCGAATAGGGATCGCGCGCGGGCAACCGCAGGCCGGCCTTGGCCCGGCGATCCGGGTTGGCAGCTTGACGCGGACCGGCAACGGTCCGTGCAGATGAATGGTCATCCAGGGGGGCCGCGGTCCCCCGGACAGAATCCGGCTTACAGGCCATCCGCGCATTTCCGCGCCCCTTCGGGGGCGAAACCCCTTGACTTCGCCCCCCGCATGTCTAGAAGGCGGGCTTCACAGGATTATACGGGATTTCATCCGGTCCGCTGCGGCCGTCCCGACTCAGGAGCGACTTTCATGGCCAAGCCGACCACCATCAAGATCCGGCTGAACTCGACCGCGGGCACCGGGTATTTCTACGTCACCAAGAAGAACGCCCGCACCATGACGGAGAAGATGACCGTCCGCAAATACGACCCGGTCGCCCGTCAGCATGTCGAATTCAAGGAAGGCAAGATCAAGTAGGATCGGCCCCTTCCGGCAAGATGCAAGGCCGCTCCGACCGGGGCGGCCTTTTGCATTGGGGTGGCTCCCGGCCCACCGGCATGTCGGGGGTCGCATCGTGCGATGACCGCGACCCGCTCGGGTGGCATGCGGTCATGCGCGCCGTGGCCCGCGCCCTGATCGAAACCGCCAGGCGCGATGCCGTCGATCCCCGTATCTGGCCCGCCGATCCGGCCGCCAGCGATCACCGGGGTCGACGACGGGCCGCCGTGACCCTGGAACGGGCAGTAACCGGGCGGAACGCCTGCGGCTGCGGCCGCGAGTCGGGAAGGCAAGCGCCGCCGGCGGGGATCGCAACTTGCGTGATCCGCAGGCGTGGATGGATCATGACGCAGCGGCGAGCCGGGGACACGGATCGGCAGCCCTCAGGTGCCGGCGGTTGGCACCTCCGCGCTCCCTCCTGGAGCCGCCCCGGAGGCGGTGATGCTGCCAGCCGGAATGCATGTGCCACCAGCGGAGACCGCGAACCGCGTGATCCACGGGCGCGGGAGGATCATGGAGCCGGGGACGCCGTGTCGGCTGTCGGTTGGCGCCTCTGCGATCCCCTTGGAGCCGCCTCTGTAGGAGGTGATGACGCCAGCCGGAATGGATCGGGGCCGCCCCGTGCCTGATCGTGCAGCGGAAAGCCATTCCGGTCGCATCATCGCGCGCCTGCCTTGCGCGGCCGGCCTGCAACGGCTTGCCGCCCGCCCTATCCGTCCTGGGCACCCAGCAGCCGCCGGCCGTCCGGCAGGTCGTGGTATCGCAGCGGCGGCAGCCGGCCGTTCAGCGGCTGGAGCGGGGAATGCGGGCTGGCATCCGGCGGGACCGGCCGGCGCTTGCGGCGCTGATCGGGGTCCGCCGACAGCACGGCCGAGATCAGCCGGCGCGTATAGGCATGGCCGGGATCGGAGAGCACCCCCGCGGTGTCGCCCAGCTCCACAAGCTGTCCCCGGCGCATGACCGCCACCCGGTGGCAGATGCGATGCACCACCGCCATGTCATGCGTGATGAAGATATAGGACAGCCCGGTTTCGCGCTGCAATCCGGTCAGCATGTCGATGATCTGGAACTTGGTCGTCACGTCCAGCGCCGCCACCGATTCGTCGGCGATGATGATCCTCGGCCGCAGGGCGAGGGCGCGGGCGATGCAGACCCGCTGCCGCTGGCCGCCGGACAGCTCGTGCGGAAAGCGGTCCAGCATGGCGCGCGGCAGGGCCACGCGCTCCAGCAGGGCGCCGGCCGCCTCCGGCGCGGCGTCGCCGCCCAGCCGGAGAGCCTCGGCCAGCGTCTGGCGGATCGAGAAGGCCGGGTTGAGCGCCGCCCCGGAATCCTGGAAGATCATCTGGATGCCGGTATCCGGCCGCCGGCGCCCGCGCCCGTCCAGCAGGTTGCGCCCCTCCAGCAGCATCTCGCCGCCATGCACCGGGGCCAGCCCCATGATGGCGCGGGCGAGGGTGGACTTACCGCTGCCGGATTCGCCCACGACGCCGATGGTCTCGCCCCTGCGCAGCGAAAGGCTGACGCGGTCCACGGCCACGTTCCAGGCCCGTTGACGGTTCAGCAATCCGCCGCGAACCGGGAAGCGCGACAGCAGGTCGCGCATCTCGAACAGCGGCGGCGCATCGGCGGCAGCCGGGTCCGGGGCGCCGGCGCCCTCATCCTCCATCCGGGGCACGGCTGCGATCAGTTGACGGGTATAACCATGCTGCGGGGCGCGGAAGATGGCGTCGGTCCGGCCGGCCTCGACCACCTTGCCGGAGGACATGACCAGCGTGCGGTCGGCGATCTCGTTCACCACGCCCATGTCATGGGTGACGAAGATCACGCCCATCCCCAGCTCGGCCTGAAGCGCGCGGATCAGGTCCAGAACCTCGCGCTGGATGGTCACGTCCAGCGCGGTCGTCGGCTCGTCCGCGATCAGCACCTCGGGCCGGCAGGCCAGCGCGCAGGCGATCATCACCCGCTGGCGCATGCCGCCGGACAGTTCGTGCGGATAGGCCGCCAGCCGCTGCCGTGCCATCGGGATCTGCACCTGATCCAGCAATGCCTCGGCCCGCGCCAGCGCGGCGGCGTGCGACAGGCCCTCATGCTCGCGCAGCACCTCGGCGATCTGGTTGCCCACGGTCATCACCGGGTTCAGCGAGGTCATCGGCTCCTGAAAGATCATCGAGATGCGGTTGCCGCGCACCCGGCACATCTCCGGCAGGGTCAGGGCCGGCAGGGACTGCCCGCCCAGAAGGATGTCGCCGGCGACGGTGAACAGCGCCGGGTCCAGCAGCCGCATGATCGCCAGCGCGGTCAGGCTTTTCCCCGAGCCGGATTCTCCGACGATGGCGATGGTCTCGCGCGGTGCGAGGTCGAACGACACCCCCTGGACCAGAGGTGGGTCGGGCCTGAACCGCAGGCCGATGGTCACGTCCCGCAGGGACAGGATGGGCGTGTCGCGCATGGCGTCCTCCGGCTCAGGCGCCTGCCGCCTGCGGCTGCATGCCGGCGGGCATCGGGAAGACCCAGGCCCGGCCCCGGCGCTTGCGGTCCAGTTCGGCGCGGGCCTCGGCGATCAGGCCGGGCTGTTCCAGCACGTCGATCACGCTGGCGGCGATGGCCTGGGCGGCGGCGAACATGCCCTTGTGAGCGTAGCTGAGCTTGCCTTGCGCCACCATCTGCCAGCTGTGGAAGGGCGTGCCGACGGCGTAGCAGGGACCGAAGCAGCGGGCCAGCGGCACGATCCAGCTGACATCGCCGGCATCGGTCGAGACCGGCACCCGCGTCGGCGTGCCATCGAAGGGCACGATGCCCTCGTGCAGCGGGGTGGTGATATCCTCGCCCTTGGCAAAGACCTTGCAGGCATGGCGAATGTCGTTCTCGCCGATAGTGTCGCGGTATTGCGAGGCGATGGAGATTTCCTCGTTGCTGTAGCGGACAGGGCCGACCACCTCGGTGATGTTCCTGAACAACGCCTTTTCCAGCGTGCTGTTGGTCAGCACGTTATGGACGCCGGAACGGGGTGTGACCTCGACCTGCGTTTCGCTCATCATCGCGGCGCCTTCGGCGATGCGGCGGATGCGGTCGAACAACTCCTCCGCGTCGGACATTTCCGGGGCGCGGATGGTATAGCTGACCACCGCATTCGCCTGCACCACATTGGCCGCGCGCCCGCCGCCATCCAGCAGGGCGTAATGCACGCGCGCCTCGGGCAGCATATGCTCGCGCATGTAGTTGACGCCGACATTCATCAACTCGACCGCATCCAGCGCGCTGCGGCCCAGATGCGGCGAGACGGCGGCATGCGAGGCCCGGCCCCGGAAATGGAAATCGGCGGTCCTGATGGCCAGCGTTTCCGAGGCATGCATGGCAAAGACCGAATTGGCATGCCACGAGAAGCACACGTCCAGATCGTCGAAGGCACCCGCGCGGGCCATGAACACCTTGCCCGAACCGCCCTCCTCGGCGGGGCAGCCGTAATAGCGCACGCGGCCCGGAATGCCGTGGCGCTTCAGCACCGCATGCACCGCCGCCGCCGCCAGCATCGAGCCGGTGCCCAGCAGGTGGTGGCCGCAGCCGTGGCCGGGCCGGCCATCCTCGGCCATTTCCTCGACCAGCGCGCCGGCAACCTGGCTCATGTTGGCCAGCGCATCGAACTCGCCCAGAATGCCGATCAGCGGCCCGCCCTCGCCGGCTTCGGCCCAGAAGGCGGTGTCGATGCCGTCGATGTCGCGCCGGATGCGGAAGCCCTCGGCCTCCAGCCAGGCGATTTGCGCGGCGACGGTGCGGTGCTCCTCATAGCCCAGTTCGGCATAGGACCAGATTTCATCCGCCAGCGCGGCGCCGCCGGCGGCGCGGCTGTTCACTTCGGCGATGATTTCCTGCTTCAGCGGGTTCACGTCATTTTCCTTTCAGTTCGGATCGGGTCAGGGCGGAGGATTTCGGATCGAACGCATCGCGCAGCCCGTCCCCGATGAAGTTCACGCTGAGGACGACGAGGAACACCGCGCCGCCGCTGAACAGCGCCCAATGCGGCGCCACATCCACGTAGTCCCGCGATTCATAGAGCAGCCGGCCCCAGGTCGGCACGTCGGAGGGGAATCCCAGCCCCAGGAAGGACAGCGAGGATTCGGCGATGATCGCCACGGCCACCTCGATCGTGGCCAGCACCAGGATCGGCCCCATGACGTTGGGCAGCATGTGAAACAGCACCAGCCGCCAGCCGGGAACGCCGATGGTGGCGGCGGCCTCGATGAACTCGCGCTGCTTGAGCGAGATCAGTTGCGCGCGCACCACGCGGGCGATGGCCATCCAGCTCAGCGCGCCGACGACCAGCACGATCAGGAAGAACGTGCCCAGCGTGACGCCGAAGGCTGCCCGCATCGCCTCGCGAAAGAAATACATCACCACCAGCAGCAGCGGCAGGTTCGGCAGCGACAGGAACAGGTCGGTGAACCACATCAGCGCCAGGTCCAGCCAGCGCGGCCCATAGGCGGCACAGGCGCCGATGAGGATGCCGATCACCGTGGCCACCAGCGCGGCGGCCACCCCCACGGCCAGCGAGATGCGGCCCCCGAACAGCAGCCGGGCCAGCAGGTCCTGCCCCATGTCGTCGGTGCCCAGCGGATGCGTCGCCGAGGGGCCTTCCAGCCGCGACGTGAAGTCGATGTCCGCGATGCACACCTGCCAGACCAGCGGCCCGGCCAGCACGCAGGCCAGCAGCAGGCCGAACACGACCAGCCCGGCGACGGCGGCGCGGTTGTGGCGGAACTTGCGCAGCAGCAGGCGGTGGCGCGTGGAGATCAGGGTCATGGCCTCAGCTCCTGCGGGTTCGGGGGTCGATCCACATGCACAGCAGATCGGCCAGGATGTTGCAGGTCACCACCAACACCGAGGAAATGAAGGCGATGGCCATGATGACGGGCGTGTCATTGGCCAGAATCGCTTCGATCAGCAGCGAGCCGATGCCGGGGATGCGGAAGATCTGTTCGGTGATGATGGCGCCGCCGAACAGCGTCGGCAGTTGCAGCGCCACCATGTTCACCAGCGGCAGCAGCGCATTGCCGAAGACATGCACCCAGGCGACGCGGCGGGGCTTCAGCCCCTTGGCGGTGGCTGTGCGCACATGGTCCTGCCGGCTGACCTCGATCACCGAGGCGCGGATGATGCGCACATAGACTCCGAACTGCACCGAGGCCAGCACGATGATCGGCAGGATGCTCTGGCGCAGTTGCGCCGCCCACCAGTCGATGCCGGTGGCCGTCAGCCGCGAGTCGTAGACCGTCGGCAGCAGCCGCCACCAGATCCCGAACAGCAGCAGAAGCAGCATGCCGGTGAAGAAGGTCGGCAGCGAAAAGCCGATGAAGGCGCCCAGATTGGCCAGTTGGTCAAAGGCCGATCCGGGCCGCAGCCCCGCCCGCAGCCCGACCGGGATCGCCAGGCACAGCGCCAGCACCAGCGCGCAGCCGGCGATGAACAGGGTCGGCGCGATGCGATGGCCGATCAGCCCCAGCACATCGGTGCGGCTGGCGAACGAGAATCCCCATTCGCCGCTGAGCATGGCGCCCAGCCAACTGAGGTAGCGGGCCAGGAACGGCTCGTCCAGCCCGAAGCGCAGCCGCAGTTCCGCCGCGACCTCCGGCGGGATGTTGGGATTGCCCGCCAGCGCCTCGAACGGGTCGCCGGGCGCCAGCGAGAGCAGCAGATACAGCAGCAGGCTGATCCCCAGGATGCTGGGGATCGCGATCATCAGGCGGCGAAGCAGGTGAAGCGCCATGTGCCGCGCTCAGGCCGGGAGGAATTGCCAGTCGGCGATCCGCCACAGCGCATTGTCCCAGGCGCTGCGATGAACCTCCAGCCCCGTGGCCATCGCGGCGACCGCGGGGCGCACGACCAGCGGCAGCACGACATGGTTCTGCACGATCAGGTCATTGAGCTGGATGAACAGTTGCGCGCGGGCCTCCGGGTCCACCTCGCGGGTCGCCTCGGTATAGAGGCGGTCGTAGTCGGCGTTCTGCCAGCGGGTGAAGTTGCGGCCGCGCCACTGGTTGGCCTTGCTGGCGATCTCCCACGATACGAACTGGTTCAGCAGCCGCTCGGGGTCGGGCTGATACATGGTCGTCGTATACATCTGCATATCGGCGTAGAACTTGGAATTCGTGTCCGGGTTGCCCTCGTCGCTGGAGAAGAACACCGCCGCCGCCACCGATTTCAGCTCGACCTCGATGCCGGCATCCTCGAAGGATTTCTTGATGACCGCCTGCACGCGCTGGCGCAGGGCCTGCACCGTGGTCTGGAACAGCAGCGACAGCCGCACGCCGTCCTTCTGGCGGATGCCGTCGCCGCCCGGCAGCCAGCCGGCTTCATCCAGCAGCGCGGCCGCCGCCTCCGGGTCATAGCGCATCTGGTTGTTGGGCGAGACATAGCGCGCCGGGCTGTTGAGGAAGTTCGCCGTGGCGATCCCGGTGCGGCCATAGATGTATTGCTGGATGGTCTCGCGGTCGACCAGCAGGCCCAGCGCCTCGCGCACCTTGGGATCGGACAGGATCGGGTGCGGGCGGCTGGCCACCGAACGCTCGCCATCAACCTCGGCGCGGCTGTCCGACAGGTTCAGCTGGATCATCTCCAGGTCGCCACCGGCGGTCAGTTCGACCTTGCCGTTCCCTTCGCCCTCCAGCCGGGTGAGGATGTCGTCCTCGATCGAGGCGTTCAGCGCATAGTGATATTCGCCGGTCTGCAACACCGCGCGCACCGCCGAGACGGCATCGCCGCCGCCCTTGATCTCGATGCTGTCGAAATGCGGCTTGCCGGCGACGTGATACGCCTCGTTGCGGTCGGCCAGGATCAGGTCGCCGGGGCTGAACTCGCGGATGCGGTAGGGGCCGGTGCCCACGGGGGCGAGGTTGGCCGGCGCCTCGCGCGATTTCTCGCCGATATAGTCGGCAAAGACGTGGCGCGGCAGCACCATGCCCAGCGCGCCCACGAAGGCATTGGCCCAGTAGGGAGTCGGCGCCGGGAAGTCGATGCGGATGCTAAGGTCGTCCAGCTTGGTCACGGTAATGTCGCGATAGCTGCCGATGGTGACGGCGGCGGTCGCCGGATCGCGGGCATAGTCCCAGGTGAACACAAGGTCATCGGCGGTCAGCGGCTGGCCGTCGTGCCAGGTGACGCCGGGCTTGATCCGCCACACGACGCTGGTGGCATCCTCGGCCAGTTGCCCGTTCTCGACCGAGGGGATGCCGTCCGCGAGGCAGGGCACCAGATCGCCCTCGCTGTTCCAGCCCGCCAGCGGCTCGTAGAACAGGCGGCAACCCTCCTGATCCTTGGGGGCGATGGCGAAATGCGGGTTCAGCGAGGTGACGCCCTGCCAGAACAGCAGCTTGAGATGCGCGGGCGCGTCGGCGGCGCGGGCGGGGCGCCATGCGGGCAGGTTGAACGCGGCGACGGCTGCCGCCGTCATGCCCAGCAGACCGCGCCGGGTCAGCCGCTTCGTCGTCGTGGTGTTCCTCATCGTGACCTCCTGTTGTCGGGCCGCCGCATCCCCGAGGCGGGGCAAGCGGCCTCGTTTCTCTTCGAGCTTGAACTATCCATCCGTCCGGCTGCATTTCCTGGCTGTCATGATCGCCTCGTGAGTGATGGATGAACCTCGGCGGAACCTGATCTTGCCTTCCGTAGGCAGGACCTGATACCAGCGGCTGCCGTCATAGTAGGGGCATGCAGCAAGGGCGCAATCTTGCATTCCGCACCCTAAAGTCCCAAAAACAGGACTTCTTCGAAAGCCGGCGATACCCCTATACTGCCAGGCTCAAGGCCTGCCGGTGCATCGTCAGGAGGAGTGCGGCGCCGACCATGACCCATCCCGAAGACGCGCCCGACCTCTCGGCCCTGCTGCCCGACATGGCGTCGCTGCATGGCGATCTGGCCCTGCTGTCCCTGGTGATCGAGGCCGGCGGGTTCGCGCGCGCCAGCCTCGCCAGCGGCATGACCAAATCCCGCATCAGCCGCCGCATCGCCCAGTTGGAGAACCAGCTGGGCATGCGCCTGGTGGACCGCAGTTCGCGCCGGTTCAACCCGACGCCCATCGGCCTGGAGCTGGCGCGGCACGGCGCTTCCATCCGGCAGGAGAGCGAGGCCGCCCTGCAACTGGCCCATTACGCGCTGCGCAAGCCGCGGGGCCGCCTGCGCGTGGCCTGTCCGGGCGGCCTGACCACGCTGGTCGTCGGCTCGTTCTGCGTCGATTTCGCGCGGCGCAATCCCGATGTGCTGATCACCATCGACACGATGGACGGCGCGCGGTTTCCGGCCAATGACGGTTACGACATCATCCTGCAAATCACACGCAACGAATTGCCCGCCTCCGAGATGATCGCCCGGCGCCTGGTCGATATCAGCTATGAGATCGTCGCCGCGCCGGAATGGATCGAGGCCGGCGGCCCGATCACCGGCGTGGCGGACCTGTCGGGACGCTCGGCCATCGGCTGGTGGAACGAGCCGACGCAAACCAAATGGCTGGTGGAGACGCCGCAGCAGGTCGAGGTGGAACTGCCGGTGGTGGCGCGGCTGGTCACCAACAACATGCTGATCGCCCGCGAGGCGGCGATCCGCGGCCTCGGCATGGCGCGGCTGCCCGTGCGGCTGACGGGCGAGATGAAGCAACAGGGGCTGCTACGGGTGGTGCTGCCGGGGTGCAAGCCGCGCGACGTGACGGTCTACGCCATGTATCGCAACAAGAAATCGCTGCTTGTGGCCGGCCGGCTGTTCCTCGACGAGCTTTCCCGGCGGCTGAAGATCTGGGCCGCCAGCGACGAGGAGGCAGACACATTCGTCATGTCCCGGTAGGATATGGGGTCATGGCGGGGCACCGCCCTTGCGCAGCCGGTTGGGTCCGAGCGGGGCGGACTGGCGGCAAGACCGGTCCGCGGCGATACCGGTCGGTGACGGGCGCAAGCGACGCCGGGATGCCGGCCGCCTCTTTCGCGATCGTCCGCAGCGTGCCGCAGCAGCGCGCCGCCAGCCGCCGACGGCGGTTCCAGCGCGACCGCCGCGCCGCGATGCTCCGGCAGCCGGGCCATACGGCTGCGTGCAGGTGGTGATCTGCGCCACGCCTTGCGGCATCCCGGCGCCGGCTGCGGCGCTTGTCATGGCTGCGGCATGTGCGATCGCGCAGTTGATCCTCCGGATCGCGCGGCATGACCGAGGATGACGCAGGCAGGGCCTTCGCCGCCCGATCCGCCGAAACGTTGTCCCGTCGCCAAAGCTTGAACGGATCCCCCAAGGTGGTCTTGCCGGGCACATCGCGACGGACAAGAAGCGGTTGGCCTTGGGGTCGCGGCTGTAATCGCCATTGGCGAACGAGTTGACGGAAACGCCCTGTCGGTTTCCTCAAGCGACCTCTGGCGGCTCACGGGGTCGGTGGCGATGCCATGCTCCGGTCAACATGACGGCGATACCGGCGTTCCCGGCCATCGGGCACTGATACCACGCGGTCCAGCCGTGCCGGCGTCTTCCGCCATACCTCCGGCCCGCCCGGCTCGGTCTGGCGCGATGCCAACCAGCCCCGACAGCGCGACGATTGCCCTGCGAGGCATCGGCTCGGGCCTGCCGCAACGCAGGACCCAGATCGGCGATTGCCTGCGCACCTCCTCGGGGTCCTCGGTGCACAGCGACCGACTCACCGTCCTGCCGCCAAGAACCGCGTGAAGATCAGCCGGAACACGCTGCCGGAACTAATAAGCGCCGGTGCGGAGAAGCTCGGAAGGACGCGCCATCTGCAAGAACAATTGGGCACATCGGCGTGGCACCAAAGCAGGCTCAAGCTCCTGACAGCATCCAACAATTTGAAATTGAACAAGAAAAAATGGTGCTGTGAGAGAGGATTGAACTCTCGACCTCTCCCTTACCAAGGGAGTGCTCTACCACTGAGCTACCACAGCACTTCGCGGGCCGATCTAGAGAAAGCCGCCGCCGCCTGCAAGCCCTGATTTCATCTTTTTCCGCCGATGCCCCCGCCGCCCCCTGCCGCCGTTCTGGACGCATGGCGCGCGGGCCGCTAAACAGCCCTGCATGAGCAGCAAGACCAACAATCCCGGCCGGGACAATGCCAAGGCGGCAGCCGACAAGGCCGCGCGCCTCGCCGAGGCCCTGCGCGCCAACCTGCACCGGCGCAAGCAGCAGGCCCGCGCACGCGCCGGCGAACAGGCGCGGCGGGACGATACGGCCGATCACGAGGACAAGGCATAATGGACAAGATCATCGTTCGGGGCGGCGGAGAGCTGCATGGCGAAATTCCCATCGCGGGGGCGAAGAATGCCTGCCTCACGCTGATGCCCGCCACCCTGCTGACCGAGGAGCCGCTGACGCTGACCAATGCCCCGCGCCTGTCGGACGTGGGCACCATGACCGCGCTGCTGCGCAGCCTCGGGGCCGAGGTCACGCAGCTCAACGACGGCAAGGTCCAGATCATGTCCTCGCATGCGCTGACCGGACACACCGCGGATTACGAGATCGTGCGCAAGATGCGGGCCTCGAACCTGGTGCTGGGGCCGCTGCTGGCGCGGGCGGGCGAAGCCGTGGTCTCGCTGCCCGGCGGCTGCAATATCGGCACGCGGCCGATGGAGTTGCATTTCTTCGGCCTCGAAAAGATGGGCGCCAGCTTCGACCTGCAATCGGGCTATTACCACGGCAAGGCGCCGCGCGGGCTGCGGGGGGCGGTGATCGACCTGGCCTTCCCCTCGGTCGGCGCCACGGAAAACATCCTGATGGCCGCCACGCTGGCCCGCGGCACCACCGTCATCAACAACGCCGCGCGGGAGCCGGAGATCGTCGACCTCGCCATCTGCCTGCGCCGCATGGGTGCGCAGATCGAGGGCGACGGCACATCGACCATCACCATCCAGGGGGTGGACCGGCTGCATGGCGCCACGCATCCGGTGATCACCGACCGGATCGAGCTGGGCACCTACATGCTGGCGCCGGCGATCTGCGGCGGCAGCGTGGAATGCCTCGGCGGGCGGCTGGACCTGGTGGCCGCCTTTGCCGAAAAGCTGGACGAGGCCGGCATCGCCGTCGAGGAAACCGCGCGCGGGTTGCGGGTCAGCCGCAAGAACGGCCGCATCCGGGCGGTGGACGTGACCACCGCGCCCTTCCCCGGCTTCCCCACCGATCTGCAAGCGCAGATGATGGCGCTGCTGTGCACCGCCGAGGGCACCAGCACGCTGGAGGAAACCATCTTCGAGAATCGCTTCATGCACGCGCCGGAGCTGAACCGCATGGGCGCGCGGATCGAGGTGCATGGCGGCCGCGCCACCGTCCACGGGGTCGAGCGGCTGAAGGGCGCCCCGGTCACGGCCAGCGACCTGCGCGCCTCGGTCAGCCTGATCCTGGCCGGGCTGGCGGCGGAGGGCGAGACCGTGGTCAGCCGCGTCTATCACCTGGATCGCGGCTATGAGCAGGTGGAGGCCAAGCTGTCCGCCGTCGGCGCCCGCATCGAGCGGGTGCGCGAGGGCGCCCAGCCCGCGCCGGTGACGCTGGAGGTGGTTCATGGCTGACGCGCGCCACCCGAATGCCCGCCCGCTGCCGCATCGGCCGGCGCATGGCCCGAAGGCAGGACAGGCGGTCGCGGCGCCGCCGCAGGAGACCTCCCATGACTGACGCGCGCTTTGCCGATGCGGACCCGGCACCGCTGCATCTGGGTGCCGCCGATCCGGACGACCTGCGGGTGATCTCGGCCATGGTGCAGGATGCGGTTCTGTCGGTCTCCGACATCGCCTTCGACAGGGGCGCGCGGCGGCTGGCGCTGCTGGTCAACCGCTTCCGCTGGGAGGACCCGGCCATCGCCGAGGGCCGCGCCCCGGCGGAACGGGTGCGGGCGCTGCTGCTGGTCGGGGACGCGATGGCGGTGCGCAGCGAGGGCTTCGACCAGGGCGACCGCGAACTGGTCCTGTCGCTGCTGTCGCTGGACTGGCAGCCGGGCGAGGACGGGACCGGCCGGCTGGCGCTGATCTTTGCCGGCGACGGGCAGATCGCGGTGGAGGCCGAATCGATCAATCTCGACCTGCGCGACGTGACGGCGGCCTATGCGGCGCCCTCGGGCAGGGTGCCGCGCCACCCCGAATAATCCGCGCCCCTCTCGGGGAAAGGGCCGGAAGCGGCCGTCGAGGCCGCTTCCGGCCCCGCCGGCCTGCGCCGGCCTCCATGCCCCTTGCCAGGCCGCCAGCCCGCGCCGTGGCGGTCGCGGCACCTTTCCGATCGAAACGCATCGCGCGCCTCGCCGGGGCGCACCGGACAGGGCGCGAGGCATGGGTGCGGCACTCCCCCTTGCCCCCCCCCCGGTCGCACTGCCTTCAGGCCGCCACGCCCGCCACGCATAGCGGCTGCGGCGCATGCCGCCGCGGGCGAAGGGGCCTCGACGGCCTCTTCGCCCGCCCCTTCCGCATGGACGGCCACGCCGCGGATCACCACCAGGCCCGGCCCTCCACGCAGCCGCGCGATGAACCGGCTGCCGCATTCCACAGCCTCCGCCACCGCCGGAAACCGGCCTCCCATGCGCGCACGATGAGCCGCAGCGGTCGCCATGCCGGGTCCGGCGGCCGCGCTCCGGCCTTCCATGCGCCGGCGCGATG
The DNA here is from genome assembly GCA_934533075.1 of uncultured Paracoccus sp. Lineage (GTDB taxonomy): Bacteria > Pseudomonadota > Alphaproteobacteria > Rhodobacterales > Rhodobacteraceae > Paracoccus. The sequence continues at coordinate 28,818 of CAKTBJ010000035.1, forward strand.
GACTAACTGTCTGCCCCAGACCCAGAAGCGAGGCCCGCCATGCCCGTCACCCTCTCGACCCAGGACGCGGATTTCCCGGCCGCCTTCGAGGCGCTGCTGGCCATGAAGCGCGAGGATGCCGCCGATGTCGGCGAGGCCGTGGCCGGGATCATCGCCCAGGTGCGCCGCGACGGCGATGCCGGGCTGATCGCCCTGACCGGGCAATTCGACCGCCTGCACCTGACCCCCGGCACGCTGCGCATCGCCGCGGAGGAGATCGCCGCCGCCCGGCGCGCGGTCTCGCAAGCCGATCTCGCGGCGCTGGAACTGGCCGCCGACCGCATCCGCGCCTATCACCGGGCGCAGATGCCGGCGGACCATATGTGGACCGACGAGGCCGGCGCCGATCTGGGCTGGCGGTGGGGCGCGATCGATTCGGTCGGCCTCTACGTGCCCGGCGGGCAGGCCAGCTATCCCTCCTCGGTGCTGATGAACGCGGTGCCGGCGCGGGTGGCCGGGGTGCGCAGACTGGTGGTCTGCGTGCCCACCCGCGACGGCGGCGTCAACCCGCTGGTGCTGGCGGCCTGCGACCTCGCCGGCGTCGACGAGGTGTATCGCATCGGCGGCGCCCAGGCCATCGCCGCGCTGGCCTACGGGACCGAGAGCATCCGCCCCGTGGACAAGATCACCGGGCCGGGCAACGCCTATGTGGCCGCCGCCAAGCGGCAGGTCTTCGGCAAGGTGGGCATCGACATGATCGCCGGTCCCTCCGAGGTCGTGGTCATCGCCGAGGGCGCGCAGAATGCCGACTGGCTGGCGCTGGACCTGATGGCGCAGGCCGAGCACGACGCCGACGCGCAATCCATCCTGATCACACCCGACGCCGACCTGGCCCGCGCGGTGGCCGATGCGGTGGACCGGCTGATCCCCACCCTGCCCCGCGCCGCCATCGCCGGGGAAAGCTGGGACCGCCACGGCGCGGTGATCCTGTGCCGCGACCTCGCGGAGGCCGCCGCGCTGTCGGACCGGCTGGCGCCCGAGCATCTGGAACTGTGCGTCACCGATCCCGACGCGCTGGCGGCGCGCATCCGCCATGCCGGGGCGATCTTCCTGGGCGCCTGGACGCCCGAGGCGGCGGGGGATTACGTCTCCGGCCCGAACCATGTCCTGCCCACAGCGCGCTCGGCGCGGTTTTCCTCCGGCCTGTCGGTGATGGACTTCCTCAAGCGCACCACCCTGGCGCGGCTGACCCCCGAATCGCTGTCGCGGATCGGGCCGGCGGCCATGCGGCTGGCCGTGGCCGAGGGCTTTGCCGCGCATGCCCGTTCCGTCGCCGCGCGGC
>CAKTBJ010000036.1 GCA_934533075.1 uncultured Paracoccus sp.
ATCCTCGACAGTTCGATGCGGCTGATGGTGCCGCTGCTGCTGGCCTGTCTGGCGGGCCTCTATTCCGAACGCTCGGGCGTGTTCGACATCGGGCTGGAGGGCAAGATGCTGATCGCCGCCTTCACCTCGGCGGCTGTGGCGGCGGTGACGGGCAATGCCTGGCTGGGGCTGGCGGCCGGGATCGGCGGCGCGATGGCGATGGCGCTGGTGCATGGCGTGGCCTCGATCACCTTTCGCGGCAACCAGCTGATTTCCGGGGTGGCCATCAACATGCTGGCCGCCGGGCTGACGGTGCTGGTGGGGCAGGCGTGGTTCGGGCTGGGCGGGCGCACGCCCTCGCTGACCGGCGACGGCCGCTTCAACCCGCTGACCCTGCCGGGGGTCGAGACCCTGCGGCCGGTGCCGGTGCTGGGACCGCTCTATGCCGAGGTGGTTTCGGGCCATAACATCCTCGTCTATCTGGCGCTGGCCTGCGTGCCGGCGACGTGGTGGCTGCTTTACCGCACCCGCTTCGGGCTGCGACTGCGGGCGGTGGGCGAGAATCCGGCCTCGGTCGATACCGCCGGCGTGTCGGTGAACGGGCTGCGCCATGCCGCCGTGCTGATCTGCGGCGCGCTGTGCGGCATGGCCGGGGCCTATATGGCGACCGGGCTGAATGCCGGCTTTGTCGCCAACATGACCGCCGGGCGCGGCTTCATCGCGCTGGCGGCGCTGATCTTCGCCAAATGGCGGCCGTGGTGGGCCTTGGGCGCCACCTTCCTGTTCGCGCTGTTCGAGGCGGTGGCCAACCGCTGGCCCAGCTTCGACGCGACCATGCTGCTGCCCCGCTGGCTGCTGGACCTGCTGCCGGCGGGCTGGGTCGGCTGGGTGCGCGAATGGCTGGTGGTATCCTCGGCCTTCATGAGCGCCCTGCCCTATATCCTGACGGTGGTGATCCTTGCCGGCTTCGTCGGCCGCGCCATCCCGCCCCGCGCCGGAGGAGAGCCTTATGTCAAGGAACGCTGACCTGATCCGCGCCCGCGCCGGCGGTGCCGCACCGGCGGCGGCGCTGATCCTCGGCTCGGGCCTGGCCGGGCTGGCGGAGGCGGTGGACGGGGTGGCGATCCCCTATGCCGACCTCGACGGCTTTCCGGCGGCGGGGGTGTCGGGCCATGTCCCGAAGCTGGTCGTCGGCACGCTGGAGGGCCGCCGCCTCGCCGTGCTGGCCGGCCGCGCGCATTACTATGAGGACGGCCGCGCCGATGTGATGCGCCCGGTGCTGGAGACCCTGCGCGATCTGGGGTGCCGGCGGCTGATCCTGACCAATGCCGCCGGGTCGTGCCGGCCCGACATCGGGCCGGGATCGGTGATGGCCATTGCCGACCATATCAACCTGACCGGGCGCAACCCCCTGATCGGAGAGGGTTCCGAGGCCCGCTTCACCGCAATGGCCGATGCCTATAACCCGGAGATGCGGCGCGCGCTGGCACGCGCGGCCCTGGCCGAAGGGCTGGCGCTGCCGGAAGGGGTGTATTGCTGGTTCTCGGGTCCCAGTTTCGAGACCCCGGCCGAGATCCGCGCCGCGCGGGTGCTGGGCGCCGATGCCGTCGGCATGTCCACCGTGCCCGAGGTGATCCTGGCGCGCTTCCTGGGGATGACCGTGGCCGCCCTGTCCGTGATCACCAACATGGCCGCCGGCATGTCGGACGAGGCCCTCAGCCACGCCCATACCAAGGCGATGGCGCCGCTGGGCGCGGAAAAGCTGGCCCGCATCCTGCGCCGGGCGCTGCGCGACGGGCTTTAGAGGCGGGACGGAACGGGGCCGAATGATGCGCACCTTGCGCCCCGCCGCCGCCTGAACGGGAACCGCCCGCCTATCGCCCCGCCCTGTCCGCGACCGGCTCGCGCGCCGGCAGGTCCAGCCCGGCCGCCACCGCCTCGATCCGCGCCGCCGCCTCCGCCAGCCCGGCCGTATCCAGGCGCGGCACGGCCAGCACGGCGCGCTCGGCCGCCGCATGGCGGCTGCGGTGCCTGGCATAGCGGGGATCGTAATGCGCGCGCATCAGCGCCTCGGCCAGCCCGGCCCAGTCGCGGGCACGGGCCATCGCGCGCCACCCCTCCAGCACCTCGCGGGAATGCAGGCGGGCCATCCGGTCCAGCGCCGCCTCGGCCGCCGCCGGGTCGGCGGTGATCTCGTCATAGGTCGCCGCCGTGAAGCGGGCGCGCTCGGCCAGCGGCACCTCGATACGGATGCGCGGCGCCGCGATCAGCGCCGCCCAGACCGCGCGCGGCAGGTTCAGCGCCCCGATGCGCGAGCTTTCGGCCTCGACCACCACCGGGCGCGAGGCGTCAAGGGCCTCGATCGCCAGCGCCAGCCGCCCCTCGAACATCGCCTGCGCCGGCTGCCCGCCCGGCATGGCGCCGAACAGGCTGCCGCGGTGGTTGGCCAGCGCCTCAAGGTCCAGCACCTGCACCCCGCGCCGGGCCAGCGCGCCGAGGATCGCCGTCTTGCCGCTGCCGGTATTGCCGTCCAGCACCAGCAGGCGCGGCATCGGGCCGGCCTGCATCCGGTCCACCACCAGCCGGCGCCAGCTTTTGTAGCCGCCCTCGACCAGCGCCACCCGCCAGCCGATTTGTGCCAGAATGGTGGCGAACGATCCCGACCGCTGGCCGCCGCGCCAGCAATAGACCAGCGGCCGCCAGCCGCCGCCATGCCCCGCCAGAGGCCCGGCGATATGGCGCGCGGCATTGGCGGCGACCAGCGCGGCGCCCAGCTTGCGGGCCTCGAAGGGGGCTATCTGCTTGTAGATGGTGCCGACGCGGGCGCGCTCGGCATCGTCCAGCACCGGCAGGTTGACGGCGCCGGGCAGGTGGTCCTGGGCGAATTCGGCCGGGGACCGCACGTCGATGATCGCGTCAAAGCCGGCGCGCAGGGGCGCGCCGACCGAATCCAGCACCAGGCGCGGGATCAATAGACGTAGACCGGGGTGCCGACGGGAACCTGCTCGTAAAGGGCCATCACCGCCTCGTTGCGCATGCGCAGGCAGCCGTTGGACACCGCGCGGCCGATGGAGCCAGGCTCGGTCGTGCCGTGGATGCGGATGGCGGTGTCGTTGCCGCGCGCGTCGTAGAGATAAAGCGCCCGCGCGCCCAGCGGGTTGCCGGGGCCGCCGGGCATGCCATCGGCATATTTCGCATAGGCGCCGGGGTTGCGCTCGACCATCTCCGGGGTGGGGCGCCAGCTGGGCCATTCGGTCTTGCGGCCGACGGTGGCGCGGCCCTTCCAGACCAGTTCGGCGGTGCCGACCGCAATGCCGTAACGGATCGCCTTGCCCGGCGCGATGATATGGTAAAGGAAGAAATCCTTCGAAACCACGACGATGGAGCCGACCTCGAAGCCGGGGCGGATAGAGACCTCGACCGGCTGATAGGGGTCGGCGGGCGCGGCGGCAGGGGCGGCCAGCAGGGCCGAGGGCGCCGTCATCAGCACCGGGACGGCGAAAAGCGACAGGGCAAGAAGCTCGCGGCGGTTCATGGCGTCGTTCCTTTCAGGGCTTGATGCAGGAAATACCGGCTTTGCGCGGCCGCTTCAACTGAAAGCCGCGTGGGGCGGCGAGGCGCCGCTTGACTTGGCGCCGGGGCGCACCCATGTCACAGGCATGTGCAGTCATGCCCAGACCAGCCCGCGCCAGCATCCTTCCGCGCATTCGCGCAAGGCGCCCACCCGCCCGGCCTTCCGCTGCCGGGGCCGGGGCGGCCGCGGCTGTCGCTGCCATATCGGCGCGCGCCCCGGCCTCGCCCGCCCGGCGCTGCCCGGCGCGGCGCTGCACCCGGCGCATCCAGCGCCGCATGCGCTGCCCCTGCCCGATCCGCGCATGTTGGCGCGCGCGGCCCCGAACCGGCCACAGGCCCCGCCCTGTCCTGCTTCCATGCCCCAACCCAGACGCATCGGAACAGGACGACATCATGGATTCCCTTACTGAACCAGCCGGCAACGCGGTTTCGCTGCCCGTCTCCGGCATCAGCTGCGCCGCCTGCGCCGGCCGGGTCGAGCGCGCGCTTGCCGCCGTGCCCGGCGTGGCCGAGCCGCGCGTGAACCTCGCCACCAAGCGCGCCAGCTTCACCGTGGACGGCGCCGCCTTTCCCGCCGCGGTCGCCGCACTTGAAGCCGCCGGCTACCCGGCCGAGCTTTACGACACCCGCCTGACCGTCACCGGCATGACCTGCGCCGGTTGCGCCGGCAAGGTCGAGCGGGCGCTGGCCGCCGTGCCCGGCGTGGCCGAGGCGCATGTGAACCTCGCCACCGCCACGGCCACCGTGCGCCATGCCGGGCTGGCGCCGGCCATGCTGGTCGAGGCCGTCTCCCGCGCCGGCTATGGCGCCGAGCCGGCCGAGGCGGGGCGCAGCAACGCGCCCGACCTCGCCGCCCGCGCCGCGAAGGAGATCGCCGGGCTGAAGCGCGACCTGATCCTCGCCGCCGTCCTGACCCTGCCGATCTTCGTGGTCGAGATGGGCGGCCATCTCTATCCGCCCTTCCACCACTATCTTTACTGGCTGCTGCCGGTCGAGGCGGTGCGCATCCCGCAATTCATCCTGACCGCCATCGTGCTGGCCTTTCCGGGGCGGCGCTTCTTCACCATCGGCATCCCGGCCCTGCTGCGCGGCGCGCCCGAGATGAACAGCCTGGTCGCGCTGGGCGCCGGCGCGGCCTTCCTTTATTCCACCGTGGCGACCTTCGCGCCGGATGCGCTGCCCGACGGCGGCGAGCATATCTATTTCGAGGCCGCCGTCGTCATCGTCACCCTGATCCTGCTGGGCCGCTGGCTGGAGGCGCGCGCCCGCGGCCGCGCCGGCGAGGCGATCCGCCGGCTGGTCGAGCTGGCGCCGGCGGAGGCCGAGCGCGTGCTGCCCGATGGCAATACGGAAACCGTGGCCGTGGCCGACCTGCGCCCCGGCGACGTGCTGCGCCTGCTGCCCGGCGCGCGGGTGGCCGCCGATGGCGTGGTGGTCGAGGGGCGCGGCGCCGTGGACGAATCCATGCTGACGGGCGAGCCGGTGCCGGTGACCAAGACGCGCGGCGATGCCGTCACCGGCGGCACCGTGAACGGCAGTTCCGTGCTGGCCTACCGCGTGCAGGCGGTGGGCGCCGACACGGCGCTGGCCCGGATCGTCGAGATGGTGGAATCCGCGCAGGCCGCGCGGCTGCCGGTGCAGGATCTGGTGGATCGCGTCACCCGCATCTTCGTGCCGGCGGTGATCGCGCTGGCGGTGCTGACGCTGCTGGTCTGGCTGGCCTTCGGTCCCGAGCCGCGCCTGTCGCATGCGCTGGTGGCGGCGATTTCGGTGCTGATCATCGCCTGTCCCTGCGCGATGGGGCTGGCGGTGCCGGTCTCGATCCTCGTCGGCACCGGGCGCGGCGCGGAGCTGGGCGTGCTGTTCCGGCGCGGCGAGGCCCTGCAACGGCTGGCCGAGGCCCGCATCGTCGCCTTCGACAAGACCGGCACCCTGACCGAGGGCGCGCCGGCCATGACCAGCCTTGCCGTGGTGCCGGGCTTCGACCGGACCGAGGCCCTGCGCCTCGCCGCCGGGGCCGAGGCGCAATCCGAGCATCCGCTGGCCGTGGCGATCCTTGCGGCGGCGAAGGCCGAGGGCGTGGCGATCCCCCCGGCCAGCGAGGCCGAGGCCCTGACCGGGCGCGGCCACAAGGCCCTGGTCGATGGCCGCGCGGTGCTGATCGGCAACCGCTCGGCCCTGGAGGAGGCCGGGGTGGATGTGGCCCCCGACCTGCTGGCGCAGTCGGAGGCGATCGCCCGCGACGGCGGCACGCCGGTGCTGCTGGCGGTGGACGGGGCTTCGGTCGCGGCGATCGGGCTTTCGGACCCGATCCGCGAGGATTCCGTCCATGCCGTCAAGGCCCTACATGATCTGGGCCTGAAAACCGCGATGATCTCGGGCGATACGCAGGCCACGGCCGAGGCGGTGGGCCGGCAGCTGGGCATCGACATGGTGCGCGGCAATACCCGGCCCGAGGGCAAGCTGGACGCGATCCGCGCGATGGGCGCCGGCACGGTCTTCGTGGGCGACGGCATCAACGACGCCCCGGCGCTGGCGGCGGCGGAAACCGGCATTGCCATCGGCACCGGCACCGATGTCGCCATCGAGACCGCCGACGCGGTGCTGATGGGCGACCGGCCTTCCGCGGTGGCGGATGCTGTGCGGCTGAGCCGGACGGTGATGCGCAACATCCGCCAGAACCTGATCTGGGCCTTCGGCTACAACGTGCTGCTGATCCCGGTGGCGATGGGGGTGCTGGTGCCCTTCGGCGGCCCGCAGCTGTCGCCGATGCTGGGCGCGGGGGCGATGGCGCTCAGTTCGGTCTTCGTGGTCGGCAACGCGCTGCGGCTGCGGCGGTTCCGGTGAGGGGCGGGGCCGCCCCCCGCGGGGGGTGCGTGCCGGCACGCACCCGACCGCCGCCGGCGGCTTCGGGGCTGCCCGCCAGGGCGAAGGCGCGATGCAGACCCGCCGGCCTGCCCGGCGCCCGCGCCCGGTGGTCCCGATGACAGACGCCGAACCGACGTTTTCGGGCACGGCCGCCCCGCCCGATCCCGCAGGATGCGTGCCGGCACGCGCCTTCGGCGCCTCCTGCCGGAGGGCGCGATGAACCCCGCGCGCCGCGCGCTCCTGCTGGGCGCCGCCGCCTGCCTCGCCACCCGAGGCAGGGCGCAGGAACCCCGCCCGCCCGCGCGGCCGCAGACCGAAGCCCCGCCCCTGCGCATCCTCGGCTTCGGCGACAGCCTGATGGCGGGCTTCGGCCTGCCGCCGCGCGACCATTTTCCCGCGCGGCTCTCCGCATGGCTCAGGGCCGCCGGCGCCCCGCCCTTCCGCTTCCGAATCGCCGCGATCAGCGGCGATACCAGCTATGGCGGCCGGGTGCGCATCGGTCCGGCCCTGCGCCGCCGTGCCGATGCGGCAATGGTCGAGATCGGCGCCAACGACATGCTGCTGGGCTGGTCGGCCCGGAAGGCCGAGGCCAATCTGGACGCCATCCTGACCCGCGCCGGACGGGGCGGGCGCCCGGTGCTGCTGATGGGCCTCGCCGCGGTCGGCGGCAGCGAGGATTTCCGCGCCGGCTGGGATGCGATCTGGCCGCGCCTTGCCGAGCGGCATGGCTGCCTGCTGGTCCCCGACCTCTATGCCGGGATCAGGGCCGAGGACGGCCCCGCCCGCGCCGCCCTGCTGCAAGCGGACGGGCTGCATGCCAATGCCGCCGGCACCGCGCGCATGGCCGAGACCGCCGGCCCGCAGGCGCTGGCGCTGATCCGGGCCGCCGCCGCCTTTCGCGACGGCTGATCCGCCTCAATGCCCCGCCGCACCCTCGGGCTTGCGGTCGTTGTCCACGGGCGCCGTCACCTCGACCTGCCCGCAATCCCCGAAATCGAGGGTCAGCGCGACCTCCGCCCCCGGCTCCAGCGGCGCGGTCAGGCCCATCAGCATCACATGCGGCCCGCCGCGTTCCAGCGCGAAATGGCCGCCGGCGGGGATGGTGAAGCCCTCCGGCACCTGCACCATCTTCATCATCCCGTTCTCGTCGACATGGGTGTGCAGCTCGGCCTTGCCGGCGGCCGGGGTCGAGACCGCGGCAAGCCGGCAATCCGCGGCGCCGGCATTGTCGATCTGCATGAATCCCGCCCCGCTCATGGCGGAGGAGGAGCGCAGATAGGCGTCGCGCACGGTGATGTCGCCGGCCGAGGCGGCCACAGGCAGCGCCACCGCCACGGCGGCGAAAAGGGTCGTCTTCATGGGGTATCCTTTCGTTACGATCTGGTTTCAAAGGGAAATCAGACCGGAACCGGCGGCCCCCGCGCCCGCGCATCCATGCCCTGCCAGCCCGATGCCGGCATCGCCGCAGGCACCGGATCAAGGCCCCGCGCCCCGCCTTGCCGCACCGCCATATCGGGCGCGGGCGGGGCCACCGCCGCCATCAGCGACAGCGCCATGTCGGGGCAGATATGGGTGCGCTTGACCGGCTGGCCGCGCACGTCCACCAGTTGCACCTGCACGGCCTCGCCCGCGCACAGCACCACCGCCCCCGCCACCCGCAACTGCCCCCGCGCCGCGCCCAGCGCGATGCCGGAGGCGAGGAAGATCAGGATCAGCGAGAGGCGGAACAGCACGGCCATGCCGCGACCATAGCAGAGGACACCTGCCCCGTAACGCGGCATTTCGCCTCGAATAATGAAAATTGTTCGCAATTTGTTCTGGACATGGCGGGGCGGTTGGTTCCAGATGGGCGCATGACGGACCAGGCCACCAGATTCGCGGCGTTCAAGGCCCTGCATGCGCGGAAGGGGGCTTTCGTCATTCCGAATCCGTGGGATGGCGGCTCGGCGCGGCTGCTGGCCAGCCTGGGGTTCGAGGCGCTGGCGACCACCAGCGCCGGCTATGCGTTCTCGCGCGGCAAGCGCGATTCCTTCGCTGCGCTGACCCGCGACGAAATCCTTGCCAATGCGGCGGAAATCGTCGCGGCGACCGACCTGCCGGTCTCGGCGGATCTGGAGGATGGCTTCGGCACCGCCCCCGAAACCTGTGCCGAGACGGTGCGGCTGGCCTGCGGCACAGGGCTGGTCGGCGGCTCGGTCGAGGATGCGACGGGCGATCCCGACGCGCCCATCCACGACCTTCCGCTGGCGGTCGAACGGGTGCGCGCGGCGGCGGAGGCCGCGCGCGGCCTGCCCTTCCTGCTGACCGCGCGGGCCGAGAATTTCCTTTGGGGCCGCCCCGATCTGGACGATACCATCACCCGCCTGCAAGCTTTCGCGGCGGCGGGGGCGGATGTCCTCTATGCGCCGGGCCTGCCCGATCTGGCGGCGATCCGCCGGGTCTGCGCCTCGGTGGACCGGCCGGTGAACGTGGTCATGGGCCTGTCCGGCCCGGTCTGGTCGGTGGCAGAACTGGCCGCGGCCGGGGTGCGGCGGATCAGCGTCGGCGGCTCGTTCGCGCGCGCGGCGCTGGCCGGACTGATGCAGGCCGCGCGCGAGGTGCGCGAGGCCGGCACCTTCACCTATGCGCAAACCGCGCTGCCGGGGGCCGAGATCACGCGGCTGATGTCCGATGCCAAGCGTCCCTCCTGACATGGAAGCCGCCGTCCGGGCGTTGTTCCACCGCTATGAATCCCTGTTCGCGCAGGGATTGGCGGGCGCGGTGGACCCTGCCGAACTCGCCGCGCTTTACGCGGAGGAGATGATCGCCGCCTCGCCCCTCGGTGTGCGGGCGGGGAAGAACGACGCCGGGATGAGCGCGGCGATGGCGCAGGGCTACGCCCGCTATCGCGCCATCGGCACGCGCGCCATGCGCATCCGCAATCTGCGCCTGTCGCCCATCGACGGGCTGCATTGCCTGGCGCATGTGGCTTGGCGGGCGGAATATGCACGGCCCGACCTGCCCGAAACCGTGGTCGATTTCGAGGTGCATTACCTGGTGCAGGTGCTGGAGGGGCGGGCGCGGGTGTTCGGCTGGATCTCGGGCGACGAGGAGGCGGTGCTGAAACGGCACGGCATCACCTGATCCCGCGCCATTCATACCAGATCACCGGATGCCCGGCGCGCGGGTGGCGGCCGGCATTGGCGACCACCAGCCCCTCGCGTTCGTAGAAATGCCGGGCGCGGGCATTGGCGGCGGTGGTGAACAGCGAGAATCCGCGCGGCATGGCGGATTTCGCGTGGTCCAGCAACAGCCTGCCGATGCCGCGATGCAGATGCGCGGGGTCGAGGAACAGTTCGGCCAGCAGGCGCTGCGCGGGATGGATGGCGAGGAAGCCCACGGTCTCGCCCGCGATCTCGGCCAGCGTCACCTGCCAGCCGGCGGCCATTTCCGCGTCGAGGCGGCGGCGCAGCTCCTCGCGGCCTGGCATGACGGGCGGGCCGACGCCGGGCAGGCTGGCCCCGGCATGCCAGATCGCGGCGATGGGGTCGCGGTCGGAATCGGTGGCGGGGCGCAGGGTGACGGTCATGGGTCCAGCATGCACCTTGCGGGAAAATTCAAAAGCCCCGCGCAAGCGGCGCGGACAGGCGCCGCGCCATCTCCTCCGGGGAAATCCGGTCGTGGCATTCCCACACCTCCGGGGACACGTCCGCCGCCCGGTCAGGCAAAGCGCCGTAAGCCTGCATGGATTCCGGCATTCCCGTGCCTGCGGCCCGAGCGGCGAGCATATTTTCCACGATCATCCTCGCCGGTGGCTCGGCTGCGCAAGCACAATATCTTTCGGATATGACCGCCCCACCGTCGTCCCTCACCATTGGATTGCGCTTTGCCTGGGGGATGCATTGCGACGCAATCTGTCTGATGACCTCGGTCAGCAAGGCTTCCTGCACGGCCTCCTGTTTCAGGTGCGAACGCCATTTGATCACGCCATAGCCGCCGCCTGCCACGATGCAGGCAGCAGGAACGGCAAGGAGCAGCTTTGAGCGCATTCGCGGACCTCGCGGAAGACATGCCCCGACGCCGGAGCAACCTCGGGGGCGGAGCAAGCCGCCGCCTCCCCGAAATGCAAAAGCCCCGCGCAAGGCGCGGGGCTTTCGGAACCGGAACCGATTCGCCTCAGGCGTTGGCGGCCTTGGCGATGTCGCGCTTGATTTGCAGGGCGCGATCCGACAGCTCGCAATCCTTGGCCTTGGCCAGGAACGCATCCAGACCGCCGCGATGATCGACCGAGCGCAGCGCGTGGGCCGAGATGCGCAGCGAATAGCTGCGGCCCAGCGCCTCCGACATCAGGCTGACATCGTTGAGGTTGGGCAGGAAGCGGCGGCGGGTCTTGTTGTTGGCGTGGCTGATCTTGTTGCCCGTCATCGGGCCTTTGCCGGTCAGTTCGCAGACGCGCGACATGGGTGTATCCTTCGTTGCAGTCACCGGGTGCGCGGCGGCCCGTCCCGGAAAGTGAAAGGGCGCCGCGAGGCAGCGCCCGAAAAATCCGTCACGTTCCCTAGGGCCAGCCGCCCGCCTTGTCAAGCCACATCAGGCCAGCTTGCGCTCGATCTCGATCAGCTTCTGCTTGCGCCACAGCCCGCCGGCATAGCCGGTCAGCGACCCGTCCGAGCCGATGACCCGATGGCAGGGCACGATCACCGCCAGCCGGTTGTTGGCATTCGCGGCCGCCACCGCCCGCACCGCGCGCGGCCGGCCCACCGCCGCGGCAAGCTGGGCATAGCTGCGGGTCTCGCCGGCCGGGATCGCCACCAGCCCCTGCCAGACGCTGCGCTGGAAATCCGTGCCGTGCAGGGCGATCGGCGTGGCGAACCGTCCCGAGCGGGCGGCAAAATAGTCGCCCAGTTCGGCCTCGATGCGATCATGGACGGCCGTGCGCCCCAGGCCGATCCGCCCGCCGAGGATCGCCGACAGCCTGCGCAGCCCCTCGGCCAGCACCTTGCGGTCGGTGAATTCCAGCAGGTGCAGCGCCTCATCGTCGGCCACCGCGATCATGCCGCCCAGCGGCGTGTCGATCCAGTCGGCCAGCGCGCCGGCCCCGCCCTTCATCGCCTGCGGGGCATGGCCGAACAGCCGCGTGAAGGCCACCCGGAAGCCCGAGGCCGAATCGAATCCCGAATCAAGTTGTGCGTCGATCACCGCCGCCCCCTTCTTCAATGTCTCCACCCCGGCGCGCAGGCGCTGCTCGCGCGCCACGGCCAGGAAGCTGCGCCCGTAATGGCGCCGGAACGCGCGGCGCACCGTCGAGGGGTCATAGCCCGCCGCCGCCAGATCGGCCTCGGACCAGACCCGCGCCGGATCGGCGTTCAGCGCCGCCAGCAGCCGCGCCACCAGTCGGTCGCCCTCGGCCTCGGCTCCGCGCGGATGGCAGCGCAGGCAGGGCCGGAACCCCGCCGCCTCGGCCGCCCGCGCGTCCGGGAACCAGCGGCAGTTCTGCACCCTGGGCTTGCGGGACGGGCAGGTCAGCCGGCAATAGATTCCGGTCGAGGTCACGCCGACCAGCGCGCGGCCCTCATAGCCGGGATCGCGCCGCAGCAGCGCCTGATAAAGCTCGGCCGCCGGTGGCAGGGCGGCCTCGGTCGAATCGCGCATCTCGCGCCCCCTTGTCATCGCTTTCCCCCAATATAGGGCGCCGGCGCCGGCTATGGCGCGCGAAACCGGGCGTCTAATCGGCAGCCCCGTCGAACAGCGCCATGACCTGCGCCGCCGCCTGCACGGGCGAGAGGCGGCCGCCCTCGACCTCGGCCCCCAGCCGGGCGATGGCGGAGGCCATCGGCTCGCGCCGCAGCCGGGCGAACAGCGACAGGCGCAGTTCGGATTCGAACCATTGGCGGGCCTGCTCGGCGCGGCGGGCGGCGAAATGGCCGTGCTCGCGGCGCCATGCGGCCAGTTCCTGCATCGCCTCCCAGGCCTTGCGCAACCCGGTGCCCTCGACGGCGGAAACCGGCATGGCGCGCGGCCAGTGGTCGGGGTCGTAGGGGCGCCGGCGCAGCAGCCGCAGCGCGCCCTTGTAGTCGGCCACCGTGCGCAGGGCGGTCTCGCGCAGCGCGCCGTCGGCCTTGTTGACCAGAATCAGGTCGGCCATTTCCATGATGCCGCGCTTGACGCCCTGCAACTCGTCGCCGCCGGCCGGGGCCAGCAGCAGCACGAAGATGTCCGACATCTCGGCCACCAGCGTTTCCGACTGGCCGACGCCCACGGTCTCGATCAGCACCACGTCGAAGCCGGCCGCCTCGCACAGGCGCACGGTCTCGCGCGTGCGGCGCCCTACCCCGCCCAGTTCGGCCGAGGAGGGCGACGGGCGGATGAAGGCCATCGGGTCGCGCGACAGCAATTCCATCCGCGTCTTGTCGCCCAGGATCGAGCCGCCCGAGCGCGCCGAGCTGGGATCGACCGCCAGCACCGCCACGCGCAGCCCCTGCTCGGTCAGCATCAGGCCAAAGGCCTCGATCAGCGTGGATTTTCCCACGCCGGGCGTGCCGGACAGCCCGATGCGCAGCGCCTGCCGGTCGGCGGGCAGCGCCGCCAGCAGCCGCACGGCGGCCGCGCGATGGTCGGGACGGGTGCTTTCCACCAGCGTGATCGCGCGCGCCAGCGCCCGGCGGTCTCCCGCCGGCACCGCCGCCGCCAGGGCCTCGGGGTCGGGCGCGGCAGGGAAAGGGGGCGGGGCGGAACGCATGGCGGGCCTTTCGCGGCGGAGATGGCGGATCATGGTTAGGCGAAAGGGCAGGAAAGGAAAAGCACCGGCCTGCGGCAAAGCGTCGCTTGCATTATTCTTGCATTAACATGAAACGGGGCTGTCTACTGGTCGGACAGCCCCAAGCGCGAGGTCCCGATGCGTCCCAGCCTGCCCTTCGCCCTTGCCGCCGGCCTTCTGGCCGCGCTGCCGGTGGCGTCCGTGCCGGTGCTGGCCGGGCAGGTCCAGCCGGTCACGCAGGGGCTGCGGCTGGTCATGGTGGACCTGAAGGGCTGCGGCTTCTGCGCCGCCTTCAAGCGCGAGGTGCTGCCCGCCTACGGCGCCAGCCGCGAGGGGCGCGCCGCGCCGCTGTCCATCGTCGAGATCGGCGGGCCGTGGCCGGACGGCATCGCGCTGGCCGGGCGGCCGCGCGTCACGCCGACCTTCATCCTGCTGCGCGACGGCATGGAACAGGCCCGGATCGAGGGCTATGCCGGCGCCGAAAGCTTCTGGGCCGGGCTGCGCGGTGTGCTTGCCACGGAGGGCCAGCCATGAACGTCACCGCCACCCCGCCGGAGATGGTCGACCTGCGCCGCCCGGCGCCCTCCTGCGCGGCCGATGCCGCCAACCTGATCAAGGCGCTGGCGCATGAGGCGCGGATGCAGATCCTGTGCCATCTGATCGAGGGCGAGAAATCCGTAAGCGAGCTGGAAAGCCTGCTGGGCCTGCGGCAGGCCGCCGTCAGCCAGCAGCTGGCCCGGCTGCGCGAGCAGGGGCTGGTGGCCTCGCGCCGCGAGGGGCGGGCACGGCTTTACCGCCTGTCGGACCGGCGGGCGCATGCCGTCGTCTCGCTGGTGCACGAGCTTTACTGCGTGGACTGAACGGGTCAGCCGCCAAGGATCAGCGTCAGCGCGATCGCCCACATCACCAGCGCCACGCCGGCGTCCAGCACCCGCCACGCATTGGGCCGCGCGAAGACCGGCGCCAGCAGCCGCGCACCATAGCCCAGCGAGAAGAAGAACACCCCGGAGGCCGCGACCGCGCCGATGGCGAAGGCCTCCACCGGCTGGAACCGGGCCGAGATCGCCCCGATCAGCACCAGCGTATCCAGATAGACATGCGGATTGGCCCAGGTCAGCATGGCGATGGTGGCAAGGGTCACGCCGAGACCGGGCAACGCGGCGCCCTCGGCCTGCAAGGCCCCGCCGCCGCGCCATGCGGCCAGCATGCTGCGCGCGCCATAGGCCAGCAGGAACAGCGCCCCGCCCCAGCGCATCACCGGCTCCAGCCAGGGCAGCGCCGCCATCAGCCGCCCGGCGCCCAGCACCCCGGCCACGATCAGCACCGCGTCCGAGACCGCGCAGAACAGGCAGACCCAGAACACATGTCGCCGCCGCAGCCCCTGCCGCAGGACGAAGGCATTCTGCGCCCCGATGGCGAGGATCAGCGACAGCGACGTGCCGAAGCCCGCCAGCCCGGCATGCAGCGCGCCGGCGGCGACCGGCACCGCGGCTGCGGGCTGCGCCTGCGCGGCCCCGGCCAGCATCATCCCCGCCAGCGCCACCGCGCCGATCCCTCGCCTGTCCATGCGCCGCCCCTCCGGTTCGCCCCGCTATCGCGACAGGGGCGGGGAAGGTCAAGCCACGGATGCCGGCGCGAAAGAGACAGGGCCAGCCGCGTCGCGCGCGGGCAGGTTCCGCACGCGGTCAGGTGCGAAAACCGGATATGCCCGGAATCGGATACGGGGGATGAAGGCAGGCTTTGCGCGGGCGGATGCGAAAGCGGCGGGTGCGGCACGGGGCAGCCGGGCCGAGGGCCGACGCGATCCACATGCCGGCGGGAACGGGAACGACGGGGGCGATGCCGGGATGGTGGATGCCTCGGCGGCACGCGCCGCGTGCGGGCAGGAACGCACGGCACCGCCCGACCGCCGGCCGTCACGGCGTCGGATCGGCATGCGCCCCGGACGGGCGGAAACGAAAACGGCGCGCCATGCCGCGCGCCGCATCATCCCGCGAGGGCATGGCCCCGCCTCAGCTTTTCACGGCGCAATAGGGCTGCACGGCGGTCCAGGCGGCGATGTCGGCGCGCTTCTTGGGCGAGCGCATCGGCGCCCAGTCCCGCGCCACGCCGCGCCAGCCGCCATCCGCCGAGGCCACGGCATTGTCGCGCCCGACCTGCCGCGAGGCGATCTTCACCGCGCAGGCCATGTTGTCGGCGCCGTCCATGATGTTGCCGCTGCAACCGTAATGGCGCCAGGTGGCCGGCGCGATCTGCATCAGGCCCAGCCAGCGCCCGCCGCCGCCGCTGGCGCGCGGGTTCCAGGTGCTTTCATGCTTGGCGACCGAGGACAGCAGCCCCGCCCAGAAGGCGCGGCGGCCATGCTCGTCCTGCTGCGCATAGCCGGGGCAGAAGGCGGCGATGTCGCGCGGCACCCGCGCCACCATCTGATCGCCATGCTGATCCAGCGCCGCCAGGGTGGCGGCGGTCCAGGCATCGGCGCCGGCCCGCTCGCCCCAGCGCATCGTCACCGGCTGCGCCACCGGCTCCGCCGCGCGGCCCGAGGGCAAGAAGCTGTTCTGCATCGGGCCGGGATCGAAATCGGTGCAGGCAGCCAGCCCGAGGGCGAGGCAGATCGAGGCGGTCAGGCGGGCGAGGCGGCGCATGGGCGACCCTGTGGCTATTGCGGTTGCGGCCGGCTTAGGGCGAATCGGGATCGCCTGGGAACCGGCGAAAATCCTCGCTGCACCGCAGCGGCGCCTTTCCGCCGCCGCATGACCGGCCGGGCGGCACCTTTCCGCCGGTCGCGCGTTTCCCGCGGCTTTTCCGGGCATCCGTTAACCATTGCGGCAGGTCCCGGCCCCGCCGCCGCATCCGATTCGCGCCTCCGCTGCGGGCAATCGCCCCGAGCGCCGCCGGTCGAATCGCCACCGGGGCGGCCTGCCTTTGCGGCCACCGCCCCCGGTCCCCGCACCAGCCGCAACGCGAGGTCACGGCACTCCATCGGCGGGCGGCGCGCCCGACGCATCGGCCCCTGCCGGAAAGCCGGCGGCGGCGTCAGCGGGCACGATCCCGTGCGCCCGACGCGCCGGCCCCGCCCGGAAGCCGCGCCGCCGCGCCGCATCCGCGCTTGCCGGGCTGGCGCGGCTGGCCTAGAACGACCCGCATCCGCGACAGCCGCGACAGGATCGCCCCCATGCTCGACACGCCCGACCATCTGACCTTCACCGCCCCCCAGCCCAGGCGCATCAGCGGCGCCACCGGCGACTGGGAACTGGTCATCGGGCTGGAGGTCCATGCGCAGGTCGCCTCGAACGCCAAGCTGTTCTCGGGCGCCTCGACGGCCTTCGGGGCCGAGCCGAACAGCAATGTCAGCTTCGTGGACGCGGCGATGCCGGGCATGCTGCCGGTCATCAACGAATTCTGCGTGGCGCAGGCGGTGCGCACCGGGCTGGGGCTGAAAGCGGCGATCAACCTGGTGTCGGCCTTCGACCGCAAGAACTACTTCTACCCCGACCTGCCGCAGGGCTATCAGATCAGCCAGCTTTACCACCCCATCGTCGGCGAGGGCGAGGTGATCGTCGACATGGGACCGGGCGTCGCCCGCCGCGTGCGGATCGAGCGCATCCACCTGGAACAGGATGCCGGCAAGTCGATCCACGACATGGACCCGAACATGTCCTTCGTGGACCTCAACCGCACCGGCGTGGCGCTGATGGAGATCGTCAGCCGCCCCGATATCCGCGGCCCCGAGGAAGCGGCGGCCTATGTGTCGAAGCTGCGCCAGATCATGCGCTACCTGGGCACCTGCGACGGCAACATGCAGAACGGCAACCTGCGGGCGGATGTGAATGTCAGCATCTGCAAGCCCGGCGACTACGAGCGGTTCATCGAGACCGGCGATGCGTCCGTGCTGGGCACCCGCTGCGAGATCAAGAACATGAACTCGCTGCGCTTCATCCAGCAAGCCATCGACTACGAGGCCCGCCGCCAGATCGCCATCGTCGAGGACGGCGGCAAGGTGGTGCAGGAAACCCGCCTCTACGATCCCGACAAGGGGGAAACCCGCTCCATGCGCTCCAAGGAGGAGGCGCATGACTACCGCTATTTCCCCGATCCCGACCTGCTGCCGCTGGAGATCGAACAGGCCTGGGTGGACGAGATCGGCGCCGGGATGCCGGAACTGCCGGATGCCAAGAAGGCGCGCTTCGTGCAGGTTCTGGGCCTGTCGGAATATGACGCCGGCGTGCTGACCGCCGAGGTCGAGAATGCCGACTATTTCGAGGCCGTGGCCAAGGGCCGCGACGGCAAGCAGGCAGCGAACTGGGTCATCAACGAGCTGTTCGGCCGGCTGAAGAAGGAAGGGCTGGACATCACCGCCAGCCCGGTTTCGGCCGCGCAGCTTGGCGGGGTGGTGGACCTGATCGCCTCGGGTGATATTTCGGGCAAGATCGGCAAGGATCTGTTTGAAATCCTGTGGACCGAGGGCGGCGACCCGGCGGAGATCGTAGCAGAGCGCGGCATGAAGCAGGTGACGGATCTTGGCGCCATCGAGGCCGCCGTGGACGAGATCATCGCCGCCAACCCCGCGCAGGTGGAGAAGGCCCGCGCCAATCCCAAGCTGGCCGGCTGGTTCGTGGGCCAGGTGCTGAAGGCCACCGGCGGCAAGGCCAACCCGGCGGCGGTGAACGAGCTGGTGGCGAAGAAGCTGGGCGTCTGAGGCCCGGCGCAGGAAAGGCCGGCCCGGTTGCCGGCCTTGCCGCTTCCGGGCAACCCAAGGAAGGGCGCCCATGACCGCCAGCAACCGCATCGTGCTGTCCAGCGACCATGCCGCCATTCCCTTGCGGCAGGCCATCGCCGCCCATGTCGCGGCGCAGGGCTGCTGGCAGGCGGTCGATATCGGGCCGCTCACCCCCGAAAGCACCCCCTATCCGCAGCATGGGCAGGCGGCGGCGCGGCTGGTCGCCTCGGGCGATTGCCGTCTGGGCATCGTCCTGTGCGGCACCGGCCAGGGCATCATGATGGCGGCGAACAAGGTCCGGGGCATTCGCTGCGGGGCATGTTCCGACACGTTCTCGGCCCGGATGATCCGCCGGCACAACGACGCCAACATGCTGGCCCTCGGCGCGCGCGTGGTGGGCGAGGGGCTGGCGCTGGACATCGTGGATGCGTTCCTGACCGCCGCTTTCGAGGGCGGCCGCCACGCCGCGCGGGTCGAGATGATCGAGGCGCCGGAAGGCGCATAGCGACAGCGCGAAGCCGGCCAGCCCCGTGGTTTCGGCGACCGGAGACCGCACAACCCGCCAGGGCAGGAACCGAATAGCGACCTGCCCCGCCCCGGCCCTTCCGCCAGGCAAGACGCCCCGCCCGCGCCCCTGCGGGGCTTGACGGGCCGGCGCCGCCGCCCGGCCCCGCAACGCCGACACCTTTCCCTCCGTCCCGGCGCAGATTCTTGGCAACGGGTGACACGGAGCACCAGCCGACTAACACCCCGCCCCGGCCCTTCCACCGGGCAAGACGCCCCGCGGGACTTGGCGGGCCGGCGCCGTCGCCCGGCCTTGCGCGCCGTCGCCTCTCCCTCCGTCCCGGCGCAGGTTCTCGGCAACGGGTGACACGGGGCACCAGCCGGATAGCAACCTGCCCCGGCCCTTCCGTCAGGCAAGACGCCCCGCCCGCGCCCCTGCGGGGCTTGACGGGCCGGCGCCGCCGCCCGGCCCCGCAACGCCGTCGCCTTCCCTCACATCCCCGCGCCCCGGCGCCGCGACGGCTGGCGCGGGACGGCGATCTGGCCTATCAGGACGGCGAGGCGACGATCAGGAAGGCTTCATGGAACGCTACGAATATACCGTCATCCCCGCCCCGGACCGCGGCAGCCGCACCAAGGGCGCCAGGACCCCGGCCGAGCGTTACGCCCTCGCCCTCGCCGAGGCGATCAATGCGATGGCGGAAGATGGCTGGGACTATATCCGCGCCGAGACCCTGCCCTCGGAGGAGCGCAGCGGCATCGCCTCGCGGCAAACGCTGTGGCACAACCTGCTGGTCTTCCGCCGCAGCCTCGGCGTGGAGATGGTCGCCGCGCCGGAGCCGGCGGCGGCCCCGGAACCCGCGCCGGAGCCTGTGCCGGTCCCCGTGACGCCTCCGGCACCCGCCGGCCCCGCCCCTTCCGGCCCCGCCCCGGCCGCCCCGGCGAAGGCCGAGGTCTTTACCCAGCCGCCGCTGCGCAAGAAGGAATCGCCCGACGAACCCGCCCCGCCGGCCGGTCCCCGCCTCGGACCGGCGGCGCGCTGAGGGGTTGAAAGGGGCCTCGCCCCGTTCGGAAGGCGCATCTCTGGATTGACGGCGAATTTCGTGCCCACCCGCCACGGGCTGGCTTGCGCCGACCGAAAACATGGAAGGACAGACGGCGCGGCCCGATTGCCGGCCTGCTTTCGCGGCAATGCGAAACCCGTCGCGCGGGTAATCGGACGCACCGTGCATTGACCGCAGAAGACGCAGGAGATGCGGCGGATGAAACCACCGCATCGCCCTTCGTTTCGGATCGGCTTATCCCGGAATCCGCACGAGGTTGACGGTGTAGTTGCACTTGGTCCAGCCTCTGGCCCCGCTCTTGTCCATGCCTCCGGGGGACAGCACATGGGCGCGCATGGCAACCACGGTCGGCTGCTTGATGCCGGGAATGACCTCTCTTTCCTCCGACCATGAAACCTCGCATCTGTTGTTCCTGCCGTTTCTTTCCTCGGTTCCGGTCAGGGAATCCTTGCTGAATACGAAACCCGCCGGCGCGCGCAACTCCTGCCAGCGGGAATAGCAGTCGTTACCCGAACCGCCCCAGTTCGTCCCCCTTGTCGTGCATTCGGGCGCAAGGGCCTGCACCGTTCCCTGCGCCGCCGCATTTCGGGGAATCGTGAGACCCGCACACACCAGAATCGGTGCCATCCTCGACAGAATCATCTCAACACCCCCAGGTTAAAGCAATTTCCGAATAGCAGAGGGGGGCGCAAGATTATTATCGCGCATCCCTCCATCATTGAAGCAGCATGAATATTGCCGAATTGACCGCCCCCCGCATAACGCTTTGCCTGCGGTTCCGCCGCCGGCTAGACTGATCCCGGCACCATCGGAGGCAGCGGCGGATGAGCAGCGAAACCCCCTCGCCCTTGCGGATCGTCTTTCCCGGTCCCGTCGCGGGGCTGGAGGATGCGGCACCGCGCCGGGGATGGGTGCGGCTGGCGGGGCTGCGGCTGGGACCGCACCGGATCGGCCCCGCCCTGTCCAGCCACGCCATGCTGGCCGCGCTGCGCCAGGCCGAGGCGGAGGCCGATGCCGCCATCCGGCTGGGGCATCTGCCGGGCGGGCGCTGGGTGTTGTCGGTCAGCCGGGGCGGACGGACCGCGCGGGCGGGGATCATCGGCTTTCTGCTGTGCAACCTGCTGATGGGCTTTGCCTTCACCCTGCCGGCGCTGGCCCTGGGCGAGGCGATGGCGCTGGCTCTGGGCCGCGCGCATACGGTGATGTGGCCCTTTCACCTCGCCGGGGCGGGCTGGATGGCGGTGGTGGCGGTGAACTACGCGGCCTGGTTCGGGTTGCCCCGGCGCTAGGCCGGACCGGCTACCGGCACCGGCCCTTGCGCACGGCGCCGCCGCGATCAGCGCCGGCCTGCCCCCTCAGCGCGCATAGACATCCAGCTTCGGCAGCCCGGTCAGCGACACGCCCAGCATCTGCAACGCCGCCAGCGAGACCTGGCTGCCCCCCGAGGCCGCGCCGGACAGCGGGATCAGGTCCACATTCACCGACTTGCCGCTGGCCGGATCGACCAGCCGGCCCTTGCCCTTGGCCGTGGCCAGCGGGGTCTTGATCCAGAAGCCTTGCTCGGTCGGGTTGCCCAGCGAGGCGATGGTGGTGCCCAGCTTGCGCGCCTCGGCCGCGGGCGCGGCGGTGGCTGCGGCCTTTTCCTCGGCGGTGGACTGGTCATAGGCCTCGGGGCGGGCGGCGGCCGGGCGCGACAGCGGCGCGCGGCCGGCCGCGCCGGCGGTCAGGACCGGCGCGGCCACGCGGACGGGGGCGGCGGCGGCCTCGGGCGCCGCCGGGGCTTCGGGCGCCGCCGGGGTCAGCGCAAGCTGGTCGCAGGCGGCAAGGGCCATGACGGGCAGGACGAGGGCAAGGCGGGTGCGCATATGGGGGCCTTTCGCAAGCGGCTTCGGCGCCAATCTAGGGCGCGCGCGCAGGGCTGTCCACGCCGGCCCCTCCCGTCGGCAAGACCCCGCACCCGCCGGCAGCCCGGCCCTGCCCCGACAGGCCCATGCGGGCATTCCTCCCGTCCGGGGCCAGCCATAGGACCCATCCGCGCCGCCGGCAGCACGCGGCACCCCGCCGACTTGGCGGCACCGAGCGGGCGACGGCCCCGCCCCACGGCCCCGCCTCGGCGCATCCATGCAGGTCCCTGATCCGGCGCAGGCGAGACAGTCAATCCGCGCCAGCCCGACCGCCGGCAGCACCGGGCATCCTGCCGATCTCCCGGCACCGAACTGGCGACCCTCTGCCCCGCAGCCCCACCTCGATGCACCTATGCAGGCCCCTGATCCAGCGCAGGCGAGACAGTCAATCCGCGCCAGCCCGACCGTCGGCAGCACCGGGTATCCCGCCGACCCGCCGGCACCGGGTGGGCGACCACCCTGCCCTGCGACCCAGTCTCGACGCGCCCAAGCAGGTCCTCCGATCCGGCACAGGTGAAACTGCCAATCCCCGCCAGCCCGGCCGCCCGCAACACCGGGCATCCTGCCGACCCACCGGCACCGAGCAACCGGCCACCCTGCCCAACGGCCCCGCCTCGATGCGCCAATGCAGGCCCTTCCGATCCCGCCCAGGCAAGCAGGCCAGACCTCCAAGGTCATCCCGGCCAAGCCTGCCCTCGCCGCCGCATGACCATCTCCGGCGCCGCTCCGACGCCTCATCGCAACGGGAAGGGGCATCGCGGCCCCTGCCGCTCGGCGCCTGCCTGCCGCCACCCGCACGCGGCCCGCCCCACCTTGCCCGCATCACCCCGCGCGCCTATCCTGCACGCCATGATCGCGCCGGCGCCCTCCGCTCAGCTTCCTTTCGCAGCCGCAGCCCGGCCCGCCACGCCATGACGGAAATGCGGGTCCTGTGCATCGGCGCCATGCTGTGGGACGTGATCGGGCGCGCCGCGCAGGCGATGGCGCATGGCGCCGACCTGCCGGGCCGCATCCGCCACATCCCCGGCGGCGTGGCGCTGAACGTGGCGCTGGCGGTGGCGCGGCAGGGGCTGGCGCCGGTGATGCTCTCCGCCGTGGCCCGCGATGCCGAGGGCGACGCGCTGACGGCCTCCGCCACCGCGAAGGGCGTCGATTGCCGCTTTCTGGCGCGCGATACCGGCCAGCCCACCGATGTCTACATGGCGATCGAGGACCCGGCCGGCCTCGTCGCCGCCATCGCCGATGCCTGGGGGCTGGAGGCGGCGGGGGATGCGATCCTGGCGCCGCTGCGCGACGGGCGGCTGGCATCGGCGGCCGCGCCGTGGCGCGGCATCGCGGTCGTGGACGGCAACCTGACGCCCGCCATGCTGCAAGCCTGCCTGCGCGAGCCGGGGCTGGCGCAGGCCGACCTGCGGCTGGTCCCGGCCAGCCCCGGCAAGGCCGACCGCCTGCGCCCGCTGCTGGCCGCGCCGCGCGTGACCGCCTATGTCAACCGCATCGAGGCCGAGATCCTCGCCGGCCGCCCCTTTGCCGACGCCATCGCCGCCGCCGAAGGGCTGGTGGCGCTGGGCGCCGGCCGGGTGCTGGTCACGGACGGGATGCACAAGGCGGCGGATGCCGCGCGCGGGGCGCCCACCGTCGCCGCCGCGCCGCCGCCGGTCGCCATCGCGCGGGTGACGGGGGCGGGCGATACGCTGCTGGCCGCGCATCTGGCCGCCGAGGCCGCCGGGCTGAGGCGCGGCCCGGCGCTGGCCCATGCCGTCGCCGCCGCCGCGTCCCATGTCGCCGGTCGCGACGATCCCCCATCCCTGCCGACCGAGGAGGCCCCATGACCCTGCCGCTGGACTATTCGCCCGAGGTGCGCGCCGCGCTGGATGCCGGCCGCCCGGTGGTGGCGCTGGAATCGACCATCATCACCCACGGCATGCCCTGGCCCGACAACCTCGCGATGGCGCGGCGCGTCGAGGCGGTGATCCGCGCCGGCGGCGCCGTGCCCGCGACCATCGCCGTGCTGGGCGGGCGGCTGCATGTCGGGCTGACGGACGAGGAGCTGGAGACGCTGGCACAGGCCGATCCGGCGCGGGTGATGAAGCTGTCGCGCGCCGATCTGGCGGTGGCGCTGGCCCTCGGCGCGACGGGGGCGACCACGGTGGCGGCGACGATGATCGCCGCGCATCTGGCCGGCATCGGCGTCTTCGCCACCGGCGGCATCGGCGGCGTGCATCGCGGGGCCGAGGCCAGCTTCGACATCTCGGCCGACCTGCGCGAGCTGGCGCATACCCCCGTCACCGTGGTCGCGGCGGGGGCCAAGGCGATCCTCGATCTGCCCAAGACGCTGGAGGTGCTGGAAACCTGTGGCGTGCCGGTGGTGGCCTTCGGGCAGGACGCCTTCCCGGCCTTCTGGTCGCGCGATTCGGGGCTGAAGGCGCCCCTGCGGATGGACGACCCGGCGGCCGTCGCCCGCGCGGCGCGGCTGCGGCGGCAATTGGGGCTGGCCGGCGGCATGCTGGTCGCCAACCCGATCCCGGAGGGCGACGAGATCCCCGCCGCCACCATCAACCCGGTGATCGAGGCCGCGCAGGCCGAGGCCGACGCGCAGGGCATCAGCGCCAAGCAGGTCACGCCCTTCCTGCTGTCGCGCATCTTCGAGATGACCGGCGGCGCCTCGCTGACCGCCAATATCGCGCTGGTGCTGAACAATGCCCGGCTGGCGGCGCGGATCGCGGTCGCGCAGGCCGAGGGAGCATAGGCACCGCCGGAATGCATGCAAGCCGGCGACAACGGAGACGGTCGGCGGCGGAGGCAGACCGGGAACCTGTCGAACCTCTGCGGGCATTGGCGACGCATCGGGGCAAGGCTGCCGCGGGCGATGTCCCTGGGGTCGCGCCAGGCGGCACCGGAGGCATGGGGCGCGATTGCGTTGCCCCGGCCCACTCCCACATTGATGGGCCGGCCCCATTGCGGAGCAGCCTGGGGGTGACACCGGCAACAGGCCGGCGGCGCTGGCGGAACCGTGCCGGAGACCTGCCGAACCCATGCCGATCCGGCTTTGACGGGGATCGGGGCGCCGCGCGGGAAAGCCGGGAAGACGCCCGATGCGGGCCGGAAGGGAAAAGGCGGCGCCGCGCCGGTCCGGCACCGGCGGCGCGTCGGGCAGGCCGCGAGGGCTTCGCCGGGTGGTGCGGTCCCGAAAGCGCCATCGACAGGACGCGAGGCCGGCCCACGGCCCTGCCACGCCTTCCCCCTGCGTCGCACCCTTGCCGATCCGGCATCGACGGGGAACCGGGGCACCGCGCGGGAAAGCCGGGAAGGCACCCGATGCGGGCCGGAAGGGAAAAGGCGGCACTACGCCGGTCCGGCACCGACGGCGCATCGGGCAGGCCGCGAGGGCTTCGCCGGGTGGCGCTGTCCCGAAAGCGCCATCGGCAAGGCGCGAGACCGGCCCACGGCCCTGCCGCCCCCCCCTGCGCCGAACCCATGCCAATCCGGCTTTGACGGGGATCGGGGCGCCGCGCGGGAGGGTCGGGAAGACACCCGATGCGGGCCAAAAGGGAAAAGGCGGCGCTGCTCCGGTCCGGCACCGACGGCGCATCGGGCAGGCCGCGAGGGCTTCGCCGGGCGGTGCGGTCCCGAAAGCGCCATCGACAGGACGCAAGGCCGGTCCACGGCCCTGCCGCCCCCCCTTGCGCCGGAACCGCTTGCAGGTCAGGTTGGCCGCGCGTGATCCCGCATAGCCGAAAGGGACCGGCCGTCATGTCCAACCCTCCCCTCGATCTGCGCGCGCTCTGCGCCCGCGCGCCCGTGATTCCCGTGCTGACCGTCAGCGATGCCGCGCAGGCCGAGGGCCTTGCTCGGGCGCTGGTCGCCGGGGGGCTGCCGGTGCTGGAGGTCACGCTGCGCACGCCCGCCGCGCTGGACGCGATCGCGGCGATGGCGAAGGTGCCGGGGGCCGAGGTCGGCGCCGGCACCGTGCTGACCCCGGAGGATGCCGCACGCGCCGCACGCGCCGGCGCCCGCTTCGCCTTCTCGCCCGGCCTGACCGAGGCGCTGGCCGAAGGCTGCCGCACTGCCGGCCTGCCGCTGGTGCCGGGCGTGGCCTCGGCCTCCGAGGCGATGCGCGCGGCGGAGCTGGGCTGCGACATGCTGAAATTCTTCCCCGCCAGCGCCGCCGGCGGCCCGGACTTCCTGCGCGCGCTGGCCGCGCCGCTGCCGAACCTCACCTTCTGCCCCACCGGCGGCATCAGCGAAGCCACGGCTCCCGGCTGGCTGGCGCTGCCCAACGTGGCCTGCGTCGGCGGCAGCTGGATCGCGCCGCCGGCGGACGTGGCGCGCGGCGACTGGGCCGCGATCGAGACCCGCGCCCGCGCCGCGAGCGCCCTGCCCCGGCCGGAGCGCCGGCCGTGACC
>CAKTBJ010000037.1 GCA_934533075.1 uncultured Paracoccus sp.
TCGGCCCATTCGCGATAGTAGAGCGAGGCGATGGGCAGCGCCGTGGTGATGCCGTTGCACAGCAGCGTGGCGAAGGCGTAACGCTTCTGGAAGGCCAGTTCCTCGGGGGCATACATCTCGTAGGGGCCGCGCGCGCGATAGGTTTGCGGCCAGATGCGCCCCTTCTGCCAGCCCGGATGATTGTCCAGCGCCAGCGTGTAGGTATCGAGGTCGGACAGCGCGTCGAGGTCGATCAGCCCCGGCGAGATCAGGGCAGCGCCGAAGTCGATGCGCCGCGCCACCTCGCCGGCAAAGCGCGGCCCGGCATAAAGCACATGGCGGCCTTCGAGGACCAGATCGCCCTGGCGGTAATAGACATGCCGGCCGCCCTCGTGGCCGATCAGCCAGTCGGCGGTCAGCAGGGTGCGCCCGGCGGGGCGCTGGCCAAGGTGGAGGTCTTCGGGAGGAAGCATCATCCGATCCATTGCGGGAAACAAGGGGGGCCATCCTTCGGCAACCGGCCTGCCCCGACGGCGGGCGGCAGGCCCACGGTCCGGGCCGGCCCGCCCGCGCCCGGTGGGACGGTGGCCGGGGTGCAGGCCGTCAGGAAGCGATCTCATCCGATCCATCGCGCGAGGCAGGAGCATCGCCCCCGAGGCACCGGCGCGCCCCGGCGACGGGCGACAGGTCCGCCCTCGGGACCGACCGGCCCGCGACCGGCGAGGCGGTGGCCGGGAAGCCGGCCGCCGCGAAAGCGCGGGAAGCGGTCCGGCGCCGCCCCAAAGGGGGACGG
Organism: uncultured Paracoccus sp.; assembly: GCA_934533075.1. Lineage (GTDB taxonomy): Bacteria > Pseudomonadota > Alphaproteobacteria > Rhodobacterales > Rhodobacteraceae > Paracoccus. The sequence goes on from CAKTBJ010000037.1 coordinate 773, forward strand.
CGCCGGCATGGGGCTTATTCGGCGATCACGGTGAACCAGTGCCGCGCCTTGTTGTCGGCGCGCAGGTCGATCTCCTGCACCTTGCCGGTATTGGCCCAGGCGATGGGCTGCTGCCACAGCGGGATCGCCAGGATTTCCTCCTTGGCGATGCGCAGGGCCTCGGCCTCGGCCTCGCGCAGCGGGCCTTCCTCGGTCGCATCGCCCGCCGCGCGGGCGGCCGCGTTCAGTTCGGGCACCGACCAGCCGCCGAAATTCGACACGCCGAAGGCATCCTCGCGCCCCGCCAGCACCTGCCCGATCAGCGAGAAGGCGTCCAGCGTCGGCTCGGTCGCCCAGCTGAGGTTGAACACCTCGGTATTGCCGGAGGACCGCTTGGGCGACTGGATCGAGCGCAGCCCCATGTCGATGGAGGGCGCGAAACCGGCGCGGGTCAGCATGTTGGCGATGGCCTGGCACCAGTCTTCTTCGTTGATGCTTTCGTCGTTGTTGCAGGTATAGGTGAAGGCCAGCCCTTCATGCCCGGCCTCCTGCAACAGCGCGCGCGCCCTTTCCGGGTCCGCCGGCTCGTAGGTATCCAGTTCCGGGACATAGCCGGCGATGTCGGGCGCCACCAGCGAGCCGGTCGGCCGCGCCTGCCCGCGCATCACCCGCTGGTTCAGCATGTCGCGGTCGATGGCCAGCTCGAACGCCTGGCGCACGCGGATGTCGTTGAAGGGATTGTCGCGCCCGTCGGGCAGCGTCTCGCGGCGGTTGAAGCTGATGAAGACGGTGCGCAGTTCGGTCAGGGCATGGACGGTCACGTCCGGGCTGGCCTCCAGCCGGCCCAGATCCTGCAAGGGCGCCGAGTCGATCAGGTCCACCTCGCCCGACAGCAGCGCCGCCACGCGGGTCGCGGCCGAGCTGATCGGGATGAATTCCAGCCGGTCGATATTGTGGTGCTTTTCGTCCCACCAGCCGGGATTGACGGTCAGCACGGTCAGGGCATCGGGCTTGCGGCTTTCCAGGATGAACGGGCCGGTGCCGTTGGTGTGGCTGGTGGCATAGCCCTCGACGCCCGCACCGTAATCGGTGGGCTTTTCGGTGCCGTTGTCCTTCAGCCAGTCGGCATCGAAGATGAAGATGTTGGTGATGTCGTTCAGGAACAGCGTCGAGCCGGACAGCACGTCGATCTCGACGGTGCGGTCGTCGATCTTGCGGATACCCTTGTAAAGCGGCATGTTCCCGCGCAGCGGCGAGGCCGGATCGGCAGCGCGCAGATACGAGGCCACCACGTCGTCGGCGTTGAATTCGGCGCCGTTGTGGAAGGTCACGCCCTCGCGCAGGGTAAAGCGCCAGGCCTTGCCGCCATCCGGGGCGTCGACCAGCTCCCATTCGGTGGCCAGGGCCGGCTCGATCTGGAAGGTCTTGTCGTAGCGCACCAGCCCCTCATACATGTGGTTGAGGAAGGCGAGGTTCGCCGTCGAGGCGATCGAATTCGGGTCCAGAGAATAGATGTCGGCGCGCGAGGCCCATTTCAGGGTGTTCTCGGCATGTGCCGCAAGGGCGCTTGCCGACAGCATCAGCGCCGCGGCGGTCAGGCGGGCGAAGGTTTTCATTCGGTCTCTCCTGTTGGTTGGTCCGGTTTTTTTAGGCGTAGTGGCAGGCCACGCGGCCGCCGTCGGGCTTTGGCAGGGCCTCGGGGCGGTCCGTCTTGCAGCGGGCGGTGGCGATGGGGCAACGCGGGTGGAACGGGCAGCCGGGCGGCGGCGCCAGCGGGCTGGGCACCTCGCCCGAGGCCGGCTCGCGGTCGCGATGCGGGGCGGTCACGTTCGGGATCGTGTTCAGCAGAAGCTGGGTATAGGGGTGGCGCGGATCGGCGAAGAGGGTCTCGGTATCGGCCTCCTCGACGATGCGGCCCAGATACATGACCGCGATGCGGTCGGACATGTGCCGCACCACCGAAAGGTCGTGGCTGATGAACAGATAGGTCAGGCCCAGCCGGTCCTGCAATTCGCGCATCAGGTTGAGGATCTGCGCCTGCACGGAGACATCCAGCGCCGAGGTCGGCTCGTCGCAGACCAGGAATTCCGGCTCCGACGCCAGCGCGCGGGCGATGGAAATCCGCTGGCGCTGCCCGCCGGAGAATTCATGCGGGAATTTCTCGCCATCCGCCGCGTTCATGCCGACGATGCCCAGAAGTTCGGCCACGCGGTCGCGGATTTCGGCCTCGCTCCGGCGCAGCTTCAGCTCGCGCAGGGGTTCGGCGATGATGTTCTTGACCCGCCAGCGCGGGTTCAGGCTGGCATAGGGGTCCTGAAAGATCATCTGCGCCGTCAAGGGCTTGCCGTCGCGGCTGGTGCCAAAGCGGATCGTGCCGGATGTGGGCGCATAGATGCCCGTCACCAGCCGCGCCACGGTGGACTTGCCACAGCCGGATTCGCCCACGAGGCTGAGGCAGCCGCCGCGCGGCACGGTGAAGCCGACATCGGTGACGGCGTGCAGGTTGCGGCGCGGCAGGCGATAGACCATGCGGTTCAGCCACGGCGCCGACACGTCGAAGGAGCGGTGCAGCGCGGTGACGGTCAGCGCCGGGGCGGCATCGGCCGGGCGGGGGGCGGGTTGCGCGCTCATTGGGTGCCTCCGTCATGCAGCCAGCAGGCGGCCATGTTGCCGCCGGGCGCGGGCACCAGATGCGGCACCTCGCGCCGGCAGCGCGGGCCGGCATGGGGGCAGCGCGGGTTGAAGGCGCAGCCGGGCGGGATGGCGTTCAGGCGCGGCATGGCGCCGTCGATCTGGTTCAGCCGCGCCACCCGCGCGCCCAGCGCCGGGATCGAGGCCATCAGCCCCTGCGTATAGGGATGGGCGGGGTTCTTCAGCACGGTCTCGACCGGGCCGATCTCGATCAGGCGGCCGGCATACATCACCGCCACCCGGTCGGCGGTCTCGGCGATCACGCCCATGTCGTGCGTGACCAGCATCACCGCCGTGCCATGCTCCTTGCACAGCCGGCGCAGAAGGCCGGTGATCTGGGCCTGAATGGACACGTCCAGCGCGGTCGTCGGCTCGTCGGCGATGATCAGGCGCGGCTCGGCGGCCAAAGCCAGCGCGATCACCACCCGCTGGCGCATGCCGCCGGAAAACTGGTGCGGGAAATGGTCCACGCGCTCATCCGCGCCGGGGATGCCCACATCCTTCAGCAGGGCGATGGCGCGGGCGCGGGCCTCGGCCTTGCCGGTCCGGGGGGCGTGCTGGCGGATGGTCTCGACCAGTTGCGCGCCGATGGTGAACAGCGGGTTCAGGCTGGTCAGCGGGTCCTGGAAGATGGCACCGATCTCGCTGCCCCGGATCTGCTCCATCTCGCGGTCGGTGAGGGTGTCGATGCGCCGCGTGCCCAGCCTGATCTCGCCGCCCGCGATATGGCCGGGCGATTCCAGCAGGCCGAGGATGGCAAGGCCGGTCATCGACTTGCCGGCGCCGGATTCGCCGACCACGCCGAGGATTTCGCCCGGCGTGATGCTCAGCGATACGCCGTCCAGCGCGCGCAGGGTGCCGTGGCGGTGCGGGAATTCCACCACCAGGTCGGAGACGGTCAGACAAGGCGCGGGGGACGGGCTGGCGTCAAGCATGGCCGGCTCCTCGGATGGGAAAGCTGGGCGGGAAGATGTCCGCGACGGGCGGATGGTCCCAGGTGCGTTCGGGATATTTCGCCACCAGCCCGTCGAATTGCGCCTGTGCCCGCGCGCGGGCGGCCACCATGTCGAGGCCGGCGACGGCGCCGTCGCGCATCGACAGCCGCCCATCCACGAACACGGCGCGCGTGACCTTGCCCGAGCCGCCGGCGACCAGCGTGGTGATCGGATCGACCGAGGGCGCCATGATCGCGTCATCCAGCCCGAACACCGCGATGTCGGCGCGGGCGCCGGGGGCCAACCGGCCCAGATCGGCACGGCCCAGCGCCCGCGCGCCGCCCAGCGTCGCGGCGTCGAACAGGTCGCGGGTGGCCAGCCGTTCCGGGGTGCCGTCGTTCATCCGCCCGGTGATCAGCCCGACCAGCAGGTTCAGCAGCATGTCGGGCGGCGTGGTGTCGGTGCCCATCGCGATGTTGATGCCCAGATCGCGCAGTTTGGCAAAGGAGTTCAGGCTGCCGCCGCCGCGCCCCGAGACCAGCGGGCAATGCACGATGGACACGCCATGCCGTGCATAAAGCGCGAGGTCCTCGTCCGTCGCATTGGTGGCATGGGGGGCGATGAGGCGGTCCGAGAGCAGTCCCTCGCGCGCCAGCCAGACCGGCGCGGTGCTGCCGTGCAGGGCGCGGACGGTCTCCACCTCCATCGCGCCCTGCGCCATGTGCAGGCGCACCTTCACGCCCAGATCGTCGGCGGTCTGCATGGTGGCGCGCAGCAGCGGGGCGGTGCAGGTTTCCACCCGGTCCGGGGCCAGCAGGCCCTGAATCAACCCGTCGAAACGCCCCGACTGGCGGGCGATGTAATCGGCGGCGTCGCGCAGGCCGGCCAGCCCGCGCGCCTCGTCGAAATGCGGGCGCATGTCGCCCGGCGCGTGCAGCACCATGCCGCCGGCGCGATAGGCGGGCGACAGGAACACGCGCAGGCCAAGCTCGCCTGCGGCCTCCGCCGCCGCGTCGAATTCGGCCACGGTCTCGCCCCATGCGCGATAGAACAGCGAGGCGATGGGGGCCGCCGTGGTGATGCCGTTCAGCAGCAGTTGCGCGAAGGCGAACCGCTTTTGAAAGGCCAGCTCCTCGGGCGCATACATCTCATACGGGCCGCGCTCGACATAGGAGAGCGGCCAGACCCGGCCCTTCTTCCACGGCGGAAAGTGGTCGATGCCCAGAATCGTGGTGTCGAGGTCCGACAGCGCATCGAGGTCGATCAGGCCGGGCGAGATCAGCGCCGGGCCGAAGTCGATGCGGCGCGCCACCTCGCCGGCAAAGCCGTGGCCGGTGAACAGCACCGCGCCGCCCTCGATCACCGCCTCGCCGCGATGCAGCAGCACCGGGCCGGCGGCCTCATGCGCCAGCACCCAGTCGGCTGTCAGCAGCGTCCGCCCCGAGGGCCGGGCGCCCAGGGCGAGGTCGAACAGCGCCGGGGGCAGCGATTGGGTGCTCATGGCGCGGCCTTCACGGACTGGCCATTGCGCGCGGTCACGCGCCCGCCCTTAACCACCAGCGGGATCGTGGCGGGCTGGACGACGGCATGGCCGATGGTCTCGGCATCGAACAGCAGGAAGTCGGCTTTGCAGCCCGGCTCGACCCCGTAACCCTCGGCGCGCATGATCTGCGCCCCGCCCTCGCTGACCAGTTCCAGCACCCCGCGCAGGTCGATGTCCGAGCGCACGCCGTTCTTCTGGCCGATGATGCGGGCGCGGTCCATCATGTCGGGCAGGTTCCACGGCCCCCAGGTGTCGCGCACCCCGTCGCAGCCGCCGCCCATGCGGATGCCGGCGGCGCGCAGTTGTTTCATCGAAGGCACCGTGGCCGAGGGCGCGCCGGTGGTCAGGATGCCGATATCCAGTTCGGCGATCTGCTCGACCAGCCCGGCCACCCGCGCCGCATCGGGCGCGCCGAGGGCAAAGGCGTGGCTGATATCCACCTTGCCCTGCATGCCGTTGGCGCGCACGCGCTCGAAGATCAGCTCCATGCTGAAGGCGCCCAGTTCCCCCACCTCGTGCAGGTGGAAGTCGATGGGCTTGCCGTGCCGGACCGCCAGCCCGAAGATCGCGTCAAGCTGGCCCTTGGGATCGCGGTCGATGCCGCAGGGGTCCAGCCCGCCCAGAACCTCGCAGCCCATCGCCAGCGCCTGATCCAGCAGCGCCACCGTGCCGGGGCGGACCATGACGCCGGATTGCGGGAAAGCGACGATCTGGATGTCGAGAATGCCTGCTAACTCCTCGCGGGCGCGCAGCATGCCCTCCAGATTGGCCAGCCCGTGCGTGGTGTCGATATCGACATGGCTGCGGGCATGGGTGCTGCCGGTGCGCACCAGTTCCAGCGCGTGCCGCATCGACTGGCGGTAGGGGTCGATGCCCAAAGCCACGCGGTTCTCGCGCTCATAGTCGATGCGGCCTTGCAGGACGGCGGCGCGGTTGTTGACGTGCCAGCCCATGCCCAGCAGGTTCTTGTCCAGATGGGTATGCGCCTCGACCAGACCGGGCCAGAGGATCGCGCCGCGCCCGTCCTCGACCGGCACGCCCGGCAGGTCGGGCTGGCGGGCATGGGCCACAATGATGCCGTCGCGGATCAGCAGGTCGGTCTCGGCCTCGCCGCGGGGGCGGATATTGCGCAGGATCAGGTCGGTCATGGCTTACCTCAGTCTGGGGTTCAGGGCGTCGCGCAGCCAGTCACCCAGCAGGTTGACGGCGATCACCAGCAGCGCCAGTTGCACGACGGGAAAGATCACCATCCACCACAGGCCGGAAAACAGATACTGGTTGCCGATGCGGATCAGGGTGCCGAGGCTGGGCTGGCCCGGCGGCATGCCGATGCCGAGGAACGAAAGCGTGGCCTCGGTCAGGATCGCCATGCCGAAGGACAGGGTGGCGGCGACCAGCACCGGGGTCAGGGTGTTGGGCAGGATGTGGCGGAACATCACCCGGCGATGCGGCACATGCAGCAGCCGCGCGGCCATGACATATTCCTTGCCGCGTTCCACGGCGGTTTGCGCGCGCACGATGCGGGCATATTGCACCCAGCCCGACAGCGTGATGGCCAGCACCAGCACCGCGCCGGCGCCGATCTCGCGCAGATGGGGCGGCAGCATCTCGCGCACGATGGCCGAGACGAGGATGGCGATCAGCAGCGTCGGGATCGACAGCATCACATCGCCGATGCGCATCAGCAGGTTGTCGGCGAAACCGCCGAAATAGCCCGCCACCAGCCCGAAGGTCAGCCCGATGGCCAGCGAGCAGATCACCGAGGCAAAGCCGATCATCACCGAGATACGGGTGCCGTAGAGGATCGCCGACAGCATGTCGCGCGCCTGCGTGTCGGTGCCCAGCAGATAGGGCCACTGGCCGCCCTCCTCCCAGACCGGCGGCAGTTCGGAGTTCCACAGATCCAGTTGCGCCGCGTCATAGGGGTTCTGCGGCGCGATCCAGGGCGCAAGGAAGGCCGAGACGATCAGCAGCGCCAGCAGGCCGAAGGCGATGCGCGCCGTCCAGGAATGGCTGAACGACCACCAGAAATCGCTGGCACGGGCGCGCGACAGCCAGGAGGGGCGGGCGGCGGGCGGGGGGATGGTGGCCATATGCGCCTCCCTCAGCGGCTGGTGCGCAGGCGCGGGTCGATCAGCGCATAGGTGATGTCGACCAGCATGTTCAGGAACACGAAGATGAAGCTGACGATGACCAGATAGGCCGCCATCACCGGGATATCGACGAAGGTCACCGCCTGGATGAACAGCATGCCCATGCCCGGCCACTGGAACACGGTCTCGGTGACCAGCGCGAAGGCGATCAGCGTGCCCACGTTCATCGCGGTCAGCGTGATCACCGGCATCAGGCAGTTGCGCAGCGCATGGCGGAAATAGATGCGATAGCGGTTGATGCCGCGCGCGCGGGCGAATTTCACATAGTCCGAGCGCATCACCTCCAGCATGTCGCCGCGCACCAGCCGCATGACCAGCGTGATCTGGTAAAGCGACAGTGAGACCGAGGGCAGCACCAGCGCCATCAGCCCGGATTTGGTCAGCAGCCCCGTGCTCCACCAGCCCAGTTCCACGACCTCGCCGCGCCCGAAGGCCGGAAACAGGCCCAGCGTGACCGAGAACACCAGGATCAGCAGGATGCCCACGACGAAGCTGGGCACCGAAATGCCGACGATGGAGCCGAGTTGCAGCCCCTCGGAATACCATTTGCCGCGCTTGATCGCGGTCAGGACGCCCAGCGGCAGGCCGATCAGCAGCGACAGGATGGTGGCGATGATCACCAGTTCCATCGTGGCCGGGAAGCGTTCGGTGATCAGGCCCAGCACATCCTGGCCGTTGCGGTAGGAGATGCCGAACTGCCCCTGCGCCGCGTTGACCACGAAGCGGGCATATTGCACCACCAGCGGGTCGTTCAGCCCCAGCTTTTCGCGCAGCAGGTCGCGGTCGGCCTGGGTGGTCTGTTCGGTGGACATCATGTCCACCGGGTCGCCGGCAAGCTGAAAGATCATGAAGGCCAGAAAGGCCACCGCCAGCATCACCAGCACCGCATTGGCCAGGCGCTTGAGGATGAACACCAGCACCGGCGTCAGCCCTCGCCGCCGGGCCGCGTGGCGGCCGGAACCGCCCGTTGCAAAGCCGCATGACTGGCCATCGTGCCCTCCCCTGGCGTTGGCCCCGCGCTGCGGGACCGGCTCGACTGCGTATGTTTACCCTATCGGCGCTGGCGTATCTGTCAACTAAATTGTCAACAATATCGCCAACAGGTTGGCGGGACCGCTCAGCCTTTCACCCTTGGAAAGGCATAGGCATTCGCCTTCGAGGTGCGCAGCCCGCAGCCGACCAGCGCCTCGGCCATCTTGACCGCCACCGTCACCCCGTCGATCACCAGCAGGCCGGTGGCGCGGCCCAGCGATTCGGTCATCTCGGACATGCCGGCGCAGCCCAGCACCACGGCCTCGGCGCCGTCCTCGTCGCGGGCGCGGGCGATTTCGGCCGCCAGCAGGTCGAAGGCGTGCCGCGAATCACCTTCCAACGCCAGCACCGGCAGGTCGATGGCGCGCACCTTGCGGCAATGCCAGCCGGCCCCGTAACGCTGCACCAGATCCTCGATCACCGGAACCGAGCGCGGCAGCGTCGTGATGATGGAAAACCGCTTGGCCAGCACCATCGCCGCCTGCACCGCCGACTGGCAGATGCCCAGCACCGGGCCGGCGGCCACCTCGCGCGCCGCGTCCAGCCCCGGATCGTCGAAACAGGCGATGACCGTCGCATCCGCCCCCGCGGCCTCGGCGGCGCGAATCTGCGCCAGCATCGACGGCACCGCCATCGCCTCGTCCGAGAACCCCTCGATGGACAGCGGCGATGCGCCGCCGCCGGTCGCCTCGCCGATTCGCGTGCCCTGGGCGGCGATACGCCGGGCCGAGGCCGCGATGGTGGCGGTCATCGAAGGGGTGGCATTCGGATTGATCAGGAATATCTGCATGTCACTCAACGCCTTGCGCCATGACTTCGGCCAGGTCCGGCGCTTTCAGCACGAACTGGCGGTCCGAAACGATATAATTGTCGGCATGCAGCCGGGCGATCGGATGGTAGACATCCGGGTTCACATAGCGCCCGGCGGCGTCCAGGCAGTCGCGGCGCACATGCATATGCACCACCTCGCCCAGCACCAGCACGCGGCGCGGGTATTCGATCAGCCGCTCGACCCGGCACTCCATCGCGCAGGGGCTGGCCGGCAGCCGGCAGCTTTCGACCTGAACCCCCGGCGCCAGCGCCTCGCCGGCCAGATCCAGCTCCGAAATGTCCGGCTCGACCCCGAGGCCGCAGATCAGCATGGTGCGCGCCAGCGCCATGTCCACCATGTTGACGGTGAACACCCCGCTGCGGCGGATATTGGCCACGGTATCCTTCTCGCGCCCGTCCTTGCGCGGCTGGATGCCCAGCGCCACGATGGCGGGATCATGGGAAAACACGTTGAAAAAGCTCATCGGCGCGCCGTTGGCATGCCCCTCGGGCGAGCGGGTGGTGACCAGCGCGACGGGGCGAGGCCCGACGAAATTGGTCAGCAGCCGGTAACGCTCCTCCGGTTCGGCCCGCAGGAAATCGAACTCCACGCCTTGCGCCATCGCCCCGCCTTTGTGTGAACATGATTGTAGACATTCATGACAGCATTTCAACTGGACGGAAAGCCTGAATCTGCGCTAGCCTGCCCCGGCAAGCAGGTTTTCAGCCAGGACAGAGGCCGCGATGGAGCCGTTCACCGCCGACCAGATCGCCGAACGCATCTGGCTCTCCATCGCCGAGCGGCGGCTGCGGCCGGGCACGCGGCTGAAGGAGACCGAACTGGCCGAGGTGTTCGCGGTCAGCCGGGCACGGGTGCGGCAGGCGCTGGCCATCCTGACCCGCGAGGGGCTGGTCTCCAGCGAGGCGAACAAGGGCGCCTTCGTGGCCGAGCCGGGCGCCGAGGAGGCGCGTGACGTGTTCCACATCCGCCGCGCGGTCGAGCAGCGGGTGCTGGAGCGGCTGGTGGACCGGCTGGACGCCCGCCGGCTGGCCAAGCTGCGCGCCCATGTCGCGCAGGAGCGCGCGGCCAATGCCCGCGGCGACCGCCGCGCCGTCATCCGCCTTTCCGGCGGCTTCCACCTGATGCTGGCCGAAATGAGCGATGCGGAATTCCTGGCCGGGCTGATGCGCGATCTGGTCAGCCGCAGCTCTCTGATCACCGCGGCATTCCGCGATTCCGACCGCCTGAATTGCGGCCCGGACGAGCATGAGGAGATTCTCGACCTGCTGGAAAAGGGCGATCTGGAGGCCGCGCGGCGCGCAATGGCGCATCATCTCGATCATGTCGAAAGCGAACTGGACCTTGCCGACGGCAGAAAGTCGATCCGCAGCCTCCGGGATGCGCTGATACCGGAGCATGGCTGAAATCCGATGCGAACGAGGCGGGGCATCGAGGGGCTGGCGAACATGAGGTCGATATGAAATCCTATCCGCGTGACTTTCGGGGATATGGGCCGAACCCGCCCAATGCCGACTGGCCGGGCGGCGCGAATATCGCCATTTCCATCGTGCTGAATTACGAGGAAGGCGGCGAGAACTGCCTTCTGCATGGCGACGGGCAATCCGAGGCGTTCCTTTCGGACATCGCCGGCGCCCAGCCCTGGCCCGGCATGCGGCACTGGAACATGGAATCGCTTTACGATTACGGTCCCCGCGCCGGATTCTGGCGCCTGCATCGTCTTTTCACCGGCGCAGGCATTCCGCTGACCATCTATGGCGTGGCGACGGCACTGGCCCGCAATCCCGAGCAGGTCGCGGCGATGAAGGACGCCGGCTGGGAAATCGCCAGCCACGGCCTGAAATGGGTCGAGCATCGCGATATGAGCGCGCAGGAAGAGGCCCGCCAGATTGCCGAGGCATTCCGCCTGCACGAAGAAGTCGTCGGCACTCCGCCGCGCGGCTGGTATACCGGGCGCTGTTCGATGAATACCGTGCAATTGACGGCACAGACCCGGCGCTTCGACTGGATTGCCGATGCCTATGACGATGATCTGCCGTGGTGGCTGGAGATGGACGGCCACGATCAGCTGGTCATTCCCTATACGCTCGAAACGAACGACATGCGCTTTTCCAATGCGCCGGGCTATGTGACCGGAGATCAATTCTTCACCTACCTGAAGGATACGTTCGATATTCTTCACGCCGAGGGACGGGAGGGGCGGCAGAAGATGTTTTCCATCGGCCTGCATAACCGTCTGATCGGGCGGCCCGGTCGTTTCGCCGGGCTGAAGCGTTTCATCGACTATGCCCGCGGCCACGAAGGCGTATGGTTCGCGCGCCGCATCGACATTGCCGATCATTGGCGCCGCCGCCATCCGCATTCCCGCATCGAGCGGCCCAGCCGAATGGATCGCACGCGCTTTGTCGAGACATTCGGCGCGATCTATGACGCCCCCTGGATTGCCGAGCGGGCCTTTGAGCTGGAGCTTGGCCCCGCCCATGATTGCGCGGCCGGCATGGCCAATGCGCTGGCCCGGATCTTTCGCACCGCCGGCCGGGACGAACGCCTTGGCGTCCTGCGCGCCATGATCGGCAATGACCCCGGCACCGAATTCGAATTGGCCTGCGCACAGGCCGAACGCATTGCCGAATCCCGGCTGAAAGGAATGCTGCCATGAGCCGTTATGCCTTGCCCCCGGACGGGCTGCCGCCGCAGAATGCGCTTCATACCGGCCGCGCCGTCTTTACCGAAAGCTATGCCTTCATTCCGAAAGGCGTGATGAGCGATATCGTCACCAGCCTGCTTCCGGGCTGGCACAAGGCCCGCGCCTGGATCATCGCCCGCCCGATGTCGGGATTTTCCGAAACCTTCTCGCAATATATCCTGGCCGTGGAGCCGGGCGGCGGCTCGGACGGGCCGGAACCCGATCCGGGGGTCGAGGCGGTCATTTTCGTTACCAGCGGCACATTGATCCTGACGATCAATGGCGAGGGCCACGAATTGAATGCGGGCGGCTATGCCTATCTTCCGCCCGGATCGGGCTGGACGCTGTGGAACCGGGCGCAAACCCCGGCGGGATTTCACTGGATTCGCAAGATTTACGAGCCTTGCCCCGATCTTACGGCCCCGGATGCCTTCATCGCCGACGAAACGAAGATCGCGCCCAGCCCGATGCCGGACACGAATGGAACCTGGGCGACGACGCGCTTCGTCGATCCCGAAGATTTGCGCCACGACATGCATGTCAATATCGTCACATTCCAGCCCGGCGGCGTGATCCCCTTCGAGGAAACCCATGTCATGGAGCATGGGCTTTACGTGCTGGAGGGCAAGGCCGTATACAAGCTTAACCGCGATTGGGTCGAGGTCGAGGCCGGCGATTTCATGTGGCTGCGTGCCTATTGCCCGCAGGCCTGTTATGCCGGCGGACCGGGTCCGTTCCGCTATCTGCTTTACAAGGACGTGAACCGTCATGTGAAATTGCGCGGTTTCGGCTTCGGCCGCTGAACACGGGAGGCGATCATGCGGGACATTATCATCGAGCCGCTGGAAACCGAATCCTTTCGCCCGTTCGGCGACATTCTGGCGGCGGCGGGCGATTTTCGTACCATCAACGCGGGATTATGCCGGCGGCACAACGACATGGCCCGGCTGGATTTCGAGCCGAGCGGCCGGGCCGGCATTTCCATATTCGACGCCCAGCCGCGCAGCCTGCCTTACGAATTCGACCTGATCGAACGCCATCCCCTCGGCTCGCAGGCATTTCTGCCGCTTTCGGACCGGCCGTTCCTGGTCATCGTCGCCACCGGCCCGGAAAGCCGCCCGCGCGCCTTCGTCACCGACGGCCGGCAGGGCATCAACCTGCATCGCGGCACCTGGCACGGGGTGCTGACGCCCCTTCATGCGCCGGGGCTTTTCGCCGTGGTGGACTGGATCGGCGAAGCCCGCAACGGCGAGGAGCACCGCTATCCCGCCCCGTTCCGGGTCGTCGCAGGCTGATGCCCGCCGCAACCCGCCCAAGAAGGAGACATCCATGACCGCCCATCTTCCCCGCGCCGGCCTGCACGTCGCCCCGGTCCTGGTCGATTTCGTCGAGACCCGGCTGCTGCCCGGCCTTCCCGTCACGGCGGACGCCTTCTGGTCCGGCCTTGCCGCCCTGCTGGCCGATCTGGTGCCGGAAAACCGCCGCCTGCTGGCGGCGCGCGCGCATATGCAGGGCCAGATCGACGCCTGGCTGGCCGCGCGGCGCGATACGGATTGGGACAATGCCGCCTGGCAGGATTTCATGCGCGGCATCGGCTATCTGCTGCCCGAAGGCCCGGATTTCACCGTGGCGACCACGCCGTCGGACCCGGAGATTTCCACCCTGGCCGGCCCGCAGCTGGTGGTGCCGGTGACCAATGCCCGCTTTGCGCTGAACGCGGCCAATGCCCGCTGGGGCAGCCTTTACGATGCGCTCTATGGCACCGATGCGCTGCCGGGCGCGGCCTCGGGCAGGGGTTATGACCCGGCGCGGGGCGCGCAGGCGGTGGCCTGGGCGGCGGGCTTCCTCGACCGCGCGGTGCCGCTGGCCGAGGGCAGCCATGCCGATGTGACGGCTTACACCACCGAGGCCGGCGCGCTGGCGGCGACCATCGCCGGCCGGCCGGTGCCGCTGGCCGATCCGGCCGCCTTCGTGGGCATGGCGGGCGAGGGCGCGCGGCGCTCGATCCTGCTGCGCCATCACGGGCTGCATGTCGAGCTGGTCTTCGATCCCGCGCATCCGGTGGGGGCGGCCAGCCCCTCGGGGCTGCGCGACGTGGTGCTGGAATCGGCCCTGACCGCCATTCAGGATTGCGAGGATTCCGTGGCCACGGTGGACGCCGCCGACAAGGTGCTGGCCTATGGCAACTGGCTGGGCCTGATGAAGGGCGATCTGACGGAAACCTTCCGCAAGGGCGACGAAACGCTGACCCGCCGGCTGAACCCGGACCGGACCTTCGCCACCCCCGGCGGCGGCACCCTGACCCTGCCCGGCCGCGCGGTGCTGCTGGTGCGCAATGTGGGCCACCTGATGACCACCGACGCGGTGCTGATGAATGGCGAGGACATCCCCGAGGGGCTGCTGGACGCCATGATCACGGTGACCGCCGCGCTGCACGACCTGAACAGGACCGAAGGCCCGCGCAACTCGCGCGCCGGATCGGTCTATGTGGTCAAGCCCAAGATGCACGGGCCGGAGGAAGCCGCCTTCGCCGACCGCACCTATGCGCGGGTCGAGCGCATCCTCGGCCTGCCCTTCGGCACCGTCAAGCTGGGCCTGATGGACGAGGAGCGCCGCACCTCGGCCAATCTGCGCGAGTGCATCCGGGCGCTGAAGGACCGGATCGTGTTCATCAACACGGGCTTTCTGGACCGCACCGGCGACGAGATCCACACCCTGATGCAGGCCGGCCCCGTCCTGCCCAAGGCCGAGATGAAGGACGCCGCCTGGCTGTCGGCCTATGAGGACGGCAATGTCGATGCGGGCCTGGCCACCGGGCTGAACGGCAGGGGACAGATCGGCAAGGGCATGTGGGCCAAGCCCGACGGCATGGCCGAGATGCTGGCGGTCAAGATCGGCCACCCGAAGGCCGGCGCGACCACCGCCTGGGTGCCCTCGCCCACCGCCGCCACGCTGCACGCCACGCATTATCATCAGGTGGATGTCGCGGCGGTGCAGGACGGCCTGGCCGGGCGGGCGCGCGCCAGCCTGGACGCGCTGATGACCCCGCCGCTGCTGGGACGCCGCAACCTGCCGGAGGCCGCGATCGCGCGCGAGGTCGACCTGAATTGCCAGTCCATCCTGGGCTATGTGGTGCGCTGGGTCGATCAGGGCATCGGCTGCTCCAAGGTGCCGGACATCGACGACGTGGCGCTGATGGAGGACCGGGCGACGCTGCGCATCTCGGCGCAGTTCCTGGCGAACTGGCTGCTGCACGGGCTGATCACCGAGGCGCAGGTGGATGACAGCCTGCACCGCATGGCGGTGGCCGTGGACCGCCAGAACGCCGCTGACCCCGCCTATCGCCCGATGGCGCCGGCTTTCGACGGCCCGGCCTTCAACGCCGCCCGCGACCTGATCCTGAAGGGCGCGGCCCAGCCGTCGGGCTATACCGAACCCCTGCTCCACGCATGGCGGCGCGTGGCAAAGACCGCCTGACGGGGCCGGCGCCGGGCGTGAGCGCCCGGCAGCGCGGCCGGGAAAGCCGGCGACGGTGGCCGCCCGGCCAGGCTCGCCGGCAAGGCCGTGGCCGGACGCTCCGCCCGCTAGCCGTCCTGTGCCCGCAGCACCCGCGCCGGGCGCACCGAGAGCGGGCGCAGCGCGAAGGCGATGCCGGCCAGCATGACGGCCAGCACGCCGCCCAGCACGATGGCCACGGCCGAGACCGGCTCGAACACATAGCGCGTCTCCATCACGAAGGTGATCACCGCCCAGCCCGCGACACCTCCGGCGAGGATCGCCACCAGCCCCGCCGCCGCCCCCATCAGCGCGGATCGCAATGCAAAGGACGCAAGGATGCGCCCCCGCGTCGCGCCCAGCGTGCGCAGGACCGCGGCCTCGAACACCCGCGCCCGCTCGCCCGCGGCGGCGGCACCGATCAGCACCATGAACCCGGTCAGCAGCGTCGCCCCCGCCGCCCATGCCGCGGCCGAGGCGATGGCGCCCAGCGCGTCGGTCACGCGGTCCACCGCATCGCGCACCCGGATGGCGGTCACGTTGGGAAAGGCGCGCGCCAGATCGCGCAGGATGCGGCCCTCGGCCTCCGCCTCGGCATAGACCGTTGCGATATGGGTATGCGGGGCGCCGCGCAGGGCGTTCGGACTCATCGACATCACGAAGCCCAGCCCGCCGGTCGAGAAATCCACCGCGCGGAAGCTGGTGATCTCGGCCTCGATGTCGCGGCCGAGGATGTTCACCGTGATCCGGTCGCCCAGCGCCAGCCCCAGCTCCTCGGCCTCCTCGGCGCCGAAAGACACCTGCGGCGGGCCGTCATGGCCCTCGGGCCACCATGTCCCGGCCGTCACCGTGGTGCCCTCGGGCGGGGTTTCGGAATAGGTGACGCCGCGATCGCCGCGCAGCACCCAGTGATCGCCCGCGACCTCGGCGGCGGGGCGGCCGTTGATGCGGGTCAGGATGCCGCGCAGCATCGGCGCGCTTTCCACCCGCTCGACGCCGGGATCGGCATCCAGCCGGGCGGTGAAATCCGCCATCTGGTCGTTCTGGATGTCGAGGAAGAAATAGGCCGGCGCGCGGGCGGGCAGGTCGCGGTCGATGGCGGCGCGCAGGTTGGCTTCGATCTGGCCGACGCTGGCCAGCACCGTCAGCCCCAGCCCCAGCGAGAGGATGACCGAGCCGGTTTCCTGTCCCGGCCCGCCGATGGCCGACAAGGCCAGCCGCAGCGCCGGCCAGCCGCGCAAGGCGGGGCTGCGGGCCAGAAGCCGCGCCGCGCGGCGCACCAGCGCAGCCGACAAAAGCAGCACCGCCAGCGCCGCCACGATGCCGAAGGCCGCGCCCAGCGCCAGCCCCGGCACACCGGAAAACAGCGCCGCGCCTCCGATCAGCACCGCCGCCAGCGCCGCCGATACCGCCCACCACACCGGCCGGGGCCAGCCTTGCGCCGCGCCCGCCGCCTCGCGGTAAAGCGCCGCCGCGCGGATGCGGGCGGTGCGCGCCAGCGGCCAGAGCGTGAACAGCAGCGCGGTCGCGATCCCGTAGAAGGCGGCCTCGGCCAGCGGCGCGGGCCAGGGCGCGAAGACCGCCGGCACCGGCAGCAGGCGCCCGATCATCGGCGCCAGCCCCAGCGGCACGGCCGCGCCGAGGATCAGCCCGGCGCCGACGCCCAGAACCGTCAGCGCCGCGATCTGGAACAGATAGGTCAGGAACACCACCCGCTGGTCGGCGCCCAGCGTGCGCAGCGTGGCGATGGTGGCCGTCTTGCCCGCCAGATAGGCGCGCACCGCCGCCGAGACGCCGATCCCGCCCACCGCCAGGCCGGCCAGCCCCACGATCACCAGAAAGGCGCCGATCCGGTCCACGAACCGCTCGATCCCCGGCGCGGCGCGGCGGCTGTCGCGCCAGCGCAAGCCGGTGTCGCGAAAGGCATCCATCGCCTCGGCCCGCAGGGCGGCGAGGTCGGACCCCGGCGGCAGCAGCAGGCGATATTGCGTATCGAACAGCGTGCCCGGCCCGATCAGCCCCGATTCCGCCAATGCGTCGCTGGCGACCAGCGTGCGCGGGCCGAGGCCGAAGCCGCCGGCGGCGCTGTCCGGCTCGGACACCAGCACCGCCGCAAGGCGGAAGGATTGCAGGCCCAGCCGGAATTCGTCGCCGATCCGCAGCCCCAGCCGCTCGGCCAGCACCCCGTCCATCACCCCGCCGGGCAGGCCATCCCCGCCCGCCAGCGCCCGATCCAGCGGCATCGGCGGGTCCAGCCCGACCGTGCCCAGCAGCGGATAGGCAGCATCCACGGCCTTGACCTGGGTCAGCCCATGCTCGGCCGCCTCGCCCTCGCCCGCGACGGCCATCGAGCGGAAATCCACCACCTCGGAGGTGGCCAGCGCGATGCGGTCCATGAAGGCGCGCTCGGCCTCGGTCGCATGGCGATAGGTGAACTGCATCTGCGCATCGCCGCCCAGAAGCACCCGGCCCTGATCGGCCAGCCCGGCCTGGATCGAGGCCCGCACGATGCCCACCGCCGCGATGGCCGCGACGCCGAGGATCAGGCAGGCCAGAAAGACGCGGAACCCGCGCAGGCCGCCGCGCAGTTCGCGCCGGGCAAGGCGCAGGGCGGTGCGGGCGCTCATGACCGGGCCGCGCGGCTGGCGGCGATTCCCGCCGGCGCAGGCCCCCGGACCGGCCGGCGGCAAGGGAATCGCGCCGTCATTCCGCCGCCCCCCGCGCCGGCGCCATCGCCTCACCCTCGATCCGGCCATCGGCCAGCCGCACCACCCGGTCGCAGCGCGCCGCAAGCTCCGGCGCATGGGTCACGAGGATCAGCGTCGCGCCATGCCGGTCGCGCAGCCCGAACAGCAGGTCCATGATCGCCCGGCCGTTCGCCCCGTCCAGATTGCCCGTCGGCTCGTCCGCCAGCAGGATCGCGGGCCGGGTCACGGCGGCGCGGGCCAGCGCCACGCGCTGCTGCTCGCCCCCCGAAAGCTGCGCGGGGTAATGCCCGGCGCGACGGCCGAGGCCCACGGCCTCCAGTTCGGCTTCCGCGCGGTCGAAGGCATCGCCCGCCCCCATCAGCTCCAGCGGCACCGCGACGTTTTCCAGCGCCGTCATCGTCGGGATGAGGTGGAAGGATTGAAACACCACCCCCATATTGCCCCTGCGGAACCGGGCCAGCGCGTCCTCGTCCAGTGCCGTCAGATCGCGACCCAGCGCCTGGACGCTGCCCCCCGTGGCCCGTTCCAGCCCGCCCATGAGCATGAGGAGAGAGGATTTGCCCGAACCGGACGGCCCCACCAGCCCCAGCGTCTCGCCCCGCGCCACGTCGAGGGTGATGCCCTTCAGGATTTCCACCGGACCGGCGTTCCCCTTCAATGTCAGCCGCGCATCGCGCAGCGAAACCACCGGTTCCGTCATCATCCGTCCTTCACCTGTCCGCCCTTGGGGATATGGGACCGGGCGGCGCTTGCGCAACCGTATTGCGGGCCTGATTTCCGCGCTTTTCATCACTTTGGCGATGCCGGCCCTGCCTGCGGCGGCCGAGCCGCTGCGGCTGGTGGCGCTGGGCGACAGCCTGACGCAGGGCTATGGCCTGCCCGCCGAGGCGGGCTTCGTGCCGCAGTTGGAAGGCTGGCTGCGCGCCGAGGGGCGGGACGTGACGGTGCTGAACGCGGGCGTATCCGGCGACACCACCGCCGGCGGGCGGGCGCGGCTGGGCTGGACGCTGGCCGACGGGGCGGATGCGATGATCGTGGCGCTTGGCGGCAACGACCTGCTGCGCGGCATCCTGCCCGAGGTCAGCCGCGCCAATCTGGACGCGATCCTGACCGAGGCCGCCGCGCAGGACGTGCCGGTGCTGCTGATGGGCATGGAGGCGCCGGGCAATTACGGTCCCGAATACCGCGCGGAATTCGACGCCATCTATCCCGGTCTGGCGGAGGCGCACGGCGTGCCGCTGGTGGCCAGCTTCCTCGCGCCGCTGATCGAGGGGCTGGACGATCCCGCCGGTCTGGGCGCCTATCTGCAATCCGACGGGCTTCATCCCAACGAGGCGGGCGTGGCGCGGATCGTCGAGGGAATCGGCCCCGAGGTGCT
Organism: uncultured Paracoccus sp.; assembly: GCA_934533075.1. Lineage (GTDB taxonomy): Bacteria > Pseudomonadota > Alphaproteobacteria > Rhodobacterales > Rhodobacteraceae > Paracoccus. The sequence goes on from CAKTBJ010000037.1 coordinate 20,202, forward strand.
GCGGTTTCTGGACGGCATCGACGGCGGGGCGTGACGCACCACCGGGACGCGGCCCGGCGACGGCCCGGCGGAATCGATGCCGGACATGGACGATCTCCCGCCGGGGGTGGCGCACCGGGGCACCTCCCGCCCGCACAGGCGCCGGGAGACTTTATCGGTCCGCGGGCGTGATCTCGACCGCGATGCTGCCGGGCCGGTCGAAGATCGACACATCGCCCTCGATCTGCCCGAGGATGACGATGCCGGGCGATGGGACGCGGCCGCTGCGGTAGTAGATCACGAAGTCGCGCCCGCTCCACAGGCCCAGCGTGCCGGCGTGGAAATCGCGCTGGCGCGGCAGGTCGGGCAAGGCGGCGGGCAGCCTGCCGGTCTTTTCCTGCCGCAGATGGTCGCCCATCTCGATGCTCAGCGGCAGCATGGCCGACAGCGCGCGGGCGGCGGCGTTGTCGGCCAGTTCAGCCGTGACCTCGCCCCAGTCGGACGAGATGCGGATGCGGTCCTGTGCCATGACGGTTCCGGTCGTTGCCAAGGTGACGAAGGCGGCGGTCAGCAGTTTCAGCATGGGGGCGCTCTGCTCCTGTGGCGGAAAGCGGGGCCTGCCCGCGCAGGCCCCGCCATCCTAGACGGAAAGATGCTGCGCGAAGAAGGCTTGCAGCCTGTCGAAGGGGATCACATCCGCCTTGTCGTAGAGGTCGACATGGTTGGCGCCCGGAACGATCAGCAACTCCTTCGGCTCGGCCGCCGCCTCATAGGCGGTCTCGCTGAAATAGCGCGAATGGGCGTTCTCGCCGTGGATCAGCAGCACCGGGCGCGGCGCGATCTCCGCGATATGGGTCAGCAGCGGCAGGTTCATGAACGGCAGCGGCGTCGTCTGCGTCCAGGCATTGCCCGAATTGACCGCCCGCGCGTGGTAGCCGCGCGGCGTCATGTAATAGTCGTGGTAATCGACCAGGAACTGTCCCTCGCCGCCCTTCAGCTCGTTATAGGGCGGCTGATAGGCCGGAGCGCCGCTCGCGGCATCCTCCCAACGCTGGCGGCTGAGCTGTTCCAGCACGGCCGCGCGCTGATCAGAGGTCATGGCGTCGTCGTAACCCTTCGACATCACGCGGGTCATGTCATACATGGTCGTCGTCGCAACGGCCTTGACGCGCTTGTCCACCGCGACCGCGCCCAGCGCCATGCCGCCCCAGCCGCAGATGCCGATGACGCCGATCCGCTCGCGGTCGACGGCGGCGTGCAGGCCGAGATAGTCCACCGCCGCCATGAAGTCCTCGGTATTGATGTCGGGCGAGGCGACATTACGCGGCTCGCCGCCGCTTTCGCCGGTATAGGACGGGTCGAAGGCCAAGGTGATGAAGCCGCGTTCCGCCATCGTCTGCGCATAGAGGCCCGAGGACTGTTCCTTCACCGCGCCGAACGGGCCGCTGACGGCGATGGCGGGCAGGCTGCCGGCGCGATCCTTCGGCAGGTAGAGATCGCCCGACAGGGTGATGCCGTAGCGGTTGGTGAAGGTGATCTTCTCGTGATCGACATTCTCGCTGCGCGGGAAAACCTTGTCCCAGTCGTCTGACATAGCCTGAGCCTCTGCGTTGGAATTGTTGAAAAGCGACGCCGCACCGAAGGCGGCAAGACCGGCCCCGGTCAGCTTCAGAAGGTCGCGCCGGGCCAGGCCCGTGTTCGGATGGGTCATGTCTGTCTCCTGTTCCTGCCCTGTCAAACCGTCTGGCCGCCATCGACGACCACGGCCGCGCCAAGGGTGAAGCCCGCCCCTTCCGAGCACAGCCACAGCACGGTTGCGGCGATCTCCTCGGGCCGGCCGAGGCGGCCGATGGGTTCCTGCGCGATGGCGGCCTGCAAGCCCTCCGCCGTGCCGCCGGTAAAGCGGTCGATCATCGCGGTGTGGACGATGCCGGGGCAGATGGCGTTGATGCGGATGTTCTGGCCGGCATAGTCCAGCGCCGCCGCCTTGGTCAGGCCGATCACGCCGAACTTGGCCGCGTTATAGATGGCATGGCCCGGAAAGCCCTTCACCCCGGCGCCCGACGAGGCATTCACGATGGCCCCGCCGCCGCGCTTCAGCATCTGCGGCACCTGATACTTGATGCAGTAGAAGATGCCGCTGAGATTGATCGACAGGTTGCGGTTCCACAATTCGCCCGAAATCTCATGCGCCGGCCTCAGGACCGGCTCGACCCCCGCGCTGTTGAAAGCGAAGTCGAGACCCCCGAAGGCCGCGACCGTCTGCCCGACCGCAGCCGCGACCTCGGCCTCCTGCGCCACGTCGCAGCGGATGGCGATGGCGGTGCCGCCCGCCGCCGCGACCTGCCGGAGGGTCTCGTCCATGCCGTCCTGCGACAGGTCGGCGATGGCCACCCGCGCCCCGGCCTGCGCGAAGGCCAACGCGGTGGCGCGGCCCAGCCCGCTGCCGCCGCCGGTGATGAAGGCCACCTTGCCGGTGTAGTCGAAGGACGGGTTCATGACGCGGCTCCATTCTGCTGATGCCGCTGATCTAGCATGGCGCGAACTCATGGATTAGCGCCACGGCTTCGCTTAGACTTATCGACCAAGGCCATGAATGGGGGCGTGCCATGTCCAGACCCGACTTCAACGACCTGCTCTGGTTCCTGGCCGTGACCGAGGAGGGCAGCTTCACCCGTGCCGCCGCCAAGCTGGGCGTGGTGCAATCCACCCTGAGTCACCGGATCAAGCGGCTGGAAACCCGCATGGGCATCCGCCTGCTGGCCCGCACCACCCGCAGCGTATCGACCACCGAGGCCGGCGAGCGCCTGCGCCGGTCGCTGGCGCCCCGCGTCTCCGAGATCGAGGACGAAATCGCCGCGCTGATGGAATTGCGGGAAAGGCCCTCCGGCTCGGTGCGGCTGACCCTCTCCCACCATGCGCTTGAACGCCTCGTCTGGCAGAAGCTGCGCCCGATCCTGACCGACTATCCCGACATTGCGCTGGAACTGAACATCGACAGCGGCTTTCGCAATATCGTCGGCGAGGGGTTCGACGCCGGCATTCGTCTGGGCGAGAGCATCGAGAACGACATGATCGCAGTGCGCATCGGCCCCGACTGGCGGCTGGTGGCGGTTGCCGCGCCTTCCTATCTGTCGGCGCATCCCGCGCCCCGGCACCCGCAGGACCTGCTGGGCCACAACTGCATCAACCGGCGACTGGAAACGGCGGGCGGGCTTTACGCCTGGGAGTTCGAGCAGGACGGAAAGGAGCTTCGCGTCAGGGTCGAGGGGCAGCTCACCCTCAACGACGACGCCACCATGATCGACGCCGCGCTGAACGGCCACGGCATCGCCTATGTGCCCGAGGATATGGTGGCCGACCACCTCGCATCGGGCGGCCTGACCCTGCTGCTGGACGACTGGTCGCCGCGCTTTTCGGGCTATCACATCTATTATCCCAGCCGGCGCCAGAACCTGCCGGCCTTCAAGGTGATCGTGGATGCGCTGCGCTATCGGGCGGGCTAGGCGGCGGCGGGGCAATCGCATCGCCGGCCCTGTCCCGGCCGATCCACCCATGCGGCGCTATCCCGCATGCCGCGCGGGGGCCGGCCTTGCGGCAGCACCTTCGCCGGCCCGGACCACCCCGCCCGGTCCGCGGCGGACATGCCGGTCATGCGTGCACGAAAAGCGCATGCACCGCGCGGCCTGCCGCCCGCGCGGGGGTCGCGGTCGGATCGGGGCGCATGCCGATCCGTCCTAGGCCCCCGCCTGCCCCACCACCCCGGCGGTGATCAGGTCCAGATGCGAGGCGCCGCCGTTCTTGAACAGGGTGACATCCTGCGCCGCCGGCATCGGGCAGCGGCCCTGACACAGATCATAGAGATCGCCCAGGATGTCGCGCCGCGCGATCACCCCGCCGGCCAGCGGGCCGGTGAATTCGCCCGATTTCTCCAGGGCCGAGGGATCATCGACATAGATCCTCGCGCGGCGCAGCAGCGCGTCGTCGCCCTCGCGCATCCGGGGCGTGAACGAACCGATCAGGCCGACATGCGCGCCGGGGCGCAGCCGGGCGCCGTGGACGATGGGGGCCTCGCTCATGGTGGCGGCGATGACGATATCGGCGACCTCCTGCGCGGCCAGCGGGTCGGTGCAGGCCAGGGCCGGCAGGCCCTGCGCGCGGCAGGCGGCGGCCAGCGCCTCGGCACGCGCCGGCGTGCGGTTCCAGATGCGGATGTCGTCGATTCCCGGCCGCACATGGCGGACCGCCGCGATCGCATGCGGGGCCAGCGCCCCGGCGCCCAGCATCAGCAGGCATCTTGCATCCGGGCGCGCCAGCAGGCGCACCCCCAGCGCCGTATCGGCGGCGGTCTTGCGATGGATCAGCGCCTCGCCGTCCAGCAGCATGCGCGGCTTGCCCGTCGCCGGCTCGAAGACCACATAGACCGATCCCACCGTGGTCAGCCCGTGCCGGGCCGGATTGCCGGGAAAGGAGGTGACCAGCTTGACCCCCAGCGCCTGCCCGTCCTCCCAGGCCGGGGCAAGGATCAGCACATCGGGCTGGCGATCCGGGTGCTCCTGCATCAGGCGAAGCTGGCCGGTCAGGATGCGGGGGCGGCGATGGCCGGCCTCCAGCGCGTCGATCAGCACCCCCCAGGGCGCGCGGCGATGGACCTCGGCGGCGTCGAGAAAGGGGATCGCGGTCATGGGCCTACCCCGCAGGCGGGTATCGAAGGCGAGAGGGACCGCACCCCCGGCAAGGGAAGGGCGCGCCGCCCGCGCCCCTGCGGGGCTTGACGGCACGGCGCTGCCGCCCGGCCTCGCCGCCGCCGCAGCCCGAGACCCGGCCGGCCGTTCCCCCGCGCGGAAGGCGCAGCGGACCCGCTCATGCCGCCCCCTTGCACACGGAGGCGCGGCGCGGCCGCCACCCCTCCCCCGGCAGCGACCTCCACCCTGCGACCTTGCGCCCGCACGGGGGGGCAGACTCGCCTCGGCCGAGGTGCGCGCCCAGACCGGCGACTGCGACCTCGCGCACGCGCGGGGGCGCAGACGACGCTCATAAGCCGGGATGAGCGTCTCACGGGCCTGCGACCTCGCGCACGCGCGG
>CAKTBJ010000038.1 GCA_934533075.1 uncultured Paracoccus sp.
TGGCGGATTGCCTTGCGGCGGGGGGATCGGGCTGGAATTGCGGCCTTATCGGCACAGCCGCCATGCTTGCCGCAGGCCACGGCCCCGTGATTGCGCCCCCTCGGCATACCGGCCTGCGCGTCCTCCTTGTCCGACCCGCTGCCCTGCGGCACGGGCCGGGGAACCGCCATCGCGGTCCGGCCGCAACGGCGAGGCGGGCGGGCGTCAGTCTCCTGTCGCTTGCGCGATCATTCGGGTCAGGGCGGCGCGCGAGACCTCGCCCATCTGCCCCGCGACCAGCCGGCCCTCGGCATCGAAAACCAGCGTCGTCGGCAAGCCGATCGCGCCCAGTTGCGCCATCAGCCGGCCTTGCGGGTCGCGGACCATGCCGGCCAGCGGCAGGTTCCCGCGCGTCAGGAAGCCCAGGATGCGGTCGTTGCTTTCGCCCTGATTGGCAAAGACGAAATCGACCTCGGGCATGCTGGCGGCCAGTTCGGTCATCATCGGCATCTCGCGCCGGCAGGGCGGGCACCAGGTTGCCCACAGGTTCAGCACCACCACCCGCCCCGTCGCCAGTTGCAGGGCGCCGCCGTCCAGCGCGATCAGTTGCTGCTGCGGCAGGGTCACGTCGGGCAACGGCAGCAGCCCGGTGAACACCCGCTGCGCGATCAGGGCGGCCATCGCGCCGAAGGCCAGCGGCTTCAGCACACCCGTTGCATCGCGAAACATGGCGATGAGAAACACCGCGATCCCCGCCGCCCAGCCAGCGCCGGGCAGGAAGCCGCCCTGCCAGAACCGGACGGCATCCAGCGGGCTGGCGGCGAAACTGGACCAGTTCGCGGCGACGAAACCCGCCCGCGCGCCCAGCACCCAGGCCAGCACGGCATAGCCGGCCCATCGGCCAGTCTCGCCGGGATGGCCGCGCCGTTGCAGCCGGGCGGCGAGTTCCACCACCACGATGAACAGCAGCAGCGACCCCACGGCGGCCAGCCGGTGCCCGTCGAAGGCGAAGGGACCGATGGAAACGGCACTCACGGGCTGACCTTTCCGGTCGGGCGGCTGACAGAGGCGTCGAGGACAGCCATAGCCGGCCATCCGACGCCGACCAGATAGCGGGGGCCGATCATGCTTCGCTCACTTTATAATTCACATGAATTCATCAGATCAATATTCTGTAATCATGTAAATTATTATCCGAAACTCCTGCATCCCTCAATCCCGGCTGAGCGCCACCACCGGGTCCAGCCGCGCCGCCGAGCGCGCGGGCAGAAAGCCGAAGGTGACCCCGATCAGCGTCGAGGACAGGAACGCCGCCACGATGGACAGCATGGAAAAGCGCAGCCGCATCTCCGTCGCCAGCACCTCCGCCAGCATGCCCCCGCCCAGCGCCAGCGCCACCCCGAGGATGCCGCCGACGAGGCAGACCAGAACCGCTTCGGTCAGGAACTGCGCCACGATGTCCGAGCGCCGCGCCCCCACCGCCATGCGCACGCCGATCTCGCGCGTGCGCTCGGTGACGGAGACCAGCATGATGTTCATCACCCCGATCCCGCCCACGATCAGCGAGATGACGGCGATCGCGGCCACCAGCGCCGTCATCGTGCGCGTGGTCGAGGTCAGCGTCTCGCGGATGGTGTCGCTGTTTTGCAGGAAGAAATCCTGCACGCCGTGGCGCGACAGCAGCAGCGCGGAAACCTGCTGCTGGGCCTGCGCCATGTCATGGCCATCGGCGATCTGCACGGCGATGCTGCTCAGGTGCCGCTGGCCGGAAATCCGCGACATGACCGTGGTATAGGGCAGCCAGACATTCAGCGAGCTGGGACCGAAGGTGACGCCGCCCGACCGCACCACGCCGATCACCCGCACCGGCACCCGGCCCAGATGCAGCACCGCGCCCACCGGGTCCTCGCCGGCGGCGAAGAAGGTGTCGCGGGTGGCCTCGTCGATCACCGCGACCTGGCTGCGCTCCGCGATGTCCGAGGCGTCGAAGATGGCGCCCGCCACCGTGACATAGGCATAGAGCGCGAAATGATCGCCGCTGACGCCGTTGACCTGCGCGCTGGCGCTGGTCGATCCGTGGCGCAGCGTGGCATTGGCCGAGACCGCGGGCGAGACCCCGGCGGCATAGTCCTGCATCGCCAGCGCGGCGGCATCGGCCGGCACCAGCGTCTGCACCCGCCCCGTATCGCGCATGCCGAAGCCCGAGCCGGCCCGCACCGTGATCGTGCTGGTGCCGAGGGAGGAAATGTTCTCCAGCACCCTTTCCTGCGTGCCGGAACCCAGCGCCACCACCATCACCACCGAGGCGATGCCGATGATGATGCCCAGCATGGTCAGGAAGCTGCGCATCCGATGCGCCAGCATGGCGCCCACGGCCATGCCCGCCGCCTCGCGCAGGCGGGTCAGGGCCGCGAACCCGGCCCCGCCCTTGCGGGAAGGCGCGGGGGCGGGACGGTCCTGTCCGCCCTCGCCCCGGCGGCCGCTGTCGGAGACGATGCGGCCGTCGCTGATCTCGATGATCCGCTGGGCATGGGCGGCGACCTTGGGATCGTGCGTCACCATGATGATCGTATGGCCGCGCCGGTGCAGGTCCAGCAGCAGCGCGATCAGGTCGGCGCTGCTTTTCGTGTCCAGCGCGCCGGTCGGCTCGTCGGCCAGGATCACTTCGCCGCCGTTCATCAGCGCGCGGGCCACGGAAACCCGCTGCTGCTGGCCACCCGACAGTTCGGAAGGCCGGTGGTCCAGCCGGCCCTCCAGCCCCAGGCTGCCCAGCAGGCGGCGGGCGCGGTCGCGGCGGGCCTCGCGCCCCATGCCGGCATAGATCGCCGGCACCTCGACATTGCCGACCGCATCCAGATCGCCCAGCAGGTGATACCGCTGGAAGATGAAGCCGAAATGCGCGCGCCGCAGCCGGGCATGGCCGTCCGGGTCCAGCGCGCCGACATCGCGCCCCGCAAACAGGTAGCTGCCCGTGCTGGGCCGGTCGAGGCAGCCGAGAATGTTCATCAGCGTGGACTTGCCCGAGCCGGAGGCGCCCATGATCGCCACCATCTCGCCCGGCCGGATATCGAGGTCGATGCCATGCAGCACGCGCACCGTATCGGTGCCGGCGGCAAAGCTGCGCCCGACGCCGCGCAGCGAGATGAGCGGCTGATCGCGATCCCCCGCCATCAGAACAGCCTTGGCGGACCCATGCGGCCCTGCCGGGCGGCGGCGGCCGGCAGGGTGGCGGCGGTGCCGGCCACGATGGTTTCGCCCTCTGCCAGCCCCTCGCGGATCTCGGTCGTCACCTTGTCGCTGAGGCCCGGCAGGACGGCGCGCCGCTCGGTCGCGCCGGTGGCGGCGGTGAAGACCTCGACATAGGGACTGGCGCGGTCGCGCCTTATGGCGGCGGCCGGGACGGTCAGCACGTCCTCGGCGCGGGCCAGTTCGATGGAGACCTCGGCCGTCATGCCGATGCGCAGGCGGCCTTCCGGGTTGGCGACCTCCAGCAAGCCGTTGTAATAGATCGCGTTACTGGAGGATATGGTGTCGCTGGTCTCGATCTCGGTCGGGGCCGGCTCGATGTCGCGGACCACGGCCTGAAAGGGGTGGTCGGGCGCGCCCAGCGTGGTGAACGTCACCCGCTGGCCCGGCGCCACGCTCATCACGTCGCCTTCCGAGATTTCGGCCTTGACCAGCATGGTGGACAGGTCGGCGATCTTGACGATGGTCGGGGCGGATTGCGCGGCGTTGACGGTCTGGCCCTGCTTGATCAGCACCGCCACCACCGTGCCGGCCATCGGCGCGGTGATGCGCGTGCGCTCCAGCGCCACCCGCGCGGTCGAGACCGTCACGCCCGCGCTGGATTTCTGCGCCTTCAGCGCCTCCAGATCGGCCTGAAGGACCAGCACCTCGGCGATGGCGGCATCCAGAACCTCGGCCGAGACATGGCCCTGCGCGTTCAGCTCCCTCTGGCGGGTCATCAGGCGTTCGGCCCGGTCCAGCGTCGCGGCCTTGGCGGCGATCTGCGCCTCGATCCGGGCCAGTTCCGCCTCGGCCTGCAACAGGCTGTTCTGCTGGTCCTGAGAGTCGATCTGCGCGATCAGCTCGCCCGCCTCGACCACCTGGCCCAGCCGGACCGCAAGGGTCTCCACCTGCCCCGAGACCCGCGCGCCGACGCTGACCAGCTCGCGCGCCTCCAGCATGCCGGAGGCCAGGACGGTCTGGGTCACCGTGCCCCGCTGGGCGGTCGCCAGCGCCGGCAGGCTTTGCGCCGTGGCGCCCGACAGCCGTGTCCACCCGGCAAAGCCCCCGATCGCGAGGGCGGCGAGGACAGCCAGATGCGTCCAACGTAGCTTCATTGCGGTCTCCGCATTGTGCAGGGCGGGATACCCTTATTTGTCCCGCCCGGCGGTTATTTCAACAGGACATCGCACCGGCGGGGGCGGCCGGGGGCGGTGGCAGGGCGGTCGTCGGGGCGGTCGTGAACGGGTGCATGGAGGCCTCGCAGCTTTGCCGGCACGGGTTTCGGGTGGCGCGGCCCCGCCCTTTCCGCGGTTCCGGCCGGGATGACGATCCTGCCGGCCTTCTGTCTTCCCAGTTGGTGCGCCGCGTATCAATTTGTCGCCGGCCACCCGATTTTTGTAAACGAATGTCGCCGCGGCAGGGCGGGGACGGGACGGTCCGTCGCGGCGGGACCGCATCCGGCACCGGCCGCCGGCGCGGTCCCGCATCGCGGTCCCGTGCTCCGGGCCGGGCGCTCCGGCGGTGCCCGGCCGGCCCGCAATTGTCCAAGAAGCTACCGAATCGTGGCCGGAATTGCTACCTTGGTTCCTGGGACGGGAGGGCGCGCGGATGGAGATGGACAGAGGGTCATCGGAGCAGGCCGGTCTCGTCAGCCTCCAGCCCGTGGGGGGCATCGCGGGCGATATGTTCTGTGCCTGCCTGCTGGATGCCCGGCCCGATCTGGCCGCCCATGTCACGCGGGCGGTGGCCGCGCTCGACCTGGGGCACGGAATCGCGCCCCGTGCCGAGGCCGCCACGCAGGGCGCGCTGTGCGGCATGCGCTTCCGGGTCATGGCCGGCGGGCAGGAGCATCGGCCTCACGACCCTCATCACGACCACCACCACCATCATCATACCGCCTGGCGCGACATCCGCGCGCGCCTGACGCAGGCCCCGCTGGCGCCCGGCATCGGCCGGCATGCGCTGGGCATTTTCGGCCTGCTGGCCGAGGCCGAGGCCGCCGTTCACGGCGTCGCGCCCGAGGACGTGACCTTCCACGAGGTCGGCGCGATCGATTCCATCGTGGACATCGCCGCCGCCGCCGCCCTGATCGACGGGATCGGCACCGCGGAATGGGAGGTCGGCCCCCTGCCCCGCGGCGCGGGCATGGTCGATACCCAGCACGGCCTGCTGCCGGTTCCGGCGCCGGCGACGGCGCGGCTGCTGGCGGGGTTTGCGCTTGTCGATGACGGCATCGGGGGCGAGCGGGTGACGCCCACCGGCGCGGCGATCCTGGCCTGGCTGCGCCCGCGCCAGCGCCCCGACGGCCTTGCGCGGCGGCTGCTGGGCTGCGGCAACGGCTTCGGCACCCGCAGCCTGCCCGACCGCCCGAACCTGCTGCGCGCGCTGCTGTTCGCCCCTGCCGAATCCGCCGCGCAGGGCACGGTCAGCGTGCTGCGCTTCGAGGTCGACGACCAGAGCGGCGAGGACCTGGCCGAGGGCCTCGCGGCCCTGCGGCGGCTGCCGGGCGTTCTGGATGTCTGTTCCTGGGCGGCGATGGGCAAGAAGGGCCGGCATGCGATGGCGGTGCAGGTGCTGGCCCGCCCCGAGGCCGAGGCCGAGGCCGTCGAGGCCGTGTTCACCGAAACCACGACGCTGGGGGTCCGTATCGACCGGCCCCGGCGCGTCACCCTGCCCCGCCGGCAGGTCCACACGGCCGAGGGCGAGGCGAAGGTGGCGCTGCGCCCCGGCGGCCGGCGCACCGCCAAGCTGGAGGCCGATGCGCTGGCCGGCCAGCCCGGCGCCGCCGCACGGGCCGAGCGGCGGGCACGGGCGACGCGGGCCGCCCTGGCACGGGGGGACGGCGATGACGGGGCATGAAACGGGGCACGAGCGGCTGGCGGCGGTCCTGCGCGCCATGCCGGCGCCGGTGGTGGCGGTGTCGGGGGGCGTGGATTCGGTGACGCTGGCGGTGCTGGCGCATCGACTGCGCGGGGATGCGCGCATGGTTCATGCGGCCTCGCCCGCCGTGCCCCGCGCGGCCACGCAGCGGCTGCGCCGGCTGGCGGCGACCGAGGGCTGGACCCTCGCGGTGATCGACGCGGGCGAGATGGCCGATCCGCGCTATCGGGCCAATCCGGTGAACCGCTGCTATTTCTGCAAGGTCAATCTCTATGCCACCATCACCCGGCTGGCGGCGGCGGGCGCGGCCGAGCAGGTCGTCTCGGGCGCCAATCTGGACGATCTGGGCGATTACCGGCCGGGCTTGCAGGCCGCCCGAGAGCATGGCGTGCGCCATCCCTATGTCGAGGCCGGCCTCGACAAGGCGCAGGTGCGGGCGCTGGCCCGGCAGCTGGGCCTGGGCGGGATCGCCGAGCTGCCGGCCTCGCCCTGCCTGTCCAGCCGCATCGAGACCGGCATCGCCGTGACCGCCCGCCGCCTCGCGCTGATCGAGGCGGTCGAGGCGTGGCTGGCCGTGTCGTGGCGGGCGGAACTGGCGCGCTGCCGCGTCAGGGCCGGCGGCATCGAGGTGGAATTCGGCCCGGACGAGATGGCACGCGCGCGGGGCCAGCCCGACCTGATCGCCCGGCTGCGCGAGGCGGTGCCGGCGCTGGGGCACATGCCGGTGGCCATCGGTCCCTATCGGCGCGGCTCGGCCTTTCTGCATGACGGGGGGGCGAATGCGCGCTGAGACCGAGATATGCCTGGATTTCGACCGCAACCGCCGGCTGGGCATCGGCGAGGCGGTGCTTTGCGCCGGCAAGACCGCCGGGCAGATCGACGGCATCGTGGCGCAGGCGCTGGAACGCGGCCATCCCTTCCTGCTGACGCGGCTGGATGCGGCGCCTTACGCCGCACTGGCGCCGGCGACCCGCGCGGCGCTGGATTACGACGCGATGTCGCGCACCGCCTTTCTCGGCACCCCCCCGCCGCCGGACGAAGGGCGGGTCGCCATCGTGACCGCCGGCAGCTCCGACGCCTCCCCCGCGCGCGAGGCCGAGCGCACGCTGGCCTTCAACGGGCTGCGGCCGACGATGATCTTCGATGTCGGCGTGGCGGGGCTGTGGCGGCTGCTGGACCGCATGGACGAGATCGCCCGCCATCCGGTGGTGATCGCCGTCGCCGGCATGGATGCGGCCCTGCCCAGCGTGCTGGGCGGGCTGGTGCCCGGCGCGGTGGTGGCGCTGCCGACCTCGACCGGCTACGGCGCGGCGCGCGGGGGCGAGACGGCGCTGATGTCCTGCCTGTGCTCCTGCGCGCCGGGGCTGGTGACGGTCAATATCGACAACGGCTATGGCGCCGCCGTCGCGGCGATCAGGATGGTGCGCGCCCTCGGCGCCGCCCGCGAGGGCTAGGGCGCGATGCCGGACGAACGCGACCTGCCCCCGCCCCCCGGCGATGCCGACCCGCCGCTGGCCGGTCCGCTGCCGCCGGCGCTGCCCCTGCATCTGCTGGTCCTGCCGCTGGCAGGGATGGCGCTGGCCTGGGCGCTGGCCGGCCCGCCGCCGGCCTGGTGGCTGCCGCTTCTGGGCGCGCTGGGCTGGCTGGCGGCGCTGCTGCTGCGGCCGCTGGTCGGCCTGCTGGCGGGCCGGGCGGGCCTGTCGGCCAGGGCCGCGCAATGGGGCATCGTGCTGTCGGCCGGTCCCCTTGAGGAAGGAATGCGGCTGATCCTGCTTCTGGCCGTGGCCGCCGGCCTGCGGGATGCGCTGTGGCTGGGCCTCGGCTGGAGCCTGTGCGAGGCCGCCGTCGCCGCCGTCAATGCCGCTGCCTTCCGCCGGGCGCTGACCCGCGACGACGAGGCCGGCCGCCGGACCCGGATGGCCTATCGCGCCGCCGGCGCGCTGGCACGCACCAATCCGGGCTGGGCGGGGCTGGAACGTGGCGCCGTCACGATGGCGCATGTCGGCTTTTCGCTGGCCATCGCCGCGCATGGCTGGCTGGCGCTGCCGGCGGCCCTTGCCCATACCGGGCTGAACCTGCTGGCGCTGGCGCTGCTGCCGCGCGGGGTGGCGCTGGCCGAGGCCGCCATCCTGGCCGGCGGCGGCGCGATCCTGGCGGCGGGGCTGGCGCTGTGGATGTAGGCCCTCAGATTCCGATGCGCCGCCAGCCATCATCGATCCGCCGCCCCCGTGCCGCCGTCGGCAGGGCGATGAACAGATCCTCGTCGCGATAGACGATGCCGGCCTCGACCAGCGGGCGCAGGCAGGCATCCGGCGCAGCCTCGAAATCCGGCCGGTCGAAGCGGATCACCGTCTCCGGCGCCGGCGCCGGCGGCGGCACGATGGCGAATTCGCCCGGCGGCCGGCGCGGCGCGCGGGCGGCCGGTCCCGGCCCGATCGCCGAGGCCGCCATCGCCTCGCGCCGGTGCTCCATGCCCGTGGCCAGCGCCTCGACCTTGATCGGGGCGTCCAGCGCCAGAAAGACATCCGCCGCATAGCCCTCCAGCCGATAGTCGGCGCGCGGCAGGCCCGGCCGGCGGTCGCGCACCAGCAGGCTGTCGCCCTCGGCCTTCCAGTCGAGCAGGGCGTGATGCAGGCGGAAATCCGCGATCCAGTGCCGCACCGCATCGTTCAGCCCGGCCAGATAGGACAGCGAGAACGGGCTGCGCCCCTCGGCCTCGAAGACATAGGCCAGCCGCGCCACCTCGGCCTCGGGCAGCGGAAAGACGGTGAAATAACTGCGATGCGGGCGCAGGTGCAGGCCGAAGGCGGCCGCGTCGTTGTGATAGGGGCTGAAGCGGTGGAACTCGATGTCGATCACCCCGTTCGGAGGCGACAGATGCGCCAGTTGCGGGACCGTCCCGGCCATGCGCTCGTATTCGAACGGGTCCTCGCCCGGAAAGCCGCCGAGGATGTTCCAGGCCGGGATGATGCCGTATTCGCGGGCGTATTTCAGGAAGGCGATGTTCTGGATGCCGCGCACCCCCTTGCGCATCATCCGCAGGATCGGGGTCGAGAAGCTTTCGATCCCCGGCTGCACCATCGTGATCCCCGCATCGGCCAGGTCGGCCACATGGGCACGGGTCACGTTCGACTTGATTTCATAGAAATAACTGACGTTTATGTCGTTTTCCTTGGCCCATTGCACAAAGTCGCGGTAATAGCGGGCCGACAGGATATTGTCGGCCATGAACAGGAAGCGCGCGCCATAGCGCCCGACGATCTCGACGATCTGCTCGCGGAAGCGGGTGTCGGTCTTCTGGCGATAGTTCATGCCGTTGGCGTTCAGACCGCAGAAGGTGCAATGGTGCTTGGCCCCCCACCAGCAGCCGCGCGAGGATTCCATCGGCAGCACCAGCGTCTCGGGATCGAACAGGCCGAACCGCTTGCGTTCCTCGATATAGTCGTCGAAGTCGGGCGTCGGCACCCCGTCCATGTCCACCACCGGCACGGTTTCCGGTCCCTCGACCAGCCCGCGCGCGGGATCGCGCAGGATCAGGCCGGGCACGTCGTCGGTGGGCAGGCCGTCGCGCAGCCGGGCCACGAAATCGGGAAAGCTGTGATCGGCCTCGCCCACGAAGACGCCATCCACGAAGGGGAAGTTGTCGGCGATGGCGCGGCCCATCTCGCCGTCGCAATTGGCGCCGCCGAGGATCACCAGCGCCTCGGGCCGGGTCTCCTTGAGATACCTGGCCAGCGCCAGCGCCGCGCCGTTCTGGTAGAAGGTCGAGCTGATGCCGATCAGCTCGAAATCCCGCAATTCGGCCGCCATCTCCTCGACCAGCCGGGGCGCGGCCTCGGCCAGCGCGCGAACCAGCGCCGAAGGCCGGTAGGGATGGCAGATCGCGGCCGCGCGGCGGTCCAGCAGGTCCAGTTGCGCATCGACCTCGGCGCCGTTCGGGGCGCGCTCGCCGAAGACCAGCCGGGAAAAGATCCATTCGTTCCACGGAAACAGGTCGCGCTGGCTGAACAGCGTATAGATGCGCTGCCGATCCGCCTGGCTGTCGGCGGGAATGGCCTCCGCCAGGCGAAAGTTCCAGTAGAAGGTCCGCGCCACCAGCCCGCGCGCGTGCAGCCCGGCCGACAGGTTGGCTATGCCCAGATTGGCCAGATTGGGCGGGCCATAGGGCGGATAGACCAGCGCGGTGCGCGGTCCCGTGACGGATGATGCGGCAGGAGAGGGCATGCTGGAGTCTCCTCAGAAATAACGGGGATGCACGCTGGAACTCAGCCAGCCCATATAGGCGACTTCCTCGGGCGACAGCGGGCCGCGCTCCATCGCCTCGGCGATGCCCGCCAGTTCCTCGGGCGACTGGGGCGAGCACAGCACGCCGTCCATGCCCGGCACCGTCAGCGCAAAGCGGTAGTAGTCGGTCGGATGCGGCAGCCAGTGGCGCGAATCGAGGCCCAGCTGCCGGAACTGGTCGGGCTGGACCAGCGACATCGTGCTTTTGAAGTTGAAGATCAGCCCGGTGCGATCCGGGCGCAGGAAGGGGAATATCTCGGTCACGGCACCGGGATGCGACGGGTTGTAGCGGATGAAGTTCACGTCCAGCAGGTTGTGGCCGATGCTGAGCAGCGCGGCGCGGCGGTCGTGGAACGAGGCGCCTATGGCGCGGGCGCCGTTATGGCCGGCGGCGCGGGCGCCGTGGATGGCGTTGAAGCGGCCCAGCAGGCTGGCCTCGCCGGGAATGGCGCCGGCGATCAGCACGTCCACGCGCTCCAGCCCCTCGACGACCTGGATCACCTCGTGGAACTGCAAGGCCCCGAACAGCGGCTGCTCCAGATAGGAGACCACGCCCACCACCACCTCGTCGCGCGATCCGGGCCGTTCGGCGAACAGCCGCGCCAGCCCCTGCCGCAGCCCGCCATAGATCGGCCAATGCAGGTCGGCGGTCAGGAAGAAGAAGTTGATGCCCCGGTCATAGGCGGCCAGCACGGTCTCGGGCGTGGTGATGCCCAGCGCGAAGGGGCTGACGGTCAGCCCGGTCAGGCCAAGGGGCAGCCGGTCGTCCATGCGCGGCAGGCGCTGGCGCGGTGCCGCGCGCTCGCCGCCAAGCGGCAGCGTGGGCGGGCGGACCTTCGGGGCGGCGGGCGCGGGATCAGGCATCGGGCGGCCTCATGGGCTGGGCTTGCGGCGGGGGCGTTTCGCACCGGAGGGCGTGCGGGGCCGGGGCGGCTCGGGCGGCAGGTCGGTGCGGCGCCTGCGGCGGCCGGCGCGCGGGTCCGGCCTGGACCTGTCCCCGGTATCCTCGGCCTCGGCTTTATCCTCGGGCCTGTCCCTGTCGTCGGGTTTGGCCTTGCTCTCGGGTTTGGCCTCGTCCCCAGCCTTCGCCGTGTCCTCGGCCTTCGCCTTGTCCTTGCCCCTGCCGGTGTCCTTCGCCTCGGCCTCGGCCCTGTCGGCCGGGGCGGGCGGCTCCGGCGGGGGGGCCTCGGCGCGGGCGGCGGCATCGGCCACCCCTGCCTGCGGCACGAACAGCAGCAGGTCGCGCAACCCGGTGCCCTCGTGCAGGCCAAGATAGAAGCGCCCGATGCCGGCCAGGCCGAACAGCAGGTCCGGCCTCTCGCAATCGGGCGGACCCGAGCAGGGCCAGGGCATCCGGGGCGCGGCAAACCGGGCGATGCCGTCCGCCGCCGCGCGCCGCGCCGGATCGGCCAGGTCGGGGCGCCCCAGCATCCGCGCCGCCAGCATCAGCGCCCCGGCATTGCCCGCGATGCCGGTCGCGACCGAGAAGTCGCGCTGCAACGCCTGCATCGGGTCGAGGCTGGCGGCGATGGCCAGCAAGCCCGGCCCGAGATCGGGACCGGCCCGGTCCGGCAGCAGCGCGCCCAGCCTCAGCCGCGCCGGCACGCCGCCGGCGGTGCCGTGAAGCCAGGCGATCGGCCAGCGTGCGGCGGCCGCGGCGGGGGCCACCGGTCCCGAGGCGATGCGCAGGTCCGGCCACAGCCCCAGCGCGGGGTCGATCTGCGCATCCTCATGCGCCAGCGCCTCCAGCGCGAGGTCGCGCGGCCCGGCCTCTCCCGTCGCGGCATGCAGGTCCAGCAGCGCCAGCGCGATGCCCGCCGTGCCGCAGGCATAGCCGACCAGCCCCGCCTCCGCCTCGGCCGAGGGCCAGAAGGCGCGCCCGTCCTCGCGCCGCGCCGCCCTGGCCAGCGCCTCGGCCCGCGCCAGCGCCGGACCGGGGCGGCCCGCATCCAGAAAGGCGACGATGGCCCCCGCCTCGCCATCATAGACGGCGGCACGGGCGGCATCGGGCCGCCGCGCCTCCAGCGCGTCCAGCGCCGAGGCGGCGGCCCGATGCCATTCCTCGTCCGCCAGCACCGCGCCCGCCAGACGAAAGGCCACGGCCGCGCCGGCCAGCCCGGTCCACAGGCCCGCCGCGCCCTCGGCCGGCCAGGCGCCGATCCGCGCCGCCGCATGGGCCAGTGCGCCGCGGGCCGCCTGCGCGATGAAAGGGTCGCCGGTCGCCACGCCCAGCTCGGCCAGGAACAGGCCGATCCCGGCGGTGCCGTT
Source organism: uncultured Paracoccus sp. (assembly GCA_934533075.1). Lineage (GTDB taxonomy): Bacteria > Pseudomonadota > Alphaproteobacteria > Rhodobacterales > Rhodobacteraceae > Paracoccus. The sequence continues at coordinate 12,640 of CAKTBJ010000038.1, forward strand.
CCCCAGCGCCGGGCTGGTCGTGCGATAGACCGGCTGCAACTGCGCGCCGCGCATCTGCCAGTCCCAGCCGAACCACGTGCAGCACCGCCCCGACCACAGCGCATCGCGCACCAGCCGCCGGCCGATGGCGGCCGCGACCTCCAGATGTTCGCCCCCGCTCATGCCGCCAACTCCTCGGGCGACAGCCCGGCATAGATGTCGCTGCGCCCCGCCGACAGCCACGGCCGGTCCAGGTCCAGCCCCTGCCCGGCGAAATGCGCGGCGACGGCCTCGATGCGGGCGGCGCCGTCGGTGGCGCCGCGATGCCAGGCATGCAGCACCGCCTCGGCCATCAGGCGGCAGCGATGCATGCCGAAGCTCTCGCCGGTGCCCGGCTCCTCGGCGATGCCGATACCGGGGGCGTATCGGCAGGTGAACAGCGGCACCGGATCGGCCAGCGCGACCGCGGCGCGCGGCGCCTCGGGCGACAGCAGCCGCGCGGCCAGCACGGCATGGCGCCGCGCGACATAGAGAACCGCCGCATCGCTGCGGCCATACAGCGCCGGATCGACCAGCGCCTTCATGCGGAACGGAACCTGAAAGGCGTTCATCGCCCCCGTCACCCATTCCAGCAGCGCCGGCGCCGCCTCGGCCCCGACGTTGAAATAGAACCGGGTCAGGGCATGGTCGTCCCACTGGTCGCCGGGCGTCTCGCCGAAGGCGAAGTGGAACGCCGCCTGAATCGCGCCCGAGCTGCGCGGCATCCAGATCGCCACCATCTCGCCCATCCGGGGCGGCGTGCCCAGACCGTTCAGCGCAAGATACTGGCCGGGCGCCGCGATCCGCTGGACCTGCCCCTTGATGATCCCCAGCGAGCCGTCGGGATGGGCCGCATAGATGCGCCAGCCGCCATCCCAACGCTCGGCCCCGCGGATCGCCGCGTCCAGCCGGGCGCTGTTTTCCGGGTCCGGCCGGGGCGACGGGACGGATTGCGGGCCGGGAAAGCGATGCGCATAGCAATGCGTGTAAAACACGCCGGACAGCGCCGCCGCCATCGCCTCGGGCGGGGCCTGCACCACCGGGCCGTCGCCCAGCCTGAACGCCCCCGGCCCGAGGATGGACAGCGCGTCGAGGATGCGGGCCAGTTCCGCCCGGAGATCGCCGCTCATGCCCCCGCCTCCCGTCCCAGCAGTTGCGCGGCGGCGCGCTGCGGCGCGGCGGCGATATTGGCGGCAAGGGTCATCAGCGCCTCGGCCCGGTCCATCGCCAGCGTGGCGTTGATCAGCCCCTCGAAGACCGACAGCACCAGCCGCCCGGCGACATAGGCCACGCAGCGCTGCAGAAGCGGCGCGGCGGCCTCCGGGGCAACGCCCAGCGTCTGGCAATAGACCGCCCAGAACCGCGCGATCGAGCCGGTGGCGTCGCCCAGCGTCAGGTCCTGGCGGCTGTCGCCGGCGGCCCAGTCCGGCGCCATCGACAGATAGATCAGATAGGAGGCGAAGACCGACGCGATGTCCCAGGCGGCATCGCCCAGGTCGCACAGCTCCCAGTCGATGACGCGGAAGTCATGCGCATCCTCGTCCTCGTCGCGGAACACGACCACATTGTCCCATTTCATGTCTCCGTGAACCAGCGTATCGAAGCGATAGGCCGCGCCCAGCCCCCACAGATGCGCCAGCAGCCCCGGCCGCGCGGCCAGCATCGCGACCAGCGGCGGGCCGACCGTCGCGGGAAAGCTGTCCAGCGGCGCCAGCGTGCCGGGCCGCAGCGCGAACAGCCAGGGCAGTTGACGCGGAAACAGCCCCGCCGCGACCGGCGCCAGCGCCATGCCCGTCGCCGCCGAGTGATAGGCCCCCAGGCCCCTGCCCAGCAACTCGCCCACCTCGGGCGGAAAGCGTTTCAGGCGGAAATGCAGCTCGTTGAGATTCTCGCCCTCGGGCAGCAGCTCGACCACCAGCGCGCTGCGCCCCTCGTCGAAATCGACGAAGCGCGGCAGCACCCGGCACAGCGGCCGCAGCTGCGCCTCGGCCGGCACCAGCCGGTAAAGCGCGGCCTCGCGGCGCAGGGTCGCGTCGGCCTCGCCGCCGCGGCTGCGCGGCTGCTTGACGAAGAAGCCCGTGCGGGCGCCCAGCACCACCTTGAAGTTGCGGCAGCGGCGGCCGATCTCGGTCACCGCGCAATCGCCGGCCACGATCGCCTCGGGGGTGGCCAACCCCCGTTCCATCAGGAAATGGACGATGTTCGACGGCGTAAGATACATGGTGGCCCCGCTGAGGAACCGGCCGCGATCGCGCGCGGCCGGAATGGATCAGAAGCCGAGGCTGCTGGCCGCCAGCCGGCCGCCGCTGGCCAGCCGCTCCTCCAGCCAGGACACGGTGACGGTGAAGGTCCCCGAATGGCTGACGGTGACCGTATTGGTCCCCGAGACCGGCGACCACGACATCGCCACATCCCCGCCCGTGCCGGCGGGACTGGCCGCGAAGCTGCGCAGCCCCGCCGCCGAGACGGGTTGCAGGACCGGCGTTTGCAGCATCGGCGTCTGGAGTTGCAGCATCGGCGTCTGGATCGCGGCACCGGCCTGCGGCGCCGCCCCCATCGCCCGCATCTGCGCGGCCTGAAGCGCGGCCACCTGCAACTGCTGGGCCTGCTGCAATTGCTGCAATTGCTGCAACTGTTGCAATTGCTGGATCTGCTGCAACTGCTGGGCCTGCTGCGCCGCGCGGATGTCGAAGGGCATCGCGGTGGCGGTGACGGTCGGCGGCGTCAGCGTCGGCGCCGGGGTGACGGTGATGCTGGGCGGAATGGTGATGGTCAGCCCCTGCGGCTGCATCGCCGCGCCGAACCCGCCCAGTTGCCCCTCCAGGCCCGGCAGCCCGCCGACCTGCGAGGGCATCTCGTGCCCGGTCCAGGATACCGTCGGCCCCACCGTGGCACTGCCCGAGCCGGAGACGGTCACCGTGACGCTGGCCGATACCGGCGAGGCGGTCCAGTCGTTCGTCTGGGTCTGGGTCAGCGTCTGGGTCGGCTGCGAGGTCGCGATGCTCCGCGTCGGCCCGCTCGGGATCGGCGTCAGGGTCGGCGTCAGCGTCTGGGTGGGCGGCGACGCCACGATGGTCCGCGTCTGCGTCTGGGTCGGCATGGTCGGAATCGGTGTCTGCGTCAGGGTCGGCGCCGTGGGAATCGGCGTCTGCGTCTGGGTCAGTGTCTGCGTCGGCATCGTGGGAATCGGCGTCTGGGTCAGCGTCTGCGTCGGCATTGAGGGAATCGGCGTCCGTGTCAGGGTCTGCGTCGGCACCGAGGGGATCGGCGTCCGCGTCAGGGTCTGCGTCGGCGCCGTGGGAATTGGTGTCTGCGTCAGGGTCTGCGTCGGCACCGGGCTGGCCGTCTGCGTCGGTGGCGAGATGGGCGTGACCGGCGTCAGCGTGGGGCCGACGATGCTGCGGGTGATCTGGCTGGTGACGGGGGTTGCCGGCGTCGCCTGTGGCGCGGCACCGAACGCCGCCGCCTGAAGCTGCGCGACCTGCTGCAACTGCGCCAGCTGTTGCAACTGCTGCATCTGGGCCAGTTGCTGCAACTGCTGCAATCGCTGAATCTGCTGCAACTGCGCCAGTTGCTGCAACTGGGCGATCTGCTGCATCTGGGCCAGCTGCAATTGCGCCATCTGGTCGGGTCGCCCCTGATCGGCCACCATCGCATCCCCCCAGGAGACCGTCGGCCCGACCGTGGCCGATGCCGTCCCCGAGACGGTGACGCTGATCGAGCCGGAAACCGGGGTCCAGGTGGCGTTGGGATCGGCGCCGCCCGGCGCCGCCGCCATCTGCATCTGCGGGGTCACGGTCGGGGTCTGCGGCAATGTGACCGTCACCGTGGGCCAGCACGTCCCGGTGATCGAACCGGGCGGGGTGAGGGTGATGGTCGCCGGCACGGGCGTATTCGTGCCGGGGCCGATCGTCGGGGGCAACGGCAGCGTGACCGTCGCCAGGCTCGCATTCGAAAACGGGGTTTCCGTCACTGTCACTTGACTCGGTTGCATCGGATCAATCCTTCCCCAGAATTTGAACATGTCCCGCGCGCGGCTAGCCCGTGCCTCGGGAGGGATGCCCGATCAGCACCCCATGCCCCGCCATCGCCGGCGGCAGGCCGATCCAGGCAAGGCGGCTTGCAATGACGGCGGCCGCGCGGGCGATGCGGGCCGGACCGCGCGGCTGGTCGCGATAATGCGGATCGGCCGACAGCAGGCTGGCCAGCGCCGCCGTCGCCATCGGCGCCGCCATCGACGTGCCGCTCATTTCCGCATAGGGGGCGACGGTCTCGGGCCGGCCCGGCACGGTCGAGATGATCCCCACCCCCGGCGCGGCACAGGACAGTTCGTGCCCCAGATTGGCGAAATTCGCCACGAAATAGCCGCCCTGCGCATAGAAGCCGGCCTGCGCGGGCATGCTGGCCGCCGACAGGCTGCCGGCGGGCGCCGCGCCGACCAGGCCAAGCGCCGTCACCGCGAGGGTTTCGGGATAGGCCGCCGGAAAGAACACCGGCGCGCCGTTCTGGTTGCCCGCCGAGGCGACCGACAGGCAGCCGACCTCCAGCGCGGCGGCGATGGCGTCGCGCTCGATGGCCGAAGGCTCGGCGGCGCCGAAGCTGAGATTGATCAGGTCGGCCTCGAAATCGACGGCGAGGATGTCGATGGCCTCGGCGATGTCGCCCTGATTGCCGCCGCCCGTCTCGCTGAACACGCGGATGGCGGCCATCTCCGCCCCCGGCGCGCCGCCGGCGAAATCGCCCGAATCCGCGACCGGCCGGGCGCCGATCAGCCCGGCGACATGGGTGCCGTGGCCGCGCGCGTCCAGCGCCGCCTCGGCGCTCATCGCGGCATCGCCGTCGACCAGCGCGCCCATGCCCTTGACATGAGCCAGATAGGGATGCGGCCCGACGCCGGTATCGACCAGGCCGATGCGGATGCCCGCGCCGCGATCCGGGTCGTGGCCCGCCAGCCCAACGGCCTGCCGCCACCAGGCATCCGGCCCGGTCTTGCCGATCAGCCGCAACTCGATGACGGCATCGGGCTGCGGATAGGGATGGATCGCGCTCCAATAGCAGCTGCGCGGCTCGACGGCGAGGAAATAGGGAAAGAACACCTTCGGATCATAGTCGAAGGCGACCTGCCCGTCCTTGTCCGAGCGCGTCTCCATCCGGCTGCCCGCGCCGCCGCCCGCGACCGGCAGCAGCACCAGCAGCGCCCGCGCATCCGATATGCCCCGGCCCGCGGCGCGCAGCGTGCAGCGCAGCGAGGCGCCCCATCCCGGATCAGGCGGCCGCGGTCCCTGCGCGGCCACCAGCCCGTCCACGGGTCCGGCCGCGCACAGCCCCGGCCGGCGCGGCCATTCCGGTTCGATCACCAGCCCCGGATCCAGCTCGCCCGCGAATCCGGCGATCTCGTCGGCGGGCACATCCACCAGGAAGATGCGCCGGGCCTCCTCCGAGCCGGGCCGGGTGTCGCGCAGGATGTCGGCATTGCCGCCCAGAATCGCCTCGGCGGCATCGGCGGCCGCGCGGCTGCGCCGGCGATCGCCCTGGCCGCTCAGACGATTTGCAATCACATAGCGCATGCGATCCCCCGGTCACATGATACACCGCAAGGACTGGCCATTTCGCCAGCAGAAGCATTTGAGATAGGGCAAAAGTCGGATCGGTCTTCGCCGGTTGATCCTGTCCTTTTATTACCACAACCAGAGCGTTTCAGCAATATCGTTGCGCATAGGGCAGAAGTTGTGCATTCTTCATGCCTTGCGCCGATAGAGCGCATGGAGGTCGAGATGGGCGCGCACATCCGCCTGAAGCAGCGATTCCGTCGACTCGCCCGCCGCGACCCGCCGGCGGGACTCGGTGCTGGACAGCGGCATGTCCGCGTCGAAGCGCGCGAAGACCAGCGGCGGCGCCAGCGCGGCGATGCGCGCCCAGCCCGGCCAGCGCGGCGCCAGCGCGGCGGCGTCCCCGCCCAGCAGCAGGCGGAATTGCCACCCCGGATGGCGCGCCGCCAGATAGTCCACGAGCGGCAGGCTGCGGCCCCGCGCCCCGGCCTCGCGGTCGGCCTCCAGGACCGATGCCGCCGGTCCCAGGTCGCGGGCCATCAGCCGGCACATGGCCAGGCGATGCGGGAAGGGCGCCAGCTTCTTGCCGGCCGGATGCGCGGTGATCGGCAGCAGCCAGACCGCACCGATGCCGGCACTGTCCAGCGCGGCACGGGCCAGGCGCAGATGCCCCAGATGCGGCGGGTCGAAGCTGCCGCCGAACAGCGCGATCGCAGGCGGCATATCGGTCCTCCCCCCGGCAGCGCCCCGCCTTGCAGGATTCCGTGATGGGCGGCGCGGGGCAAGCCTGCTTTCTGCGGCCGCTCGTCCCCGCCGACGCGCCGGCCCATGCCGCCGCCATCGCCGCATCGCTGCCGGAGCTGATGGCCGCGACGGCCTGGGCGCACCCCGGTTACAGCCTGGCGCAGAGCATGGCCTGGATCGACGGCTGCATCCGCGCCCGGTCGCTGGGCATCGCCCATGACTTCGCCATCTGCGAGGGGCGGACCGGGCTGCTGATCGGCATTGCCGGGTTGAACCGGCTGGACGCGGCGCATGGGACCGCCAATCTGGGTTACTGGATCGACAGCCGCGCCACGGGCCGGGGCGCCGCGACAACGGCGGCCGGCGCCCTGGCGCGGTTCGGGCTGCTCCGGCTGGGTCTGGCGCGGATCGAGATCGTCGTCGCCACCGCGAACGCGGCAAGCCGCCGCGTCGCCGAAAAGACGGGCGCCCGTTTCGAGGGCATTCTTCGCGCCAGGCTGCTGATCGGCGGATACCGGCAGGACGCCGCCCTCTATTCGCTCGTCGCCGCCGATCTGGCCGAACCCGGCTGACGCATGCCGCCGGGGACAGGGGGAAACTCCGGCACGCCGATGCCGGCCCGCGCGACGGCCGCGACAGGCGCGCCCCGGAGGCGGCCCCCCGCGCCGGTCACGCCCCCGAGCAGGCGCCGAAGCCCTGTGGCGGGGACGGGCCGGCGGCATGGCCGGGCAACCCGATACCATCGCCACGCGCAACCGCACCCCTGCCACCGGCAAGGCGTGTCATGGCGTGGCGACCGCCGGCCTTCCATCCATGCCGCCCTGTGTCGGTGCGGAACCTCGGGGGCAAGCGGCGTGTCCCGCGTCCGCGCGAAGGCATGGCGGAGGGCCAAAAGAGAGCGCGGACATGCGCGCCGGTCCCGTTTCCCAGCCCGCCCTCCCGGCAAGGCGTCTCACCGCACGGCGGCCCCGTCTTCCCTCCACGCCGTCCTCCTGTTCAGCATGGGACCTCGGGGGCGAGCCGCATGTGTCGCATCTGCCGGAAGGCGTGGTGCGAAAGCGAAAGGCAGCACCGGCATGAGGCGCCGGTCCCGCTTTCCAGCCTGCCCTCCCGGCAAGGCGTCTCACCGCACGGCGGCCCCGCCTTCCCTCCACGCCGTCCTTTTGTTCGGCATGGGGCCTCGGGGGCGGGCCGGATGTCTCGCACCTGCGCGACGATGTGGTGGAAGGCAAAAGGGGGCGCAGGCATGCGGCTTCCCGGCCTGCCGCCGGGCAAGGCTTCCGAAACGATCCACACCTGCCCGATGCGGGCAGTCCTCGGGGAGAGTCTCCGCGAAACGATCCGCGCCAGATGCGGGCGGGCGGCCTTCGCCCCTCTCCACAGATCGGCACCCCCTGCCCGCATCGGTGTCCATCCGCGCCGCAGCAGCGGCCAACGCAGGGGGAGAGCACCGCCGGAGGCAACCCGCGGACCGCCAGAGCCGCCCGCGGCGAAGCGGGGCGCGGCCGCCCGCGCCCGGCCTCACATATTGGGATAGTTCGGGCCGTCGCCGCCCTGCGGCGTGGTCCAGTTGATGTTCTGCGACGGGTCCTTGATGTCGCAGGTCTTGCAATGCACGCAGTTCTGGAAGTTGATCACGAAGCGCGGACCCTCGCTGTCCTCGACCACCTCATAGACGGCGGCGGGACAGTAACGCTGCGCCGGCTCGGCGAATTCGGGCAGGTTCACCCGGATCGGGATGGCCGGGTCCTTCAGCGTCAGGTGGCAGGGCTGGCTTTCCTCGTGGTTGGTGAAGCTGAAGGCCACGTTGGTCAGCCGGTCGAAGGTCAGCTTGCCATCGGGCTTCGGATAGTCGATCGGCTTGAAATCCCCGGCCTTGCCGGTGGCGGCGGCGTCGGTCTTGCGATGCCGCCACTGGCCCAGCGGGTTCAGGCCCGTGAGATTGGCCACCCACATGTCGAAGCCCCCCAGCGCCAGGCTGGACCACAGGCCCAGCCGCGACCAGATCGGCTTGACGTTGCGCACCGGCCGGAGGTCCTTGGCGATGGGGCCGGAGCGGACGCTGGTCTCGTATTCCACCAGCTCGTCGCCCTCGCGCCCGGCCTTGATGGCGGCGGCGGCGGCCTCGGCGGCGGCGATGCCGGACAGCATGGCGTTGTGGTTGCCCTTGATGCGCGGCACGTTCACCAGCCCGGCCGAGCAACCCAGCAGCACCGCGCCCGGCATGGTCAGTTTCGGGATCGACTGCCAGCCGCCTTCGCTGATCGCGCGGGCGCCGTAGGCCACGCGCTTGCCGCCTTCCAGCAGCTCGGCGACGACCGGATGGGTCTTGAACCGCTGGAACTCCTGATAGGGCGACAGGTAGGGATTGGCATAATTCAGATGGACCACGAAGCCGATGAAGACCTGATTGTTCTCGGCATGATAGATGAAGCTGCCGCCGCCGGCATTGCTGCCAAGGGGCCAGCCCATCGTATGGGTAACGGTCCCCTCCTTGTGCCTGGCGGGGTCGATCTCCCAGATTTCCTTCATGCCGATGCCGAATTTCTGCGGCTCATGGCCCGCCGACAGGTCGAAGCGGGAAATCAGCTGCTTGGCGAGGCTGCCGCGCACGCCCTCGGCGATGAAGATGTATTTGCCGCGCAGCTCCATCCCCGGCTCGTAGTTCGGGCCGGGGGTGCCGTCGGGGTTCTTGCCCATCTCGCCGGCGACGACGCCCGCGACCCGATCGCCATCCCAGACGATTTCGGAGGCGGCCATGCCGGGGAAGATCTCCACCTCCAGCGCCTCGGCCTGCTCGGCCAGCCAGCGGCAGACATTGCCCATGCTGACGATGTAATTGCCGTGGTTGTTCATCAGCGGCGGCATCGGCCAGTTCGGCACCCGCATCTGCCCCGCCGGCCCGAGGATGAGGAAGTTGTCGGATGTCACCTCGGTCCTGATCGGCGCCCCGCGCTCGCGCCAGTCGGGCAGCAGGGCATCGAGGCCCGAAGGGTCCAGCACGGCGCCCGACAGGATATGCGCCCCCACCTCGGAGCCTTTCTCCAGCACGACCACCGACAGGTCGGGATCGGTCTGCTTGAGGCGGATGGCGGCGGCCAGCCCTGACGGCCCCGCACCGACGATAACGACATCGAAATCCATCGATTCGCGCTGGATGGCGGTCTCGTCGGTCATGGCTGGCTCCTTGAGTTCTCCGCAAGAGGCGGCAGGGCTGCGTGGCTTGACCACAAGCACTAACCCGACGCGCGGGCTGCCGCAATCCGGTCACGCAGCATTTGCGAGGGCGGAATGGCGCGGACGACACGGGCGCGCGGCCCGACTTACCCACCCCCTCCGACTCCTGGGGGTCTCCGGGCGTGGATAAGTCTGCGTGGTCGCGGATCATATAGGGCGCCGGGCGCGGAATTTCCACCGGGAGGCCGGGGGCGGCCTATGGACCATAGGGCCGCAGCAGCGGCATGCAGGTTTCCTTGTCCAGCAGATAGAGGGGCAATTCCAGGAAGGTCTGCCTGTCGGTCAGCGGCCCGAAGGCGTTCATATAGTCGGCGATGGCATCGGCCACATCCGGGCCGAGCGGCGGGGCCTCGGGAAAGCTGGCGTCCATATCCACCGACAGCGCCCATTCCAGCGGCCTGCCGCGCGCCACGTCGCGGCCGGTCAGCGGATTGCTGACCTCAATCCCGTAGCGCATGCGCAGCGCCCTCGCCAAATCCCGGCAACGGCTTTGCACGAAGACCGGATCATCGGCGCGCCGGTCGTGGCGGATCGGCACGAACGCCGGGGCCTCGGGCGCCTCCTGCCGGGGCTGGACGGCAGCGGCGGCAGGCGAAACGGCAAGGGCCGCCCCCGCCAGCATCGCCGGCAGGAACGGCCCCCTTGTCATCGTCAGCCCTCAGCCCGCCGCGGTCGCCGCCGCGCTTTCGGGCAGTTCCTCGTCGAACAGGCGCTGATAGAACTCGGCCACGGTCTGGCGCTCCAGCTCGTCGCATTTGTTCAGGAAGGTCAGGCGGAAGGCATAGCCGACATTGTCGAAGATGCGCGCGTTCTGCGCCCAGTTGATGACCGTGCGCGGCGACATGACGGTGGACAGGTCGCCCTGCATGAAGGCGGTCCGGGTCAGGTCGGCCATCGACACCATCTTCGAGATCACCGCCCGGCCCTTCTCGGTGTTGTAGGTCGGGTTCTTGGACAGGACGATGTTGGTCTCGGCGTCGTGCGACAGGTAGTTCAGCGTCGCCACCAGGTTCCAGCGGTCCATCTGCGCCTGGTTGATCTGCTGGGTGCCGTGGTAAAGCCCGGTCGTGTCGCCGAGGCCCACGGTGTTCGCGGTGGCGAACAGGCGGAAATACGGGTTCGGGGTGATGATCTCGTTCTGGTCCAGCAGGGTCAGCTTGCCGTCATGCTCCAGCACGCGCTGGATGACGAACATCACATCCGGGCGGCCGGCATCGTATTCGTCGAAGACGATGGCGGTGGGGTTGCGCAGCGCCCAGGGCAGGATGCCCTCGTGGAAGACCGTGACCTGCTTGCCGTCGACCAGCTTGATGGCGTCCTTGCCGATCAGGTCGATGCGGCTGATATGGCTGTCGAGGTTGACGCGCACGCAGGGCCAGTTCAGGCGGGCGGCGACCTGCTCGATATGGGTGGACTTGCCGGTGCCGTGATAGCCCTGGATCATCACCCGGCGGTTATAGGCAAAGCCCGCGAGGATCGCCAGCGTGGTGTCGTGGTCGAACTTGTAGGTGGCGTCGATCTCGGGCACCCGGTCGGAGCGGGTGGCGAAGGCCTTGACCTTCATGTCGCTGTCCACGCCGAAAACCTCGCGCAGATCGACATCCTCGGTCGGCTTTGCATTGTGATCCAGATCGGCCATGCCCTGCGTCCCTTCTTTCATCGCCCCCGTGTGATGGAGCATTCGCCCAGCCAGCGCAAGGGGGCGGGGACGGAAGGCGGGGCCTTGCGGCAGGGAGGCTGCACCGGGGCGGGCGCGGGCGGCGGCGGGTCGGGCCGCGCCCCCTTGCGCGGCCAGCGGCTATCGTGCAGGCGCATGGCAACCCGCGCCGGTTTCGCGCGTTGGCGGCTGGCGTGATGCGAAAGGATGCGGGGCATGAGCGGACTTCTGGCACTGCTGGACGATGTGGCGGGGATCGCCAAGGTGGCGGCGGCCTCGGTGGACGATGTGGCGGCGCATGCGGCCAAGGCCGGGGCCAAGGCCGCCGGCGCGGTGATCGACGACGCGGCGGTGACGCCGAAATACGTCCACGGCTTCGACGCCAGCCGCGAATTGCCCATCGTGTGGCGAATCGCGCGCGGCTCGATCTTCAACAAGCTGGTGCTGCTGCTGCCGGTGGCGCTGCTGCTGTCGGCCTTCGCGCCCTTCGCCATCGCGCCGCTGCTGATGCTGGGCGGGGCCTATCTGTGCTTCGAGGGCGCGGAAAAGGTCTGGCACCTGATCCATCCCCATGCCGAGGCCGTCGAGGCCGAGCCGGACGATCCCGCCCATCTGGAGGAATCCCGCGTGCGCGGCGCCATCAAGACCGATTTCATCCTCTCGGCCGAGATCATGACCATCGCCCTGGCCACCATCCCGGCCGATGATTCGGTGTGGATGAAGGCGGTCATCCTGGCCGTGGTGGCGGTGGCGATCACGGTCGCCGTCTATGGCGTGGTGGCGATGATCGTGAAGGCCGACGATGTGGGGCTGGCGATGGCCCGGCGCGGCGGCCCGGCCGGGCGGCTGGGGCACGGGATCGTGCGGGTGATGCCGGGCTTCATGCGGGTGCTGACGGTGGTGGGCACGGCGGCGATGATCTGGGTGGGTGGCAGCATCATCATCCACGGAATCGGGGAACTGGGCTGGCACGCCCCCGCCGACTGGATCGCCGCCCGCGCCGATGCGGTGGCGGGTGCCGTCCCGGACATGCCGGCGGCGGCGCGCTGGATCACCACGGCGGCACTGGACGGGCTGTTCGGCCTGGCCCTGGGGCTTTTGCTGCTGCCGGTCGGGGCAAGGATCGTGGCGCCGCTCTGGGCGCGGATTTCCGGGAACGGCGCAGCGGCGCACTGAAGCGCCCCACCCGAAGACCGTCCCCCCTGCGCCCCTGCGGGGCTTGGAGGCCCGGCGCTGCCGCCCGGCCTTGCGTGGGGTGCCGCCTTCG
>CAKTBJ010000039.1 GCA_934533075.1 uncultured Paracoccus sp.
CCGGCACTCCGATGGGATTTGCCCCGCCTTATATGGGTATCCCCGATACGGCAATGGTGCGGGGGCCTGCGAGGGGCGGCGCTGCGATTGCGCGGCCGGGCCTTATGAAGCTGCTCCGCATGAAGCTGCTCCGCCGCTCGGGTCACAAAGGGCGGCGCTGCGATCGCGCGGCCGGGCCTCGGGCCGGAGGGCTGTGCTGGAAATCGGGGCTGGGCCGGCTGCGGCTTGCGGTGGGGCCATGCCCTCACGCTTTCCATGTTGGCCCCGCCGCCGCCGTCCGGCATCATCGCCGCCAAAGGGAGGGGCCATGATCGACAGGTTGAACGCGGCGCTGGCCAGCTATGTCCAGTTGGTCCCGCACGGGCGGGTGCTGGAGATCCGCATGGTCAAGCAGAAGGTCAACGCCATCTGCCACCCGCTGAGCCATGCGGTTGAAACGGCGGCGACCTTCCTTCAGGACAGCCCGCATTTCCAGGTCGGCCTGCTGACCAGCGGCTGCGCGCGCGCCTTCTGCGCCGGTCTCGATTTTGCCGAACATGGGCGGCTGGCCCCCGGAGAGCCGATGCCCGACTATGGTCCCGGCGGCTTCGGCGGCATCTCGACGCTGTTCTCGCTGCTGAAGCCGCTGATCGCCGTGGTCGGCGCCCCCGCCGTCGGCGGCGGGTTCGAGATCGTGCTGGCCTGCGACCTGATCCTGATGGCGGATGATGCGTGGTTCTCGCTGCCCGAGATGCAGCGCGGCGTGATGGCCGATGGCGGCGGCGTCCAGCGCCTGCCGCGGCGGCTGCCCTATAACCTCGCGGTGGCCAAGCTGCTGACCGGCGACCCGATCACCCCGGAGGAGGCGCTGCGCCACGGCCTCGTCTACGCGGTGCATCCGCGCGCGGCGCTGGACGGCGCCGCGCTGGCGCTGGCCACGCGGCTGGCCGGGGATGCACCGCTGGCCCAGCAGGCGCTGAAGCAGGTGCTGCGCAGCATCGAAACCATGCCGATCACCGAAAGCATGGCGATCTATGGCCGCGACGGGCCGGGCTTCGACGCCTATGCGGCGATGTGGCGGTCCGAGGACGCGCAGGAAGGCCCGCGTGCCTTTCTAGGAAGGCGCCCGCCGCGCTGGACGGGGCGGTAGGGTTTGCATTCGCATGCAGCGCGCGCTCTGCGGGCTGCGGCGGCACGGGGTGGGGTTTCCCCCTCGGAGATGCCGGCGTCCTCCGGCCGGGTCGAGGCGCGGCCCTACGGGTTGCGCGCGGCGGCCAGCAGGGCCTCCAGCCGGTGCAGCGCGGCCTGCGGGTCGGGCGCGGCCTCGGCCGGCAGCGGATCGGCGAACAGGGCCTTGCGCCCCGGAAACCAGCGCGCGCAGGTGGCCGCGTTCGCGGCGGCATAGCGGTCGCGCAGGGCCGCGGCCACGTCAGGGGGGATCAGGTCGCCGCGCCCGCTGGCGGCCTCGCCCATCTCGCGCATGATCTGGCGGTTGATGCGGCGCAGCACCGCGCCATCGGTGCCGGCAATCCCGCGATAGCGCGCCACCAGCCCGGCATGCGGGCTGCGGTTGCGGCGCAGGTCCGCGCTGTCCTGCGGGATCAGGTCGGGCCGCCCGATCACCGTCAGCATGGCGGCGATGCTGTCGGGGGCGGCGCCGGATTCCGGCTCCTCATAGACCTGCGGCAGCAGCCGCGCCTGCGGAAAGGCGGCCTGCCAGCGGTCGAGGAAGCCCGCATAGTCCAGCTGCCCCTCCAGCCCGCGCAGGAAGCCCGTCAGGTCGAGGTCGGCGCCGTTCCACTTCACCACCTGCTTGTAGAGGGCCTCGGCATAGCGGTCCTGCCGGCGCAGCCAGATGAGGATGCGCAGGTCGTGCCCCGCCAGCGCGTCGACCAGGGGCCGCAGGAAGCCCGGCCCGCGCGAGGCCAGCGACTCGGCAGAGATCAGCACATCCGCCGCCGGCGTTTCCGCCAGTTGCGCGGCCAGCGCGGCGATGGCGTCGCCCTTGCCCGGCGCGGGGCCGGACAGCGCCTTGACCAGATGGCCGCTGGCCGCCCGGCGCGGCGGGTGGACATAGAGGACCCCCGCCGCCAGCAGCATGGGCGCCTGCGCCGTGCACCATTCCTGCATGGCGGTGGTGCCGGTCTTCATCATGCCGATATGCAGCCAGACCCGCGCCATGCCGTCCCCTTTTTCCGCCCCGAACCTGCCCCGGTCTTTACGATTTCGCAACGGATGATCGGCCAGTCTGGCAGCAGGACAGCCGGGAAGGGAGGGGACGGTGATTCGACGAAGGGCGCGCGACGGGCCGGCTCAGTCGGCGGGTTCGGCGGGGTGGTCGTGCAGGCAAAGCTGGTGGTTGCCCAGCACCTCGATCACCCGGCAATCCGCGATGCGGCCGCTGGCGGTATGGGCCAGCATCCGCTCCAGCTCGGCCTGAAGGGCGGTCAGCCGGGCGATGCGGGCCTTGACCGTGGCCAGTTGTCGCCGGGCGATGGTGTCGGCCGCCGCGCAAGGCTGGTCCGGGTTGTCGGCAAGGCCCAGCAAGTCGCGGATCGCCTCCAGCGGAAAGCCGAGGTCGCGGGCGTGACGGATAAAGGCCAGACGCTCGCGCGCGCTGGCATCGTAAAGCCGCTGGTTGCCGTCGCTGCGCAGGGGCGGGGGCAGCAGGCCGATCTGCTCGTAATAGCGGATGGTCGGAACCTTGACCCCGGTAGCCTTGCCCAGATTGCCGATGGAAAGCATGGAATGGCCTCTTGAACCTCTAGTCACTAGAGGACCTATGTATCCGAATCAGGAAGCGCAAGGTCACGCGGAAAGGGCGGATTCATGGCGGAACGCAGGGAATGGACGGTCGGCGGCATGGACTGCGCGGCCTGCACGGCCAAGGTCACGCGCGCGGTCGAGGCCCTGCCCGGCATCAGCGAGGTCGGCGTGGCCCTGATGGCCGAGCGGCTGACCGCCACGCTGGCGCCCGGCGCCAGGGCCGAGGCGGTCGAGGATGCCGTGCGGCGCCTCGGCTATGCCATCGCGCCGCGAGGGGCTGCGGGCGGGGGCGCGGCGCATCACGGGCATGACCATGACGGCCATGCGCATGCCCACGCCCCGGCCGGCCCCGGCCCGGCGCCGCGCTGGTTCGCCACCGCGCAGGGCCGGCTGGTGCTGCTGACCGGGGCGCTGCTGGTGCTGGCCTGGCTGGTGGAATGGCTGGCGCCGGGCCGCCTGGGCTTCTGGGCCTTCGCCGCCGCCTGCGTGATCGGCGTGGCGCCGGTGGCGCGGCGGGCCTGGGCTGCGGCGCGCATCGGCCAGCCCTTCACCATCGAAAGCCTGCTGACCATCGCCGCGGCCGGCGCGCTGGCCATCGGCGCGGTCGAGGAGGCCGCGCTGGTCGTGTTCCTGTTCGCCATCGGCGAGGTGCTGGAAGGGGTGGCCGCCGACCGCGCCCGCGCCGGCATCCGCGCGCTGGCGGGGCTGGTGCCCCGCACCGCGCTGCGCGAGGAAGGCGGCGGCACAAGCGAAATCCCCGCCGAAGCCCTTGAAATCGGAGATATCGTTCTGGTCCGCCCCGGCGAGTGCCTGCCCGCCGACGGGGTGATCGTCTCCGGCACGGGCGGCATCGACGAAAGCCCCGTCACGGGCGAGAGCGTGCCGGTCACGCGCGGGCCGGGCGATGCGGTCTTTGCCGGCGCGATCAGCGCGGAATCGGCCCTGCGCATCCGCGTCACCCGCGCGGCCGCCGACAACACCATCGCCCGCATCATCCGGCTGGTGGAGGAGGCCGAGGAATCCCGCGCGCCCACGGAACGCTTCATCACCCGCTTCAGCCGCTGGTATATGCCGCTGGTCGTGGGGCTGGCGGCGCTGGTGATCGTGGTGCCGCCGCTGGCCTTCGGGCAGGACTGGGGCACCTGGATCTATCGCGGGCTGGCGATCCTGCTGATCGGCTGCCCCTGCGCGCTGGTGATCTCGGTCCCGGCGGCCATCGCCTCGGCGCTGACGGCGGGGGCGCGGCACGGGCTGCTGATGAAGGGCGGCGCGGTGATCGAGGCCGTGGCCGGGCTGCGCGTGGCGGCGATGGACAAGACCGGCACGCTGACCGAAGGCCGGCCCGAAGTCACCGACATCATCCCGCTGGGCGAACTGGACGAAGCCGGGCTGCTGACCCGCGCGGCGGCGGTCGAGGCCGCATCCTCGCATCCCCTGGCGAAGGCGATCCTGCGCCGGGCCGAGGGGCTGGCGCTGCCCCCGGTCGAGGATGCGCGCGCCGTGCCCGGCCGTGGCGTGGAGGCGGTGCTGGACGGGCGGCGGCTGGTGGTTTCCAGCCCGCAGCAGGCACTGGAGGCGGGTATGCTGCATGGCGATGCGCAGCGGTTGGCGGCACGGCTGGAGGCGGGGGGCAAGACGGTCGCGGTGCTTTACGACAGGCAGGCGCTGGGCCTGATCGCGCTGCGCGACCAGCCGCGCGCCGATGCTGCGCGGGCGGTGGCGCAGTTGCGCGATCTTGGCGTCCGGCCGCTGATGCTGACCGGCGACAACCCCCGCACCGCCGAGGCCATCGCCGGCACGCTCGGCATGGAGTTCCGCGCCGGCATGCTGCCCGAAGACAAGCTGGCCGCGATCCGCTGGCTGGGAAGGGAGGGTGTGCTGATGGTCGGCGACGGCATCAACGACGCGCCGGCCCTGCGGCAGGCCACGGTGGGGGTGGCTATGGGGTCCGGGACCGATGTGGCGCTGGAAACCGCCGATGCGGCGATCCTGCGCGATCGCGTGGCGGATGTGCCGGCGATGATTCGGCTGGCACGGGCCTGCATGGCCAATATCCGCCAGAATATCGGCATTGCGCTGGGGCTGAAGGCGGTGTTTCTGGTGACCTCGGTGGTCGGGATCACCGGCTTGTGGCTCGCGATCCTGGCCGATACCGGCGCCACCGTGCTGGTGACGCTGAACGCACTGCGGCTGCTGCGCCTCGATCCGGGGCGGGTGGACTGAGGCCTGGCCCCGAGGCACCGGGATTTGTGCAGCGCAGCGGGCGCCGGCGAAGGCCGGCGGGGTGGGAAGGGGCCTCGATGGCCGCTTCCCGCCCTTTTCCTGAAGCACGGCGCGGATGGCCCGACTTACCCACCCCCTCCGACTCCTGGGGGTCTCCGGGCGTGGATAAGTCTGCGTGGTCGCGGCGCGCCCAGAAGGTCTCCCCGGCAGCGGTCCATCCCTCGGGTGCAGGCGGTCGGGCGCGGCGTGGGTGGCCCGACTTACCCACCCCCTCCGACTCCTGGGGGTCTCCGGGCGTGGATAAGTCTGCGTGGTCGCGGCGCGCCCAGAAGGTCTCCCCGGCAGCGGTCCATCCCTCGGGTGCAGGCGGTCGGGCGCGGCGCGGGTTGTCCGACTTACCCACCCCCTCCGATTCCCTTGGCGGTCTCCGGGCATGGATAAGCCTGCCTGAGCCGAGGGGCCTACAGCTCCCCCCGCCAGCGGTTCGCCATCGGATAGCGGCGGTCCACGCCGAAGGCGCGGGTGGTCAGGCGCGGGCCGGGCGCGCCCTGCCGGCGCTTCCATTCGGCATTGCCGACCAGCCCCGCCACCCGGCGCAAAAGCTGCGGATCATAGCCCTCGGCGGCCAGTTCCGTCAGCGAGAGGTCATGCTCGATCAGGCTTTCGAGGATCTGGTCCAGCAGCGCATAGGGCGGCAGGCTGTCCTCGTCCTTCTGGTCGGGGCGCAGTTCCGCCGAGGGCGGCTTGTCGATGACGCGGGGCGGGATGACCTCGCCCTGCGGCCCCTTCATCCAGTCGCGCCAGTTGGCGTTGCGCCAGCGGCAGGCCTGGAACACCCGCGTCTTGTAGAGGTCCTTCAACGGGTTGTAGCCGCCGCACATGTCGCCGTAGATCGTGCAATAGCCCACCGCGCTTTCGGATTTGTTGCCCGTGGTCAGCAGCATGGTGCCGGTCTTGTTGGACAGCGCCATCAGCAGCAGGCCGCGCAGGCGGGACTGGATGTTCTCCTCGGTCACGTCGGGGGGCAGGCCGGCGAACAGCGGCGCCAGCGCCTCGGCCACCGCCGCCCGGCCGCCGTCGATCGGCACCGTGTCCAGCGGGCAGCCCAGTGCCGCCGCCACCGCTTCGGCATCGTCCAGCGAGTGCCGGGAGCTGTATTCCGAGGGCAGCCGCACGCAGCGCACATTGTCCGCCCCCAGCGTATCGGCGGCGATGGCGGCGACCAGTGCGCTGTCCACCCCGCCCGACAGGCCCAGCAGCACCCGCGAGAAGCCGGATTTGCGCAGGTAGTCGCCCAGACCCGTGCACATGGCGCGATAGTCCAGCTCGGCATCCTCGGGCCAGGTTTCGCGGTGGCCGGGCAGGATCTCCCAGCCGTTCGCGCCGCGTTTCAGGTCGATATGGGCCAGCTCCTCGGTAAAGGCCGGCAATTGCAGCGCCAGCCCGCCATCGGCGTTCAGCGCAAAGCTGGCGCCGTCCAGGATCAACTCGTCCTGCCCGCCGACGAGGTTGTGATAGATCAGCGGCAGCCCGGTCTCGCGCACCCGGTCGCGCGTCGCCGCCAGCCGCCGCGCCTGCTTGCCCCGGTGATAGGGCGAGCCGTTGGGGACCAGCAGGATCTCGGCCCCGGCCTGCGCCAGATGCCGGGCCACGTCCTCGTGCCAGATGTCTTCGCAGATCGGCACGCCGATGCGGACCCCGCCGACCGTGACGGGCGGGGCGATGGGTGCGGGGGTGAAGAAGCGCGATTCGTCGAACAGGCAGCCTTCGGCAAGGTGATGCTTGCGGATGGTGGCGGTGACATGGCCGCCTTCCAGCACGAACCAGGCGTTGAAGAAACGGTCGTCCCTGGCCAGAGGTCCGCCGATGCCGATGGCAGGGCCGTCGGCGCAGTCATGGGCCAGTTGCTCGACCGCCGCCATCGCGGCGCGGGTAAAGCCGAGATTCTGCACCATGTCCTGCGGCGGATAGCCGGTGACGAACATTTCGGGCAGGGCCAGGAAATCCGAGCCGGCGGCACGGGCGGCGGCGTGCAGCGCACGGGCCATCGCCGCGTTGCCGTCGAGGTCACCGACCACGGGATTGGGCTGGGCGATGGTGATGCGCAGGGTCTGGGGCTGGTGTTCGGGCATGGGGGAGGGGCCTTTCACGCGGTGGCGCCCGTCCGTTCTACTGACTGCGCCCGGCCTTGGAAAGCGGCGCGCGGATGGTGTCGCCCGGCAGGAAGGTGGGCGTCAGCGCGATCACCCCGTCCTCCGGCCGCGGCTCCTTGCCGGAGACGATGCGGGCGGCGCGGCGGCCGATCTCGGTCCGGCGCGCGTCGGTGGTGGCCAGCCGCATCGGCAGCCCCTTCAGCAGATCGACGCCGTTGAAGCCCGCCAGCCCGATCCGCCCCGGCACGTCCAGCCCTTGCTCCAGACACCACAGCAGCCCGCCGGCGCCGATCATGTCGTTGGAATAATAAAGGAAATCTAGATCCGGCACCCGGTCGAGGATGCGCTCGGTCAATTCGCGTCCCTTGGCCAGGGCCGATCCGCCCTGATAGAATTCCCGCGCCGCGAGGTGCAGCCCGGCCTCGGCCAGCACGGATTCAAAGCCTTCCATGCGTTTGCGGGCGCGGTGGTCCTCGGGCATGTGGGTGCCCAGAAAGCCGATGCGGCGATAGCCGGCGGCCAGAATCTGCCGCGCCATCTCGGCCCCCGCCCTTCGGTGCGAGATGCCGACCACCGTGTCGATGCCCGGCCCGTCGCTGTCCATGATCTCGATCACCGGGATGGCGGCGTTTTCCAGCATGGCGCGCGAAACGGGGCTGTGTTCCAGCCCGGCGAGGATCACCCCGGAGGGACGCCATGACAGCATGTCGTAAAGCACCGCCTCCTCGCGGGCGGGACCATAGCGGGTCACGCCGACCACGGGTTGCAGGCCGGTATCGTCCAGCTCCTCGGAAATGCCGGTCAGCACGTCGGGAAAGACCAGGTTCGACAGCGAGGGGATGACCACGGCGATCAGGTTGACGCGCTGGCTGGCCAGCCCGCCGGCGATGCGGTTGGGAACATAGCCCAGGGCGCGGGCGGCGTTGGTGACCTTCTCGCGCGTCGGGGCCGAGACATCGCCGCGATTGCGCAGCACCCGGCTGACGGTCATTTCCGACACCCCGGCCGCCTCGGCCACGTCGCGCAGCGTCAGGGCGGCGTGCCGGCGGGGCTGGCTGGCCTCGGGGGCGGAGGGGTCGAAGCGTCTGGGTGCCATTGGTCTGCTTCTGAGGGGTGGGCCGGCGTCGGGGCATGTTAGCCCGCGGCGCGCGACGGCGGCAAGGTTGGCGAGATGGTTGCCTTTTCCGCGCCATGCGCGCATTAGGAGGGCCTGCGTGGCCCCGTGGCTCAACTGGATAGAGCAGCCCCCTCCTAAGGGGCAGGTTGCAGGTTCAAATCCTGCCGGGGTCACCAATCAATTCAACGCATTGACTGGCACTTAGGTGCATTATGGGGCGCGCCCTTTAGTTTGTTGGACCGAAGCAACCGCTCGAATCTCAAGCGCCCCTGCCGCTGCCAGGTGGTCGATCACCCTCGGGCGGGCATGATTTATGTCGGTGGCGAGGGTCGCCATTGGCGCCTGTATTGCGGCTATGGAAAACGATAACCCCAATGGCATGAACGGATAAATCATCGGGTCGCCAGGATATTTTCAGCTTCTCCGTGTCTAAAGGGCACCCGGAGTTAACCCGAATAACCCGCGCCCCGGCTCATGCCGCATTCACGGTATCATTGAGGCGCCTGACGATGGAAATGACCTGCCGGGCGTCGTCCTTGCCGAATACGCCCACGATCCCCTTTGCGTCGATATCGGTGAACGGGCTTTCATAGAACAGTTTCGGGTCGATCAGGCCATTCTCCGTCAAGCTGTCGAGGATCAGGTCAATGAACTCGATCTGATCGGCGCCCAGATTGCGCGAGGACAGGAAATCGCCGAATGCCGCCTTGGCGGCGGGACGATCCAGTCCCGTCACCGAGCGCAGGAATTGACCGATTCCGCCATCGGCCTTGATCGCAGCAATCGCGCCGGTATCGGCAACGCCATTCTCCAGCAATATGCGCTCCAGCTCGGAAATGTCCTGCGCGGTCAACTGCTCGCCCCGCCGCAGCTTGAGCAGGGTAATGTGGCTCTCGTGCTCCTCGATAAAGCGCCGGACCTTCATCCGAAAGCGCGCACGATCCAGGCCCGTGCCGATTGCAGACAGATCGACGGCCTTTCCGATGCCGATCTCGTCCTCGAAATCGGTAATGACGGTTTTTCGGGTCCGAGGTTCGATCAGTTCGGCCAGAATTCGCAGGCGCTGGCGCAGGAGTTCCAGCATGTCCACGGTAACATCGCGCCAATATTCGTCCGTCTGAACCTCAAGGATCAGCGCCATTTCCCGAGCAGCCAGAGGCACATTGCCGAATTCCTCAAGGGCCGCTGCAAAAGTCCTGATACGATCCTGTGCCCGAGAGAACGCCGAATCGCCTCGCAAAAGGAGCAGTTGGGTGGACAGGATCAGCAGGTCGAATTGTCGAGCAGGCAGGTTGTCGTCCCGAAAAGCCGAAGGCAGTCCGGCCAATTCATCGGCCAGAACCATCCTCGCCTCAAGGTCGATTACCTGCCAGTTCCGCCGATCCTGAAATCTCTCGACGGATTCCCGATGTGGGCGTACAATGAAATTGTCGAGGTTCATGCCGGACACTTCGTCGAACAGCCGGTCCTTGATCGTCTCGGCGAGGTTGGCATGACTGTCAGGTAATTCGGCCAGCAGATCCAGCCTTGCGCGGAACAACCGCTCACCGATGGGGGCGGCCATGCCGGGTTCCGCCCGATCGGGATTGGCATTGAAGAATTCCAGATTCTGGCAATAGTCGAAGATCAGGAACTCCTCCTTGTCCTGCCCCGGCCCGAAAAGATCGCGGCGGGTGCGGGTGCCGCGGCCGACCATCTGCCAGAACTTGGTTTTCGATCGCACCGGCTTGAAGAAAACCAGGTTCACCACCTCCGGCACGTCGATGCCGGTGTCCAGCATATCCACGGATACCGCGATATGCGGGCCTTTCTCGGGGTCTGAAAAGTCGTCGATCAGGCTTTGCGCATAAGGGATGGAATAGTCGATCCGTTGCGCGAAATGGCCGGCGAGATGAGGGTAATTTGCGTTGAATCGTTCCACGATGAATTGCGCATGGGCGCTGGATCGGGCAAAGATGATCGTCTTGCCAAGTCGGTCGCCGCCGGCCACCTTGATTCCCTCGCTCATCAGTTGACGCAGGACCTTGTCCACCGTGTCCACGTTGAACAGCCATTTGTTGATGGCGCCGGCGTCCACGCGGTCAGGGGCGGTGCCCTCGTCATCCCATTCCAGCGCGTCCCATTCTTCCTTCTCCTCATCGGAGAGTTCATCATAGGAAATTCCCTGCCTCTGGAATTTCAGCGGCACCGAAACCGCTTTCGGCGGCACCAGGAATCCATCGTCAATTGCGTTCTCCAGATCATAGGCATCGGTCGGGACGCCGCGTTCCAGCGAGAACAGGGAATAGGTGTCACGGTCGATTTCGTCGCGGGGCGTTGCGGTCAGCCCGATCAGCATGGCGTCGAAATAATCGAAGATCGCACGATACTTGCGATAGACCGAACGGTGGGCCTCGTCGATCACGATAAGGTCGAAATGGCCGGGGCCGAAACGGCGCTGGCCGTCGGCCATATCGTCGATCAATCCCATCATCGTCGGATAGGTGGAAAACAGGACGCGCGCCGCTTTCTGGTCGTTGCGCGCGGGGTCGTGACCGTCCAGAAGATTCCCCAGCGGAACCGAGGGCAGATGCGTCTTGAAGGCGTTATGTGCCTGTTTCACCAGTGCGATCCGGTCGGCCAGAAACAGCACCCGGCGTACCAGATTGGCGCGCGTGAGCTGGTCGATCAGCGCGATCACCGTCCGCGTCTTGCCCGAGCCGGTGGCCATCACCAGCAGGGCCTTGCGGGCGCGATCGCGTTCGAACGTGTTCCCGACGCGGCGGATGGCGCGAGTCTGATAGGGCCGGCCGGTGATTTTCTCGTCCATCGGGACATCGGCCAGCGGCTTGCGGGTGGTGCGGCGCTGGATCAGCAATTCCAGTTCGTCGCGTTTCAGGAATCCATGCACGGGGCGGGGCGGATAGAATTGATCGTCCCAAAGCCAATGCTGATAACCATTCGTGCAAAAGATCAGCGGGCGGCGGCCATAGGCGGCCTCCAGGCAATCGGCATAGAGTTTCGCCTGTTGCTGGCCGATACGGGCGTCCTTCTTGGTGCGCTTGGCCTCGATCACCGCGAGAGGTTTGCCGTCCGCGCCCCAGAGAACATAATCCGCGAAGCCCTTGCCGCTTTCGTTCGGCATTCCCGAAACCGGGAATTCGCGGTCGCGGGGTTGGTCCAGATTCCAGCCGGCTTCGGCAAGCAAAAGGTCGATATAGGCGTTGCGGGTGGCGGCCTCGTCGTAATCGTGCGGATCGGGGATTTTCTGGTTTTCCTTCCGCGCCGCCAGGACCTCGGCGCGCAGGCGGGCGATTTCGGCCTCCAGCTCCGCGCGGCCGGCTTCGGTCTGGCGGCGGGCTTCCTCGGCTTCGTCGGCGCGCTTTTGCAGGGCCGCATAGCGGTCGGAGAGGTTCCTGATTTCCTGAACCGTGGTCGCGGTGATGGTCAGGGTCTTTTCCAGTTTCGCCACGTCGAATTGCAATGCCGGGGCGGGCTTTTCGCCGGTCGCATAGGTGCGGGCAATCCAGTAACAGATATGGAACAATTCGCGCACGGCACCGATGGCGGCGCCTTCGGAGACCGGCTTGCGGCTGTCATGGGCGGCGCGATTGCCGAGGTCGCGGACGAAATTGGCCTTCGTCACGATCAGCGGGCCGGTCAGGGCGGCGAAGCTGGGTTCCGAAATCATCGCCGAAAGATTGTCGTTATAGGTCCGCCGCAGGGCCGGATCGCGGGCATAGAGCCATTTCACCGCCGTTTCCAGCGTCAGCCGCGCCCAGAAGCAGGCGCCGCGCGGGTCGGAGAGCGCCAGGCGCTCGGCCTTGCGGGCGTGGTCGAACAGCGCGGCGAACTCGGCTTCGAGGAAGGCAAACTGGCTCAATCTGGACCCCTTCGGTGAGGGCGGCGGTCAGGGCATTCTTGCGGCTATGGTGGGCTGCGGCAAGGGGGTTTGCGGTGCGTGGTCAGAGTTCGCCCCGGAAAGCGCGGTGTTGGAGGGAGGCGAATAGGGATTGCGCCCCTGCCAGCCCCCTAGCCGCTTGCGCGCAATTTTCTCTGATATTCGCGAGCATTGCCACGAACCTCTCCTGTTCGGAGCGAGGAGGAATCAAAATTGGAGCGGCGGAAAGTTCATCCATATCTAACCGTTTCGTCCCATGCGCGGCCGAGTCAACTCGCTTGAGTATATTTGCAGCCTGAGCTTGCAAACAGGTCACGCCAAATTCTGGCAAAATTTCATCGCCGAATATTATCGCCTTCATGTCCTGATTTATTGCACACTGAATGCGCGTAATGGCAATTGGGACTGTATGGGCGAGGATCATTCCCCTCACTACAATCAGGCACGCCGACGCGGGAATTCTTTTTAGCGTTGACGACGAGAATGCAAGCTCGGAAACGTGATCTTGCGCCTCCGAAATCTCTGCCGTCTTCATATCCTTTGGGCTGACCCAAGGAATATCGCCATCCCAGAATGCTTCGTTTCCCTTTGACGGCGTTGCCCCCGACAGGAAAGTGCAAACATCAGCTAGACTTCGCACCTTGTATTTCTTGGGGTTGAGGACTGGATCGCCAAACATCTCATAAAATATTACATGCCCTAGAGCGTTCAACTTCCCTAGGGTGTAGTTGTGCAGCCGGCGCAGCGTGTCGGCTTGGTCCAGTATCTCGGCGATTCGCTTCTGCTCGGGAAGGGGTGGAAGGGGAATCATCGCGGTTTCGATAAAGCTTCGCCCGATCCCGCCGACCGTTGCGCCCCTGAAATCCTTGAGGATTTCGCGTTGTCCCCACTCGGAAACAAGGAAGTGGAAGATATATCGAGGAAAGGCGGCGGCCTGATCCACCCCGACACGGAAAACATGCTCGTTCACCGCCGCCTGCTGATAAGGAAAGCCCGAACCCGCGAAGCTGGTTTTTCCGGTCGTCGCTCCGTCCTTCACTACCAGAATATCATTCGGCTTTATCCGCCCGGAGCGCATCGAGCGGTAATAATCTTCGGGAATAAAGCGCATCTTCTCGAAATTGAAGGAGCCGCCGTGAATGATGTGTTCCCCGCCAAGGCTGGGAACGCCGCTTTCCAAGCCCTTGGATTCCTTCGGACGACTACCGCTTTCAAGTTCGGAGCAGACCGATGCCAGAGATACAGACCTCATCCCAGCATCGCCTCCAGCCGATCCAGCCCCTCGGCGATCTCCGCCTCGATCCCCCGCAATTCCGCGATGATCTCCGCCGGGGAGGCGTGATGCACCTCCTCGTGCTCGATCTCGCGATAGCGGTTCAGCGACAGGTCCCACGATCCCGTGGCGGCAATATCCTCGGCCTCGACCATGAAGCTTTGCGCGGTGCGGGGGCGGTCGGCCTCCATGTCCAGCCGCTGCCAGCGGGCCAGGATGTCGGGCAGGTTGTTGCGGTGATGATCCTCCGGCAGCAGCACTTCGCCGGGCGCCAGGCCCAGCTTGGCCTCGTCCAGCAGCGGCGTGCGCTTGTCGTCCAGCGAAAAGCCGTCCGCCGTCATGTCGTAGAACCATACCCGATCCGTGCCGCCCACCCCGGTCCTGGTAAACACCACGATGGCGCAGGACACGCCGGCATAGGGGCGGAACACGCCCGAGGGCAGCTTGATGATCGCCTCCAGCTTGTGATCCTGCACCAGCGTCCGGCGAATGTCCTTGTGCGCCTTCGACGATCCGAACAGCACCCCGTCCGGCACGATCACCGCCGCGCGGCCCCCGGTGCGCAGCAGGCGCAGGAACAGGGCCAGGAACAGCAGCTCGGTCTTTTTCGTCTTGACGGTCTTCAGCAGGTCCTTGGCGGTCGTGTCGTAGTCCAGCGAGCCGGCGAAGGGCGGGTTCGCCAGGATCAGGGAATAGGCGCCGGCATCCTCGCCGTGTTCCTCGGCCAGGCTGTCGCGATAGCTGACATCCGCGTTCTCGACCCCGTGCAGGACCATGTTCATCGCGCCGATGCGCAGCATGGTGGCGTCGAAGTCGAAGCCGTGGAACATGGTGTTGTGGAAATGCCGGCGCTGTTCGGGGTTGCGCAGCATCTGGGGGTGGCGGTCGCGCAGGTATTCGCCAACTGCTACCAGAAAGCCGCAGGTGCCCGCCGCCGGGTCGCAAATCACGTCGCCGGGCTGGGGTGCCATCAGGTGGACCATCAGCTGGATGATGTGGCGGGGCGTGCGGAACTGGCCGTTCTGGCCGGCGCTGGCGATCTTGCCCAGCATGTATTCGTAAACGTCGCCCTTGGTGTCGCGGTCCTCCATCGGGATGTCGTCCAGCATCTGCACGACCTTGGCCAGCAGGTTGGGGTTCGAGAATCCCAGCCGCGCGTCCTTCATATGGGTGCCGTAGGAGGAACCCGCCTCGCCCAGCAGGCGCAGGAAGGGGAAGACGTGCTCGTCCACGATGCGCATCATCTCGCGCGGCTCGAAATTGCGGAAGCGGGACCAGCGGAGGTTGTCGTAAGCCTCGCCCTTGGGGTCGCGGCCCTCGGGGAAGATGCGGCGCTCCATCGGGGTGCCCAGCATCTCGGCCTGTTCTTCCAGCAGGGTATGGAGGTCGTCCAGCCGCTTGATGAACATCAGGAAGGTCAGCTGCTCGATCACCGAAAGCGGGTTCGAGACCCCGCCCGACCAGAAGGCATTCCATATCTGGTCGATCTGGCTGCGGATCGGTCCTGTCAGCATCATGTCCCCCTGCGTTTCGCGGCGACAGTAGGGGCTGCGGGCGGGATGCTCAACTCCGGGCGGGCGGCGGCGTCAGTCCGAGGCCAGCTTCATCAGCACGATGCCGGCGACGATCATGGTCGCGGCCAGCATGCGCAGGGGCGTGGCGGCCTCGCCCAGGAACAGGATGCCGACCAGGAAGGCGCCGGCGGCGCCGATGCCGGTCCAGACCGCATAGGCGGAACCCAAGGGCAGGCTGCGCATCGCCAGCGCCAGCAGCACGAAGCTGATGACCATGCCCGCCGCCATCAGCGCGACATAGGGCAGGCGGGTGAAGCCGTCGGATTGCTTCATCGCCCAGGCCCACAGGATTTCGAACAGACCGGCGACGATGAGGATAGGCCAGGCCATGAGATGCCTCCAGTATCCGGGCCGTCCCGCGCGATGCCATGATGGGCGGGGCCGTCCCCGCCCGGCGGATTTATCAGACCCGCGGCCCCGCTGGCAAGCCTAGCGGCAGCCCTCGCAGAAGCGGCGGATGCGGGCCACGGCGTCCTCCAGCTCCGCGTCCGAGGTCGCATAGCTGATGCGGAAATGCGGGCTGAGGCCGAAGGCCGCGCCGAACACCACGGCGACGCCGGTTTCCTCCAGCAGGGCCTCGGCGAAGGCTTCGTCGCTGTCGATCAGCCGCCCGGAGGCCGAGGTCTTGCCCACCAGCCCGGCAATCGACGGATAGACGTAGAAGGCGCCCTCCGGCTTGGGGCAGGTCAGGCCGGGGCAGGCGTTCAGCCCGGCCACCACCAGGTCGCGCCGGCGCTGGAACACCGCGAGGCTTTCGGCGATGTAATCCTGCGGACCCTCCAGCGCGGCCAGCGCCGCGTATTGCCCGATCGAGGACGGGTTCGAGGTCGATTGCGACTGGATCACCGCCATCGCCTTGATCAGGTCGCGCGGCCCGGCGCCATAGCCGATCCGCCAGCCGGTCATGGCGTAGGATTTGCTGACCCCGTTCATGGTCAGGGTGCGATCCGCAAGGCGCGGCTCGACCTCGGCGATGGTGGCGAAGCGGGCGCCGTCGAACAGCAGGTGCTCATAGATGTCGTCCGCGAGGATCATCACCTGCGGATGGCGCAGCAGAACCTCGGCCAGCGCGGCCAGCTCGTCGCGGGTCAGCGCCGCGCCCGAAGGGTTGCCGGGGCTGTTCAGGATCAGCCAGCGCGTGGCCGGGGTGATCGCGGCCTCCAGCGCCTCGGGCCGGGGCTTGAAGCCGTCCTCCAGCGTCGTGGGCAGGATGACGGGCGTGCCGCCGGCCAGTTCCACCATGTCGGGATAGCTGACCCAGTAGGGGGCGGGGATGATGACCTCGGCGCCCTCGTCCAGCGTCGCCATCAGGGCGTTGAACAGGATCTGCTTGCCGCCGGTGCCGACCGTGACCTGATCGGGGGCGTAATCCAGGTTGTTCTCGCGCCGGAACTTGGCGGCGATGGCCTTTTTCAGTGGCGCGATGCCGTCCACGGCGGTGTAACGGGTGTGGCCGGCGTCGATGGCGGCCTTGGCGGCCTCGCGGATATGGGACGGCGTGTCGAAATCCGGCTCGCCCGCCGACAGCATGATGATGTCGCGCCCGGCCTCGGCCAGTTCGCGGGCGCGGTTGCTCATGGCGATGGTGGGCGAGGGTTTGACGCGCGCGAGGCGCGAGGACAGGGTGGACATGGCGGCATCCTTGATGGGAAAGGGTTACGCAGGCGCGCCCGAGTCTTAGGCCCGCGCGCCACGGCAGACAAGCGGGGACGAGATGACCGAAGACACCCGGATCAAGCGGCTGCGGATGCGCAGCTGGCGGCGCGGCACCAAGGAGATGGACCTGATTCTGGGTCCCTTCGCGGATCGGCGCGCGGCCGGGCTGGATGCGGCCATGCTGGACCGATACGAGGCCCTGCTGGAGGAGAACGACCAGGACCTCTATGCGTGGATTCTGGCGCGGATCAATGGCCGCGAGGCCGCCATCCCCCCGGATCTGCTGGGGATTCTGGACGTGGTGATCGCCGATGCCGTGGGGCGTCTGGGGGTAAAGGATAAAATTTGAACGAATTGGGAACGAAAACCGGCGCCTGTTAACCGGGTATTCGTCTTTTGCCCCCAGTCTGGGCTGGCAGGACAAAGACGGACAGACAGGATGATGCACGCCCCGCTTCCCTATTCCGACATAGCCCGGCTTCCCGCGGCACCCGACCAGCTTCGCGGCTATCTCGACAGCATCAGCCTGATCGAGCAGTTGCACCGGCTGCTGCACGATCTGGTCAAGGACGAGTTCGAGCGGCTGGGCATCACCGACCTGACGCCGGTGCAGGCGATGATCCTCTACAATCTCGGCGGCAGCGAGGTGACGGCGGGCGAGTTGCGCTCGCGCGGGATGTATCAGGGCTCGAACGTCTCCTATAACCTGAAGAAGCTGGTGCAAATGGGCTATGTGACCTCGATGCGCTGCGATCTGGACCGGCGGTCGATCCGGGTCAGCCTGACCCCGCGCGGCGCCCGCATCCGCGAGGTGATGCTGCGCCTGTTCCACCGCCATGCCGAGGGGCTGGCGATGTCGGGGGTGCTGGACGACCCGCCCTTGCCGCAGGTGAACGGGCAATGGCGGCGGGTGGCGCGCTATTGGGGGGACCAGATCCGCTATATCTACTGAGGGGCGGTCCGGTTGAAAAACCCGGCGGCGGTCGCCACACTCGCCGGGCCATCCCGGAGGCCCGCAGCCCATGAGCGATCCGACCACCTATATCGTGCTGTTCCGCGGCGTCGGCGGGGCCACGCAACTGCCTGTGGCGCGGCTGCGGCAGGCGCTGGGCGAGGGCGGTTTCGGCGCCGTCGCCACCTATATCAACAGCGGCAATGCGGTGCTGGATTCCCCCTGGGACGCGGCGGCCACGCGGAAGCGGATCGCCGGCATCGTCGCGCGCGAATTCGGCTTCACCAAGGAGATCATGCTGGTCGGCCGTGCGGACTGGCGGCGGGTCATCGCGGAAAACCCGTTCCCCGAGGCGGCGGACCAGCCCACGCTGCTGCATGTCTTCGTGCTGGCGCAGGCACCCCGGCCGGATGCCTTCGCCGCCTTGCAGGACAGGGCGCGGGGCGAAAGCCTGCATCTGCGCGGCAATATCCTTTACCTGCACGTGCCGGACGGGTTCAGTGCCTCGAAGCTGCCGCCGGTGCTGGACCGGACCCTCGGCACCACCAGCACGGCGCGCAACTGGCGGACCGTGCTGGCGCTGGACAGGCTGGCCGGGGCGGCGCGCTAGGCGCCCCCCGCCGCATCCGCCATGCCGGCCGGGAGGCCGGGAAGGCAGGTCTCCCCGCATGGGCGGATGCGGCGCCCCGGCCGCAACCCTCGCACCCTTCGGGCACCGGAAAACCGGCCGGCGGGAAAGCCCTACCAGTGGCCGGTATTCTCCATGCTGGCCCAAGGCTCGGCCGGGGGCAGGGCGGCGCCTTTTTGCAGCAGCTCGATCGACACGTTGTCGGGGCTGCGCACGAAGGCCATATGCCCGTCGCGCGGCGGGCGGTTGATGGTGACGCCGGCCTCCATCAGCGTCCGGCACAGGGCATAGATGTCGTCGACCTCATAGGCCAGATGGCCGAAATGCCGGCTGTCGCTGGGCAGCCCCGCGTCGCCGTCCCAGTTCCAGGTCAGTTCCACCGGGCATTCCGGCTGACCCGGCGGCGCCAGGAAGATCAGCGAGAACCGGCCCTTGTCGTTGTCGATGCGGCGGATTTCCTCCAGCCCCAGCAGGCGATAGAAGGCGAGGGACTTGTCCGGATCCTTCACCCGGACCATCGTGTGCAGATAGCGAAGCGTCATCGGCGTTCCTTTCGGTTTGGCCGGCAGCCTGACATGGCGGCCGCAAAGGGGCAACCTCTTGAGCCGGGGACCGCCGCCCGCTATCGAGAACGCGGCGACAGCAGGGGGTGACATGCGTCAATATCTGGATGCCTTGCGGACGGTGCTGGACCACGGCATCCCCTCGACGGACCGGACCGGGACCGGCACGACCTCCTATTTCGGAATGCAGTGCCGCTATCCGCTGGCCGAGGGTTTTCCGCTGGTCACGACGAAAAAGCTGCATCTGCGCTCGATCGTCCACGAACTTCTGTGGTTCCTGTCCGGCGATACGAATATCCGCTATCTGAACGAGAACGGCGTCAGCATCTGGAACGAATGGGCGGACGAGAACGGCGACCTCGGGCCGGTCTACGGCCATCAATGGCGGCATTTCCCCAAGCTGGGAGCGGACGGCCTGATCGGCGAGGTGGACCAGATCGCCGAACTGGTCGAGGCGATCCGCACCACCCCCGACAGCCGCCGCCTGATCGTATCCGCCTGGAATCCCGGCGAGATCTCGCAGATGGCCCTGCCGCCCTGTCATACGCTCTGGCAGGTGCGCATTCTGGGCGGCAAGCTGCATCTGCAACTGTATCAGCGTTCGGCCGACATGTTCCTGGGCGTGCCGTTCAACATCGCTTCCTATGCGCTGCTGCTGGTGATGCTGGCCGAAGTGACGGGCTATGAGGCCGGCGATTTCATCCACAGCATCGGCGACGCGCATATCTATTCCAACCATATGGAGCAGGTGCGCACCCAGCTTGCCCGCCAGCCGAAGCCGCTGCCGCGCCTGCGGCTGACCCGCAAGGTTTCCTCGATCTTCGATTTCCGCTTCGAGGATTTCGAGTTTCTGGACTATGACCCCGACCCGGCCATCAAGGCCCCGGTGGCGGTCTGATGCTGTCGCTGGTCGTCGCCCGCGCCCGCAACGGGGCCATCGGCAAGGATGGCGCCATCCCCTGGCATCTGCCCGAGGACCTGCGCATGTTCCAGCGTGAGACCACGGGCGGCGCGCTGATCATGGGGCGGCGGACATGGGAAAGCCTGCCGGTCAAGCCCTTGAAGAACCGGCTGAATTGCGTGATCTCGCGCGATGCTGGGCTGGCCGAGCATGTCTTTGCCGACATGCAGGCGGCGCTGGATTTCTGCCGGGCCGAGGGCTGGCACCGTATTTACGGCATCGGCGGCGAGGCCATCTATGCGGCGCTGCTGCCCCTGGCCGACCGGCTGCTGATCACCGAGGTCGATCTGGACATCGACGCCCCCGATGCCGGCTTTCCTGCCTTCGACGAAGGCGAATGGCTGGAAATCCACCGCCAGACCCTGCGCGAGACCGGCCCGCGCGCGGTGCGGCGCGAATTGCTGCGCCGCCGAGCCTAGCCGCGGCAGGCGGCCAGCCAGGCCCGGATCGCCGCCAGCGATTCCGGTTCGTCCAGGAAGGGGATATGCCCGCGCCCCGGCACCTGCGCATAGATCATGTCCGGGCGGCGGGTGCGCATCTCGTCGGCGGCCTCCTGCCCCAGCAGGTTCGACCCCGCGCCGTGGATCAGCGCCAGCGGCAGCCCGGCCAAGGCATCGAACAGCGGCCATGCGGTCGCGTCCAGATTGGTCATCGCCGCCAGATAGGCATCGCGCAGCGCCGGGTCATAGGTCAGTTCGACCCCCTCCGGCCCCTCGCGATACTGATGCCGGGCCTCGTCCAGCCAGCGGCCTTCCGGCACCGCGCCGAAGCCCGGCAGGTTGCGCGGCAGCCGCTCGGCCACCTCGGCCAGCGTCCGGGCCGAGGGGCGGCGGCCGATATATTGCTCGATCGCCTCCAGACCGCCGCGCAGCAGGGCAGGGCCGACATCGTTCAGGCACAGGCCCAGAAGGCGCGGCCGCGCCACCGCCGCCAGATACATGCCGATCAGCCCGCCGCGCGAACTGCCCAGGATGGCGGCCTGTTCCACCCCCAGATGATCCAGCAGGGCCAGCGCATCGGCGCCCTCCTGCGGGACGGTATAGGTCGCGGCGCCGGTCCATGCCGATTGCCCGCGCCCGCGATAGTCCATGCGGATCACCCGCACCCCGTCCAGATGCGGCAGCACATAGTCGAAATCGGCCATGTTGCGGGTCAGGCCGGACAGGCACAGCACCGCCATGCCTTCGCCATGCTGGTCGAAGGCCAGTCGCGCGCCGTCGGCGGCCGTGAAGAACTCAACCGCCATCGGCGCCCCCTACAGGTTTTCGGATTGCGGCATGCCCAGCACGTGATAGCCGCCATCGACCGTCACCACCTCGCCCGTGGTGCAGGCGCCCCAGTCGGAGATCAGCCAGACCGCCGTGCCGCCGATGGCCTCCAGCGTGGCATTGGCGCGCAGGGGGGCGTTGGCCTCGGTATGGCGATAGGTCTTGCGGGCGCCGCCGATGGCCGCGCCGGCCAGCGTCTTCATCGGGCCGGGGCTGATGGCATTGACGCGCAGCCCCTCCGGGCCGAGGTCGTTGGCCAGATAGCGCACCGTCGATTCCAGCGCCGCCTTGGCCACGCCCATCACGTTGTAGAACGGCGTCACCCGGTTCGAGCCGCCATAGGTCAGCGTCACGATGCTGCCGCCCGGCCGCAGCATCTCATGCGAGCGCCGGGCCACCTCGATCAGCGAATAGCACGAGATTTCAAGGCTGAGCTTGAAGTTGTCGCGGCTGGTATGGATGAAGCGGCCGGTCAACTCGTCCTTGTTGGAAAAGGCGATGGCGTGGACGAGAAAGTCGAACCCCTCCGGCCAGGCGGCCGAAAGTTGCACGAAACCGCGATCCAGCGCGGCGTCGTCGGTCACGTCCATGTCCACCAGCAGCGTGGAGCCGAGGCTGGCCGCCAGAGGCTCGACCCGCTTGCCGAACGCCTCGCCCTGATACGAGAAGGCCAGATCCGCGCCCTGTTCGGCGCAGGCCCTGGCGATGCCCCATGCGATCGAGCGCTCGTTCGCGACCCCCATCACAAGGCCGCGTTTTCCCTGCAACAATCCCGGCATGGGGTGTTCCCTTCGTCGTTTCTCAGTCGCGATAGCGCGACATCAGCAGCGTCGCATTGGTGCCGCCGAAGCCGAAGCTGTTGGACAGGATGGAATCCAGCCCGGCATTGTCAACCCGGCGCAGCGCGATCTCGCCCGGCAGCAGCTCCGGGTCGGGGGTTTGCACATTGGCCGAGGCGGCGATGAAGTCATGCTGCATCATCAGCAGGCAATAGACCGCCTCATGCACGCCGGTCGCACCCAGGCTGTGCCCGGTCAGCGATTTCGTGGAACTGACCGGCGGGGTGCTGCCCTCGCCGAACACGCGGCGCAGCGCCTTGATCTCGCCAATGTCGCCCACCGGGGTCGAGGTGCCATGCGCGTTCACATAGCTGACCTTGCGGCCTTCCGGCAGGGTGGACAGCGCCACGCGCATCGCGCGCTCGCCGCCCTCGCCCGACGGCGCAACCATGTCGTAGCCGTCGCTGGTCGCGCCGTAGCCGGTGACTTCGGCATAGATCTTCGCGCCGCGGGCCAGGGCGTGCGACAGTTCCTCCAGCACCACGACGCCGCCGCCGCCGGCAATGACGAAACCGTCGCGGGTGGCGTCATAGGGGCGCGAGGCGGTT
This sequence comes from uncultured Paracoccus sp., assembly GCA_934533075.1. GTDB lineage: Bacteria > Pseudomonadota > Alphaproteobacteria > Rhodobacterales > Rhodobacteraceae > Paracoccus. Next base: position 22,381 of record CAKTBJ010000039.1, read on the forward strand.
TCCGGCGTGTCGTTGTATTTCGACGACATGGCGCCCATCGCGTCGAACAGGCACGAGAGCGTCCAGTCCAGTTCCTCGCCGCCGCCGGCGAAGACGATGTCCTGCTTGCCCATCTGGATCTGCTCGACCCCGTTGCCGATGCAATGCGCACTGGTCGAACAGGCCGAGGTGATCGAATAGTTCACGCCCTTGATCTTGAACGGCGTCGCCAGACAGGCCGAGTTGGTCGAGGACATGCAGCGCGTGACCATGAACGGTCCCATGCGCTTGGGGCTGCCCTTTTCGATGACGATCTGATGCGCCTCGAAGAAGTTCGAGGTGGACGGGCCGCCCGACCCCATGATCAACCCGGTGCGCGGGTTGGAAACGTCGCCTTCCTCCAGCCCGGAATCCCTGATCGCCTGCTCCATCGCGATGAAGTTGTAGGCGGCGCCCGGTCCCATGAAGCGCAGGTTGCGCTTGTCGATATGGTCCTCCAGCACGATCTGCGGCATGCCGTGGACTTGGCTGCGGAAGCCGTGCTCGGCATATTCTGGCGCGAAGACGATGCCCGAGCGGCCCTCGCGCAGGCTGGCGGTGACTTCCTCGGCGTTGTTGCCGATGGGCGAGACGATGCCAAGCCCGGTGATGACGACGCGGCGCATGGGGGGCCTCCTTGTGATGGGTTTCAGCTTGCCGACAGGGCGACTTTCATGTCGCGCACCTGATAGATCAATTCGCCGTCGGCCTCGACGCGGCCATCCGCCACGCCCATCGTCAGGCGCCGCGTCTGCACGGCCTTGGTGAAATCGACGTGATAGCGCAGCAGCTTGCGGTCGGGGCGGACCATGCCGGTCAGCTTGACCTCGCCCACGCCCAGCGCATAGCCGCGCCCCTGCCAGCCGCGCCAGCCCAGGTTGAAGCCGGTCAGCTGCCACAGCCCGTCCAGCCCGAGGCAGCCGGGCATGATCGGGTTGCCGGGGAAATGGCAGGCAAAGAACCACAGGTCGGGATGGATGTCGAACTCGGCCACCACATGGCCCTTGCCATGCGCGCCGCCATCGCCCGAAATCTCGGTGATGCGGTCCATCATCAGCATCGGCGGCTCGGGGAGCTGGGCGTTGCCGGGGCCGAACAACTCGCCGCGCGCGCAGGCAAGCAGGTCATCGCGGTCGAAGCTGGTCTTGGTGGTCACAGGCGCATCATCTCCCGTCAATCGTTGGCGTGCCGGAACCCGGCGGCTGCGGTCGGTGTTATCCGGCCGGAGCCGGGGGTTTCATGGGTCTAGCACCCGGAAACCCTGTCGGGCAAGGGGAGAGAAGGCCGCGCCCCCACCGCCTTGCCGCCGGCCGGATGCGTCAGAACCATTGCCCCGGTTCCATCAGTCCCAGGTCCATCAGCTGCTGCGCCCGCCAGGTGAAGCGGGTCGAGTTGCGCCAGCCGAAACTCCGCACCGCGCCCCGCGAACCGGGATTGCGCATCAGCGCCTTGGCGACGCGGAACGACATCACCGCCGCCGTCATGTTGTGGTGCCAGGGCGAGGCATAGGTGTTGTATTCCGCCACGTTGAAGCTGTGATCGGCGGCGATCCGCAACCCCCTGGCGGCGCGGAACAGCGCGATGCGGTCGACACGGCGGCGGTTGGCGGGCAGATATTCCTCGAACCGCCAGCGCAGCCCGCCATAGAAATCCAGCTGCCGCTCCTGCCGCTGGCCGTCGCGGGTCCAGCGTTCCAGCGCGTAATAGCCGCTGCGGTCGAACATGGCCTCCTCGATGCTGACCGCATCCGGGTGGCGGGTCAGGTCGGGAGCATAGAGGTCGATGACATAGG
>CAKTBJ010000040.1 GCA_934533075.1 uncultured Paracoccus sp.
CCCAACAGGGTCCGCACCACGAAGAAAACAAGGCGCGCACCTGCGCGCTCTGTTTGGCCGCCAACAGGCGGCCTTCCTTCGCATCAGGCCAAACCCCTGACCCTGTTCGGGGGCATGGCCTGACTCATCCACGGGCGTAGCCGGGTCTGCGTGGGCTGGATGGCCTCGCCCGTCGCGTTGGCTGCGAAGGGGGAAGGCCGCCCCTGATGGGCCGGCCTGCGCTGCCGCCCGGCCTTGCCTCGGGGCGCGTGGCCCGACTTACCCACCCCCTCCGACTCCTGGGGGTCTCCGGGCGTGGATAAGTCTGCTTGGGTTTTCGTCTTGCCGCGTGGAGGAGTGGGGTCGCAAGGCCGGGCGGCAGCGCCGGGCTGTCAAGCCCCGCAGGGGCGCAGGCGGGCCGCTTCCGGCATGTTTCCCGCGGGGGCTTTTGGGGGGACGTGCCGTTTCAGAAGCTGCTCAGCCCGATATGGTCGCTGACCAGCTTGCGCAGGTTGCTGGTGCCGGCATCGCGGGCGGCGTCGATCTCGGTGCGCAGGCGTTGCAGATGGGTGGCGCGGATCAGTTCCTTGACCGGGCCGATGCTGGTCGGGCGCATCGACAGCCGCCGCAGGCCGAGCGCGGCCAAGGTCACCGCCTCGACCAGCCGCCCGGCATCCTCGCCGCAGAAGGACAGCGGCACCCGCGCCTCGGCCGCGCGGTTCACGATATGCGAGACCAGCGACAGGAAGGACGAATCGAGAATGTCGTAGCGGCGGCGAACCCGCTCGTTCTCGCGGTCGGCGGCGAAGAAGAACTGCTTCATGTCGTTGCCGCCGATCGAGACGAAATCGCACATCTCGTAGAACCGCTTCGGCGCGAAGGCGATGGAGGGGGTTTCCAGCATGGCGCCGACGCGGATGTCGGACGGCATGTCATGGCCCACCTCGCGCTCGCGCATCACCTGCTCCATCAGCATGCGATAGGCGGCCTCGAACTCGCCGATCTCGGCGATGAAGGGGAACATGACGTAGAGCGGGCGCCCCACGGCGGCGCGGATCAGCGCCTGAAGCTGCATCTTCAGCACGCCCGGCTTGTCGAGGCCGACGCGGATCGCCCGCCAGCCCATCGCCGGGTTCGGCTCGTCCTGCGGCTTCATGTAGGGCAGCACCTTGTCGGACCCGATGTCCAGCGTGCGGAACATCACCGGGCGGGTGCGGGCGCTGTCCAGCACGTGGCGGTAGATCTGCGCCAGCTCCTTGCGGCGCGGAACCGCCGAGCGGGCGAGGAATTGCAGCTCGGTGCGGAACAGGCCCACGCCCTCGGCGCCGGAGCTTTCCAGGCTGGGCAGGTCGGCCATCAGGCCGGCATTCATGAACAGCTCGATCCGGGTGCCGCACAGCGCCTGCGCCGGCAGGTCGCGCAGCCCGGCATAGCGGCTTTGCGCCTCGGTCTGCATGGCGATCTTTTCGTTCATCGCCAGCAGGACGCTTTCCTCGGGCCGCAGATGGACCACGCCGCGATCGGCATCGACGACGATCGGATCGCCGTTCAGCGCCTCGTTGGTGATGCGGGCGGCGTGGATGACCAGCGGAATCGCCAGGCTGCGGGTGACGATGGTGGCATGGCTGCCGACCGAGCCTTCCTCCAGCACCACGCCCTTGAGGCGGCGGCCATAGTCCAGAAGCTCGCCCGGCCCGATATTGCGGGCGACGAGGATCGGGTTCTCCGGCATCTCGGCGCCGGCATGGGCGCCCTGTCCGGTCAGTTCGCGCAGCAGCGAGTGGAACAGGTCGTCCATGTCGTGCAGGCGTTCGCGCAGGTAGGGGTCGGCGGCCTTTTCCAGCCGGGCGCGGGTCTCGGACTGTTCCTTTTCCGCCGCCGCCTCGGCGGAGAGGCCGAGGTCGATGGCCTCCTCCATCCGGCGCTGCCAGCCCTTGGAGCGGGTGAACATGCGATAGGCTTCCAGCACCTCGGCATGGTCGCCCTTTACATCCGCCTCCTCGACCATGCGGTCGACGCGGCGTTGCAGGCTGGCGACGGCCTCGGCCAGCCGGGCCTTTTCGCGCGCCGGGTCGTCGGCCACGGGGGTGGTGATGAGCACGCGCGGCTCGTGCAGCCAGACATGGCCCGCCGCGACGCCCTCCTGCGCGCCGGTGCCCCGGATCATCAGCGGGAAGCGATGCGCCTGCGGCAGCGAATCCTCGCCGGAGCCGAGGAAGGCGCCCAGCTCGGACATTTCGGCCAGCACCATTGCCACGACTTCGAGACCATAGATCTCGTCCTCGGAGAAGCGGCGGGCCTCGCGCGATTGCACGACCAGCACGCCGCGCCGCTCGCCCACGCGCTGGATGGGCACGCCGAGAAAGGCGGGGAACACCTCCTCGCCGGTCTCGGGCATGAAGCGGAAGCCCGGCTCGGACGGGGCGTCGGCGGTGTTCACGGGCTTGCCGGTGCGGGCGACGCGGCCCACAAGGCCCTCGCCCAGCCGCAGGCGGGTGCGGTGGACCGATTCGGGGCGCAGCCCCTCGGAGGCGCAGAGTTCGAGGGTGTTGGCGTCGCGGAACAGGTAGATCGAGCAGACCTCGGTGCCCATCGAATCGGCGATGTGATGGGTGATCTGGTCCAGCCGGTGCTGGCCGGAACCCGGCGCCGCCAGCGTATCGCGCAGGCGGATCAGCAGCTTGCGGCTGTCGTTGTCCCGGCTGTCAACCATCGCATCCCCATCGGCGCGACCCTCGCGTGGCGCGGGTCAGGCCTTGTCCAGATCGAACGCATCATGCAGCGCCTGCACGGCAAGCTCCATGTATTTGCGGTCGATCAGGACGGAAATCTTGATCTCGGAAGTGGCGATGACCTTGATGTTGATGTTCTCGTCCGCCAGCGCCCGGAACATGCGCGCCGCCACGCCGGCGGCCGAGCGCATGCCGATGCCGACGACCGAGACCTTGGCCACATTGTCGTCCACCACCAGGTCGTCATAGGCGATATGGCCGGCGGCGCGGGCGTCCTCGATGCATTTGCGGGCGCGCAGCACCTGGCCCACCGGGATCGAGAAGGTCATGTCCGTCACCGCGCCGGGATGGTCGTCGTAGTCGCGTTCGGAAATGTTCTGGACGATCATGTCCACGTTGACGCCATGTTCGGCCAGCGGCTCGAAGATGGCGGCGGAGATGCCGGGCCGGTCCTCGACCGTGACCAGCGTGATCTTAGCCTCGTCGCGGCTGTAGGCGACGCCGGAGACGACTTTCGATTCCATGATTTCCCCCTCGTCGCAGACCAGAGTGCCGGACGTTTCGTCGGTTTCGTCAAAGCTGGACAGCACCCGCAGCCGCACCTTGTAGCGCATGGCGAGTTCCACCGAGCGGGTTTGCAGCACCTTGGCGCCGAGGCTGGCCAGTTCCAGCATCTCCTCGTAGGCGATGCGGTCCAGCTTGCGCGCCTTGGACGCGATGCGCGGGTCGGTGGTATAGATGCCGTCCACATCGGTATAGATGTCGCAGCGTTCGGCGCCGAAGGCCGCCGCGAAGGCCACGGCGGTGGTGTCCGAGCCGCCGCGCCCCAGCGTGGTGACGCGGTTTTCGGACGACAGGCCCTGGAAGCCGGCGACCACGGCGACCTTCATGCCCTCGGCGAACTTGTGGTCGATGTTCTCGCGCGGGATGTCCACGAAGCGGGCGGCGCCGTGGGCGGCGGTGGTATGGATCGGCACCTGCCAGCCCTGCCAGGACCGCGCCGGCACGCCCATTTCCTGAAGCCGCAGCGCCATCAGCCCGGCGGTCACGTTCTCGCCCGAGGCCACCACGGCGTCGTATTCGCGCGCGTCGTAGAGGCGCGAGGTGCTTTCGACCCAGCCCACCAGTTCGTTGGTCTTGCCGGACATGGCCGAGACGATGACGATGACATCGTAGCCGCGCTCGACCTCGGCCGCGACTTTCTGCGCGGCATTGGCGATGCGGTCGAGATCGGCCACCGAGGTGCCGCCGAATTTCATGACGAGAAGCGGCATCCTGCCCCCCCGGCCTTGGGAAAATACCGCGCGCTTCTAGGGCCGTTGCCCGGCAAGGGCAAGGGCGCATCAGGCCACGCAGCCGTTTTCCGGGCTGGGCCTTCTGGCATCGGCATGGCTGTCGCGGAAGGCGCGCCATGCCTCGTTCAGGCGGCGGGTGCGGGCGGCGGCGAGGCGCACGGCCTCGGGCGGCAGGCCGCGGGCGATGGCGCGGTCGGGATGGGCCTCGCGCACCAGTTCGCGCCAGCGTTTGCGGGCCTCGGGCAGGGGCGTGTCGGGGGTGACGCCCAGCACCTCGCAGGGGATGCAGCGGCGCGCCGGGTCGTGGCGGCGGCGGATCATGTCCAGCGTGGCCGGGGTCAGCCGGAAGATGCGGGCGACGGTTTCCAGGAAGTCGCGCTCGGCCGGCTGGATGGCGCCGTCGGCGGTGGCGATGATGTAGAGGCCCTCGACCACATCCGCGAGGATCGGATCGCCCGGCGGGAACAGGCGGGCAAGGCGGTTGGCCCATTCCTGATAGCCCGCCACCGTCTCGCGCGCGAGGTCGAAGACGCGGGCGGCGGCGCGCTCGTCGTCGCGGGGGATCACGAAGATGCGGCGGAAGGCGGTGACCTCGGATTTCTGCACGGTGCCGTCGGCCTTGGCCAGCTTGGCCCCCAGCGCGATCACGGCGATGGTGAAGGCGACCGACCGTTCCGGCGGCACGGCGGGGTTCGGGGCGCCCAGGAAGGCGCGCATGCGGTCGCCGATGCGCTGCCAGAAGCTGCGCCGCGCGGGCAGAAGCGGGATGGAAGGGGCTGTGTCGCTCATCAGGAATCGAGGCTAGGCGGGATCGGCGCAAAGGGCCAGTGAGATTTATGTCAGGTTGGGATTCGCGGCATGGGGTTGCGTTGCCGGATCGGTGTTGCAAGGGTGTTGCATAGGGCAGATCATTGTTTTCATGGTTGAAAATCTGTCCGGCCGTGCGCGTCATAGTTGTTTCGTTGACTTTTAGAACGCCCTTCGGTAGAAGTCTTCCATGCTGGGAGAGGTGGGCAAGCGGCCGGGGCGAAAGCCTTTCGGCCGTTTTTCGTTTCTCGCTCGTGCGGACAGGAACACGAGGGCAGGGCAAGCACATATGACGAAACATTTCGATCCGCCGTCCGATGCGGCGGAGGGGGTCCTTGTCGCCGGCAAGGACAGGGGAGGCGTCGATCCACAGGAGGCGATCTTCGACGCCTTCGCCATCGCGGACGGGCTGTTCCGCGAGGCGGCGGCGGATTTCGACCGTCTGCGCCAGCAGTTGCGCGACAGCGGGGGCGGGCGCGGGAAAACCGCGCGCCGGCCCGACGCGGCGGCGGTGGGCGACGGGCTGAAGGAGGCCGTGCGGCTGGCGCGCGATCTGCGCGCAGCCACGCAACTGATGCTTGAGGAAAGGAACCGCGTTGACAAGCTTCGCAAGGAAATCGGAGGGGTCGGCGCAGGCGGCGCCCTCGACCTCGATGCGGCCCGAAGTGAGATCGGGCGCCGCCTGGCTTGCCTGCGCCGCGCCGCAGGAGGTTGACGAATTCCTGGCCGGGCTGGGCGACAACGCTCTGGCCAGCCTGCCCTGGCTGTTCGAGTTCTGGGCGATGCCGCACCAGTTGCCGCCCGAAGGGGCCTGGAAAAGCTGGGTCATCCTGGGCGGTCGCGGGGCGGGCAAGACCCGCGCCGGGGCCGAATGGGTGCGCAGCATGGTCGAGGGGGCCACGCCCGAGGCGCCGGGGAAGGCGCGGCGGGTGGCGCTGGTGGGCGAGACCTTCGATCAGGCGCGTGAGGTGATGGTGATGGGGGAAAGCGGCATTCTGGCCTGCTGCCCCCCGGACCGGCGCCCGGTCTGGGAGGCCACGCGGCGGCGGCTGGTCTGGCCCAATGGCGCCACCGCCACCGTCTATTCGGCGCATGAGCCGGAGGCGTTGCGGGGGCCGCAATTCGATGCGGCCTGGGCGGATGAACTGGCCAAGTGGAAGAAGGCGGAAGATGTCTGGGACATGCTGCAATTCGCCTTGCGGCTGGGGCCGGACCCGCAGCAGGTGGTGACGACGACGCCGAGGAACGCCGAGGTGCTGAAGCGGCTGCTGCGGGCGGCCTCGACGGTCAGCACGCATGCCGCGACAGATGCAAACCGCGCCTATCTGGCGGAGAGTTTCCTGGCCGAGGTCGAGGCGCGTTATGGCGGCACCCGGCTGGGCCGGCAGGAGCTGGACGGCGTGCTGCTGGAGGAGGCCGAGGGCGCGCTGTGGACCACGGCGATGCTGGAAGCCTGCCGCAGCGACCGGGTGCCGGTGCTGGACCGGATCGTGGTGGCGGTGGACCCCTGTATCAGCGCCGGGCGCGAGGGCGACGAATGCGGCATCGTCGTGGCCGGGGTCGAGGCGAAGGGCGAGCCGAAGGACTGGCGGGCCTGGGTGCTGGAGGATGCCTCGGTGCGCGGCGGGCCGGCGGATTGGGCGCGGGCCGCCGTGGCGGCGTTTCACCGCCACGGGGCCGAGCGGCTGGTGGCCGAGGTCAATCAGGGCGGTGCCCTGGTCGAGCAGCTGATCCGGCAGGTCGATCCGCTGATCCCGTTCTCGGGGTTGCATGCGGGCCGGGGCAAGGGGCTGCGGGCGGAGCCGGTGGCCGCCTTGTATGAACAGGGCCGGGTGCATCATGCGCGGGGCGCCGATCTGGGCGTGCTGGAGGATCAGATGTGCCGGATGAGCCTGCGCGGCTTTGACGGGCGCGGCAGTCCCGACCGGCTGGATGCGGCGGTCTGGGCGCTGCATGCGCTGATGATCCAGCCCGCTTCGGCAAGGCTGCGGCCGCAGATGCGGCGGTTGTAGGCGCGGGGTTCGGTGCGAGCACGCACTCTGCGGGCCGGGTGGGGACGTGGCGTCGGGCCGTGGCCCGACTTATCCACCCCCTCCGACTCCTGGGGGTCTCCGGGCGTGGATAAGTCTGCGTGGTCGGGCAGGGCGGGCGCCGGTGGGGCGTCGGGAATGGGAAACGAACGGAAGGGGTCGGCTTTGCCGGCCCTTTTCCGTTGGCAAGGAGGGTTCGATGGCATTGCGGATGTTTGCCAGAAGCAGGGGGGCCGAAGCCGGCGCCCCGACGGAACGGAAGGCCAGCGCGGCGGGGCGGATCATCGCGCTGGCCGGCGGGCATGGCCGGGCGCTGTGGTCGGCGCGCGACAGCGGCACGCTGATGCGGGGCGGGTTCCTGGGCAACCCGGTCGGCTTCCGCGCCGTGCGGCTGATCGCCGAGGCGGCGGCGGCGGTGCCGCTGATCTGCCAGGACGAGGCCCGCCGCTATGACCAGCATCCGGTGATGGCGCTGCTGAAGCGGCCCAATCCGGGGCAGGGCCGGGCGGAGCTGTTCGAGGCGCTGTTCGGGCAGATCCTGTTGTCCGGCAATGCCTATGTCGAGGCCGTGGGGCGCACCGGCGAGGGGCTGCCCGAGGAGGTGCATGTCCTGCGCTCCGACCGCATGGCGGTGGTGCCGGGGGCGGATGGCTGGCCGGTGGCCTACGAATACAGCATCGGCGGGCGCAAGCTGCGCTTCGACATGGCCGGCAGTCCCGACCCGATCTGTCATATCCGCAGCTTTCACCCCGCCGACGACCATTATGGGCTGTCGCCCTTGCAGGCGGCGGCGGTGGCGCTGGATGTGCATAACAGCGCCTCGGCCTGGTCCAAGGCGCTGCTGGACAATGCGGCGCGGCCCTCGGGGGCCATCGTCTACAAGGGGCAGGACGGGCAGGGTGTCCTGACTCCCGAGCAATACGAGCGGCTGGTGGTCGAGATGGAGGCCAACCATCAGGGCGCCCGCAATGCCGGGCGGCCGATGCTGCTGGAAGGCGGCCTCGACTGGCAGCCGATGGGGTTCTCGCCCTCGGACATGGAGTTCCACGCGACCAAGCAAACCGCCGCTCGCGAGATCGCGCAGGCCTTCGGCGTGCCGCCGATGCTGGTGGGGATTCCGGGCGATGCGACCTATGCGAACTATGCCGAGGCGCATCGGGCCTTCTACCGGCTGACCGTGCTGCCTCTGGTGGCGCGGGTGGCCGCGAGCCTGGGCTGGTGGCTGTCGGAGCATCTGGGTGCCGAGGTCGAGCTGCGGCCCGACCCCGACGCCATCCCGGCGCTGGCGGCCGAGCGCGAAGGGCTGTGGGATCGGGTCGGCAAGGCCGATTTCCTGACGCCCGCGGAAAAGCGCGCGCTGCTGGGGCTGCCGCCTGAGGCGGAGGGCTGAGATGGACGGCGCGCGGGTTTTGCCGCCGGGCGACTGGGCCAGCCACCGCATCGAGGCGCAGGAGCGCATCATGGCGCTGCAATTCGGCCAGGTCGAAAAGCGGCTGGAGCGGATCGAGGCCATGATCGGCGGCCTCGAGAAGCGGCTGTGGATGTCGCTTTACGGCGTCGCCGGCGTCGTTCTGACGCAGGCGGCGCAATCGCTGATCGAATTCGTGCCGAAAGGGGGATGAGGATGCAGGAAACGACCTGCGGGCTGGAGGTCAAGCTGGCGGGGCCGGGGGCCGGGCCGCCGGTGCTGACCGATGGCACCGTGATCGAGGGCTATGCCAGCCTGTTCGGCCAGACCGACCAGGGCAATGACGTGGTGGTTGCCGGGGCCTATGCGAAAAGCCTGGCGGCGCTGGCGGCCAAGGGCGGCAAGGTGCGCATGCTGTGGCAGCACGACCCCGCCCGCCCGATCGGCGTCTGGGAGGAGATCCGCGAGGACGGGCGGGGCCTTTGGGTCAAGGGCCGGCTGCTGGCGGAGGTGGCGCAGGCGCGGGAGGCGGCGGCGCTGGTCGCCGCCGGCGCGCTGGACGGGTTGTCCATCGGCTTTCGCACCGTCAGCGCCGAGCGCGACCGGAAGGGCCGCCGCCTGCTGACCGAGATCGAGCTGTGGGAGGTGTCGCTGGTCACCTTCCCGATGCTGCCCTCGGCCCGGCTGGTGCAGGGCAAGGGCGATGCGCCCGAGACCGGAACGGATGCCGCGGCGCTGGCCGGGTTGTTCGAGGCCGCCGCGCAGGCTTTGCGCGGGGCGTGATGCGAGGCCCTCCGGGCGTGCCGGGGGCCGGATTTTCGACAAGGGAGATGAGCATGACCGAGGCAGCGAAGGGCGCGGTGGCGTCCGTGGACCTGCAAGGCGCGATGCTGGGGTTCGTCAACGAACTCAAGGCGTTCCGCACCGATATTGAAACGAAACTGAACGAACAGGACAACCGCATGACCATGATCGACCGCAAGACCGCCCTGCGCAACCGCACCCCGCTGGCCGCGATGGCCGAGGTCGAGGCGCCGCATCAGAAGGCGTTCGCCGCCTATCTGCGCTGCGGCGACGACAGCGGCATGCGCGGCCTGGCCGTGGAGGAGAAGGGCATTTCCACCTTCGACGGCGGCTTCCTGGCCTCGCCGGCGATCTCGGACCGGGTGCAGAACGCGCTGCGCGCCACCGGCTCGCTGCGGGCGCTGGCCACGGTGGTGCAGGTCGATGGCGGCAGCTTCGAAAGCATCGTCGAGACCGATACGCTGGGTTCGGCCTGGGCGCGCGAGGCGGCCGCCGAGACCGATGCCGGCAATGTCGCCCGCGTCGCCATCGAGTTGCACGAGCTGGCGGCGATGCCCAAGGCCTCGCAGCGGCTGCTGGACGATGCCGCCTTCGACGTGGAGGGCTGGATCGCCGAGCGCATCGCCGACCGTTTCGCCGCCGCCGAAGCCGCCGCCTACCTGACCGGCGACGGCATGGACAAGCCGGAGGGCGTGCTGGAGGCGCCGCAGGTCGCCATCGACAGCGACAGCCATCAGGGCGTCGGCACCATGTCGGCCGCGTCGGCCACCAAGATCGAGGCCGACGAGCTGATTGACCTGGTTTATGCGCTGGGCGCGGCGCATCGCGCCAATGCCGCCTTCGTCATCAACAGCAAGGTGGCCTCGATGCTGCGCAAGATGCGCGACAGCGACGGCCGCTTCCTGTGGGCCGACAGCCTCGCCGCCGGCGAGCCGGCCCGCCTGCTGGGCTATCCGGTGCTGGTCAGCGAGGACATGCCCGAACCCGCCTCCGGCGAGGCCGCCGTGCTGTTCGGCGATTTCCGCGCCGGCTACACCATCGCCGAGCGGCCCGACCTGCGGGTGCTGCGCGATCCCTTCTCGGCCAAGCCTCACGTCCTGTTCTATGCCACCAAGCGCGTGGGCGGCGGCGTCGTCGACGGCCGCGCCATCAAGCGCCTGAACTTCGCCTGATGTGAGGGCGAGGCGGGGCTGCGCGCGGGTGTCTGCCGGACTGGCAGCTTTGTCCGCGCGCGCTTTTGGCAGGCGCGCGGGCGCGGCCCCGGTTTTCGGCGAATGGAGGATCGGCAGGACGGGAGAATGTCAGGATGATGCTGGTCGAGGAAACGGCCCCGCCGCAGGAGGCGCTGCCCGTCGCCGGTCTGCGGGGGCAATTGCGGCTGGGGACGGGTTTTGACCTAGCCGAGGATGCGGCGGAGGAGGCGGCGCTGGCCGGGTTCCTGCGCGCCGCCATCGCCACGGTCGAGGCGCGCACGGGCAAGGTGTTGCTGCGCCGGCAGTTTCGGATGCGGATCGAGGGCTGGCGCGATGCCTCGGCCCAGCCGCTGCCGCTGGCGCCGGTGCAATCGGTCGATGCGATGGAGGTCGAGGATGGCCGGGGCGGCGTGACGGCGGTCGATCCCGGCCGCTGGCGGCTGGTCGCGGACCCGCAGCGGCCGCTGCTGGTGCCGGTGGGCGGCATGCTGCCCTATGTGCCGCGCAATGGCTTCGTGACCATCCGCTTCACGGCGGGGTTCGCGGAGGACTGGGCGGGCGTGCCGGCGGACCTTGCGCAGGCGGTGCTGATGCTGGCCGCGCGCCATTACGAGGATCGCGGCGGTGGCGGCGATGCCCGGCAGGCGCTGCCCTTCGGGGTGGCCGCGCTGCTGGAGCGTTGGCGGGCGGTGCGGCTGCTGGCCGGCCGGGGAAGGGGGCGGGGATGAGGCATCCTCTGGACCTTGAGAACCCCGACCGGGTGGCGGACGGCATGGGCGGCTATCGCGTCGCGTGGCGGCGGCTGGGCACGCTGTGGGGGGCGCTGTCCGCCCAGCCGGCACGGTCGGAGCGCGGCGAGGTCGGCGCGCAGGCGCGGGTGCGCTGGAAGATCGTGGTGCCGGGGGCGCGGGCGGGTGATCCGCGCCGCCCGCATCCCGGCCAGCGGCTGGTGATGGGCGCGCGGGTCTTTGCCATCGAGGCGGTGGCCGAGGCCGATGCCGCCGGGCGCGACCTGGTGGTCTGGGCAAGTGAACAGGAGGGCAGGCGGTGAGCTATCTGGCGGCTTGCGATGTGCAAGGCTCGGTCTGGCGGGTGCTGCGCGAGGATGCGGCGCTGGGGGCGCTGGTCGGTGATGCGATCTTCGACGCGATGCCGGTTCAGGCGCCCTCCGGTCCCTATGTCGCGCTGGGGGCCGAGGACGTGACCGATGCCGGCGACGTGACCGCGCGCGGCGCGCGGCATGATTTCGTGGTCTCGGTGGTCGAGGGCGGCGAGGCCGGCGGCTTCGGCGCCGTCAAGGCGGCGGCGCAGGCGGCGGTGGCGGCGCTGGATGGCGCGGCCCCGGCGCTGGACGGGCCGGGCGCGCATCTGGTGGGCATCTGGTTCCAGCGCGCCCGCGCGCGCCGGGCGGAACAGGGCGGGGCGCGGCGGGTCGATCTGACCTTCCGCGCCCGTGTGGATTTCGGTTGAGGAGGCAAGGCGATGGGCGTGCAGAACGGGCGTGACCTGTTGATCAAGATGGACATGACCGGCGACGGGGCGTTCGAGACCGTCGCCGGGCTGCGCACGACGCGGCTGGGCTTCAACGCCGAGACGGTCGACGTGACCAGCCTGGAGAGTCAAGGCGGCTGGCGCGAGCTGCTGGCCGGCGCGGGGGTGCGGTCGGCGTCGATCTCCGGCTCGGGCGTGTTTCGCGATGCGGCCACGGACGGGCGGGCGCGGCAGGCCTTCTTCGACGGCGAGCAGCCGCTGTGCCAGGTGGTGATCCCGGATTTCGGCATCATCGAAGGCCGCTTCCAGATCACCGCGCTGGAATATTCCGGCAGCTATAACGGCGAGGCCAGCTACGAGATGACGCTGGCCTCGGCGGGTGCCTTGGAGTTCGTCGCCGATGCCGGCTAACCCCTGGCGCGGCGAGGTCGAGGTCGAGATCGACGGTGAAATCGTGCGCGCCCGGCTGACGCTGGGCGCGCTGGCGGAACTGGAGGCCGCGCTGGGCGCGGGGTCTCTGGTCGCGCTGGCCGAGCGGTTCGAGGGCGGCGCTGTGTCTGCCCGCGACGTGCTGGCGGTGCTGGGTGCCGGCGCGCGGGCCGGGGGCTGGGGCGGGTCCGATGCCGATCTGGCGGTGGCGGAGATCGGCGGCGGGCCTCTGGCCGGGGCGCGGGCGGCGGCGCAATTGCTGGCGCGGGCCTTCGGGATCGCGTGATGGCGGCGCTGGATTTTGCCGGGATGATGCGGGCCGGGTTGCAGACCCTGGGCCTGCATCCGGCGCAATTCTGGGACCTGACGCCGGCGGAGCTGGCCCTGATGCTGGGCATCGAGGGCGGGCAGGGGGCGATGACGCGCCAGCGGCTGGAGGCGCTGGCGGCGCGTTTCCCCGATACCGGGCGGCGGCAGGCGAGGGGCCGGGGCGAGGGGGCGGCCCCGGCCCCGATGGCGGATGCGAGGAGGTGAGCGGATGAACAGGGACGGGTTGGACTGCCTGGAAAGCGGGTTCAACGATACCGGGCGCATGGCGGGGGCCTTCGAGGCCGAACTGGCGCGGCTGCGCGAGCAGATGCTTTACACCTCGCGCGAGGTGGGGGTGCTGTCCTCGGGCATCGGCGGCGGGTTGCGGCGGGCCTTCGACGGGCTGGTCTTTGACGGCATGAAGCTGTCGGACGCGCTGAAGGGCGTGGCGCGGGCTATGGTCGATACCGCCTATTCCATCGCCATGAGGCCGATCCAGCAGGCGGTTTCCGGGGCGCTGGCGCAGGGGGTTTCCAGCCTAATAGGCGGTGCGCTGGGGATCGCGCAGCCCTTTGCGACGGGCGGGGCCTTCACGCAGGGCCGCGTGATGCCCTTTGCCCGCGGCGGGGTGGTCGGGCAGCCCACCTATTTCCCGATGCGCGGCGCCACCGGGCTGATGGGCGAGGCCGGGCCGGAGGCGATCATGCCGCTGCGCCGGGGTGCCGATGGCCGGCTGGGGGTTGCGTCGGCCTCGGGCGGCGGACGGGCGGTGAACGTGACGATCAATGTCTCGACCCCCGACGTGGCCGGGTTCCAGCGCAGCCAGAGCCAGATCGCCGCCCAGATGGGCCGGCTGATGGCGCGCGGCGAGCGCAATCTTTGAAGGGGGGCCGCTGATGGCTTTTCATGAAATCCGCTTTCCGGCGAACATGTCCTTCGGGTCGGTCGGCGGGCCGGAGCGGCGCACCGAGATCGTCGCGCTGACCAACGGCTTCGAGGAGCGCAACAGCCCCTGGGCGCATTCGCGGCGCCGCTATGACGCGGGGCTGGGGCTGCGCTCGCTGGACGATGTGGCGATGCTGATCCATTTCTTCGAGGCGCGGGCCGGGCAGTTGCACGGGTTTCGCTGGAAGGACTGGGCCGATTACAAAAGCGGCCGGCCCTCGGTGGCGGTGGCGCCGGATGACCAGCAGATCGGCACGGGCGACAGCGAGACGCGGCTGTTCCGGCTGTGCAAGACCTACGAGTCCGGGCCGGCCAGCTATTGCCGGCCGATCCTGAAGCCGGTGGCGGGCACGGTCCGGGTGGCCGTCGGCAGCGACGAGATGCAGGAGGGCGCGGATTACGCGCTGGACACCGCGACGGGGCAGGTGCTGTTCGCCCAGCCTCCGGGGGCGGGGGCGCAGATCACGGCGGGGTTCGAGTTCGATGTTCCCGTGCGCTTCGATACCGACTGCATCACGGTTTCGGTCGCCAGCTTCCAGGCCGGCGAGCTGCCGCAGGTTCCGGTTGTGGAGGTGCGGATATGAGCGCGGACCTGACCACCACCCGCGCCCGTGCCTGGGCGGTGACGCGGCGCGACGGGCTGGCTTTGGGGTTCACGGACCACGACGAGGGGCTGGAATTCGAGGGTATCGTGTTCCGGCCCCAGTCGGGGATGGCGGCGGGAGTTCTGAACCAGGGCACCGGCCTGTCGGTGGACAATGGTGAGGCGGTGGGCTTGCTGTCGGACGATGCCATTTCCGAGGTCGATCTGCGTGCCGGGCGCTGGGATGGTGCGGAGATCCGGCTGTGGGATGTGGACTGGACTGCGCCGGAGGCCCGCAAGCTGCTGTTTCGCGGGGCCTTGGGCGAGGTGACGACCAGCGGCTCGCGCTTTCGGGCGGAGTTGCGGGGCCTGACCGAGCCGCTGAACCATCCGCGCGGGCGGGTCTATCATCCGCGCTGCGCGGCGGTGCTGGGGGACAGGGCTTGCGGGCTGGACCTGACCCGGCCGGGCTTCGTGGCCGAGGGCGTGATCCGGCGGGTGATCGCGGCGGGCGAGTGGATCGTCGAGGGTATCGAGCCTTACGATCCCGGCTGGTTCGCGCATGGCCGCGTGGTGCTGCAATCGGGCGAGGCCGTGGGGCTGGCGGCGGCGCTGCGCTCGGATGTGGTGCTGGCCGATGGGGCGCGGCGGGTGGTGCTGTGGCAACCGCCGGGTATTGCGCCGGTCGCGGGCGATACCGTGCAACTGGTCGCCGGTTGCGACAAGGCCGGCACCACCTGCCGGCTGAAGTTCGACAATTACCTGAACTTTCGCGGCTTTCCGCATCTGCCGCCGGAGGACTGGCTGCTGGCGCCCAGCGTGACCCGCGCGGTCGAGCGCCCGCGCAGCCCGCCCGGCTGGGGTCCGGGTGGCGGAGGCGAGCCGTGAGCCGGGTGGTCCGGCTGGCGCGGGACTGGATCGGCACGCCTTACGTCCATCAGGCTTCGGCGCGAGGGGCGGGGGCGGATTGCCTCGGCCTGGTCCGGGGCATCTGGCGCGAGCTTTACGGGCGCGAGCCGGAGGCCCTGCCGGCCTATACGCCCGATTGGGGCGAGGTCGGCGGGGCCGAGCATCTGGCGGCGGGCGCGGCACGGCATCTGGTTCCGGCCGCGGGTCCGCCACGGCCCGGCGAGGTGCTGCTGTTTCGCATGCGCGAGGGGGCGGTGGCGAAGCATCTGGGAATTCTGACGGCGGCCCATCCGGCCGCCGCGTTCATTCATGCCTATGACCGGCATGGCACCGTGGAAAGCCCGCTCTCTGGTCCCTGGGCCGCGCGGATCGCGGGGCGGTTCCGGTTTCCGGGGCACTGACTAGGCGCGGGGCCTCGGTCGAGGCGGATTCAGCAGGAGGGGGCGATGGCCACCATTCTACTCTCGGCCGCAGGGGCGGCGATCGGGCAGGGCATCGGCGGCACCGTGCTGGGCCTGTCGGGCGCGGTGATCGGCCGCGCGGTCGGTGCCACCGTCGGCCGGGTCATCGACCAGCGGCTGCTGGGCGGCGGCGCGCGGGCGGTCGAGACCGGGCGCATCGACCGGCTGCGGTTGCAGACCGCGGGCGAGGGGGCGCCGGTCGCGCGGCTATGGGGCCAGATGCGGGTGACGGGGCATGTGATCTGGGCCGCGCCGCTGGAGGAGGAGCGCAACACCAGCCGCGCCGGCGGCGGCAAGGGCGCGGCGCCCAAGGCCAGCGTGACCGAGATCAGCTATCGGCTGAGCGCGGCGATCGCGCTGTGCGAGGGGCCGATCCTTGGCGTCACCCGCGTCTGGGCGGATGGCGAGGAGATCGCGCCCGACGATCTGGGGATGACGGTTTATCCGGGTGCCGAGGATCAGCTTCCCGACCCGGTGATCGCGGCCCATGAGGGCGAGGAGGCCCCCGCCTATCGCGGCATCGCCTATGTGGTGCTGGACCGGCTGGACCTGTCGCGCTGGGGCAACCGGATGCCGCAGCTGAGCTTCGAGGTCACGCGGGCGGCGCGCGAAGGTGCGGGCATGGCGCATGTGGTACGGGCGGTCGCCGTGATCCCCGGCACCGGCGAATATACGCTGGCCACGAAGCCCGTGGGCCTGCCCGGCGACCTGGGCGAGACGCGGATGGTCAACACCAACACCCCGCTGGCGGCGACGGATTTCCTGGCCTCTCTGAAGCAGCTGGCGGTGGAGCTGCCGGCGGTCGGCTCGGTGTCGCTGGTGGTGTCGTGGTTCGGGGACGACCTGCGCGCCGGGCATTGCACGGTGCGGCCCAAGGTCGAGGACAGGGCGGTCGAGGGCGACGGCATGGTCTGGCGCGCCGGCGGCATCGGCCGGGCCGAGGCGATCGAGGTGGCGCGGCGGGACGGGCGGCCGGTCTATGGCGGCACGCCGGCCGACGAATCCGTGGTGCAGGCGATCCGGGCCACGGTGGCGCGGGGCCTGAAGCCGGTCTTCTATCCCTTCGTGCTGATGGAGCAGCAGCCCGGCAATACCCTGCCCAGCCCGTGGGGCGGCGAGGGGCAGCCGGTGATGCCCTGGCGGGGGCGGATCACCACCGCGCTGGCGCCGGGCATGGCGGGGTCGAGCGACGGCACGGCTGCGGCCGGGGCGGAGGTCGCGGCGTTCTTCGGCGCGGCGCAGCCGGGAGACTTTTCCGTCAGCGGCGGGCAGGTCAGCTATTCGGGACCGGAGGAATGGGGCTATCGCCGCTTCATCCTGCACTATGCGCATCTGTGTGCCGCCGCCGGCGGGGTGGATGCGTTCCTGATCGGCTCGGAACTGGTCGGGCTGACGCGGATTCGCGGCGCCGGCGGCTCCTATCCCGCCGTGGCGGCGCTGAAGGTGCTGGCGGCGGATGTGCGGGCGATCCTCGGGCCGGATGTGCGGATCAGCTATGCCGCAGACTGGTCGGAATATTTCGGCCATCATCCCGGCGGCGGAGAGTTGCGTTACCATCTGGACCCGCTCTGGGCGGATGAGAGCGTCGATTTCGTGGGCATCGACAATTACATGCCCCTGTCCGACTGGCGCGAGGGCGAGGACCATCTGGACGCGCGGGCTTGGCACGGTATCCACGATCCGGCCTATCTGATGGCCAATATCGAGGGCGGCGAGGGCTATGACTGGTATTATGCCAGCGAGGAACATCGCGCCGCCCAGATCCGCAGCCCGATCGAGGATGGCGAACACGGCGAGCCTTGGGTCTGGCGCTACAAGGACCTGCGCAACTGGTGGGCGCGCCCGCATCACGAGCGGGTGGGCGGCGTGCGGTCGGAAACTCCGACCGCATGGGAGCCGCGCAGCAAGCCGATCTGGTTCACCGAGATCGGTTGCGCCGCACTGGACCGGGGCACCAACCAGCCCAACAAGTTCCTGGATGCGATGAGCGCGGAATCGGCCTTGCCCCATTATTCGGAGGGGCTGCGCGACGATGCGATGCAGGCGGCGGCTCTGGCAGCCCTGGCACGGTATTGGGACGATCCGGCGCGCAATCCGCGGGGCGACTACGGCGGGGCGATGCTGGACATGGGCCGCGCCCATGTCTGGGCCTGGGATGCGCGGCCCTGGCCGGCGTTTCCGGCGCGCACCGATCTGTGGTCGGATGGTCCGGCCTGGGCGCGGGGGCATTGGCTGAACGGGCGGGCGGGTGCGGTGCCCCTGGCCGATCTGGTCGCCGATCTGTGTCGCGAGTCGGGGGTGGCCGATTTCGATGCCTCGGGGCTGGTCGGGCAGGTGCGGGGCTTTGTGCTGACCGGGGCCGAGACCGCGCGGGCGGCCTTGCAGCAGTTGATGCTGGCCTATGGCTTCGATGCCTTCGAGGATGGCGGCGTGCTGCGGTTCCGGATGCGGTCGGGGCGAGTGGATCGGGTGATCTCGTCCGACATGCTGGCCTTGGCCGAGGGGTTGGGCGCGCCGGAATTCAGTCGCGCCGCCGAGGCGGAACTGAGCGGGCGGCTGCGGCTGAACCATATCGACGCCGGCGGCAGCCATGACAGCGCCACCACCGAGGCGCGGCTGCCGGGGGATAGCGACGGCCCGGCCTCGACCAGCGAGATGTCGCTGGCGCTGACCCGCGGTGAGGGACGGGCGACCGTTGCCCGCTGGCTGGCGGAGGCACGGGTGGCGCGCGACGGGTTGCGGCTGGCGCTGCCGCCTTCGCGGGGCGACCTGGCGCCGGGGGACGTGATCGCGCTGGCGGACGCCTCGCGCTGGCGGGTGGACCGGATCGAGCGCGCCGAGGCGATCACCGTCGAGGCGGCGCGGATCGAGCCGGGGCTGTATCGTGCCGGCGAGGCGGGCGACGATCTGCCGGCGGCGCGGGCTTACCTGCCGCCGATGCCGGTGGGATTCGCGTTCCTCGACCTGCCGCTGCTGCGCGGGGACGAGGTGCCGCATGCGCCGCATCTGGCGGTGACGGCGCGGCCCTGGCCCGGTTCGGTCGCGGTGTGGATGTCGGAGGCGGGGGAAGGCGGTTATGCCGCACTGGCCACCGTGAGCGCCCCGGCGCTGATGGGGGTGACGCTTTCGCCGCTGGCGGCAGCGGCCTCGGGCGTGTTCGATCGCGGGCCGGCCCTGCGTATCCGCATGAGAGGCGGGCAGCTTGGGCCGGTGGCACAGGCCGCCTTGTTCGCGGGCGCCAATGCCATCGCCATCGGGGACGGCACGCCGGATCGCTGGGAGGTCATGCAGTTCGCCCATGCCGAGCCGGCGGGGGATGGCGAGTGGCTGATTTCGGGCCGGTTGCGCGGGCAGGCGGGGACGGATGCGGTGATGCCGCTGGTCTGGCCGGAGGGCAGTCTGGTCGTGTTGCTCGACGGTGCGGTGCGGCAGTTGCCGCTGGCGCCCTCGACGCGGGGCGTGGCGCATCACTATCGCCTCGGGCCGGCGCTGCGGGCGGTGGACGATGCCAGCTATCGCCATCAGGAGGCCGCTTTCCCCGGCGTGGGGCTGCGGCCCTTGTCGCCCTGTCATCTGCGGGTGCGGGGGCGGGCGGTCAGCTGGATCCGGCGCACGCGCATCGGCGGCGACGGTTGGGACGGGGCGGATGTGCCTTTGGGCGAGGACAGCGAGTCCTACCTGCTGCGGCTGCTGCGCGACGGCACCCTGCTTTATCGCGAGGTGCTGGCGGTGCCGCAATGGCAGGCGCCGGCGGGGCTTTGGGACGGGGTCGCCGAGGGCGGCGATTTCGTCGTGGATGTGGCACAGCTTTCGGCCGTCTACGGGCCGGGGCCTTCAGCAAGGAAGATCGTGAATGTCTGAACAGGAAACGCCGCGGCTGGGCCTGCCGCTGATCCAGCCGGCGCAGGCGCAGAAGCATGTGACGGTGAACGAGGCGCTGATCCGTCTGGATGCGCTGGCCAACCTGGTGCTGGAGGGGATCGGCGCGGTGACGCCGCCGGTCTCGGCGCCCGAAGGGGCGTGCTGGGCGGTGGGGCCTTCGGCCTCGGGTGACTGGGCGGGGCAGGCCGGGACCATCGCCATCCGCGCCAATGGCGGCTGGGTGCATGTGGTCCCGCCGCTGGGCCTGCGCGGGCTGACGCGGGCCGGTGCGCCGGTGATCTTCGATGGCGAGGACTGGCAGGTCGGTGCGCTGAGCCTGACGCCCTCGGGCGCGGGGATCGGCGCGCAGTCGGTCGAGGTCACGGTGACGCCGGGCGCCGGTGCGCGGGCGGCGAGCGGAATCCATGTCCCGGCCGGTGTTCTGATCCTTGGCGCCACGGCGCGGGTGACGGCGGCCCTGAGCGGCGACCTGGCAAGCTGGTCGCTGGGCACGGACGGGGCGGATGACCGCTTCGGTTCGGGACTCGGGATCGGTGCAGGGTCCTGGTGCCGGGGCATCCTGTCGCAGCCGATGGTCTACTGGTCGCCCGAATCGCTGGATCTGACAGCGCAGGGCGGCAGTTTCGGCGGTGACGGCGCCGTTACCATCGCGCTGCATTGGCTGGAGCTGGGCCTGCCGCGCTGAGCCGTGGCCTCTGGAACATCCGGCCTGCTTGGGCTATCTCCGGGCCGGATATTCTGGAGGGCGATTTGGCGCAGGCATCCGAGCTGACCCGTTTGTGGCAGAGACTGCGCCGGCAGGCCGAGGCCGCCGCGAAGCGCGAGCCGCTGCTGGCGCCGCTGATGGCCCGCGCCGTGCTGGAGCGCGGCGACCTGGCCGAGTCGCTCAGCCACATCCTCGCCCGCGACCTGTGCACCGGGGCGGTGCCTGCGGAGGCCCTGGTGCCGCGGTTTCTGGGGCTGCATCGGGCGGATGCGGCGCTGGCACTGGCGGCGATGGCGGACCTTCACGCGGTGATGGACCGCGATCCGGCCACTACCGAACCCCTGCAACCCCTGATCTACTACAAGGGATTCAAGGCCTTGCAGGCCTATCGGCTGGGGCATGCGCTATGGCAGGGCGAGGCGCATGACCTGGCGCTGTGGCTGCAATCGCGCAATTCGTCTGTGTTTACGGTCGACATCCACCCGGCGGCGCGCATCGGCACCGGGGTGCTGATCGACCATGCGCATGGCATCGTGATCGGGGAAACCTCGGTGGTGGGCGACCATGTGTCGATGCTGCACTCGGTGACGCTGGGCGGCACCGGCAAAAGCGGCGGCGACCGCCATCCCAAGATCGGCGACGGCGTGCTGATCGGGGCCGGCGCCAAGGTGCTGGGCAACATCACCGTGGGCCGCAACAGCCGCATCGCCGCCGGCTCGGTCGTGCTGGAGTCGGTGCCGACCTGCAAGACCGTGGCCGGAATCCCGGCCCGCATCGTCGGCGACGGCGGTTGCGAAACCCCGGCCGACCGGATGGAGCATGGCTTCTCGGTTCTTCCCGGCGAAGGCGGCGGCGCCTGAACGGCGCCTCTTGCATGCCGGCCCGATCCGCGCTATGGGCGCGCCACTTCACAGGCAGAGGTTGGGCCTTGCGGGGAGACATCCCGTTTCGGTCCTCCGGTTGGGGCGATGCCCTGAGACCCTCTGCCCAGGCGCAAACCGGAAAGGATCAGGACATGGCGCTTCCCGAATTCACCATGCGTCAGCTTTTGGAAGCTGGCGTCCATTACGGCCACCAGACCCAGCGCTGGAACCCGCGGATGGCGGAATACATCTACGGCGACCGCAACGGCATCCACATCATCGACCTGACGCAGACCGTCCCGATGCTGGACGCCGCGCTGCAAGTCGTGCGCGATACCGTGGCCAAGGGCGGCCGCGTGCTGTTCGTCGGCACCAAGCGCCAGGCCCAGAAAGCCGTGGCCGAGGCCGCCGAGAAATCCGCGCAGTTCTACATGAACCACCGCTGGCTGGGCGGCACCCTGACCAACTGGAAAACCGTTTCCCAGTCGATCAGCCGCCTGAAGGCCATCGACGAGGCGATGGAAGCCGGCGCCGAGGGCCTGACCAAGAAGGAACGCCTGGGCATGGAGCGCGAGCAGGCCAAGCTGCAAGCCTCGCTGGGCGGCATTCGCGAGATGGGTGGCCTGCCGGACCTGATGTTCGTCATCGACGTGAACAAGGAAGACCTGGCCATCCTCGAAGCGAAGAAACTGGGCATCCCGGTCGTCGCGGTCGTCGATACCAATTCGTCCCCTGCCGGCGTCGACTACGTCATTCCCGGCAACGACGACGCGGCGCGTGCCATCGCCCTCTATTGCGATCTGGTCGCCCGTGCGGCGCTGGACGGCATGTCGGCCCAGATGGGCGCCGCCGGCGTCGATCTCGGTGCGCTGGCCGACCTTCAGGTCGCCGGTGATGTCGAGGACGAGACGGCCGACGCCTGAGCCTTTCCCGCTATGAAACCGGCACCGGCGCGGCCCTCCAGCCGCCCGGTGACGCGATGACAAGGAGACTACCGATGGCCACCATTACCGCGGCTATGGTGAAAGAACTGCGCGAAAGCACCGGCGCAGGCATGATGGACGCCAAGAAGGCGCTGACCGAAACCGAAGGCGACATGGAAGCGGCGGTCGACTGGCTGCGCACCAAGGGTCTGGCCAAGGCCGCCAAGAAGGCCGGCCGCGTCGCCGCCGAGGGCCTGATCGGCGTCGCCGTGCGCGATGGTCGCGGCGTGGCGGTCGAGATCAACTCGGAAACCGACTTCGTTGCCAAGAACACCGATTTCCAGGACCTGGTGCGCGACATCGCCAAGGTGGCGCTGGAAACCGGCGACGACATCGAGGTCGTGCGCGCCGCCCATCTGGACGGGCGCAGCGTGACCGATGTGCTGAACGAGGCCATCGCCCGCATCGGCGAGAACATGACCTTCCGCCGCCTGCACGTTCTGGAGGGCGATACCATCGTCCACTACATCCACAACGCCGCCGCCGAGGGCCTGGGCAAGATCGGCGTGCTGGTCGCGCTGAAGGGTGATGCCGCCAAGGCGCAGGAGATCGGGCGCCAGTTCGCGATGCATATCGCGGCGACCTCGCCGGCCTCGCTGTCGGAAGCCGACCTGGACCCGGCCGTGATCGAGCGCGAAAAGGCCGTGCTGACCGAGCAGGCCCGCGAATCGGGCAAGCCGGAGGCGGTCATTGCCAAGATGATCGAAGGCCGCATGTCGAAGTTCTTCGAGGAAGTGACGCTGCTGGGCCAGAAATTCGTCATCAATCCCGATGTGACCGTGGCGCAGGCCGCCAAGGATGCCGGGGTCGAGATCACCGGCTTTGCCCGCGTTGCCGTTGGCGAGGGCATCGAGAAGAAGGAAGAGGATTTTGCCGCCGAGGTCGCCAAGACCCTGGCCGGCAGCTGATCCGCACCCCCTTGGCGCCGCCTCCTTCGGGAGG
>CAKTBJ010000041.1 GCA_934533075.1 uncultured Paracoccus sp.
GGCCAGCGCGGCGGCTTGCGGCGACAGGCCCAGATCGCGGGCCAGCGCCCCCAGCCCGAGGTCGCGGGGCGCGGCGCGGCGCGGCAAGGGCAGCGCGGCGGGACGGGGCAGGGCGATCAGCGCGCCCAGCGCGGCCGCCGTGGTCAGGGCGCCGCGCCCCTCCGGGCTGGACTCGCCGCGGCCCGAGGCCGGATGCCGGGGCGGGGCCAGCAGCACCGCATCGGCGGGCCAGCGGCCGGGAGCGGTCATGCGGGCACAGGCGGCGGCCAGCGCCCGCGCGCCTGCCCGTGCGTCCAGAACTCCGCGCGCCTGCGCCAGCGTCAGCGCGTCCAGCGTGGCCATGTCGGGCGCGGGTGGCGCGGGCATGAGCGGCTGGGGGTCCGGGCGTCCGGCAGCGGCCCAGAGTTGCAGCGCCGCCAGCGTGGCCACGCCGGGACCGGGCCACCAATAGGCTGGCCAATGCCCGTCCGCGCCCTGCATCGGGGCCAGCCTTCGCCACAGGGACGCCAGATCGGCGGCATCCGGCCCTCCGGCCTCGGCCAGCGCCAGGGCGGCGGCGGCATCGACCTCGGGGCAGGGCCGCGACCAGGCATCCCAGACCCGCATCGGGCCATAGGTCGCCCAGCCGGTCGCCACGTCGCCCTGCGCGCGCAGGAAGGCGAGGGCCTCGGGCGGCGGCGCCTGCCCCAGCGCGGCGAGCAGGCGCAGCACGGCGGCGGTGCTGTCGCTGTCGGGCGGGGTGCCGGCATTATAGCCCCAGCCGCCGCCGGGCTGCTCCAGCCGGCGCAGGTGTGCGGCGGCCAGCGCGGCACGGCGCCGGGCGAGGTCCGCCAGCGCCGGGGGCAGGCGCCCGCTGCCGGCCGCCTCGGCCAGCGCCCGCGCGGCGACGGCGCCGACCCATTCGCGGCTCTCGCCCGGCGTCATGCGAAAGCCACCCCACAGCCCGTCCCGCCCCTGCAAGGCGATCAGCCGTCTTGCCGTGGGGATGGCGGGATCGGTCATGGCGCGCCTCCGTCGCGGGTAAGGCCGGTGTCCGGGCCGTTCCACGGGCCACGCCGGTCTGCCACCCGGCGATCGGTGGCCGACCAGCGTGGCATGAGAATGCTTCGAGCGGTCATGTGGTCGGCGCCGTATGCACGGCCGGGGACGGCGCGGTCGGTGCGACCGCAACACCGCCCGTCAGCGCCGGCACGGCCGCCGCCTGTGTCGGGGGCGGGGATCGGCCGCCTTGGCGTGGGGGCGAACCCGCTCATCCGCCGCCCCCGTCGCGGGCGGGGACGAAGACGAACAGCGTATCGCCCATATGCTCGGCCGGCTCGGTCCAGGGGCCGAAGCCCGAGGGCCAGACACCGCGCGCGGTGACCGAAAGGCGCAGGAAGCCGTCGCCCGCCGTGCCGCCGCCCCCGGCGGTGTCGGGGATCAGGTCGTCCAGCGGGCGCGGGAAGGTCACCTGCCTTTCGGCCTCGCCGGCCATCAGCGTGGCCTGCACCGGCGCCATGCCCGCGCGGGCCATGCGCACCTCGACGGCGATCATCGCCTCGGGGCCGTTGGCCTGCGCCAGTTGCGGCGACAGGATGCGCAGCCGCCAGCCGGCGCTGCCGGCCGGGGCCAGCGCATGGATGGCGCGCAGCGAGGCGTCGGGGTCCAGCGCCGCCGTCACCCCGCTCAGCACCGGGACCACGGCGTTCCAGACCGCGCCCTCCGGTGCCGCGACCGGGGCGAAGGTCAGCGTGGCGCTGCCGCCTGCCTCCAGCACCAGCGGCAGGTCCTCGGCGGGCCGCGCGGCCAGCACGGCGGCGGGCAGCAGCGCGTTCTCGTCCACCAGCAGCAGCGAGGCCGCCGCCTCGGCGATGGTCACCGCCTGGGCCGCGCGGTTGGTCACGTCCACGCGCTCGGGGTTGAGGGTGGCTGTGGCCACATGCTCGGCCAGCGGCAGCGCGCCCAGCCGCTGGAAGCTCAGCGCCAGCGGGATGCGCCGCACCATCGCCGGGGCGCCGTCGCGCGCCGGGGCCAGCGTGATCTCGACCGAGCCGGTCAGCCCGATCGGCCCGGTCAGGATCGCGACCAGCAGGGCGTAATATTCCTCGCTGAGGTCCAGCACCAGGTCGAAGGGCGACGCGGTGTCGATGGCGACCCCTTCGGCCTCGGCATCGCCATCGACGGCGATGGCCTCGGGGAAGATGGTGCCCAACGTCAGCCGCGCGCCCGAGGTGCCGCCGGCGATCACCTGCGGATGCACGAAGACCCCCGCGCTCTGCCGCGACAGCGCCGATTGCAGCCCGGCCACGCGGGCGGGGTCGAACCACGGCTCGGTGCGCAGCACGACGCGCAGGCGGCGGCTGCCGTCGGGCGCGGCATATTGCACCGGCAGCATGTGCGGCAGGCCGCGCGCCGCGTCGTAGGACAGCCGGAACTCGTGCGGCAGCAGATAGACCGTATTGACGAATTCCGCCGGGCAGAGCGTGCCCCATTCGCTGTCCTGCCAGTCCGAGGGCAGCACCGCCGCGCCCGAGATCGCCCGGAACACGCCGATGTTCTGGTCCAGCGTGCGGTCGAAGAAGAACGGCACCCGGCGCGAGAAGGTGGCGGTCACGTCGCGCTCCTCGGGGTCGGCGGGGGCGGGCGGGATGGCGGGAATGTCGATGATCTTCAGGTCGCGCCAGCGCAGCAGCAGTTCGGGCGCGATCACCGCCTCGCGGGTCAGCAGCGCCCCTTCGGCAAGCTGGATGCGCGTCGGTGCGGCCAGCGGATCGCCGCCGCCCTCGACCGCCGGGACGGGGTTGGTCAGGAAGGGACGGATCGCCGGCCCGTCGGGCAGCACGACCTGCGGCTGGATCACCATGTCGCGCCGCAGCAGCGGCAGGTCCAGGACGTGGAAGGGGCGCTGGGGGCGCGGGCGCGGGTTCGCGGGCGCGGTGGTCCGCACGCGATAGCTGGCGCTGTAATCCGCGACCAGTTGGCAGCCGGCATTGGGATCGGTCATCGCCTGCACCAGCATCGCCACCTGATCCGGCGCCAGCGGCGCGAGGATGCGCAGCGTGCTGGTGCCGGGCGTCTCGGCCTCGGCCGGGGTCGGCTCGGGCAGGGGGAAGCTGCCGCCGTTCCATTCGATGCGCGGCGGCGCGGCCAGCAGGCCCAGCGCCTCGGTGTCCTCGGTCATGCCGTCGGGCAGGGCCTGCACCAGCGTCAGGTGCAGATAGGTGGTGCCGTCGATCTCGCGCAGGAACATCACGTCCGGGCCGGGAAAGGCGCCGCCGCGCCGGCCCAGCCGCAGCGCCAGGCGCGCGAAGCGGCGCCCGTCCACCGCCGGATAGGCGCGGCCGTCCCGCGTCGGCTCGTTGACGGCCAGAAAGACCGGATGCACCAGGATGGCCAGATGCGCGGCGCGCAGCACGAAGCCCATATCGGCGGCGGCCGCCTGCGGGCGGGGGCTGACCCGAAGCGGGCGAGCCTGGCTTTGAGCGATGCTGAACAGGGCCTTGGCCATGACGGGTCTGCCTCCTTACCTTGGGATGCCGGGCGTGTTGCGGGACGGGGCTGCCGGGCGCCCGCCCGGCACGGAAGCCATGCGCGGGGCATGGGCGGCGGATCGGTGGCCGGGCCGGTCCCCGCCATGAGGTTGCGATTTCGGGCGGCAGGGTTCGCGGGCGGCGGCATATGGCCGGGGATGCCCGCTCCACCCGGCGCGGCGGGGCGGCCCGATGCGTGCCGGCTTGGCGATATGCGCGTGAGCGGGCGGGCTGCGCCGATGGGTGCCGCCGGCACAGGCACCCGCCGGCGGCATTTCGCGCGGCGGGGCGTTGCGATGCATGGCGGCTTTGAGGTGGTGCGTGTGATCGCACAGGCTGCGCGGGGCGCGGATGGCGGTGCGGGACGGGACACCGGGATCATGGACGCCCGCCGGGGGGCACCCCGTGCGGCGGGATGGCCCGATGCGTGGCGGCCGGTCGATGATGTGTATGAGCGTGCAGGCTGCGGCGTGAGCGGAGGGTGGCACCGGAACCCGCTGGTGGCCCTCCACGCGGCGGGGCGTTGCGATGTATGGCGGCTTAGGGGTGGTGCGCGTGAACCGGCAGCCCGCGCGGGGCGCGGTGGGCGGTGCCGGGAGCACAGGCGCCCACCTGCGGCATTCTGCGCGGCGAGGCGGCCGGTCGGTGATGCGCGTGAGCGCGCGGGCTGCGGCGTGAGCAGAGGGTGGCACCGGAACCCGCTGGTGGCCCTCCACGCGGCGGGGCGTTGCGATGTATGGCGGCTTAGGGGTGGTGCGCGTGAACCGGCAGCCCGCGCGGGGCGCGGTGGGCGGTGCCGGGAGCACAGGCGCCCACCTGCGGCATTCTGCGCGGCGAGGCGGCCGGTCGGTGATGCGCGTGAGCGCGCAACTCGCGGCGGGAGCGGAGGGCGGCACCGGCTGCGCATATCTCATCCGGCACCGCCGCGCATCCGGCAGGGCGCCGGGGCGGCCGGGGCGGGGATCGCGGGCGGTGCGGGGCCGGGCCATCCTTCCCCTCCTCAGCGCAGGATCACGAACGGGTCGTCGGTGTCCACCGGCGCCTCGATCACGTCATCCGCCGCATCGCGCCCCACCCGGCGCACGGTATAGCGAAAGCCGCGCCGCGCCGGGTCGGCCAGCAGCACCTGCCAGGTCTGTTGCATCGCCGCCGTGGGCGAGAACAGCAGCGCCTTGCGCAGCGAAAGGCCGTGATCCGGGTCGTCGTATTCCAGCGTCACCATCACCCGGCCGATGCGGCCCCAGTCCACCATCTCGGCATCGACCAGAACCTCCAGCGCGTCGGCGCCGCTGGGTCCGACGGTGATGGTGTCGCCCAGCTGCCCCTCGTGGCTGGTGGTGATCTCCGATCCGTTCATGCGCAGCACCCGCACCTGATAGGTGAAGGCCGTCACCGCCTTGTTCACCTGCCGCACCACCCATTCGGCCGTGCGGCCCATGCTGCCCAGCGTCAGGGTGATCCGCTCGGTCAGGTCGTTGGCGGGGTCGGCATAGGTGGCGGTGACCACGATCGCCTCCACGTCGCGGTCGAAATCGCCGCGCCCGACGAAGGTCGTGGTCACGCGCGCCTCGAAGGGGCTGGTGATGGTCAGCATCTCGGCGGCGTTTTCCTCCTCCGGCAGCGTCAGGGTCGAGCCGTCGGCCATCCGATAGGTCCGCGCCACCCGATAGGGCCGGATGTCGCCGCCGGCGGGGACCGAGACCAGCCAGCTTCCCGTCGGCGCCGCCGGCGACAGCGAGATGGTCTTGACCGCGCCGCGCGCCGTGGGGTCGGGATAGGTCAGCGTCACGTCGACCGAGGCGACCTCGGGCGGCATCGGCGCAAGGATTAGGTCCACCTTGACCTGCCCCAGCTGGGCATAGGAGATCACCAGCACCTCGCCGGTGCCGTCCAGCCATTGCCCGTTCGGCGGATGCTCGGCCGTGGCCATCGTGCCGGCGAAATGCACCACGGTGCGATAGCGGTAGCCGGCCTTCGGCGCGCGGTCGGCCTCCATCGCCAGGTCGAAGGTGAACTGCCGGGCGCTCTCGTCGCGGGTCAGCCTGATCTGCTTTTGCGTGCGCAGGCGCCGGTGGCTGATCTCGTCGAATTCGTCATAGTCGATGAACACGCTGACTTCGAGGATCGGGTCGACCTGGAAGTTGATGTTGGGCACCACCGTCAGCCGCATCACCGGCGCGTTCGGCTGGCTGAGGCGCGCATAGGTGATCGCGCCCGCGGCCTCCGCCTGCGTCAGGTTGGGGCCGAGGATGGCGTTGGCGCCATGCTCGATCTGCACCACGTCGCGGCGGCTGATGGTCACGTCCACCCTGCCGGTGTCGGTCGTCGTCTCGCGGAACCAGTAGCCGCGGCCCTTTTCGGCGTCGCTTTCGTCCTCGGCCGGGATGGCGGACTGGAAGAAGTTCGGCAGGATGTTGTTTTGCAGGATGGTCAGCGCCATCTTCTCCAGTTCCTGCGTCAGGTTGTCGGAGGGATCGGCATCGCGGAAATCGCCGTCGTCGATCTCGATGGTCAGGCTGTGATGGGTGTCGCGGAAGCTGGTCAGCGTCGGCGGCGCATACCAGACCAGCCGGGTCACGAAGACGCCGTGGCGGATCATGTAGCGGCGGGTGACGGCGCGGCGGCGGGCCTCCTCCAGGAACTCGCGCCGCTCGCCGCGGATGCGGATGGTCACGGCGGGAATGCGTGCGATCAGCATCAGCTTTTCATAGCGGACCTGGATGGGCAGCGCGCCCTCCTCCATCGTCTGGCGGATCAGGCGGGCGCCGATCTGCGTCAGCTGATAGGAGAAGCTGGCGCTGTTCACGCTGTTGGACAGGATGGGGCAGGTGCCCTGCGCGGCGATCTGCAACTCCTCGCCGAAGGTGGTGGCCACGGCGGTGCCGCCGAGGAATTGCGGCGCATAGCCCAGTTCCGGCTCGCCCAGGCGCAGGACGATGCCCAGAAAGCGAAAGCCGCGCCCGACCTCGGTGGTGATGCGGTTGCGCAGATAGGCGCGGATGCGGGCCTGGTCGTCGACCGACACCTCCAGCCCCACGGTCATCTGGAGCAGGCCGCGCTCGATGTCCTCGGTTTCGGGCAGGGGCTTCGAATGGTCGCGGGTATAGGCCACCAGGTCGATCATCGGGCGGCTGGCCGGGTCGCGCGGATCGCTGCGCAGGATGCGCGGCTTCAGCGCCAGCATGTAGAATTTGCGCGGGTTCTCGTCGTCGCGATAGATCACCACGTCGGGAACGTCGGGGACCATGAAGCTGCCATAGAGCGAGAGCATCCTGAGAACCTTTCCTATTGCGGGTCGAACCCGGCCCAGACGATGCCGCCATCTCTGCCGCGTCCGGGCAGGCGCAGCGGCTGGCGGTGGCGGATGGTCAGCGCGGCGGCGTCCTGCCGGCGGGCGGCCAGGCTGTGCGACAGGCTTTCCACCTTGCGATAGCCGGGGGCCGTCACGGTGCGCAGGCGGTTGTCCTCGACCACCAGCTCCGCCGGCTCGCCCAGGCCGCGAACGGTCAGGATCAGCTCGGCGCTGGCGTCGGGCAGGCCGTTCTGCCATGCGGTGACCACGGCGCCGGCCGCCTCGCCGGGGGGCAGCTCGCCGTTCAGCGCGACGGTGCCGCCGCGCCAGCCCTCGACACGGGCGCGGGCGGCGGCATCGGTGGCCAGCGTCAGGTGCAGATCCAGCTGCGCCTCGGCCATGAGCAGCCGGGGCTGCGGGATCTCGGGGGTGGCCAGCGCGGCGGCCAGCGCGGTCCGCGTGGCATCGGCGACATTGCCGTGCAGCGATAGCGTCCAGAAGCCGCCCAGTATCCCCTCGGGCCGCCGGCGCGAGCCGCGCCCCATCACGGTCAGCGTGCCGGCATCCTCGGGCACCAGCGCCACCGGCAACAGGTAATGCAGGCCGGTATCCGCATCATCCGCGAACAGCAGCAGGTTGCGGACTTCGGGGGCGGGGCGGACGGAGGCGAGGGTCAGCATGACAACCTCCGGCCTGGAGGGGATTTGCGGGCGACGGACGGCGCAGGATGCGTTGCGCGCAACGCTCCCCGTGCGGCCGCGCGGGGGGCGGCTTTGCCCCGCCATCCCCGGCTGGGCGCAAGGCAGGGCGCCGGCGCGGCGTGGGTGGCCCGACTTACCCACCCCCTCCGACTCCTGGGGGTCTGCGGGCGTGGATAAGTCTGCGTGGTCTCGGGGCGTGGTTTCGGTGTTGGCCGCATCGGCGGCGCAGGGTGCGGACTGATCTGCGCCGCTCCCCATGCGGCCGCGCGGGGGGCGGCTTTGCTCCGCCATCCCCGGCTAGGCGCAAGGCAGGGCGCCGGCGCGGCGTGGGTGGCCCGACTTACCCACCCCCTCCGACTCCTGGGGGTCTGCGGGCGTGGATAAGTCTGCGTGGTCTCGGGGCGCGGTTTCGGTGTTGGCCGCATCGGCGGCGCAGGGTGCGGATTGATCTGCACCGCTCCCCATGCGGCCGCGCGGGGGGCGGCTTTGTTCCGGCATCCCCGGCTGGGCGCAAGGCAGGGCGGCGGCTCGGCGTGGGTTGCCCGACTTACCCACCCCCTCCGAATCCCTTGAGGGTCTGCGGGCGTGGATAAGTCTGCGTGGTCTCGGGGCGCGGCTGCCGTGCTGTCCGTATTAGCGGCGCAGAGTGCGCACCGACCCGCACCGATCCCCACGCGGTCGCGCAGGGTGAGGCTTTGCCCTGCCACCTCCGGCCGGGTGCAAGGCGATGTCGCGGCGCGGCGGGGGCCGTCCGGCTTGCCCACCCCTTCCGTCTCCCGAGAGTCTGCGTGGTCCGGCCGCCTGGTTGCCGTGTCCTTTTCAGGGGCGCCGGGCCGGGCGCGGCATGCGTGCGCATGCATGCCGCCTTCCCGCGCGGGGGACGCGCCGGGAGGGGCTTGCCGGTCGAGGGAGGCGATGCGCTTCATGGTTCCTCCTTCACGACCCGATCGGCACGCCGATATTCCCGGCGAGCAGCATCATCAGATCGGCGCCCCAGCTTTTCCGGCTGTCCACCTCGAAGACCGCATCCGCCGCCACCCGCTCGACCGTGCCCAGCGCGGGCACCGGGACCGGGGTGGTGATGCGTTGCAGATCGCCCTGGGTGCCGCCTTCGGGGATGGCGAACCAGCGGGCCAGCGCCGCGGCCATGTCCGGCTCGGGCGCGCCGAAGATGCTGTCCCAGAGCTGGCGGCGGAAGGCCGGCACCGCCGCCTCGGCCTCGTCCATGAAGGCGAAGCCGTGCTCGAAATCCGTGAATTGCGAGCGGACGGCGAAATTGGGCGAGCCGACGAAGCCCCATTTGTCGTCGGCGATGGCGATCTTGCAATGCACCACCTTGGCGGCGTGGTTGAAGATCGCCACCCGCGCCCTCTGCGCCGGGGTCAGGCCGCGCATCAAGTGCAGGTTGATCGCCCGTGCCCGCACCCATGACCCGATGTCGCTGGGCGGGTCGTTGGGGTCGAAGCGTCCCGTCACCAGCACGACATGGAAGCCCTCGTCCGCCCGCACCCGCGCGTTCAGCGCGTCGCAGAGCGGCTGCGAGCTGAGCATCTGGTCCTCGACATAGTAATAGGTCTGCGCGCCGGCGATGGCCGCGCGCCAGCCCCGGTCCACCTCGAAGATGCCCGAGGGGGCAAAGCTGCATGTCTCGTTCATCGGCACCGGCGACATGCCGAGCAGCGACGGAAAGTTGAATTGCGGCACCGTGCGCAGGGATTGCGCATGGATGCGCCCGCTCGATGCGCGCCCGACGCTGCGGGCCGGGATCGCCGCCGCCGCGGCGGTGCGGTTGTCGAGGCTGATCGCATGCACCCGCCCGTTCAGCGTGACCGAGAAGGAGAGCGGCTTGACCGAACGGCCCTGGACCTCGTTCCACATCTCGCGGAAGAAGTCGAAGGCCGGTTGCGCGGCCGGCCCGGTCAGCCGCAGCTGCACGTCGCGCCAGATCGGATCGTGGCGGTCGTTCACGCAATCCAGCCCGCCGGTGAACACCGTCATCTGGTCGTCGTTGCCCACCAGCGCCATCTTGGCATGCACCCCGCCCGCCGGATGCGACAGCGTGTTGCAGGCCACCTTGTCGGCCAGCGTCGGCTCGGTCCGCAGCTCCTTGATGAAGCGCATGGTGCCGTAGCTGGTGCGGAAGGCATCCGCCGCCTGCGACTGCACGATGCTGGAGGCCATCATCTCGGGCGCCAGCACCCAGCCCAGCACGCGCACATCCACCCCGGCGCGGGATTTCGCCTTCAGCAGGGCGGTCAGCTCCGGCCCGCCGGTCATCGTGTCCAGCGAGAACAGCGGCGTGAACCACCAGCCGGCCAGCCAGATCACCGGATTGCCGCTGTTGGGCAGGGCGTCGATGGCGGCCTTCAGCTTCGCGAAATAGGCCGGTCCCATCAGCAGCGGCTCGACCTCGTTGGCGATGTGGATGGGCACCACCGGCTGCGCGCCCTCGCCATCGCCGCCGCCGCTGCCGAAGCTGCCGCTGCCGGTCCCGGTCTCGCCGGTGAACATGTAACGCTGCTTGTCGGTTTCAAAGCTCATCTTGGCGCTCCGGTTCTGCGGTTCAGGCCGTGATTTGCAGGGGCAGGAAGGTGTTGTCGGTGGTCGCCTCGGGCAGCAGGCGCTGCTCGCCCGAGGCCATCATCATGGTGATCTGATAGCGATAGGTGCGGGCGGCGCGGTCCTTCAGCCGCACCACCCAGCGTTGCGGGTCGGTGCCCTCGACGAACAGGCTGACCGACTGGCTGAAATCGCCGTCCCCGTCCGGGCTGGCATAGCGCAGCGCCACCAGCATCCCCAGCACGCCAAGCTGCGCCATCGGCGGGCCGAGATAGCGCAAGGTGATCTCCATCACGTCGGTGGCCGGCACGCCCACCACCACCAGCCCCTCGGCCAGCGGGCGGAAGGGCAGGGTCTCGATGCCGCCGCGGGTGAACAGGCGCCGTTCGCGCAGGCGCACCTCGGGCAGGGGGGTCTCGGCGGGCAGCACCACCGTCACCGGCACCGCGCGCAGCGGCTCCGTCACCTCCACCGAGGCGCTGGCGATCAGGCTGCCCGACTGGCGCACCTCGTAATCCACCAGGACCGAGCGCAATTCGTCCAGCGGGTCCGACAGCATGACCGAGAATTGCGCCGCCGGCCGGCCGGGCACCGGCAGCACCACCAGATCCGTGGGCGCAACGCCGGCCGGGTCGGGGCGGATCACCTCGGGCAGGGTCTGGACGCTGCCATCGGCATAGATCGCCTGCGCGGTGATGCGGGCGGCGTCGTTGTCGTCGGCAAAGCGGATATTGACCACCGGCGAGGCCGTGCCGGGCGCCAGCACCACGCTGCGGCGGTCGTCGATGGTGCCGTCCGGGTCGATATAGGCCACCGTGGCGCGGACCTCGGACAGGTCGGGCGCGACCACGCGGGGCAGGGCCAGCGTGATCGGCTGGCGCCGCGCCAGCATCGAGGGATGCACGGAAAGCTGCCGCGCCTCGGTCCGGGTCCAGGGGCCGGTGACGGTCTGGCGGGTGTCGCCCAGCCCGAAGCCCGGCAGGTAATGCAGCGTCAGCTGGTATTCATAGCCCATGTCGCCGCCGGCATCGCGGGCAAAGACGAAGCTGGCATGGTCGTCGGCATCGTTCAGGATCACATCGGCGGTTTCCTTGGGCTGGCCGTCCGCGCGCCGGCCATAGCGCAGGTTCACGGTCATCGCCCTTATGCCCTCGGCGGCGAAATCGGTGCCGCCGGCATCCACGTCGATGCGCAGCCGGGCGAAGAACGGGTGGTTCAGGCTGATCTTGTGGATGCGGGCGCGGATCTCGCGCTCGGACCCCATGAACAGCAGCGGGTTCTGCGGGCCGGTGCTGCGCTGCATGGCGGTGGTGCGCGAAAGATCATATTTCACCACGCGCAATTCGCGCTGCTGCAACCGGCGCATGGTGAAGGTGGCGCGCGGATGGCCCAGCGCCGAGGTCTGCGCGGCCACGTCCTTGTTGGCGGCGGGGGGCGGCGTGCCCTCGCCCGGCTCGGGCGGGGGGGTGTTGATGTCGGTCGCGGTGGCCATCTCGCGCGTGGTGACGGCCTGGCCCATCGCCTGCCCGATCGCCGCCGGCAGGCCCTGCTGGAACAGCCCCACCGAGGCATCGCTGCCCGGCGCCGCGAACACGTCCTTTTCCTCGACCGAAGGATCGCCCAGCTTCAGCGAGGGGGCGAAGAAGGCGCCCGTCGCCAGCTCCTTGACCAGCGAGTCGATGCGGGTCTGCCGCGCGGCCAGCGCGTCGGGGGTGGAGAGTTCCAGGCTGCGCACGGTGTCGTCGATCCTGATCGACTGGTTGTCGCGCAATTCCTCGACGATGTTGTCGATCTCGCCGGCGACGACGATGGCGTTGAAGCCGATGCGGGTGCGCAGGAAGTCGTAGACGCGGGAATAGTCGATCTCGATCTTGAGGCTCTCGACCTCCATCAGCCCGGTATATTTCAGGTCGTAGATGGCGATCAGCGGCCGGGCGGAGCGGCCCTGCTCCAGCAGGTCGGCGAAGAAGGCCGCGCCCTCCTCGGACAGTTGCAGCGAGAACACCGCGCGGTTGTCGCCGTCGAGGTTGGGGATGGTGGCGCCGAAGACCTTCTCGACCAGCCGCAGCCCGGTCGGGCCGGGATCGCTGGCCGGCGGGCCGCTGCCGTCCTCGTTGACCGGCGCCACGCCGGTATCCAGCCCGGCCAGCCGCACGCTGCCCTCGGTGAAGGGGATCGAGACCAGCCTTGCATTGTCCTTGAACTGGCGCTTCAACTCGCGCAGCAGGGGCTGTTCGAGGCTGCCCAGCCCGGTGGAGATCGCCAGCGTCAGAAAGCCGCCGGTCTGCAAATCCTCGCCCTGGCTGCCCTTTTCGTAAAGCATCAGGTCGAACATCAGCCCGGCGCGGTCGCGGGCGATGACCGGGTTCTGCGGCAGGTAGTAGAACACTTCGGGCTGGTCGGCATCGCGATACAGCGTCACGCCCAGAAGCTCGAAGCGGGTGTTCAGGTCCAGCATGGCATCGCTCCCGCGATCAGAGGGTCCGAAGGGAGATGATCAGTTGCAGTTGGTCGGTGCGGCTTTCCCACTGGCTGGTGGCGGATTCGCCAGTGGCGCGGAAGATCTGGGTGCGGAACTCGTAACCCAGCGGCTGGCCGGGCCGCCGGATCAGGTCCACCGTGGCCGACAGCGGGTCGCCGGGGCCGAAGAACAGCTCGGTCAGGCGCGGCTGGCCGGTCTCGTCGGGGGCGCGCAGCTCGACCAGCACGGCGTCGATGCCGAGGCTGGCGAGATCGCCGCCGATCAGCCGCACGGTCAGCGCATCGGGGCGGGCGGCATCGGTGCCGACGATATGGGTCGGCTCGTCGGTGGCGATCCATTCGCCTTGCGACACGATGCCGCCCTCGCGCACGGTGGCGCGGATGCGGGCCTTGCGGCGGTCGGGATCGAGGATCGACCATTGCAGGGTCAGCGCCTGGAAGGGCGGGGTCAGCGTGGCGCGGAAGCGGCGGCGATAGCCGGCGGAGTCGTCGTCATAGGCCACCTCCACGTCGATGCCCTCGACGGAAGGCGACAGCACGTTCGGCTGCACGATCAACTGCCGCTGGGCGCGGAAGGGCGCGTCCAGCGCGTGGAAGGGCGCATCCGCGGGAACGGGGGGCGCGGTCCAGGTGCCGCCCTCGGCGAAGACGAAGGTGGGGGTCAGGGTAAAGCGGCCGGCGCCCTTTTCCTCGGTGCGGATCGGCCAGTCGGCGCCGTCGGGGGCGAGTTCGGCGATGGGGCGGTCGAAGGGCGCTGCCAGCCGGAACCGGCGGCTGGCGGTGAAGGCGCCGGATTCGGTGGCGAAATCCGCGTCCACGCTGATCTCCGTCACGTCGCCGGGAATGCGGCCGGGGCGCAGGGTCAGGCGGCGATAGCCGAAATCGCCCATAGGATCGACCATCACCGCCCGCGTGGCCGAGATGCGGCGCGGCGTGACATAGCGGCTGCGATCCACGGTCGCGCCCACCGGGTCGTCGAATTCATAGGTGATGTCGTAGCTGACCGCCATGCTGGGCCGGCCCTTGCGCTGGAAGGCCAGCAGGCGGTTGCGCTTGCCGCTGCCCGGCAGGCAGATCAGCGGCGGCTTGACCTCCGGCGGGCGGGCCGGGTCGCCCTCGCCATAGGCCATGCCGACCACCGCCTGGCGCAGGTTCAGCTCCGCGAAGGTCTCGTCCTCGGGCAGCGAGACGATGGCCTCCACCCGGTCGAAAAAGGCCGAGGCCGTGCCCAGATCGACCACTGTGACATGCCTTTCATGCTCCTCCGGCGGGATCAGGGCCTGAAGGAAGGCCTGCGGCGCGTCCCGGCGCGTGGTCGGCATGCGGGATTCATAGGAGAAGGTGCCGGTCAGATGCGCGGTCTCCTGCTCGAATTTCAGCGTCAGGCCCAGCGAGCCGCCGCCGGCCACGGCCCCCGCCGCCCCGCCCGCCGCCGCACCCGCGCCGGTGCGGGCCAGCGCGGCGAT
Organism: uncultured Paracoccus sp.; assembly: GCA_934533075.1. Classification (GTDB taxonomy): domain Bacteria; phylum Pseudomonadota; class Alphaproteobacteria; order Rhodobacterales; family Rhodobacteraceae; genus Paracoccus. The sequence continues at coordinate 14,009 of CAKTBJ010000041.1, forward strand.
GGCCTCGCCCATGCCCTGCCCGGCGGCGGGCTGCGGGGTGGCGGGCAGCGAGGGGCGGAAAAGCTGCTGGATGATGTCTTCCTTGAACAGCGCGATGGCGCGCTGCTCGGCCTCGCGGGCGGCGTCGCTGTCCACCTGCACGGTGGAGCGCACCTTGATGTCGTGGGTTTCCACCAGATCGTCGATGGCGGCCGAGACATCGGCCTTGAACCATTGCACCTGCCCTTGCAGCCCGCCGCCGAAACGGCGCCGCAGCTTTTGCATGTCGGCGGTGACGACCACGTTGACGGCGGGCGAAAGGCCCTGGAATTCCAGCTCGTAGACCACGCCCACCGGCAGGCTGTTGGCGTCGAACAGGCCGGCCATGAAGGCCGCGCCCCGGTCCGACAGCGACAGCGAGAAGATGGATTGCAGATCGCCCAGCAGCGCCGGCACCCCCGAACCCATCACGGCGGTGACGAAGCGCGGCCGCCCGGCGGCGGGATCGCCACCCGAAGGCTCGGCGCCCGTGGTCATCGCGTCCAGCGCGATCACGCTGACCTTGCCGCTGCTGTAGGGGATCGGGGCCAGCTTGATGTCGTCCTCCTCCGCGTCCAGCGCCCGCGCGACGGCCTTGCGGGCGGCGCGCAGGTCGCGCGGGTCGCGGCGGCAGTTGACGCCCAGCGTCAGGAAGCCGCCGCCCATCTCCTCGGGGATGCGGGTGCCGGTCAGGAAGTCGTGCACCAGCGCCTCGGTATAGACCCACAGGTCGAACATCGGCCGGCTGTTGGGACCGATGGCCATCTGCGGCATGGCGGCGGAATAATACCACAGCAGCCGGTCCTCGTGATCGGGGAACAGGATCACGCCCTCGGCCTCGATATGCGGGGTCTCGAAGCTGAGCATGCGCGGTTCCTCCTAGGCCTGGAACGTCATCTGCGGGACGCGGATCAGCACCAGGTCGCGGTCCCAGTCGGTCCAGGCGCCGCCGTTCGGAAAGCCGTTGCGGTCGCGCCAGTCGGCCTTGATGCGCAGCCGCGCGACCTCCGGGGCAAAGCGCGGGAAGGTCCATGTGCCCAGGTCGGTGCCCGACTGGTCGCCCGGCACGGTGATGCGGTGCTGGTGGCGCAACCCGCCATCGGCGCCCAGCGCCTCGGCGCGGATCTGCAATTCGGACAGCCGGTGCTGGGCCAGCGGCAGGCCGACGGCGCGAAACCGCACCGCCCGCATCTCGACCAGTTCGCGGCCCACGGCGATGGTGGTGTCCAGCGTCTCGCGCCAGTCGCCTTGAACAAAGCCGCGCCCGGCGATCAGTGCGGTCAGCCGGTAGGTGATCGCGGCCACGGCCGGGTCGGCAATGGCATAGTCGCGCTCGACCAGCGGCGCCTCGGCCGACAGGTTCACGCGCTCGTCGATGCGCAGGCCATGCGCCGGGTCGTCGTAGCGGATTTCGAGGAAGGCCATCTGCACCTCGGCCCAGGGCAGCGAGACGAAGAAGGTCGCGCGCCGGCGATGCGGCAGCGGATCGGGCAGGGTGACGCGCAGCCCGGCCTCCCGGCGCCAGTCGGTGACGACCGGGCCGCCCTGCGCCACCGGGCGCTCGAATTGCAGGCGATACTGGAATTGCTCCGGGTCGGCGCCGTGGCCGCGAAAGGTCCATGTGGTTTCCGGCTTTTCGGCCGACAGCAGGGCGCTGTCGCGCTGGGCCTCCACCTCCCCCTCCATCCGGCGCAGGTCCACCGAGACCTGCGCGAATTGCGCGAAGGGAAAGCCGGGCGCCAGCCCGATCACCGGCGCGCGCAGCCGATAGGGTCCATCGACGCGCGGGTCCACGATCAGCTCGGCCGCGCGGCCCTCGATCCACGGTCCGGTCTCCGGCGGGCGCTGGCCGAAGGGCGAGGCCGGATCGAAATGACAGCGCAGGCGATAGCGATAGGCCTCGGTCAGCAGCGCGGGCGGTGCGTCCAGCAGGTTGACCGCGTAAAGCTGGCGCGCGGCGCCGTCGCGGAAGATGAAGCCGGCCGGATGCAGGTCGGGACCGGCGCCGGCGGGGTCGGGCAGGGCGATCTCGACCTCGACCGCGGACAGCCCGTCGCTGGCGAAGCGGTCCATCGCGCCGATGCGCACCTCGCGCCGGGGGATGGCCTTGATGTTCACCCCGCCGATCATGCGGTCGCGCAAGGCGGGCCAGCCGGGACGCTCCACCCCGTCCTCGTCCACGCGGCGGGCGTAAAGCTCGTGCCCCAGCGCGGACTGGAAGACCAGATCGCGGCGGCGCACGGTGGTGCGGTTCAGCACGGCATCCATCTGGCGGATGTCGCTCTCGCGCCGCGTCTTCAGCTTGAAGGAGGCGCCGGGCATCAGCGTATCGACCAGATCCATGACCGAACCGGCGATGGAGTCGACCACGCCCGCCGCCGGTGCCGGAGCCGGGGGCTGCGCGCCATAGGCGGCATCGAAGAAGGTCTCGGTCAGCCAATCCAGCACCGCCTGCTCGGCGGCGGCGGCGTCCGATGCTGCCTCGCCGTCCATGATGACGGTATCGACCTGAATCCCGGCATTGCCCAGCGCGTCGCGGGTCTGGGCGGCGATGTCGGCGCGGACGTAATAGACATTGGCGCGGAAGCGCGAATCCAGCTCGCGCTCCAGCCGCGCGAGATCGCCGGAGACCCTGACGCGATAGGCCGGCTGGAGGCCCGACAGCGCCATGCGATAGACGATCAGCGCGGGCAGGGTCGGGTCGCCGATGCTGGCCTCGACGAAGGCGCTGGCATTGGCGTTCAGCGCGACCTGGAAGCTGGCGGTATTCTCGCCCGCCATCGACGGCCGGGCGCTGCCCAGCACCTCGACCTCGAACGGGCTGCCGGCGGCGGTGCCGCTGCCCAGCAGCGTCAGCTCCACCTGCCCGTCGTCGAACAGCGGCAGCGACAGGCGGACGGGCCGGCCCAGTTCGGCGGTCAGCCGCGCGGTGATCTCGGCCTGGGCCGCCGCCGGCACCGCCAGCACCGTGGCCAGCGACAGGAAGCCCCCGGCCAGCGCCTCGCCGCCCGGCCCGTCGCCCAGATAGCGCATCAGCCCGAAATCCGGCGCGCCGTCGGCGCGCTCGGCCAGCATGGGCGCGGCGGGCAGGACATGAAACAGCCCGCCGTCCTGATGGTCGGCAAAGACCGGATGGCCGGCGATCAGCCTGATGGGGGGGGCGAAGGACAGCATGGCATGGCCATCCCCGCCTCAGGAACCGGGCGGTTCGATGAACAGCCAGTCCTCGGGATTGCTCAGCGTGGCCGTGATCTCGGGGCCGGAGACGCGCTCGCCCGAGGCGAGGAAATAGTCCACGCGATAGCTGTAATCCAGCCGCGCCGGATCGGCCAGCGCGATGGACCAGACCGAACTGTCGCCCGGCTCGCGCAGCAGCGCGCCATGCGTGTCCAGCACGTTGTTGGCCGGATCGGCATAGCGCAGCGAGACCGTGGCGCGGCGCAGCTCGGTGCCCAGTTCCAGATCCTCGCCCGAGATCGTCACCTTGTAGACCCCGCCCGGCGCATTGCCGACCACCGCCGGGCGGCCGTCGGCCTGCACCGCGCGCGGCGGCAGGGTGCGCGCGGCGCCGGTCCTGAACAGATGCGTTTCGGCCAGCGAGACCGTGCGCCTGGCCGGATCCTTCAGCGGCGCGGTAAAGCTTTGGATGCGTGCGGCATCCTCGGGCAGGAAGAACAGCGATTGCTGGGCGCGCACGTCGTTGGCCGCATCCTCGTAGGTGACCGAGACCAGCAGCCCCGACAACTCGTCCCAATCGACCGAGGGCACGATGTCCAGCAGCAGGTTGTCCTCGAATGGGGTGGGCACGCGCAGGTTGGTGGTGCCGGCAGGGGCCTCCAGCCAGGGCGTGGACACCTTCTGGTGGGTGAAGACATGGGTGAAGCGATAGCGGAAGGGCTTGACCTCGGGCGAATAGACCGGGCGCTTGATGGTGACCTGCGGGGCCTCCTTGTGCAGGCTGCGCTCCTCGATGAAGGGCACCACGCCGCTGCGCCGGTCCTCGTAGGCCAGTTCCACATCGACCGACAGCAGGTCGTCGCCGAACCCCGCCGCCGGGGCCGAGAAGGTCACGTCGATCTCGCCCGGATTGGCGATGGAAATGACCTGCGCCGGGGCCACCGACTTCGTGCTCAGCAGCCGCTGCTTCAGCACCGGGCCATTGCGGTAATGCACCTCGGCCGTGACCTGGTATTCGTTGCTGCGGCCCTTGGCGGTGACGAATTTGCGGGGCGCGTGGCTGTCCTTGGTGAAGATGAAGCTTTCGGATTTCTGGATGCGGCGGCCGGTATTGTCGGGGCTGTCATAGGACAGATCGACCACCACCGAATGCACGTAATCCTCGAACCGCTCGAAATCGAAGGTTGTCGAGACATCCACCTCCAGCCGCTGGAAGAACGGGTGGGCGATGGTGTCCACGATGGTCAGGTAATCCTTGACATCGGCGGCGATGAACGTGGGGTCGACGGTTGCGCTGGGATTGTATTGGCGCCGGATCACGTCGGATTGCGTCAGGACCATGTTGAAGTCCTTCTGGAAATCCTCGTTCACGAATTCCAGCCATTCGCTTTGCAATTGCTCGGGCGTCAGGATGCCGCCGACATTGACCCATTCCTGGTTGATGAACTTGTCCATCGCGCCCAGCGCGAAATCGCGCAGGTCGGAAATCATGTCGTCGTCCAGTTCCACATCGGAGGAGCCGGCCTTGATGTTCAGTTCGACCAGCGACTGCTCGCGCAGGAATTCGCTGAATCCGGTGCGCTTGCGGGTTTCGGTGGTGGTGTCGCCGCCCCAGAAATCTTCGTCCACGACTTGTTGGGTGGTGTATTCGGCCACGGCCTCGCGGACGCGCGAGGTGCTGATATGGGCCTCGATCACCACGGCGGGCAGGCGGACCTCGAATTCCAGATTGTATTCGATGGCGGCGATGGCGCCGCCCTGGCGCAGCACGTCGGCGAAGATCTGGGCGCCCTCGAAGGGCATGTCGGCGACCACCGACACGGTGTTGCGCCCGAACAGCGACGGCTTGCCCAGGTCGATCGCGGTCACAAGCTGGTTGTTCGCCCCCCGCGCGATGCGCAGCGCGGCGGTGCCGCTGACGAAATTGACCGGGCGGATCTTGGGCGTCGGGATCGGGGCGCCGGGCGAGGGGGCCTCGGCGCGCAGGATCTTGTTGGCCTCGGCGATGGCCTTCTGGCCGATGACATTGGCGGGGGCGGTCAGCTCGGTCGTCATCAGCAGATAGCCGCCGCCGGTCTGCTTGCCCTCGATGGGCAGGCCGGCCAGATACAGCACGAACTGGAATTGCGGCGAGCCGTCGGCATTGCGCACCAGCTCGACCGTGTTGGGAAGGTAATAGAAAGTCTCCTTCGATTCGTCGTCGCGGAAGAAATCCACGCCGTCGATCGAAAACCCGTCGGTCAGCGATAGCATCCTGGCACCCCTCATCAGGCAGCTTCCGCGGAACGCGGGTCTGGAACGTCTGGCAGGTAGTTCTGTCGGGATCAGAATCTCAATGTGATCGCGTTTCAACCGAAAGTAAAGTTCGGAATCTTGAATTCTTTCAGCGCGGTTGCCCCGGCGGGGTGGCCTCGGGGGTGCAATAGATGGCGTAAAGCGTGGCGAGGATTCGCCGCACCTCGTCGGAGGCCAGCGCATAGTTGACCTGCTGCCCCTCGCGCCGGGCGGTGACCAGCCCGCGGGCGCGCAGCTTGGCCAGATGCTGCGACAGCGGCGACTGGGCCAGGCCCAGGCGCGCGGAAAGCTGGCTCACGTTCATCTCCTGTTCCAGCAGGTTGCACAGGATCAGCAGGCGCCGGGAATTGGCCATCGCGCTCAGCAGGTCGGCAGCGGCCTCGGCATTCGCCTCCATCTGCGACAGGTCCATCTTGACCATATTAGCACCTGCTTATATATTGGAGCGATCGGTTACGGTTGTCGCCCGCTCCGGGGCGGTTTTCAAGGAGGTCGAGATGCGCAGCAATATCGGGGCCGCCGACCGCGTGGTGCGGCTGATCCTCGGGCTGGGGCTGGTGGTGCTGGCCCTGGTGCCGGGGCTGCTGCCGGCGGGCGGCTGGCAATGGGCGGCCGGCATCGCCGGCGTGGTGCTGGTGGCGACGGCGCAGGCGCGGTTCTGCCCGGCCTATCGGCTGCTGGGCCTGTCCACCTGCAAGCGGCCATGACCGCGTTCACGCCCTGGGCCTCGTTCGCGGGCGGCATGCTGATCGGGCTGGCGGCGGTGCTGCTGATGGCATTTCACGGCCGCATCGCCGGAATGACTGGGATCGTCTCGGGCCTGCTGCCGCCGGCGGCGCCGGACTGGCCGTGGCGCGCGGCCTTCCTGGCCGGCGCCGTCGCCGCGCCCGCGCTGCTGCTGGCTTCGGGGCGGGCGGTCGCCTTCGCCAGCCCGGTGCCGCTGCCCTGGGTGGTGCTGGGCGGGCTGCTGACCGGCATCGGCGTGCATGTCGGGTCCGGCTGCTCCTCGGGGCATGGCGTCTGCGGCCTCGCACGGCTGTCGCGGCGCTCGGCCGTGGCGACGGCGACCTTCATGGCCACCGCCTTCGGCACCGTCTTCGCCATCCGCCACCTGTCGGGGGGCCTCTGATGCGGCGCGTGGTCGCGGGTTTCGCCTTCGGGCTGGTCTTCGGCGGCGGAATCGCGCTGGCCGGGATGATCAACCCCGCCAAGGTGCTGAACTTCTTTGACGTGGCCGGGACCTGGGACCCCTCGCTGGCCTTTGTCATGGCCGGCGCGCTGCTGGTGACCTTCACGGGCTACCGCCTTGTTCTGCGGCAAGAAAAACCAGTTTTCGAGGCGGGCTTCCAACTGCCCGCCGCCACGCGCATCGACCGGCCGCTGGTCGCCGGCGCGGCCCTGTTCGGCATCGGCTGGGGCATCGCCGGCTTTTGCCCCGGCGGCGCGATTCCGGCGCTGGGCCTGGGCGAGGCCGCGCCCTGGGCTTTCGTCGCCGCCATGCTTGCGGGTATCCTTCTGGCCCGCACCCTGCGTCTCGCGCCGGCCCGGCGCCCGACCCGAACCGCAATGCACAGGAGCCAAGGATGAGCGACCTGCCCTTTACCCCCGACCTGTCGGTGAGGCCCGACATCACCGCCTTCTTCGACGCGCAGACCAACACGATTTCCTACGTGGTCCGCGATCCGGCCTCGACCGCCTGCGCCGTCGTCGATTCGGTGATGGACATCGACTATGCCGCCGGGCGCATCACCCATGAGGGGGCCGACCGCATCATCGCCTTCGTGCGGGAACAGGGCCTGAGCGTGGAATGGCTGATTGAGACCCATGTCCATGCCGACCACCTGTCCGCCGCGCCCTATATCCAGCAGCAGCTGGGCGGATTGCTGGGCATCGGCGAGAACATCACCGTGGTTCAGGACACCTTCGGCAAGATCTTCAACGAAGGGACCGAGTTCCAGCGCGACGGCAGCCAGTTCGACCGGCTGTTCATGGACGGCGACAGCTATCGCATCGGCGGCATGCAGGCCCATGTCATGCACACGCCCGGCCATACCCCGGCCTGCATGACGCATGTGATCGGCGATGCGGCCTTCGTGGGGGACACGCTGTTCATGCCGGACGGCGGTTCGGCGCGCGCGGACTTTCCGGGCGGCGATGCGCGGATGCTGTATCGCTCGATCCGGCGGGTGCTGGCGCTGCCGCGCGCGATGCGGCTGTTCATGTGCCACGACTACGGTCCCAATGGCCGGGACATCCAGTGGGAAACCACCGTGGGCGACGAGATCGACCACAATATCCATGTCGGCCAGGGCGTCGACGAGGACAGTTTCGTGGCCATGCGCGAGGCCCGCGACGCCACGCTGTCCATGCCGCGTCTGATCATCCCCTCGTTGCAGGTGAACATGCGCGCCGGCCGGATGCCGCCCGAGGACGAGGATGGCAAGACCTTCCTGAAGGTGCCGGTCAATACGCTGTGACCATGCCGGAGCCGGCGCCCCGGCGCCGGGGCATGCGGCAGGCGGGTTGACCTCGCCCCGGCTTGCCCGCACGGTCGGAGCGTCGGAGCGTCGGAGCGTCGGAGCGTCGGAGCGTCGGAGCGTCGGAGCGTCGGAGC
>CAKTBJ010000042.1 GCA_934533075.1 uncultured Paracoccus sp.
GTGGTGGCCTCGGACGCCTTCTTCCCCTTCGCCGATGGCGTCGAGGCGCTGGCCGAGGCCGGGGCGGTGGCGGTGATCCAGCCCGGCGGCTCGGTCCGCGACGAGGAGGTGATCGCGGCCGCCGACCGGCTGGGTCTGACGATGGTCTTCACCGGCCAGCGGCATTTCCGCCACTGAGGGGCGCAGCGGGTGAGCGAGGACGAGGACAAGCCCGGCGACAAGCCCGGCGCGGCGCGACCCACGCCCGAGGCGAGGCCAGCGGCGCCGGCGCCCGGCCCCGACATGCCCAAGCCTGCCACGAAGCCCAAGGCCCCGCGCAAGCGCAAGCCCCCGCCGCCTCCCCCGCCGCGCCGCCCTCTGGTCGCGGCTGTGGCGGCTGCGGTTCTGGCCGTGGACCAGGCCAGCAAATGGCTGGTCGTGCAGCACCTGAACCTGCCGCAGCTGCGCGAGATCGACGTGATCGACCCGTGGCTGAACCTGCGCATGGCGTGGAATCAGGGGATGAATTTCGGGCTGCTGGCCTCGTCGCAGGAACTGACGCGCTGGCTGCTGATCGCGGTGGCGCTGGCGGTCTGCGCCTGGGTCTGCATCTGGGTGCTGCGCGGCCGGCCCGGACGCTTCGCGCGCGTGGCCGCCGGGCTGCTGGTCGGCGGGGCACTGGGCAATGTCATCGACCGGCTGGCCTATGGCGCGGTGGCGGATTTCCTGAACATGTCGCTGCCGGGCTGGCAGAACCCCTACAGCTTCAACGTCGCCGACATCGCGATCTTCGCCGGCGCCCTCGGGCTGGTGCTGCAACCGCAGCCCAAGCCGACCCCCACCGGGCGCAAACCGGCGGGCGGGCGCAAGGGCAATGCAAAGCCCCGTGACGCCGGGCGCAAGACGCGCTAGGACAGGCGGGACGGCGAGGGAAGGACTGGCATGCGGGCATTCGTGACGGCATTGGGCTTGACGGCGGCGCTGGGGCTGGCGGCTTGCAGCAACAGCGGCAATCTGATGACCCTGGAAAGCGGCGACGGGCCGGACGAGTTCGCCATCGTGCCCACAAAGCCCCTGCAAATGCCGGCGGATCTGGCGCAGCTGCCGCCGCCGACGCCGGGCGGGAGCAATATCACCGACCCGACCCCGCAGGCCGATGCGGTCGCCAGCCTCGGCGGCAATCCCGCGCATCTCTCGGCGCAGGGCGTGGGCGCGGCGGACGGGGCGCTGCTGGCCTATACCGGCCGGCTGGGCCGCGATGCCAATATCCGCGCCGTGACCGCCGCCGAGGACGAGGCCTTCCGCGCCCGCCACGGCCGCCGGCTGCTGGAGATCATCGCGAAGACGAATGTCTACATGCGCGCCTATCGCCCGCAGGCCATCGACCCCTATGCCGAGCTGGAGCGGTTCCGCCGCGCCGGCGTGCGCACGCCCACCGCGCCCCCCAAGCCGGAGAGATGACGCAAGGCCCGCTCGCCCCCGCCGGTTTCGCGCCGGACGTACCCGGTTTCGCCGCCGATCCCTGGCCGGCCTATGCCGCCCTGCGCGATGTGGGCCTGTGCTGGCACGAGGGCTTCGGCATGTGGCTGGCCGGCCGCTTTGCCGATGTGCAGGCCATCGCGACGGACCGGCGGATGGTGCGTTCGCCCGACAGCTTCACCACCGCCGAGGAACGCGCCCGCCTGCGACGCGCGGCGAATTTCCACGACATGCCCTATCACGAGCGTTTCGTGCAGACCTCGATGCTGGAGGTGGACGGGCCGGACCATACCCGCATGCGCCGGGCGGTGTTTCCGTTCTTTACCCGCACGCGGCTGGAATCGCTGCGCGACTGGATCGCCGCCTTCACCGATGGCGAGGTGCGCCGGGCGGTGGCGCGGGCGCGGTTCGATTTCATCGCCGACTTGGCGGCGGGGATTCCGGGACAGGTGATCGGGCGGCTGATGGACCTGCCGCCGGCTGATGCGCCGCAGATGACGCAGTGGTCCGAGGAAACCGTCAGCTTCTTCGACCCCGACCGCACCGAGGCCAGGAAGGCCCGCGCCGAGGCCGCCACCCGCGCCTTCCACGACTATCTTCAGGACCGTATCGCGGAACGCCGCCGCGCCCTGGGCGACGACCTGCTGTCGGTGCTGATCCGCGCCGAGGCCGAGGGCGTGCTGACCCCGGACGAGGTTGTCATCAACGCCATGCAACTGCTGCATGCCGGGCATGGCTCGACCATCGACGCGATGGGCAACGGCATGGCGGCGCTGCTGGCCCATCCCGGGCAGATGGCGCGGCTGCGCGCCGACCCCGCCCTGATGCCCTTGGCCGTGCAGGAAATTTTTCGCTATGCCGCGCCGCTGCCCTTCTTTCACCGCTTCGCCTCGGAGCCGATCGAGGTCGCCGGCCGTCTCTGGCCCACGGGAACGAAATTCGGGCTGCTCTACCCGGCGGCCAACCGCGACCCGGAGGCCTTCCCCGATCCCGATCGCTTCGATGCCGGGCGCCAGCCGAACCGGCATCTCGCCTTCGGCTCCGGCCCGCATGTCTGCCTGGGAAACAACCTGTCGCGCATGACGATGGAGGCGCTGTTCACCGCCCTGCTGGCGCAGACCGCCGTGATCGAGGCCGACGGCCCGGCGGCGTGGAAGCCCGGCCTTCAGGCGCATGGGCCGCTGACCCTGCCTGTTCGGGTTATAAAGTAACCCTTCACCGCCTCGTGACGCCGGAAAGGCTTGCCGCGCCCGCGGGCGCGGGCCACCCTCCGCGCGAAGTCGACAACCCCGGAGTTCCCATGCGTCGCCTTGCCCTGGCCCTCATGCTGATCCTCGGCGCCCCGCCGGTTCTGGCGCGGAACATGCCCCCCGGCATCAGCCATTTCACGCTGGACAACGGCCTCGACGTGGTGGTGATCGAGGATCACCGCGCCCCGGTCGTGGTGCAAATGGTCTGGTATCGCGTGGGTTCCGCCGACGAGATGCCGGGCAAGTCGGGCATCGCCCATTACCTGGAACACCTGATGTTCAAGGGCACCGACACGCTGGCGCCGGGCGAGTTCTCGCGCACGGTGACGGCGAATGGCGGCATGGACAACGCCTTTACCAGCTATGATTATACCGCCTATTTCCAACGCATTGCCGCCGACCGGCTGGAGCTGGTGATGCGGATGGAGGCCGACCGCATGGCCAATCTGCGCATCGGCGAAGAGGATTGGCAGGCCGAGCGGCAGGTGGTGCTGGAGGAGCGTTCCCAGCGCACCGACAGCGATCCCGGCGCCCAGTTCTCCGAGGAGCGCGCGGCCGCGCAATATCTCAACCACCCTTACGGGCGCCCGATCATCGGCTGGCGGGCCGAGATGGAGGGGCTGACCCGGCAGGACGCGCTGGACTGGTATGCGGCCCATTACGCGCCCGACAATGCGGTGCTGGTCGTGGCCGGCGACGTGACGGCCGGGCAGGTGCGCGAACTGGCGCAGCAGCATTACGGCCCGATCCCCGCCGCCGGCCACTCGCGCGACCGCCTGCGCCCGCAGGAGCCGCCGCAGCGCGCGCCCCGGCAGATGGAATTCGTCGATGCCCGCGTGGCGCAACCGGTTCTGTATCGCTCCATCCTCGCGCCCGAGCGCAATCCGGGCGACCAGCAGAAGGCGGCGGCGCTGACCGTGCTGGCGGAGCTGCTGGGCGGCTCGCCGCAGACCTCGGTTCTGGGGCAGCGGCTGATGCTGACCGGCAAGGCGGTGCATGTCGGCAGCTATTACGACGGGCTGGCGGTCGATCCCACCACCTTCACGCTGGTCATGGTGCCGGCCCACGGCGTTCCGCCCGACCAGGCCGAGGCCGATCTGGACGCGGCGCTGGCCGAATTCCTCGCCGCCGGCGTCGACGAGGCGCAACTGGAGCGCGTGCGGGCGCAGGTTCAGGCCAACCAGATCTATGCCCGCGACTCCGCGCATGGCCGCGCCTATGATTACGGGCAGGGGCTGGCCATCGGCCTGGGGGTCGAGGACGTGAACGCCTGGCCCGACCTGCTGGCCGAGGTCTCGGCCGAGGCGGTCGAGGCGGCGGCGCGCGAGTTGCTGACCTCGACGGCGCGGGTGACGGGCTGGCTGCTGCCCGCGGCGCAAAAGACCGAGACGCTGCCCGCCGCGCCCGACACGGCCACCGATACCGGGACCGCGCCCGATGCGAATACCCCCGCCGGGACCGCGCCCGAGGCCGGCCCGGCAATCCCGCCGCCCGCCACCACCGAACCCGCCACCGAACCCGCGACGGAGGCCGCCCAATGATCCGCCGGATTTCCCACACCCTGCTGGCGCTGCTGGTGCTGGCCCTGCCGGCCCGCGCCATCGACATCCAGACCGTCACCTCGCCGCAAGGGATCGAGGCCTGGCTGGTCGAGGATCACTCGATCCCCTTCGTGGCGCTGTCGATCCTGTTCCGGGGCGGGGCCTCGATGGACCCGGAGGGCCAGCGGGGCGCCGTCAGGCTGATGGCCGCCACGCTGGAGGAAGGCGCCGGCGACCGCGACGCCACCGGCTTCGCGCAGGAAGCCGAGGCGCTGGGCGCGCGGTTCAGCTTCGACGCCGGCGACGATACGGTCTCGGTCTCGGCGCGGATGCTGACGGAAAACCGCGATGCCTCGGCGGACCTGCTGCATGACGCGCTGACCCTGCCCCGCTTCGATCAGGCGGATGTGGACCGGGTGCGCGGGCAGATGCTGGCCATCATCCGGTCCGAGGCCACCGACCCGCAAAGCATCGGTGCCAAGGCGCTGGCGGCGGCGATCTGGGGCGATCATCCCTATGCCACCTCGGTCAACGGCACCGCCGACAGCGTGGCGGCGCTGACCCCGGACGACCTGCACGCCGTCAAGGACCGGGTGCTGGCCCGCGACCGGCTGATCGTTTCCGCCGCCGGCGACGTGACGGCGGAGGAGCTGGGCGCGCTGCTCGACCGCATCCTTGCCGATCTGCCGGCCGAGGCCACCGCCCCGCTGCCCCCGCCCGCCCCCTATCTGGGCGAGGGCGGCGTGGAGGTCATCGACTGGGACAGCCCGCAGACCGTGGTCAGTTTTGCCGCGCCCTCGATCCCGATGGACGACCCGGATTATTTCGCGGCCTTCGTGCTGAACCACATCCTTGGCGGCGGCGGGTTTTCCTCGCGGCTGATGGAGGAGATCCGCGAGAAGCGCGGGCTGACCTATGGCGTCTATACCGGCCTCGCCAACCAGGTGCTGGGCGAAAGCTGGCAGGGCGGCATGGCCTCGGCCAACGAGAAGGTCGCCGAGGGCATGGCCCTGATCCGCGAGGTCTGGGACCGCACCGCGCAGGGCGTCACCGAGGCCGAGCTGCGCGACGCCAAGACCTATCTGACCGGCGAATATCCGCTGCGCTTCGACGGCAACGGCAAGATCGCCTCGATCCTGTCGGGGATGCAGCTGATGGGCATGCCGCGCGATTACGTCAACACCCGCAACGCGCAGGTCGAGGCGGTGACGCTGGAGGACGTGGCGCGGGTGGCGGCGCGGCTGCTGGATGCCGACCGCCTGCAATTCGTGCTGGTCGGACGGCCCGAGGGGCTGGCGGATTAGGCGCGGGCTTTGCTAGATATGGTGGCATGAGCGATCCTGCCCCCCATATCCGCCCGGTGATCCGCCAGCTTGACGAGGCCACCGCCAACCGCATCGCCGCCGGCGAGGTGGTCGAGCGTCCGGCCTCGGCGGTCAAGGAACTGGTGGAAAACGCGCTGGACGCCGGCGCGCGGCGGATCGACATCGCCATCGCGCAGGGCGGCAAGGCGCTGATCCGGGTGCGCGACGACGGTTGCGGCATTCCCGCCGGGGAATTGCCGCTGGCGCTGGCCCGGCATGCGACCTCCAAGATCGACGGCAGCGATCTGCTGGACATCCGCAGCTTCGGCTTTCGCGGCGAGGCCTTGCCCAGCCTCGGCGCGGTCGGGCGGCTGGCCATCACCTCGCGCCCCGCCGGGGCGGATGCGGCGGCGATCACCGTCGAGGGCGGGCGCCTTGGCCCGGTGCGCCCGGCGGCGGGCAATCCCGGCACTACCGTGGAATTGCGCGACCTGTTCTTCGCCACCCCCGCCCGCCTGAAGTTCCTGCGCGGCGAGCGGGCGGAGACCCAGGCCGTCGTGGACGTGGTGCGCCGGCTGGCGATGGCCGAGCCGGGCGTGGGCTTTACCCTGACCGACGAGGCCGAAAACCGCCTGCTGTTCCGCGCCGATGCCGAGCAGGGCGAGCTGTTCGACGCCCTCGCCCGCCGGTTGCGCGGGGTGATGGGGGCCGAGTTCATGGACAACGCCATCCCCATCGCGGCCGAGCGCGACGGGCTGCGCCTGTCGGGTTTCGCCGGCCTGCCGACCTATTCGCGGGGCGCGGCCGTGGCGCAGCACCTGTTCGTCAACCGCCGCCCGGTGCGCGACAAGCTGCTGACCGGCGCGCTGCGGGCGGGCTATTTCGACGTGCTGCCCTCGGGCCGGCACCCTGCGGCGGCGCTGTTCGTGGACTGCCCGCCGCATGAGGTCGACGTGAACGTGCATCCCGCCAAGGCCGAGGTGCGCTTCCGCCAGCCCGATGCCGCGCGCGGGCTGGTGGTGGCCTCGCTGCGCCACGCGCTGGCCGGGACGGGCGTGCGGGCCACGACCACCGGCGGGCAGGCGACGCTGGCGGCGATGCGGCCGGGCCGGGTGGCGGAACCGCGCCCCTCGGCGCCCGTGCTGCGCGCGGCGCTGGATTTGCAGGCGCCCCTGCCCGATCCCGGCCCCGCGCTGGCGCCGGGCTTTGCCGAGGCCTCAGCCCGGATGGAGCCGCCGCCCGAGGTGACGCCGGACGACGCGCCGCTGGGCGCCGCGCGGGCGCAACTGCATGAGAATTATATCATCGCCCAGACCCGCGACGGCGTGGTGATCGTGGACCAGCACGCCGCGCATGAGCGGCTGGTCTATGAACGCCTCAAGGCGCAGGCCGCCGCGCGCGGCATCCCCTCGCAGGCCCTGCTGCTGCCCGAGATCGTGGAGATGACGGAGGCCGAGGCCGCCCGCCTGCTGGACCTCGCCCCGGACCTTGCGCGGCTGGGCCTGCATCTGGAGGGGTTCGGCCCCGGCACCGTCATGGTGCGCGAGATCCCGGCGCTGCTACAGCGGTTGGACATGCGGCGGCTGCTGCGCGACATTCTGGACGATCTGGCCGATCTGGGCGCCTCGGACCGCTTGCAGGCGCGGGTGGATGCGGTGCTGTCCTCGATGGCCTGCCACGGCTCGGTCCGCGCGGGACGGCGGATGAATGCCGAGGAGATGAACGCCCTGCTGCGCGAGATGGAGCGCACGCCCCGCGCCGACCAGTGCAATCACGGCCGTCCCACCTGGATCGAGCTGAAGCTGGCCGATATCGAGCGCCTGTTCGGCCGCCGCGACTGATCCCTCCGGCGTCAACGCTTTCTTTACCCCCACCATGCCATACCCGATTCGCCGGCCCATGAGCCGGCGGAACGGGGGAATCATGGCAATCTGGACGGGTTTCTATCGGTTCATCAATGCCTTGATCGCCGCGGCATGGCCGGCGGGCGCCTCCATCGCGGCGGCGCACAGGGCGCGGGCCTCGTCCAGCAGGCTGTCGGCCGGCACGATGCGGTCCAGGAGGCCCCAGTCCAGTGCCTCCTCGGCCCCGATCCGCGCGCCGGCCATCAGGATCATCCGCGCCCGCGACGGCCCGATCAGCGCGGCAAGGCGCGGCGGGTCCGAGGGTTGCGGCAGGAAGCCCAGCTTCATCACCGGATAGAAGAACCCCGCCCGCGCCACGCCCAGGCGGATGTCGCAGGCCAGCACCATGCCGAAGGCCCCGCCGGCCAGCGTGCCGTTCAGCGCCGCCACCGTCAGGCAGGGCATCGCCGCCATGCGCGCCGAAAGCGCCTCCCACAGCGGCGAGGTCGCCAGACCGGCGCGCGCCTCCTCCAGGTCGGCCCCGGCGGAAAACACCGGCCCCGCCCCGGTCAGGATCACCGCCGCCGCGCCCCGTGCCTCGGCCCGGTCGAGGGCGGCGATCAGCTCCTCCAGCATGGCGCCGGTCAGCGCATTGCGCTTGTCCTGACGGTCGAGCGTCAGAATCGTCAGATTTCCGTCGAACCGTTCGCGGATCATTGCGTTAACCCCTGTCTGCTTTGGCCGTAGCATGGCGGCCGGAACCGGCGTATAGACGTAAAGCCCTTGCCTGCGACACCCATTTCACCGCTGTGGAAAGTATGGACATGATACTGCGACTGACAAGCTCGACCCTCGCCATGATGGTGGCGACAGCCCCGGCCGCCTTTGCCCTGAATGCCGATGACGTTTGGTCAACCTGGGAAACCTATCTCAGCGACAGCGGCTATACGGTCGCGATCGGCAGCCGCGAGGGCGGCGGCGATGCGCTGACGCTGAAGGACATCGTGCTGACGGTCGCCGACGAGGCGGCGGGCACCACCACCACGATCACCGTGCCCACCGTCAGGATGAGCCAGACCGGCGGCGCCGACGTGCGCACCGAAATTCCCGACTTGGCCAGCTTTGCCTTTACCGGCAAGACCTTCGCCGATGGCGAAATGGTGGACATGGCCTTCGAGGGCACCATCGACGCCAGCAGCCTGGAGACCATCACCCGCGAGGAGGACGGCCGGCAGGTGGACCAGACCAAAGGCCCGGAGACCGTGATCGCGCTGACCCGGTTCAACGTGGGCGGCGAGGGGCCGGAGGGCACGCCCTTCACCATGACCCTGCGCGACCTGGACAGCACCGCCACCTATCTGGGCGGGCTGAACGTCCTGACGGAAAGCCGCATCGGCGGCATGACCGGCAGCCTGGACATGGACGACCCCGAGAGCGACGCCACCATCAAGGGCCAGTTCGAGGTGGGCGCGGCGGAAGTCTCCTCCGAGGCGAGCTTCCCCGAGGGCCATGACGGCAGCACCGCCACCGCGCTGGCCGAGGCGCTGCGCGCCGGCGCCGCGCTGACCGGCACCGGCAGCGTCGCCTCCTTCAGCTTCGACCTGGACGTGACTTCGCCGACCGAGGGCGACACCAGCCTGTCGATGCAATCGGGCACCGGCACCTTCGATTTCGGGCTGGCCGATGGCCGGCTGAACTATCAGGCCGATGTCAGCGAGGTGAATTACGGCCTCGAAGGCGGCAGCATCCCGTTCCCGGTGCAGGTGGCGCTGAACGCGGTCAGCTTCGACATCCAGTTCCCGCTGCTGGGTTCGGACGACCCGCAGCCCTTCAAGCTGGCCTATTCGCTGGGCGACCTGACCCTGAACGATGCGATCTGGGGCATGATCGACCAGAACGGCGCGCTGCCGCACGACCCGGCGAATCTGGACCTCGACGTGACGGGCGAGATTCTGGTGCGCCAGGACCTGCTGACCCTGGCCGAACAGGCCGGCGAGGACGATATGGGCATGGCCATGACCGAAAGCCCGATCAACCCGGTTTCCTTCACGCTGAACCAGCTTGCGCTGTCGGCGGTGGGCGCCAGCGCCTCGGCCCAGGGCGCGCTGAGCTTCCCCGACCCCGAGAATGTCGAGGTCGCGGTCGGCACCCTGAACGCCGAGTTCAAGGGCGTCAACGGGTTGCTGGGCAAGCTGGTCGATGCCGGTTTCGTCAGCAACGACGACGTGCAGGGCATGCGCATGATGCTGATGATGTTCGCCAAGCCGGTGGATGGGCAGGACGACACCCTGCAAACCCAGCTGGAGATGAAGGAGGACGGCAGCATCTTCGCCAACGGGATGCAGCTGAAGTAAGGCCGGCCGTCGCAGGCTGATCCTGGCGGGTCGGGGCACCGCGCCCCGGCCCGCTTTTCCGTTCCCGCCCTTGCAAACCGGCCTGGCAGCCGGCATTGCGGGGGGCGACAGCGACGAAGGCCCCGCCATGACCGACACCGCCCCCCGCCCCGACGAGAGCATCGACCTGACCGCGCTGGCGCGGCTGGCGCAGGATCTGGTGGAGGCGGGGCTGGCCGCCGGCGCCGGAGAGGCCGACGCCATCGCCACGCGCGGCGATGCGGTCTCGGTCACCATCCGCGACGGCGCGCTGGAGGCCGCCGAGCGGGCCGATGCCATCGAGATCGGGCTGCGGGTTCTGGTCGGCGGGCGGCAGGCCATCGTCTCGGCCGCCGATGCCCGCCCCGCCACCCTGGCCGAGATGGCCGAGCGCGCGGTGGCGATGGCCCGCGAGGCGCCGGTGGACGACATGCTGGGGCTGGCCGATCCCGGCCAGCTGGCCAGCGACCGCGACATGGCCCGGCTGGAGACCACCGATCCCGCGCCCGGTCCCGCCCCCCTGGCGCTGGAGGAGCGCGCGCTGGCAGCCGAGGCCGCCGCCCGCACAGCAAAGGGCATCAGGCAGGTCGAGGCGGCTTCGGCCAGCTTTTCGCGCTCGGGGCTGTGGCTTTGCGCCTCGAACGGGTTCTCGGGCGGGTACGGGCACAGCCTGCACGGGCTTTCGGTGGTGGCGATCACCGGCGAGGGCACCGGGATGGAACGCGACTGGGCCGCCGAATCGCGGATTTTCCTGTCCGACATGCCGACGCCGAGGGAAATCGGCACGCTGGCGGCGGAACGCACCCTCGCCCGCGCCGGCGCCCGCCGCCCGCCCACCGGCGCCGTGCCGGTGCTGTTCGACGAGCGGATCAGCGCCTCGCTGATCGGGCATGTGCTGTCGGCGATCAACGGCCGCGCCATCGTGCGCGGCGCAAGCTGGCTGCGCGACGCGATGGACCAGCCGATCCTGCCCGAGGCCATGACCCTGACCGAATTGCCGCATCGGGCACGCTATCCCGGCTCGCGCCTGTTCGATGCCGAGGGGCTGCCGACGCGCGAGCGCGCGCTGATCCGCGACGGCGTGCTGACCGGCTGGCTGCTGGATCTGGCCTCGGCGCGCAAGCTGGGGCTGGCGCCGACCGGCAACGCCATGCGCGGCGCCGGCGGGCCGGTCTCGCCCACCGTGTCGAACGCGGTGCTGACGCCGGGCACGGCCTCGCGCGCGGACCTGATCGCGCAGATGGGGCGCGGGCTGGTGGTGACCGGCTTCCTCGGCGCCTCGATCAACGCCACCACCGGGGATTATTCGCGCGGCGTCTCCGGCTTCTGGGTCGAGGGCGGGCGGATCGCCTACCCGGTCAACGAATGCACCATCGCCGGCAATCTGCGCGAGTTCCTGCCGCGCATGATCGCCGCCAATGACGCGCGGCCGTTCCGCAGCGTCTCGGTCCCCAGCCTGCTGGTCGAGGGGCTGACCGTGGCGGGGGCGTGATGGCCGCGACAGCCGCCGACGACCTCACGCTGCTGGTCGAGGCCGCCGGGGAGGCCGGCCGCATCGCCCGCCATTACTGGCGGCGCCAGCCGAAGGTCTGGGACAAGGGCGACAACCTGGGTCCGGTCAGCGAGGCCGACCTGGCGGTCAACGACGCCTTGGCAAGCGCGCTGCTGGGCGCGCGGCCCGGCTATGGCTGGCTGTCCGAGGAGACGCCCGACGACCCGGCGGCGCGGCGGGCGGCGACGCGCAGCTTCATCCTTGACCCCATCGACGGCACCCGCGCCTTCATCGAGGGGCAGGAAGGGTTTTCCCATGCCATCGCCGTGGTCGAGGACGGGCAGCCCATCGCCGCCGTGGTGCATCTGCCGGTTCTGGGCCTGACCTACAGCGCCACCGCCGACGGCGCCGCGCTGCTGAACGGCGAGCCGATCGCCGCCACCCGGCATCCCCTGCCCGGCGCGCGGGTGCTGGCCAACAAGGCGGCGATGAATGCCGCCCTGTGGCGCGGCGGCGTGGTGCCGGATTTCAGGCGCGAGTTCCGGCCCTCGCTGGCCTGGCGGCTGTGCCTTGCGGCGCAGGGGCGGTTCGACGGGGCGCTGTCGCTGCGCCCGACCTGGGAATGGGACGTGGCCGCCGCCAGCCTGATCGCCGCGCGGGCCGGGGCGGCGGTGTCGGACCGGCACGGGGCCATGATGCGCTTCAACAACCCGCATCCGCAGGTGGACGGGCTGATCGTCGCCGGCCAGCCCCTGCACGAGGCGCTGCTGGCGGCGCTGGCGCCGGCCTAAAGCCCTTCCAGCGGCGGCAGGCTGAACGGGTCGATCACCGGCGGCGCCACCGGGGCGGAGGTGGCGACCGAAGTTCCCGGCCCGCCAAGCGCCGCGATCTGGCGTGCCAACTGGCCAAGGGCCGCGGCCTGCGCCTGCGCGATGGCGCCCGGTCCCTCGCCGGCCAGCGGCACGCGGATGTCGAAGCTGCGGGCCAGATTGCTGCCCGAAAGCCGCTCGTCCGACAGGAAATAGCGCCCGGACAGCCGATATACCCCGTCCGAGCCGGCCAGCGCGCGCTCGACCCGCACATCCAGCCGGTGCCGGGCCGGCTCGGCCAGCGGCCACGGCTCGGCGATTACCGTGGCGCCCGACAGGTCGGAGATCGCCCGCGCCAGCGTCAGCGTCACGCCGCGCTTGGGGTCGTCGGCCCAAAGCTGGCGCGAGCCGGCACGCACCGCCCCGTCCGGCGTCTGCCAGGCGATTTCGCCCGCCGCCGCATATTCCGGCAGCGACACCTCCAGCAGTTCCGCCGTGCCGATCCGGTTCGGCAGCTCGCGCCCCACCGGCGGCGCCTCGATCAGATAGCGCCCGGTTTTCATGGGGTTGGAGCAAGCGGCCAGCACGACCAGCAGCGCGAGGGACAGGGTTCGCATCGGGGCACCTCTGACTAACGGGACCATCTCAGCGCCCCAGGATGAAGGCGCGGGGGTTGCGCTCGATCAGGCGGGCCAGCGAGCCGAAGCTGGCGGAGGCGCGGCGCATCTCGCGCATCAAGGCCAGCATCTCGGTGTTGAAGGCCGAGCGGTCGCCATAGGCCGCGACCACGGTTTCGGCCCGCGCGATCAGGGCGCGGGCGCGGCCGGTCAGGTCGGGCAACCCGCGCATGGCCTCGCCGGCACTGTCCGCCGCCGCCCGCGCCGAATCCAGCATGGCATTGAGGTTGCCGACCGCGCCCCCCTCGCGCAGCTCCGCCAGCAGCGCCGAGGCCGCCTTCAGCGTATCCGACAGGTTCTTCGGCAATTCGGCGGCGTCCTCGGTGCCCAGCATGGCGCGCAAATCCTCGACAAGGCCGGTCGCGCGCTCGGCCAGCGCCTGCACGGACTGGCCGAGGCCCTCGTAATCCACCTTCTGCATGTCGATCACGGTCTCGTCGATGCGGTCCACCGTGGCCTCGATCTGCTCGACCATGTCGGGGATCTCGTCGGCGGCGAGGCGCACGGAATCCATCGCCTCGGCGGTGGCGTCGAAGGCCGTGACCACGCGCGCGGCGGCGTCCTGCGCGCGCAGGTCGGCGGCGATGGCGCCGATCTCGGCGGCGGTGGCGTCGATCTGGTCCAGCGTGGCGCGGACCGAGGCCGGGACGGCGCGGGTATCCTCGGCCGTGGCGATGGCGGTGATCGCGTTCATCATGTCCTGCGCGGCCTTCAGCGTCTCGTCCAGCGGCAGGCTGCCGATGCGGGTCAGGAAGCCCTGCGCGGTGCCGGCGATGTCCTGCACGTCGCTGTCCGTGGCGGGCAGGATCGGATGCGGCGCGCCGGCACGATCCAGCACGGCCGGCGGCGCGTCGGGCATCTCGACCAGTTGCACCATCACCGACAGGCCCAGGAAACCGCCCGAGGCCGCCCGCGCCCGCAGCCCCGCCTGCACGCGCGCGGCCAGCCAGTCCAGCGCCGCCGCCTCGTCGGCGGGCAGGCCCAGGCGCGAGGGCGACAGCGCCAGCGTCACCGCCTGCATGGCCTTGCCGGCATCCGGCCCGGCCTGCGGCACCGTCACCGCTAGGTCGCTGACCCGGCCCACGCCGATGCCGCCGAACTGCACCTCGGCCCCCTGCGCCAGTCCGCGCAGGTCGCCCGGCAGCAGGATGGTCACGCGGACCTGCCCGGCCTCGTCATCGGCCGGCGTGCCCGCCTCGGCCGACCTGCGGTCGGGATAGAGGCGGAACACATGCCCCGGCGCCACCTCGGTCCCGCCCGAGGCGAAGGTGGCGAACTCGGCCCCGCCCTGCAACAGCGTGGCCACCGAGTTCACATCGACCGCCAGCCCCTGCGTGCCCAGCGAGACCGAGAAACCCGAAACGTCCCAGAAGCTGGTCGCGGTGGTCAGGCGGGCGTCGTAGGGGGCCTCGATGAACACGTCGACCAGCACCGATTCGTCGTCGGGCGACAGGCGCAGATTCTCCATCCGGCCCACGTCGAGGCCCCGAAACAGCACCGGCGCCCCCTCGCTGAGACCGCCGGCATCCGGGGCCGACAGCACGATCCAGGTGCCCCGGTCGCGGCTGCGGATCAGCGGCGGCCGGTCCAGGCCGCGAAACAGCTCCGGGCGCGGGCCTTCGGTCGAGGCCGTCCAGCCGCCTTCGATGAAGGTGCCGGTCAGCACCGTATCCAGCCGCGAGATGCCGGAGGTCGTCACCTGCGGCCGCACCACCCAGAAGGTGGCGTCGGCGCCGATATAGGGGGCGATGGCGGGGTCCACGCGGATGTCCACCACCACCCGGTCGAGGTCGTCGGTGAAGCGCACGGTCTCGACCTTGCCCACCGTCACCTCGCGGAATTTCAGCGTGGTTTCGCCCGGCGTGATGCCGGTGGCATCGGCAAAGCTGACCGCGATCACCGGCCCGCGCGAGGCCAGCGCGTGCCAGGCCAGCCCGGCGGTGACCAGCAGCGCCAGGATCGGCACCAGCCAGATCAGCGACACCCGCCCCGCACGGCGGCGGGACCGGGCGACCGGCTCGGCCGGACGCAGGCCGGCGGCGGCGGGGCTGCCGGCCTCGTCGTCGCGGCGCGGCGGGGGGATGTCGGTCATGCGTCGGTCCTGTCCTGTTTCTCGCGCAGGGGCAGGCTACGCCAGATCAATCGCGGGTCGAAGCTTTGCGCGGAAAGCATGGTGAAGGCAACCGACAGGGCGAAGCACACCGCCGCCGGGCCGGGCCGGATCGAGGCGATCAGCCCGAGTTGCACCAGCGCCGACAGGATCGCGACCACGAACACGTCGATCATCGACCAGCGACCGATGAACTCGACGATTTCATAGGCGATCAGGCGGCGGCGCGCGCCGGTCACGGTGGCGCGGCGGCCGGCGACGGTGGCCAGCCAGCCGATGATGACGAATTTCGTCAGCGGCACCACGACCGAGGCCACGAAGACGATCGCCGCCACCCCGTAATTGCCGTATCGCGCCAGCTCGACCACGCCGCGCAGGATGGTGGCCTCGCTGCTGCCCTGAAGGCCCATGAAGGTGCGCGTGGACAGCATCGGCAGCAGGTTGGCGGGGATATAGGCGATGATCCCGGCCGCCATCCAGGCCCAGACGGCTTGCAGCCCCCTGCGGTCGGGCGGGGCAAGGCGGCTGCCGCAGCGGGTGCAGCGGGCCTGCCCCTCGGGCCAGACCCGGCCGCAGCGGCGGCAGCCGACCAGCCCGGCGCGATGCGCGGTCGGCACCGGCGCATCGTCGCGCGCGGCCAGCGGCGACAGGCTGGGCCGCCTCATCGCCGCGCGCCCTTGTGGACCAGCCCCTCGCGGCCATCGGTTCGCAGGCCGCCATCCTCGATCGCGTCCCAGATGGTCGTGGAGGAGGTGAACAGGTTGCTCAGCGCCACCACCACGATCAGGGCGCAGAAGGCCCAGAAGGCCGGGCCGAGGCTGACCTTGGCCAGCCCACCCACCTTCACCAAAGCGACCGAGGTGCCGATGACGAAGATCTCGGCCATCGACCAGGGGCGCATCTCCTCGGACAGGCGGAAGGCGGTGGCGGCGTGGTGCAGCGGCCGGCGCCCGGCGGCCATCGGCGCCAGCACATAGACCAGCAGCCCGGCGCGCAGCACCGGCAGCGCCACGATCATGCCCAGCACCGCCAGCACCAGCGGCATCAGCCAGCCCTGCGAGAAGGCCAGCGCCACCCCGAACAGCGAGGTCGCATTCCCGAACCCCATGCGCGAGATTTCCAGGAAGGGAAAGAACACCGCCGCCACCATCAGCACCACCGTCGTGACCGACAGCGCCACCACGCGGGTGAAGGCGCCGGTGCGCGGGCTGGCCAGCGTGGCGCCGCAACGGATGCAGCGCAGGCGGTCGCCGTCCTCGATATCGACCTCGCGATGCAGGGCGTCGCAGCGCGGACAGGCCACCAGCCCCGCGCCGGTCGCCAAATCGAAGGGTCCGGTTCCGCTCATGGGGGCAAGATAGCGCGCGGCGGGGGGGGCATCAAGGGATTGCCGGCGCCTGCCCCCGCATTTGCCCGGTCCTGTTGCGCGAAAGTCGGGGCACCGCGTGGGATTTCGCCGCTTTTCGGGGCCTTGTGCGGCGTGGCGGAGGCGCTAGGCTGGCCGGAAAGAGGGAGCGATGGAAACCACCAGCGACGTGATCATCGTCGGCGCCGGCAGCGCCGGCTGCGTGCTGGCCGCGCGGCTGAGCGAGGATGCCGGCCGCCGCGTCACCCTGATCGAGGCCGGCGGGCGCGACAGCTATCCGTGGATTCACATTCCCATCGGCTATCTCTACTGCATCGGCAATCCGCGCACCGACTGGCTGTATAGGACCCGGCCGGAGCCGGCGCTGCACGGCCGCAGCCTGCTTTACCCGCGCGGGCGGGTGCTGGGCGGCTCGTCCTCGATCAACGGCATGCTGTATCTGCGCGGGCAGGCGGCGGATTACGACGGCTGGGCGCAGATGGGCTGCACCGGCTGGGGCTGGGACGAGGTTCTGCCTTTCTTCCTGAAATCCGAGGGTTACAGCGAGGGAGATTCGCAGTTCCACAGCGGCGCCGGCCCGTGGTCGGTCGCGCGCCAGCGGCTGCGCTGGCAGATTCTGGACGACTGGGCGCTTGCGGCGCAAAGCGTGGGCATCCCGGCCAGCGACGACTTCAATACCGGCGACAACGAGGGCGTGGGCTATTTCCGCGTCACCCAGCGCGGCGGGCTGCGGCACTCGCTGGCCCGCGCCTTCCTGAACCCGGCGCGAAAGCGGCCGAACCTGCAAATCCTGACCGGCGCGCAGGTCTGCCGGGTGGTGTTCGAGGAAGGCCGCGCCGTGGGGGTGGAGGTGATGGGCGGCGCCGGCCGGCAGCTTCTGCGCGCGCCGCTGGTGGTGCTGTCGGCGGGCGCCATCGGCACGCCGCAGATCCTGCAACTCTCGGGCATCGGCCCGGGCAGGCTGTTGCAGGATATGGGGATTCCGGTTCTGCGCGACACTCCGGTGGGCGGGAATTTGCAGGACCATCTGCAAATCCGCTGCGCCTGGCAGGTCAGCGGCACCCGCACCCTGAACCGGCTGGCCGCCACCTGGCCCGGCAAGGCCCGCATCGGCCTGCAATACGCCCTGACCCGGCGCGGACCGATGAGCATGGCGCCCAGCCAGCTGGGCGCCTTCACCCGCTCCGGCCCGCAGGTGGCGACGCCCGATCTGGAATATCACGTGCAACCGCTGTCGCTGCCGGCCTTCGGCCAGCCCCTGCACGGCTTCGACGCGATCACGGCCAGCGTCTGCCACCTGCGCCCGGAAAGCCGGGGCTGGGTGCGCATCACCTCGCCGGACCCCAGGCAAGCCCCGGAAATCGCGCCGAATTACCTGTCAACGCCGGGCGACCGGCTGGTGGCGGCGCAGGCGATCCGCCTGACCCGCCGCATCATGCGCGCGCCGCCGCTGGCCCGCTATGCCCCGCAGGAATTCATGCCCGAGGCCGGGACCGGCGACGATGACGCGGCGCTGGCCGAGGCCGCCGGGCGCATCGGCTCGACCATCTTCCACCCGGTCGGGACGGCACCGATGGGCGCGGGACCTGATTCGGTGCTCGATCCGCAATTGCGCCTGCGCGGGGTCGAGGGGCTGATGGTCGCGGATGCCTCGGTCATGCCGCGCATCACCTCGGGCAACACCAACGCCCCGGTGGTGATGATCGCCGAGCGCGCCGCCGCCCTGATCCGGGCCGGAAAGTAGATAGCATTTTCTGCGTTAACTGGTTCTGGCGGGCGGGTTGGCCCAGCCTGACGGCCAGACATGCAGGAAGGGCCGCACCATGCCGGAGGGGCAGAATCAGACCACCATCATCATCCGCAAGACGCAGGGGGCGGCGGCGGCCGGCCATCATGGCGGGGCGTGGAAGGTGGCCTATGCCGATTTCGTCACCGCGATGATGGCGTTCTTCCTGCTGCTGTGGCTGCTGAACGCGACCACGGAAAAGCAGCGGGCCGGGCTGGCGGACTACTTCAACCCGACGCTGATCCACCAGCGAAACGGCGGCGCCGCCACCCTGGAAGGGCAGAATACCGCGCCCACGCCGGTGATGGACGGGGTGATGTCGCCCGACGCCCTCGCCGCGCTGGCGCATGCGGTGGAATCGGCGCTGAAGGCCGCGGGCGGGGAATCCATGCAGAACCGGGCGCTGCTGCGCCATGTCGTCACCCGCCTGACCGACGAGGGTCTGGTGATCGAGCTGGGCGACCTGACCGACGAGCCGCTGTTCCTGGCCGATTCGGCCGAGCCGACGCCGGCGCTGCGCGAACTGGCACGGATCGTCGCCAATGCGCTGGCGCGGACCCGCAACGACCTGGCCTTTACCGGCCATGTCGCCGGCGTCAGCGCGGTGCGCGCCGACAGCCCGGCCTGGCCGCTTTCGGGCCAGCGGGCGCATGCGGTGCGCGCGCTGATCGAGGGGGCCGGCATCACCCCCCTGCGCACGCAGCGGGTGACGGCCTATGGCGACCGCCGCAACCGCAGCCAGAACCCGATGGATGCCGGAAACAACCGGGTCGAGGTGATTTTGCTGCGATAGACCGGCCGCCGTTAGGCCGATGTTAACGATCCACCGGCAAGACTGCCGGGAAAGCGACTCAGCACAGGTGCGGAAATGTCGATCTCTTCTTCCATTAATGCCAGCGTGGCCGGGCTGTTTGCCAACTCGACCCGGCTGGCGACCATCGCGGACAATATCGCGAACTCATCGACCCACGGCTACAAGCGCGCCGATGTCTCCTTCAACAGCCTGGTGATCGGGGAGGCCGCCGGAAAGGGCACCTATACCGCCGGCGGGGTACGGGTGACCTCGACGCGGGTGATCGATCAGCGCGGACCGCTGGTGCCCACGGATCACCCGCTGGACCTCGCCGCGACGGGTCGGGGCATGCTGCCGGTCACGCGACTGGAAGCCATCGACCAGGCTCAGGGCCAGCGCCCGCTGGCGCTGACCACCACCGGCT
The DNA here is from genome assembly GCA_934533075.1 of uncultured Paracoccus sp. GTDB lineage: Bacteria > Pseudomonadota > Alphaproteobacteria > Rhodobacterales > Rhodobacteraceae > Paracoccus. The sequence continues at coordinate 19,227 of CAKTBJ010000042.1, forward strand.
CGTTCCGGCTGGACGAGGACGGGGTGCTGCGCACGCAAGGCGGGCTGGTGCTGCTGGGCTGGCCGGCCAATGCCGACGGCACCTTCCCCGCCCCCGTGCGCGATACCGCCGCCGGCATGCAACCGATCATCGTCAACCAGGCCCAGGCCGCCGCCGACCCGACCACCACCATCGACCTGGCGCTGAACCTGCCGGCGACGGCGACGGATTTCGACGCCCACGGCGCCCCGATCCCGTTCACGATCGAATATTTCGGCAACCTCGGCACCTCCGAGCGGCTGAGCGTCGATTTCACGCCCAGCCTTGGCCATGCCAGCGGCAAAAGCAACGAATGGACCATGACCATCCGCGATTCCGCCACGCCCGACGATCCGTCGACACTCGGCGACGAATCAGTGATCGGGCAATATGTGATCGCCTTCGACGATGCGATGGGCACCGGCGGCTCCATCGCATCGGTGACGGCGCTGGCCGGCGGGGCCTATGACCCGGCGGCGGGCACGATCCCGCTGGCGGTGGGCGGCGGCACCATCGCGATGCGCGTCGGCGTGCCGGGGCAGGCCAACGGGCTGACCCAGATCGGCGACCGCGTGCAGCAGGCCATCGGCCGCAACGGCTCGCCCGCCGGCATCCTCGTCGGCCTCGCGGTCGACGAGGACGGGCTGGTTCAGGCCACCTACGACACAGGCTTCGTGCGCACCCTCTACAAGGTGCCGCTGGTGGATGTGCCGAACGTGAACGGCCTGACCGCGCTCAGCGATCAGACCTATCAGGTCTCTCATGATTCGGGACCGTTCTTCCTGTGGGATGCGGGCGACGGACCGACCGGCGCGATCCTCGGCAATACGCTGGAGGGATCGGCCACCGATGTCGCGGCCGAGTTGACGCGGCTGATCCAGACCCAGCGCGCCTATTCCTCGAACGCCAAGGTCATCCAGACCGTGGACGAGATGTTGCAGGAAACC
>CAKTBJ010000043.1 GCA_934533075.1 uncultured Paracoccus sp.
TTGCCGGCGCGGCCCTCGCGGTCGCCGATGCCGGATTCGTCCACGCCCATCTGGGCGATGCGCACGAAGGTCGTCTCGTTGCCGCAGGCCCAGCCCAGCGCGCGGGCCAGACGGTCGACCTGCTCCTGGTCGTAGTCCCTGATCTGGTCCATCGCCTTGCGGGCGCGGGCCACCATATCGGCAACCAGTTGTTTTTCCTCGGGGGTGATGTCGCGTTCGGCCATGATGATCCTCCTCTGACTATGTGCCGGCCGGTCAACCGTTGGTGCCGGTGCGGGTTGCGGTTTTGCCGGTGGCAAAGATGGCCTTGGCTGCGCGAAGGCAGCGGCGGGCATGTTCCTCATGGCCCAGCGCCGCGCTGCGGGCGGCGTTGGGCAATTCGATCGAGATCGCGGCCTCCGGGAAGCGGTCGCGAAGCGGCGCAAAGTCGATGGCGCCCTCGCCGGGGTAAAGCCTGCCCTCGCGGGCGATCTGGCGCATCTCGCGCCGGGTGCCGGGACGGATGCGCGGCGCGTCGCAGATATGCAGGAAGCGCACCCAGTCGCGCGGCACGCTGTCCAGGTCCTCGGGCGTCATGTGGCTGAGATGGTAATAAAGGCTGTCGATCAGCACCCCGGCATTGGCGCGGTCGGCGGCGCGCAGGATCGCCGCCGCCTCGGCCAGGTTGATGAGGCGCGAGAATGACGGGAATTCCAGGCTGACCGTCATGCCGTAGCCGGCGGCGAGGTCGCACAGGTCGCCGAAGAAATCGGTGACATAGGCGTCATCGTCGATCCCCCGCGTCCAGGCCGAGGAAATCAGGTGTTTCGCGCCCAGCTCCGCGCCGGCGGCGATGGCGGCTTCGTAATGGGCCGGGGTCTCGTCCGACAGGATGCGGGCCAGCTCGATGTCGTGGCAGGCGGTGCCGGTGGCGCGCATGGCGTCGCGGGTGCGGGCGATCATCTGCGGCGCGATCGGGTCGCAATCCGGCTCGCCGGCCACACCCATCGCGATCAGCCGCAACCCCACCGCATCATAGCCGGCGGCATGGGCCATATGCACCTGTTCGTCTGGGGTGACGCCGGGCACGGTCAGATAGGCCAGCGAATAGGTGCGGGTCATGCGCTTTCCTCTCCCGGTTGGGTGACATGGGCCATCTTGCCGGGCAGTTGCCGGCCCATCCGCTGCGCCAGCCCCCGCGCCAGCGCCGCCAGCGCCCGCCAGTCGGCGCCGCTGTCGATGCCCATCTCGGTCAGGGCGAAGGCGGTGTCCTCGGTGGCGATGTTGCCGGTGGCCCTGGGGATGAACGGGCAGCCGCCCAAGCCCCCCAGCGCGGCGTCATAGATGCCCACCCCGGCCTGCAACCCCGCGACCATGTTGGCGAGGCCAAGCCCGCGCGTGTCGTGCAGGTGCAGCGAAAGCTGGATGCCGGCGCCCACGGTCTCGGCCACGGCGCGCGACAGGTCGCGAACCTGGCGCGGATTGCCGAGGCCGGCGGTGTCGGCAAGGTTGATCTCCTCCACCCCGGCCTCGGCATAGGCGCGGGCGATGCCCAGCACGCGGGCCGGGTCGATACGCCCCTCGAAGCCGCAGCCGAAGGCCGACTGGATGCCGGCCCGGACCTTGATGCCGGCGGCGCGGGCGTCCCGGATGGTGGCGAGGATGTCGGCCAGCGCCTCGTCAGTGCCCTTGCCGGCATTCTTGCGGCTGTGGGTCTCGCTGGCGGAAACGGAAATCGACAGATGCGGCACATTCGCCGCCAGCGCCCGGTCCAGCCCCCGGCGGTTCAGGATCAGCGCCGTATAGGTCACGCCCGGCTTGCGGGTCAGCCGGGCGAAGATCTCGTCGGTATCGGCCATTTGCGGCACGCGGCCGGGATGGACGAAGCTGCCGATCTGGATGCGGCGGATGCCGGCATCCTCCAGCCCGGCGATCAGCGCCAGCTTTTCGTCGATGGACAGCAGCGTGGCCTCGTTCTGGAGGCCGTCGCGCAGCGTCTCGTCCTCGATCAGCACGGAATCGGCATATGTCGGCATGTCGCGTCTGGCCCCCCTCACAAGCCGAGGATAGGGGCGCGGGCGGCCAAAACCCTAATACGCTTGCGCGCCGTCTGGGTAACGTCAGGTTAATTTCCGTGCGCTTCATGCCCTGATGGCATGGGCAGATCACGCGGCCCCGCGACGGGCGGCGCGGGGTCCGGCCTGCCCGGCACGCGCCGCCGGCCCCCGAGGCCCGCAGGGCCGGCCGCATGGCCTGCGACGGCGCCGCCGCGCCTTCCCGGTCCCTGACCGCCGGTCATCGCCCGCAGTCCGCCGAGGCGCTGCGGTCCGCCATGCCGCAGCCGCCGCCGGACCACGCGGCATCGCGCCCCCGGCAGACCGCTCAGGCCGGCGGGGGCCTCCAATCCGCAGCATCGCCCTCGACCCGGTGGCCCGGCGGGAGGTGGCCGGGGGGCTGCCCCGCCGCCTCGGCCCGTGCCAGCACCGAGGCATGGATGCGCGCGCCCGTGGGCGGGCGGCGCAGCCGGGCGCGCGTCCGCTTCAGCCCCTCGCCCCTGGCCGGAAGCGGCAGGAATTCCAGCAGCTTCCACCCCGCCGTCATCGAATCGTTCATCGGCGCATGGGCATCGGGGGCGACATAGGGCTGCCCGGCATGGGCGCCGCGCACCAGCCGGTTCACCGTCTGGGTGATATAGTCCAGCCCCAGCGGCTTCGTCTGCTCGATCATCCACAGCAGCGGGATCTTGGCGAGACCCGAGACCGCCTCCGGCCAGCCGCCGCCCACATCGCCGTGGCTGCCGGTGAACCAGACCTCGCGCGCGTCCTGCGCCACCGCGCTGTCCGGCTGAAAGCGATGCGGGCGGTGCTCGCCGGCCTCGGGCCACAGCAGCGGCTCGAACATCCGCCGCCGCTCGTCCAGCGCGACGGCATGGCGCACATGCGCGACCGAGGGGTTGCGCGCGGTGAAGGCATGGTGGCGCAGCTGCGGCAGGAGGCCGGGACCCGGCTCGATCACCGAGGACACGGTGTCGAACAGGCCCAGCAGGTGGATCGGCGGGCGGTCGGGATCGAGGATGCGCTCGTAAAGCCGGACCTCGGCGAAGCTGTCCTCGGCCTCTCCCTCTCCGATCCGCTTGTAGGCCCGCCAAGCGTGGTCCAGCAGGTTCAGGTTGCGCCGGTCCAGCAGGCCCAGCGCATGGATGAACCCGGCCAGCATCCGCGCCGTATAGGCCCCGCGCGAAAAGCCGAAGATACAGATGCGGTCGCGCCCCGCGCCCTCCGCCTTGCCGTCGGAATAGGTCTCGGCAAGAAAGCGATAGGCCCGCTTCACGCTGTCGTCCACGCCCATGCCGGTCGCCATGCCCCACAGCTCGGAGGCCTCCTGCACCCGCCGCGACCAGGCGCCTTGCATGCCGATCGTGCCCACGCCGGGGTCGTAATAGACGATCTGCGCCTCGGTCTTCCGCAGGCAGCCATAGAGGCGCAGGATGTTCGTCCGCTTGTCGGTGATGGCGTTCGAGGTGCCATCCAGCAGGATCACGATGGTCTTGGGCATGATGCGTCCTTTCCGGTCAGTCGCCGCCGCGCGCGAGGTCTTCGGCCCAGCGGCGCAGCCAGGCGGCGACCATGCTGCTGTAGGGTTCGGTCTCGGCGGCCATGCCGCGCATGTCCTCCAGCAGCCGGTCCACGGCGGCGTCGATGGGGGCAAGGGCGCGCCGCGCCCCGGCATCGCCGGATGCGGCGATCAGGGCGGCGGCCTCGTCCAGCCGGGCCAGCACCTCGCGCAGCAGTTCCAGCCGGCGCAGGAGGCGCGTGCGCTCCTGCACCAGCGCCAGCCGGTTCAGCCCGTGCACCCGGATCGCCGTGGCGCCGCGCTGGGGCTGGTCGGGCGGGTCCAGCGGCAGGGCCAGCGCCAGAAGCGGGTCGGAGTCCACGCGGACGGCCAGATGCCGCGCCGGGTCGTCGCGGCAGGGGTCGATCAGCAGCGGGCGCTCGGCTTCGATATCGGCCTCGTGGCTGGCGACATGCGGCCCGGTCACCGGGAACTGGTCCTGCTTGCCCGAGCTTTCGGCCATCGGCGTGCCGTCGGCGCCGGCATGGCGCTGGCGCCGGCGCCGGTTGCAGTCGATGCAGGAGGGCAGCAGGTTGTCCCAATCCGCCGCAAGCCACCAGTAACCGGGATGGGCCGTATCCTCGGCCAGCCGCCCCTTGGGCCGGAAATGCTCGACATCCACGGGGGCGGTGGCGTCGTAGAAGGATTCGCAATAGGCGCATTTCCCATGAAACAGGGCATGCAGCGCGGCTTTCACGCTGTCCTGCCCATAGGCGGCGAAACTCATCCCCTTGACCTGCCCCGCCGCGAATTTTTCGAGGTTCCGGGCCAGTTCGCCGGCCCCCGCGCTCTGGCGGCTGCGGCCCGGATTATGGGGCAGGAGGCTTGCGGGCACGTTCACCGCCCGGCGATCCACCCGGCGCATCACAGCCCCCGCAGCAGGTCGAGGATGCGGTCGCGCGTATGCGCCCGCCATTGCGGCCGGCGGCTGCGGCGTTCGGCCAGATAGGTCTCGACCGCCTCCTGGGCGATGCGCTCGACCTCGGTCCGGCCGATGGGCAGGTCGCGCAGCAGGCGCTGCTGTATCCGCCGGATCGCGGCGCTGTCGGACAGGTCGGCCACGCCCGAGGCGTATTGATCCGTCAGGCTGTCCAGCGCCTGCACGGAATCGGGGTCGTCGGTATCGCCCAGCCCGAAGAAATCCGCCGTCAGCAACTGATCAACCGTCAGCACCCCCATGTCGGGCAGGCTGTCCAGCGCCTCGACCATCACCGGCAGGGCGGTCCCGCCCTCGGCGCGCTGGCGCATCATCACCCGCACCTCGCCCGGCGCCGCCCGGCGCAGGCAAAGCGGATCATGGGTGCTGACAAGGAAGGTCGCCGCCGGCAGCGCGCGGCGCAACCCCTCGACGATGGTCATCTTCCAGCGCGGATGCAGATGCGCTTCCACCTCGTCGATCAGGATCAGGGCGGGCATATCCTCCAGCCGCAGCGCCCGCGTCGCCGGCGCCTCCATCAGCCAGCGCAGCACGTCGCAGATCAGCGCCAGCACGGTGCGAAAGCCCGAGGACACCGCCAGAAGCGGGGTTTCCTGCTCGATCCCCTCGGTCTGGGTGACGACCAGGCAATCGCCGTCGCGGCGCCGGATCGCCTCGAAATCCACGCCGAAGACGAAGCGCAGCACCTGCACCACCTCGTCGAAGCGGTCCGGGGCCAGGGCCGCCAGCCAGTCGCGCGGGTTGGACAGCAGGCTGTCGGAGCGGAACAGCGACACCACGCCCCGCTCGGCATTCCGGCCCCGCACCCCGTCGAGATAGTGGCGATAGGCGCCATAGGCATGGACCTGCGGCAGGTCCTTCGCGCCCCGCTCGACGGCGAAGCCTCCGGCCGTCAGGCGCAGGGTCACGTCCGCCGCCTGCGCCCCCGCCACGAAATGCAGGGCCACGCGGCCCTCCTTGCGCACCGGCAGGTCGGCGCTGCCCATATAGCGCGGGTTCAGCAGCAACTGCGCCGGGTCCACCCCGATCCGCCGCCGGGCCGCGTCGCTCATCAGCGCCAGCGCGACCGCCTCCAGGATCGTGGACTTGCCGGCCGCGTTCTCGCCCAGGATCAGCAGCGCCGGCGCGCGGGGCGGGCTGCCCTCGGGGCGCGGCGGCATGTCCAGATCCAGCCGCTCGATGGCCTTGAAATTCTCGATCCGAATGCTGGCCAGTTCCCAGCGTCGGCGGGGGCGCGGGCGGCGCGGCCTGCGGGTGGGGCGCGGGACGGCCCCCGGCAGCGCAGCCCGCGCCGCCACCAGCGCCGGGCGGTTCAGGTCGAAGAAGCGGATGGTGAAGGCACCGCTGTCGTTCAGGCCCGCCAGCCGGCCATCCGGGTGCAGCATCATGGCCTCGGCGGGATCGGTGGCGCAGGGATCGACCAGCAGCGGGGTTTCGGGGATCGGATCGGGCCAGCGCCCGCTGTTCTCCTCCTGATAGGTGCGATAGCCCTGCCATGCGGGAACAGGCGCACGCTCGCCCAAGACGGGAAAATGGTGCGGCTCGGCAGGCCGGCAGCCGGCGCAGATCGGGTAGAGGTTCTGCCACGCATCCGCCAGCCAGCCATAATGCAGCGGGTAGTCCACCCGGACGCGGCGGGTGAAGGTCCCGGCCTCGTCCCAATCGCCGGGAACATGCCCAAGCTTCTGCAAGTGCTCGGGAATCTTCCTATGCTTGAATTCCGTCGTCGTCTCGATCCCCTGCCCCGCCGGCAACGCATCGGCGGGCGGGCGAAAGCGGTGGACCTCCTGCGCCGGCTCGATCCCGCAGAAGGCGCACAGCCCGCCGAACGGCTCGGCCACGGCGGCCAGCAGGCCGGGCAGGTCCGGCAGCCTGCGGTCGGGCATGCGGGTCTGGGCACGCCGTTCCTCGGGCAGCCGGAGGAAAGCCAGATACTCGGCCCGCATCCGCGCGAATTCGGGGCGGGAGAGGATCTCCGGCGGGGCCTCGGGGCGGGCGACCTGCTTCATGGCGAAACCTCCTGGAAACCTGCCGCAGGATGCGGGATTCCGGGGGCTTTTGTCACGCGCCAACTTGTTGAACCCCGGCGCGGAACAGGCGGCGGCGGGCCGGCATGGGGCGGTTTGTCCCTCGGAGGCCACCCGCGGCACGGGGCACAGCCCGCCACGGCGGCCCGGCCATTGCCCCGATGCGCGCTTTCGGGAACCCGGCGGCAGGAGGGGCAGGCCCTTTCGCCCCCCCCCGCCCCATGCGGAAAGGCCGCTCAGTCGTAGAACAGCGCCAGCCGGTGGCCGTCGATCTCGCGCACCTGGATGGCGATGTCGTAGATGTGGCGCAGGGCCTCGGGGGTGATGACGGTCTCGGGCGGTCCCTGGCAGACCACCTTCCCGTCCCGCATCGCCACGATATGATCCGAATAGCGCGATGCGAAGTTGATGTCGTGCAGCACCATCACCACGGTCTTGCCCAGCTCGGTCGAGGCGCGGCGCAGCAGCTTCATCATGCTGGCGGCGTGCTTCATGTCCAGGTTGTTCAGTGGCTCGTCCAGCAGCACATAGTCGGTATCCTGGCACAGCACCATCGCCACGAAGGCCCGCTGGCGCTGGCCGCCGGACAGCTCGTCCAGAAAGCGGCCGCGCAGCGCGGTCAGCGACAGATAGTCCAGCGCGCGGTCGACATGGGCCTTGTCCTCGACCGTCAGGCGGCCCCGGCTGTGCGGATAGCGGCCGAAGGCCACCAGGTCGCCCACCGTCAGCCGCGCCGTCATGTGATTGTCCTGCCGCAGGATCGACAGCCGCCGCGCCAGCACGTTGCCCGGCGTCGTGGCCACGTCCAGCCCGTCCACCGTCACGCGGCCCGCATCGGGGCGCGACAGCCGGCTGATGATCGACAGCAGGCTGGACTTGCCGGCGCCGTTCGGCCCGATGATCGAGGTGACACCCCCGGCCGGCAGCGTCACCGTCACGTCGTCGACGACCGGCCCCGTGCCATACCGCTTGCTGACCTTGCTTGCGACGATCATCGGGCCGCCCCCCTTATGACCAGGATGATGAAGGTGATGCCGCCCACGAATTCGATGATGATCGACAGGGCGGTGTCGAAGGCAAAGACGCGCTCCATCAGCGTCTGGCCGCCGACGAGGCAGATCACGGCCAGCAGCACCGCCGCCGGCAGGACGTAACGGTGGCGGCTGGCGCCGACCAGCCCATGCGCGAGGCTGGCGACCAGCAGGCCGAAGAAGGTGACCGGCCCGACCAGCGCGGTCGAGACCGACACCAGAACCGAGACGATCATCAGGATGACGATCACCACCCGCCGATAGTCCACCCCGAGGCTGATCGCCTGCGCCCGGCCCAGCGCGAGGATGTCGAACGCATGGCCCATGCGCCACAGCACCAGCACCAGCACCGCGACGATCCCCCAGGACAGGCCCAGCAGCGTCGGGTCGATGGTCGAGAAGCTGGCGAAGAAGCTGTCCTGCAAGACCTGGAAGGCATTCGGGTCCAGCAGCCGCTGCATGAAGTTGGACAGGCTGCGGAAAAAGATGCCGAAGACGATGCCGACCAGCACCACCAGATGCAGGCTTCGCTCCTCGCCCAGAAACAGCCAGCGGAACAGCAGACCGGAAAAGCCGGTCATCAGCACGACCTCGATCCCGAAGCGCAGATGCGGGTCCATCAGCGCGAAGACGCGGGTGCCGAGGAAGAACACGATCGCGGTCTGCACGAGGATGAACAGCGCGTCGAAACCCATGATCGAGGGCGTCAGGATACGGTTGTTCGTCACCGTCTGGAACAGCACGGTCGAGATCGCCACCGAACAGGCGACCAGCAGCAGCCCGGCCAGCTTCTGGCCCCGGAATTGCAGCACGAAACCCCAGTTGCCACGCACGCCCAGCGTCATGAAGCAGGCGATGCTGACCAGCGCCAGCGCCGCGAGGATCAGCAGCACGAGGCGCGGCCGGTCAAGCGGCATTCGGGCGCCTCCGCAGCAGCAGGGCGATGAAGACGCCGCTGCCGATCACGCCCACGACCACGCTGATCGGCACCTCGTAGGGGTAGCGCACCAGCCGGCCCAGAATGTCGCCGGCCAGCACGAAGGCGGCACCGCCCACCGCCACCCAGGGCACGGCGCGGCGCATGTTGTCGCCGATCATCAGGCTGACCACGTTCGGCACCACCAGCCCCAGGAACGGGATCGCCCCGACCGAGACCAGGCAGACCGCCGCGATCACCGAGACGATGGCCAGCCCCATGACCATCAGCCGCTGGTAGTTCAGGCCCAGATTGGTGGTGAACTCGCGCCCCATGCCGGCCACGGTGAAGCGGTCGGCGGCGAGGCCGGCGACCAGCGTGCAGGCCAGCCCCAGCCACAGCAGTTCATAGCGCCCGCGCAACACGCCGGAGAAATCCCCCATGCTCCAGGCCAGGACCGAGGGCAGCAGGTTGAAGCGGTAGGCGATGAAGCTGGTCACCGCCCCGATCACCCCGGCCAGCATGATGCCGACCAGCGGCACCAGCACCACCTCGCGCAGGGGCACGAATTTCAGCAGGCGCAGGAACAGCAGGGTGCCCATGAAGGCGAAACCCGCCGCCACCACCATCTTGGCCATGACCGGCCAGCCGGGGACCAGCAGGGTCGCGGCCAGAAAGCCCAGCATGGCGGATTCGGTGGTGCCGGTAGTCGAAGGCTCGACAAAGCGGTTGCGCACGATCATCTGCATGACCAGCCCGGCGATGCCCAGCGACGAGCCGGCCAGCATGATCGCCAGCGTCCGGGGAATGCGGCTGATTTGCAAGACCTGCACCGCCTGCTCGCCGCCGGAGAACAGCCCCGCCAGCGGCATCTCGGCGGCGCCGATGGTCAGGCTGATCAGGGCAAGGATGGCTGTGACGACGATGCCGAACGCAAGGGAATACACTGGCTTTGCCTGCTGGCGGGGGGCGTTGCCCGGTGGGGGGACCGGGCTTGCGGCCTCATTTCGTGTTATAGGCCTCGATCACCTGGTCCAGCAGCAGCATCAGCGCGTCATGGCCGTTCATGGTGATATAGGACGCCGTAGGGTCCAGATAGACCACCCGGTCGTTCTGCCAGAAATTCGTCTGGTGGATCAGCTCGTTGTCCAGAAGCTGGCGGGCGGATTCGCCGCCCGACCCGACGCCGGCATCGCGGTCGACCACGAACAGCCAGTCGGGATTGGCTTGCAGCAGGTATTCGAAGGTGATCGCGTCGCCGCCATGATCGCGGTCGTCCACATCGTCGAAGACCGAGGGCACCTCCAGCGTGTTGTAAAGCCACGACACCCGCGATTCGGGACCATAGATGCCGATCTTGCCGCCATTGGTCACGATCACCAGCGCCGTGCCCTTGCCCTCGGCGGCAGTCCTGGCCTCCTCGACCCTGGCATCGAGCGCGGCGATCAGTTCGGCCGCCCGCTCCTCGCGGTCGAAGACCTCGCCCAGCATGGTGAGATTGGCCTTTGCCCCGTCGATCACCGCCCCGCTGTCCACCGAGATGTCGATCACCGGCGCCAGCCGCGAAATGGTGTCGTAGGATGTGCGCGAGCGGCCACCGATGACGACCAGATCCGGCGCCGCCGCCGCGATCCCCTCGATGTCCGGCTCCTGCAACGAGCCGATCTTCTGCATGTCGTCCGTCACCTTGTCGGCCAGATGGCCGGGCAGCGCCGAGCCGGGCACCCCGGCGACCGGCACGCCAAGCGCGGTCAGGTTGTCGAAGGCCGCCCAGTCCGTCACCATGACCGTCTGCGGCACCGCGGCCAGCACGGTCTCGCCCCGCGCATGCCGGACGGTGATCTCGTCCGCAACGGCGATCCCGGCGCCTGCAAGCATGGATACGAGCGTGAATGCGAGGGGCTTCATCATCGAGGTTCTCCGTCAGGCAGGTGGACAGCAGGGAAAGCGGCGTGAAATGCCGCCCGGCCCGCAATCTTCTAGTGCAGGCGCCCCGTAGCGTCAACGAATCCTGACTGAATCGCTAATGTTATCGCGCTGCCTGCCGCAGGCCCCGCCGCCTGGCATCGCGCAGGATGCCTGCGCGTGCCGGCCGGGGCAGCGTGTCATGGGCCGGCGAACCAGCGTCCCGGAGCCTCGGCCCTGGGAAGGGCGCCGTGCCGGCGCGCTGCCGCGACGCTCTCGCGCCACCCCCGGGGTCCGGGCGGTGTCAGGGCGAGGATGCGGGCCGGCCATCCCTGTGCCGGCCCGGCTGCGCCCTCATCCTGTGCCGACACAGGGCCGCAGCCCACGCAAAGGGTTGGCAAACCGGGCCGCAGGGCGCCGGTCAGGACAGGAATTCGACGGCGGTGCGCGTCAGCGCGACGGCGCTTTGCGCGATACAGGATTCGTCGGGCTGATAGTCGGAATTATGCAGCCGGTCGTCCCGCCCCGGCTGGCCGGAGCCGACCATGATATGCACCGAGGGCACGCGCTCGGAGAAGAAGGCGAAATCCTCGGCCCCGAAGCTGCTGCCCGGCGCGACCCCCACCGGGGCGCCGAACTGGGCGCCCAGCGCCTGCGCCGTGCGGTCGATCATGCCGTCGTCGTTCATCAGCGGCGGCGCGCCGCGCAGATAGTCCACCTCGGCCCGCAGGTTCAGCGCCGCCGCCGTGCCCTCGCAGATCCGCCGGAACGCGGCCTCGGCCCGCACCCGCGATTCGGGCGAGCGGCAGCGCACCGTGCCCCGGAACAGGCAGCTGTCGGGGATGATGTTCTGCGTGGCCCCGCCCTCGACATGGCCCACGGTCAGCACCGCCGACAGCGCCGGGTCCATCTCGCGCGAGATCACGGTTTGCAGCTGGGTGATCAGGCAGGCCGCGCCGACGATGGGATCGACCGCGGCATGGGGCCGCGCGGCATGGCCGGACCGGCCATGCAGGACCACCCGGAACTCGTCGCTGGAGGCCGTGCTGGCGCCCCGGTTCAGCGTGATCAGCCCGGCGGGATGTTCGGGGCGGTTGTGGAAGGCGATGGCCATGTCCACGCCATCCGCCGCGCCATCGGCGATCATGGCGGCGGCGCCGCTGTCCAGCGTTTCCTCGGCCGGCTGGAACACCAGCCGCACGGTGCCGGCCAGTTGCGGCGCCAGTTCCACCAGCGCCGAGGCCGCGCCCAGCAGCGAGGCCGTATGCAGGTCATGCCCGCAGGCATGCATCTTGCCCGGCACGGTCGAGGCGAAGGGCAGCCCGGTCTCCTCATGGATGGGCAGCGCGTCCATGTCGGCGCGCAGGATCAGGCAGGGACCGGGGCGGCCGCCCGCGATCTCGGCCACGACGCCGGTGCGGCCGATGCCGGTCCGCGGCTCCAGGCCCAGGGCGCGCAACTCGTCGGCGACGATTCCGGCGGTGCGGATGGTGTCGAAGCCGATCTCGGGATGGGCATGGATGTCGCGGCGCAGCTCGATCAGCCGCGGCTCGACCTTCTGGACGAGGCGCGCGATCTCGGCGCCCGGATCGTTGGCATGGGGGGACATTCGTGGCTCCGATGGCAGGTCGCGTTGCGGCGCATGCGGCGCCATTCGGCCGGATTTGTCAAGGATGGCCGCCCGCCCCTGCCGGGCGCGGGTGGCCTTCCCGGCGCCCCGTCGCGCAGGCTGGGCATGCGCCCGCCTCGGGATCGCGAGGGCTGGCGCCGGACGTGCCGTCCGCCGCCCCGCGACAGCAAGGGAGGGCCGATGCCCCGCTTCCGCCCGCGCGGGTTCAGCCGAGGCTGCGCAGCAGCGCCAGCGACGGCACGCCGGTCGGCGCCTGCCCGATGCTGGCCTGATAGGCGCTGATCGCGGCGCGGCTCTTGGCGCCGATCACCCCGTCGGCGCCGCCGGTATCGTAGCCGCGCGCCGTCAGCCGCCGCTGCAACGCGATCCGGTCGGCCTTGGTCATGCCGTTCGCATCGGGCGGAAAGCTGCCCCTCAGCGGGCCGCCGCCGCCGATCCGGTCGGCCAGATGCCCCACCCCGATCGCATAGAGGTCCGAATTGTTGTAGCGCTTGATGGCCCGGAAATTGCCGGTCACCGCAAAGCGCGGGCCGCCGGGCTGGGGCTGGATGATGGTGCCCTGCGGCGCGCCGTTGCCAACCTCGCCGCCCCAGCGCAGGCCGCGGGTCCAGCCGCTGCGGGCAAGATAGGCGGCCGTGGAGGCCAGCGAATCCGTCGGGTCCGCCGACCAGATGTCGCGCCGGCCGTCGCCGTTGAAATCGACGGCATAGGCCAGATAGGAGGTCGGGATGAACTGGGTGTGCCCCATCGCCCCCGCCCAGCTTCCGGTCATCCGCTCGGGCGTGATGTCGCCGCTCTGGACGATGCGCAGGGCGGCGACCAGCTGCTGCTCGAAGAAGGCGCCGCGCCGGCCCTCATAGGCCAGCGTGGACAGGGCCGAGATCACCGGGATATCCCCCCGGCGCTCCCCGTAGGAGCTTTCCAGCCCCCAGATCGCGGTGATGATCGTCGCATCGACGCCGTAGCGGCCTTCCAGCGCCCCCAGCACGGCGCGGTGGCGGGCAAAGGCCTGCCGCCCCTTGGCCACGCGCTCGTCCGAGGCGGCGGTGGAGAGGTAATCCTCCAGCGTGCGCGTGGATTCGGGCTGGCTGCGGTCGCGGGTGATGACGCCGGGCAGGAACCCGGCCGAGCGGAAGGCGGCGCGATAGGTCGCCTCGGAAATCCCCTGCGCCGCCGCCCGGCTGCGGAAGGCCGCCACCCAGGCGTCATAGCCGGCATCCGGCACCGGGCGCAGGTCGTCCGGCAGGGGCGCCGGGCCTGAGGGCGCGCCGATCCGCGCCGGGCCGCTGCATGCCGACAGCGCCAATGCGCCGATACCGAAACCGAAATGCCGCCTGCTGATGATCATGTCGCTCTCTGCCCCTTGCCCGATTTTCGGTCAGGATAAGCAAACCATCCCGGACCGCAACCCGCCCCCGGCGGCTGGCGCGGCAGCGCGCCCATCGCCGGGCAGACTCAGGCGAAACACCGCGCGGGAAGCGCCGTGGCGCAGCATGCCCGGCTGCCGGCCTGGCCGCGATGATCGGCGAGGCCGAAGGCGACGGCACGCCACGCACCCGGCCCGGAGACTCGATCGGGCCGCGCCCGAAGACCCGCCCGCATCACCCGCCTGCCCGCCGCCCCGTCAGGGCGGAAGCGGCGGCACTCATGTCAGCAGGTCGCCGTGGAAGCGGGTTGAATCGCAACGAAATCAGGAAACTGGCTGGGGCGGTAGGATTCGAACCTACGGTGCGCGGTACCAAAAACCGGTGCCTTACCACTTGGCTACGCCCCAACCGTGGGCCGGTATCTAGCCAAGCCCGAAGGCGGGTGCAAGTCGAAAAAAGGCCCGACCCGCACCAACCTGAACGCCTGTGCCGGCTAGCCCTTCGCCAGCCGGTCGAAAGCCGCCAGCCGGGCGATCAGGGCCGGCATCTGCTCCAGCCGGATCATGTTCGGGCCGTCCGACGGCGCGTTGTCGGGGTCCTCATGCGTCTCGATGAAGACCGAGGACACACCCACCGCCACCGCCGCCCGCGCCAGGACCGGGGCGAATTCGCGCTGGCCGCCGGTGCTGCCGCCCTGCCCGCCCGGCTGCTGCACCGCATGGGTGGCGTCCATCACCACCGGCCAGCCCGTCGCGGCCATGATCGGCAGGCTGCGCATGTCCGCCACCAGGGTGTTGTAGCCGAAGCTGACACCGCGCTCGGTCAGCAGGATGCGCCGGTTGCCCGTCGAGACCAGCTTGTCCACGACATTGGTCATGTCCCAGGGCGCCAGGAACTGGCCTTTCTTGACGTTCACCGCCGCCGGCGTGTTGCCGGCCGCCAGCAAAAGGTCCGTCTGGCGGCACAGGAAGGCCGGGATCTGGATCACGTCCACAACCGCGCCGGCGGTCCGCGCCTGCTCGGGATCGTGGATGTCGGTCAGCACCGGGCAGCCGATGCGGGCGCGCACCGCCTCCAGCATGCGCAGCCCCTCGTCGATGCCGATGCCGCGGCGGCCCGACAGCGAGGTGCGATTCGCCTTGTCGTAGCTGGCCTTGAACACATAGCCCACCCCCTCGCGCGCGCAGGCCTCGGCCAGGGGCGCGGCGATGGACAGCGCATGGTCCAGCGTTTCCAGCTGGCAGGGGCCGGCGATCAGCACCAGCGGGCGGTCGTTGCCGAAGGTGACGGTGGCGGTATCGCCGCCGCCCAGCACGACATGACGGGGCGCGGCACTCACGACGACACCTGTTCGCGCAGGATCGAGACAGTCAGAGAAATCATCAGGTAAATCCCGGAAAAGATCAGAAGGGCGACGAAGGTGTTCTGGCCGGCGCGGGGATAGGTGGCCTCGTCCGGGGCCACCGGGGCCACCGACAGCGTGAGGTAGCGCACCTGCTTGTTGGCCTCGATCCGCGCCGCCTCAAGCTGCGCCAGCGTCGAGGCCAGCATCTGCTGGCGGGTCATCAGCTCGGCCTCGGCCATGCGCAATTCGCCGCTGACCGCCGCGAGCGAGTTGCGCGCCTCCGTGCTTTCGGTCAGTTGCAGGCGGGTCTGGGCGATCATCTCCTCCAGCCGGGCGATCTCGCCCTTCAGGGCGTCGACGCGGCTGGCATTGGGGCGCGGGTTCGATTCCAGCGTGCCCAGGTCCAGCCGCTTCTGCACCAGCTCGGCTTCCATCGCGCCGACGCGGCCCAGCACGGCGCCGCTCTCGGCCGCGGGATCGAGGATGCCCATCCGCTCCTGCAATTCCTGCACCCGGCGCTGGGCTTCCAGCACCTTGGCCTCGGCATCCTCGTAGGTGGCGCGGGCCTCGTCCAGCTGGTCGCTGCGCAGCCGGCCGGTCATCTGGTCCACCTGCTCCTCGGCATATTGGATCAGCGCCAGCGAGAAGGCCCGCGAAAGCTGCGGATCGGGGGCGACCACCTCCATGTTGATCACGCCCTCGGTCGGGTCGTAGCCGATCTTCACCGACGACTTGTAGGTGCCGAAGGCGGCCTCGTTGGTGGCGTCGGGGGCCAGCCGGGTCAGCGGGTCGATGGCCGGGTCCTGGAAGGCGCGCTTGAAGCCCATGTCCTGGTCCAGCCGCAGCATGGCATCGCGCGAGGTCAGATAGGACTGGATCGCCACCGATTCGGGGTTCGTGGCCATCTGCGTGCCGCTGAACAGCGAACCCAGCCCGCCGCCGCCGCTGGAATTGGCATGCTGGACCTGGAACTGCGAAAAGGTCGCGTAAAGCGGCGTCGCCTGCGTGAAGTAATACCAGCCCGTCACGATGGTCGGGATGAAGACGAAGGCCGTCAGCCGCGCGAACAGCATCCACAGCCGGCGGCGGCGGCGGCGGGCGATGTCGCGCTGGATGGTCAGGATTTCCTCGGCCCGGCGCGCCTCCGACAGCTCGCCCGGCCCGGTGGGCAGGGGCGCGCGGCCCCGCGCCGGGGCGGGCGGCGGCGGCGCCTTGGGGGCCTTGGCGGGCAGGGCCTCGCGCTTGGGCACCACCGAGGGCAGGTTCGGCGAGGGCGCGGTGCCGGCGCGGGCGCCCTCCTCGGCCACGGCGCGGCGCAGTGCGTCACGGTGGAACGGGTCGATGCCCCGCTGGCGCAGCCTGGCCACGGCCTCCTCGGGCGAGGCGGCCTCGATCTGGTGCAGCGCGGCGATGCGTTCGGCGATGCGCAGGCGGCGGGGGGCCAGATTCTCGGCCTTCACGGCGGCGATGGCGGCGGCGAGGTCGAAATCCGGCGCCCCCTCCGCCGGGGCCTCGGCGCCGGGCGCATCGGCCTTTGCCCCATCCTCGGGGAACAGGCTGAAATTGCCGAAACCGTCATCGGTGCCGCCGTCGTTCAGCAGGGTCGCGCCGGGGCTGCCCTGCGCGCCGGGGCGGCGCGACACCTCGACCCGCGGCGCCGGCGCCGGCTTCGCGGCACCCGGACCCGCGCCCGCGCCGGTTTCCGGCAGGCGCACCACGGTTTCGTCCCGCCGCGTATGGTAAAGCTTCGCCTCAGGCGGAGTAGTCATAGTATTGCTTTGCCTCTTCGAGGTTCGGGAACTGGTAGAGCTTGCCGTCGCGCAGCACCGCCGCCCGGCGGCAGAACCGCTCGATCGTCTGGGCCTGGTGCGAGACGATGATGACCGTGGCGGTCTTCAGCCGCTCGAACAGCACGCCGCCGGCCTTGCGGTTGAAATTGGCGTCGGTGGTCTGGGGCATGCCCTCGTCGATCAGGTAGATGTCGAACTCCATCGCCAGCAACAGCGAGAAGGTCAGCCGGGCGCGCATCCCAGAGCTGTAGGTGCCCACCGGCCGGTCGAAATATTCGCCGATATCGCACAGCCAGCGGCAGAATGCCTCGACATAATCGGGGTCGATGCCATAGATGCGCGCGATATAGCGCACGTTCTCGTTCGCCGACAGCTTCGGGGTCAGCCCGCCCATGAAACCCAGCGGGAAGGACACCCGGCAGGAGGAGCGAATCTGCCCCTCGTCCGGCTTTTCCAGCCCGCACATCATGTTGATCAGCGTGGTCTTGCCGGTGCCGTTGGGCGCCAGGATGCCCATCGAATTGCCCAGCTCGACCCGGAAGCTGGCCCGGTCGAGGATCACCTTGCGCTGTCTGCCCGTCCAGAAGGACTTGGATACGTTGTCGAATTCCAGCATTCTCGGCCCGGATGGCGGTTGGTCGGGCGCTGCCGCGAAGGGTCGCGGCCCGGCCATGATCGAGGGAACATAGGGGCCGGGCGCGTCGCTGTCCACCTTGGCAGGCGCGGCTTTCGGGCATAGCTGACAGGGATGAAGAATTCCCTAACGTCCGAGGCCCTCGAAGACCCCGCCGCGCTGGCCGGGGACATCCGCGCCTGCCGGCTGTGCGCCGACCGTTTCGCCGCAACCGCGACCGCCCACCCGCCGCGCCCGGTGGCCTGGTTCCGGCCCGGCGCGCGGGTGCTGGTGGCCAGCCAGGCGCCGGGGATGCGGGTGCATGAAACCGGGCTGCCCTTCAACGACCGGTCCGGCGACCGGCTGCGGGCATGGATGGGCGTGGATCGCGAAACTTTCTACGATTCCACCCGTATCGCCATCGTTCCAATGGCTTTCTGCTTTCCGGGCTATGACGCCAGGGGGTCAGACCTGCCGCCGCCTCCGATCTGCGCCGAGGTCTGGAGGGCGCGGGTGATGGCGCAGCTCGCGCCGCAGGTCACGCTGCTGATCGGCGCCTATGCGATGCGCTGGCATCTGGGGCATCGCGGGCCGCTGGCGCCGGCTTTGCGGGCATGGCGCGACCATGCGCCTTCGGTGTTCTGCTTGCCTCATCCCTCCTGGCGCAATACCGCTTGGCTGAAACGCCACCCGTGGTTCGAGGCCGAGACCGTGCCCGCCCTGCAAGCCCGCCTGAAGGAGGTGCTATGACCCCGCTGGACAGCCTGTGCGCCACGCCCTTCCACGAGGCCGACGCCCCCGCCCGCGCCGCCGTCCTGCGCCGGCTGGCCGATACGCTGCTCTATGCGGCCCTGGCCGGCGAGGCGGAGGGGCAGCGCGCCGAACTGCTGCGCCTCAACGGGCCGGAGGGACCTCTGGCGCTGGCCTGCGACAGCGACGACCGGCTGGCGGGGTTCTTCGGCCGCCCGGTGGATTATGCCGCCATGCCCGGCCGGGTGCTGGCGCGGATGCTGGCCGAGGCCGGCGTGGCGCTGCTGGTCAACCCCGGCGCACCCTCGGAAATGCTGATTGATTCCGAAATGTTGTCGTGGCTTGTTACGGCTCTTTCCAGTGGCCCCGATGCCGGCGAGGATGCCGCGCGCCTCTCCCCGCCCGATGCGGGGGCTGCGGCTGCCTTCCTGCCTGCCCTGGGCGAGCGGCTGGCCGACATGGCCGGGCTGGCGCAGGCGGCGGTGCTGACCCGCGCCACCTGGGCGGACGGGCGGCAAGGGCATCTGCTGCTGGTGCAGGGCGCCGAGCCGGCCCATGAGCCGGCCATCGCCAAGGCCATCGGCGAGCTGGCGGCCTTCCTGCCGCCCTTGCCGGGTGGCCTCGATGTCAGCTTCGCCCCCCTGACCCCGCCCGAAGGCGCCCCGCGCATCGTGATCGAGGCCCCGCCTGCGCCGCCGCCGGAGCCGAAACGCGAGAAAGGCCCGCCAATCCTGCGGTGAACGGCGGACCGCAGGCACCGGGTGCCGTCCTTGAATATACCCCGGCAACGGTATCTCATGCCCGCCATATCCCGCTCGGCTGGAGGCTTTCCATGAGCATCGAATATCTGCTGACGGCCTTCGTCATCTGCCTCGCGCCGGGCATCGGCGTGGTCTATACGCTGTCGGTTGCCCTCGGCGGCGGTATGCGCGCCGGGTTCTGGGCCGCGACAGGCTGCACGATCGCCACCGTCTTTCATCTGGTCGTGGCGATGGCCGGCCTGGCGGCGATCCTTCACACCAGCGCGGTCCTGTTCCAGACGATCAAGCTCGCCGGGGTGTCCTATCTGCTCTGGATGGCCTGGGCCGTGCTCAACGACAGGGGCGGGCTGTCGGTGCGGCCAAGCACGCCGGTCGCGCCGGGCATGCTGGTATGGCGCGGCATCCTGTTGAACATCCTGAACCCCAAGCTGCCGCTGTTCTTCGTGGCCTTCATCCCCCAGTTCGTTCCGGTGGGCAGTTCGGCGGGCCTGCTGTTCGAACTCGGCCTCGGCTTCACGGCCATGACCTTCGTGGTATTCATGGGCTATGTCGCGATTGCCAACACCGGGCGCCAGCGCCTGCTGCAAAGCGAGCGGGCGATGAACTGGCTGCGCCGCGCCTTCGCGGCCTCCTTTGCCGCGCTGGGGCTGAAGCTGGCCGGTGAGGGAATGAGCCAGGGCTAGCGAGATACACCGCCGAAAGGGAAAGGCCCGCCGGATAGCGGGCCTTCCGTGTAAACCCCTCACCCTTTGGGATGCAGTATCCCCATGATCTCCTGCGTCTCGCGCAGGATCGGGCGGGCGATGGCGTCGGCGCGTTCCGCACCATCGGCAAGGATGCGGTCGATCTCGGCCGGGTCGGCCAGATAATCCGTCATCCGCTTCGTGATCGGCGCCATCACCGACACCGCCAGATCGGCCAGAGCCGGCTTGAACGCCCCGAACCCCTGCCCCTCGAACCGCCCCAGAACCTGATCCGGCGCCTCGCCGGCCAGCGCGGCATAGATCTGCACGAGGTTGCGGGCCTC
>CAKTBJ010000044.1 GCA_934533075.1 uncultured Paracoccus sp.
GCCCTCCGCCGCGCCGCCGCCGGCGGGTGATGCGGCGGCGCGCGCCGGCCGGGCCGAGGTGACCGCGCGGCGCGGCGGCAATACCCGCCCGGCGCTGCGCGTCGTGGATGCGCGCCCGATGGAGGAGCGCACCCGCCCGCCCTCGACCGCCCTGCGCTGCCCGACCCCGTGGGCGCTTTATCGCCAGATCCCCGAGATCGGCAGCCTGACCATGCAGCGCCCGCGCGAGGAGGAGGACGGGCTGGAATTCCTGCTGCGCCTGCGGGCCTCGACCACGCCGGAGGAGGGTGTGACCTATACCGCCTTCGCCGCCCTGCCGGAGCGCGCGGCGGGCTGGGCCTATGAATGCCTGCGCGCGATGGCGGAATACCTCAACCCGATGGAGCGCCCGATGCTGGAGCTGATCGCCGGCTGGCTGGCCAATCCGCACACGCCGATGCGCCACCGGGTGATGCGCGAGGCGCTTTATGCCCCCTCGCGCAGCCCCTCGGTGCTGCTGGGGCTGGCGGTGGGCTGGTCCTCGGGTGGACCTGCGCCCAACGACCCGCTGGCCGCGCCGGTCTGGCGCACCCCGCAGGCGATCAACAGCGCCGTGCTGTCCTGCCTGGCCCGCGCCGACCTGAACCGCCGCCCGGTCTTCCTGGCGCGGTTCATCGACATGGCCCAACCCCTGTTCCGCGATCATTGAGCCGCCATGAGCCTGACCCTGCATATCGAGAATTTCCACCAGCTCGACGACGGCGGCGCGGTCAGCGTCGAGGTGCCGCCCGGCGGGATCTCGGTCGGGCGGGGCGCGGGCATGGGCTGGGTGCTGCCCGATGTCAGCCGGCACATCTCAAGCCATCATTTCGACATCAGCTTCGACGGCAATGCGTGGTGGCTGCGCGACCTGTCCACCAACGGCACCTTCCTGCACGGGCAGCGTTATCGGCTGGACGGGCCGCACCGGCTGGCGCATGGCGACCGCTTCCAGGTCGGGCAATACGTGATCGTGGCGCTGATCGGGCAGGGGGCGCAGGCCCAGCCGCAGGCGCCGATGTCGCCGGCCTCGTTCCCCGATTTCGGCGCCGCCGCCTCGATGCCCGAGGACGACCCCTGGGCGGTCGCCGGCACCGGCCTGCCGGTGGCGATCGACCCGCTGCCGCAGGCGCCCGCCCGGCGCGGCCCGGATTTCGCCGAGGAGTTCATCGCCACGCCGGCGCATTTCGCCCCGCCCCCGGCGCCGGCACCCGCTGCCGTGCCGCAGGCCATGCCGGCGCATCCTTTCGCGGCGGCGCCGGCCCAGCCGCCCGCCCCCCCGCCCGCCGCGCCGCCGCCGGTGGCGGCGCCGGTCACGGCGGACATCTTCCTGCGCGCCTTTTGCAGCGGGGCCGGCCTGCCCGCGGACCTGTTCGCGGACATGCCCGCCGACGCCCTGGCCCGCAGCCTGGGCGAGGCGATGCGCCATGTCGCGCATGAGGTGATGCTGTCCTTGCAGGACCGCGCCGCCACCAAGCAGTTCGCCCTGGCGGGAGAGCGCACCATGCGCGGCGCCACCGACAACAACCCGCTGAAATTCCTGCCCGATGCCGAGCAGGCCATCGAGGCCATGTTCCTGCGCCCCCGCGCCGGCTTTCAGGCCGGGCCGGCCGGGCTGGAGGATGCGCTGAAGGACCTGCGCCTGCATCAGGCGGCGGTCTTCGCCGCGCTGCAGCCGGCGCTGGCGAAGCTGCTGGGCGACCTGGCGCCCGAAAAGATCGAGGCCGAGGCCGAGACGGGGGGCGTGCGTCTCGGCTCGAACCGCCGGGCGCGGGCCTGGGAGATCTTCGTCCAGCGATGGGACAGCAAGAGTGCCGGCCACGACAACGGCATCCTCGACGAGTTCCTGAAGCATTTCTCCGCCAGCTATCGCGAGGTGATCGCGCGCGCGCAGGGGGGCGCCATGCCCCTGGACCCGCCGCCGCGCCCGCCGCCGGTGCTGACGCCCGTGCCCAGCGCCCCGATGCCGGAGGTGGGGGCGGAGCGGCCCGAGGGAACCAGCGGCAAGGGCACCTGACAGGAGGCGGCGATGAAACTGGACTGGCTGCTCGACCCCATCGGCGAGGACGCCCCATGCGGTCCCGATCTGGAGCGCGAGGACGACGAGGCCTTCGTCGATTACTACTATGAGGCCGAATCCCGCATGCCGGAGCGGTATTTCACCCCCGGCATCACCGGCGGCCGCGACGGGCGCGAAGGCTCCGAGGACCGGCTGTTCGACCCGCGCAGCATCGACCTGCCGCGCGAGACCGGGGTGATCACCGGCCTGCTGAAACGCTCGCGCGATCTGCGGCTGCTGTCGCTGCTGGCGCGGTTCCAGATCCTCGCCGGCAAGGCGGGCGATTTCGCCGACAGCGTGGAGGCGATGGCCGGGCTGCTGGAAACCTTCCCGCAGGCGGTGCATCCCGATACGTCCTCGGGGGCCTCGGACCGGCGCGGGGCGCTGGACGGGCTGGCCAGCCAGCCGGCGGTGGTCTCGGCCTTGCAGCATCTGGGGCTGCTGGAGCAGGCCACGGTCTCGCTGCGGCTGTATCAGGTGGCGACGGGGCAGGTTCCGGCGCGCGCCGGCGAGGACGGGCTGGAGGCGGGGGCGATGGTCTCGGCCATCCGCCATCCGGGCGCGGCGGCCGAGGTGGCGCGGCTGCATGATGCGCTGGCGCGGGCCATCGGGGCCATGACCCGGATCGAGCGGCAGGTCAGGAAGCCCGAGGCGGGCGCGTTCTCGGTCGACCTGTCGGCGCCGGTCAGGATGATGCGCGACATCCAGGCGCTGATCGCGCAGGGGCGCCCGGACTTGCAGGTGACCGCCGATGCCGCGCCGGAACCCGCGCCGGCGACCGAGCCGGAACCCGAGGCCGGGCCGGCCACCGCCGCGCCTTCGCCCGTGGCACCCGCCAACCCGGCCGTGCCGGCCATCGCCGTGGCCAGCCGCGCCGAGGCCCGCGCCCGGCTGATGGCGGCGGAGGCGTGGCTGGCGCGCGCGGAACCCTCGTCGCCGGCGCTGCTGCTGGTGGTGCAGGCGCGGCTGCTGATCGGCAAGCCGCTGATCGAGGCGCTGGAGACCCTGATGCCCGCCGATGCGCCGCGCGCGGTGATCGCCTTCTCGCCCGACAGCGGCTTCGCGCTGCCGATGGAGCGGCTGCGCGCCCTGACCGGCGCCGCCACCCCCGATCCCGAGCCGGAGCCGGACCCCGCCGGCATCGCCACCCCGCCCCTGCGCGACCGCGCGGCGCTGTCGGCGGAACTGGCGGCGCTGGAGGGCTGGTTCCGGGGCGCCGAGCCGGCCAGCCCGATCCCGATTCTGCTGGCGCGGGCGCGGACTTTCCTGGATCGTGGCTTCGAGTCGATCCTGTCGGAAATCATCCCGCGCGCGACACAACCGTAACGTCACAGGCCCGTTTCATTGCATTTTTCACAAGAGCCGCAGAAAAATGGATATATTCGTTCCCGGAGAGGGAACCGCAGGGGCCTTTCGCGCGATGTGACTGCGGCGGGTATAGAGAAACCAAACTGCCCCATCTGAGGAGGGACAAAATGTCGTCGGACAAGGCAACGGATTTCATCAAGCGCAACCGCCCGCCGCGGGTGCAGATCTCCTACGAAGACCCGTATGATTCCGAGAAGATGGTGGAACTGCCCTTCGTCATGGGTGTGCTGTCGGACCTGTCCGGGAATGCCTCCAAGGTCGAGAAGCCCCCGATGGAGGAGCGCGAGTTCACCGATGTGACCTCGGCCACGCTGGACAGCTACATGAATTCGGTCTCGCCCGGCCTCAGCTTCAATGTCGAGAACAAGCTGGGCACCGGCGAGGGCAGGCTGGGGATCGAGCTGGAATTCCACAAGATGGACGACCTCGGCCCGGCCTCGATCGCGCGGCAGGTGCCGGCGCTGCGCAAACTGCTGGAGGCGCGCCAGCACCTGGCCAACCTGCAACGCTACATGAACGCCAAGCCCAAGGCGCAGGAGGAAATCCGGCGGCTGCTGAACGACCCGGAACTGATGGCCGCCCTGGCCGAGCGCGAAGCGCGCGCCGAGGCGGATGCCGAGGCCGGCGAGCAGAAGGAAGACTGAGATGGCCGAGCAGCAGCAGGTCGCAACCGAACGCAACGCACTGGCCGAGCTGGACGAATTTTCGGACATGCTGCGCCAGACCATCAAGCCGCGCACCGAGCGGGCCGCGGAAGAGGTGGACAATGCCGTGGTCGCGCTGGCGCGCGAGGCGCTGGGCGACCAGACCCTGATCGCCGAGGACGTGATCGACACCATCGGCGCCATGCTGGCCCGGATCGACGCCAAGCTGTCGGACCAGATCAACGCCATCATGCATCACGAGACCTTCCAGCAGCTGGAATCCTCCTGGCTGGGCCTGGCCTATACGATCAACCATTCCGAGACCGACTCGACCCTGCGGGTCAAGGTGATGAACGCCTCGAAATCGGAATTGCAGCGGATGATGCGCCGCTTTCCCGGTGCGAAATGGGACAAGTCGCCGCTGCACCAGCGGGTTTATGAATCGGAATTCGGCACGCTGGGCGGCAAGCCCTTCGGCGCCATCGTCGGCGACTATTATTTCGATCACACCCCGGCCGATGTGGCGCTGCTGCGCGACCTGTCCAAGGTGGCGGCGGCGGCGCATGCGCCCTTCCTCGCCGCGGCCGGGCCGGCGCTGCTGGGGCTGGACAACTGGTCGGAGCTGGGCGTGCCCCCGGACCTGTCGGAGATCTTCGACCTGCCGGAATATGCCGACTGGAACGCCATGCGCGACAGCCAGAACAGCCGCTATCTGGCCCTGGTTGCCCCGCGCGTGCTGGCCCGCAGCCCCTACGGCCAGGCCAGCGGCATCACCGTCGAGGAATTCGGCTTCGAGGAGGAGACCGACGGCCATGACGGCGGCAAATACGCCTGGATGAATGCCGCCCATGCGATGGCGGCGAACATCAACCGCGCGCACAAGGAATTCGGCTGGACGGTGCAGATCCGCGGCGTGCAGTCGGGCGGCGAGGTGCTGGACCTGCCCACCCCGGTCTTCGAGACCGGCGAAGGCACCAAGGAGACCAAGATCCCCACCGAGGTCTCGATCACCGACCGCCGCGAGGGCGAGCTGTCGAAGGCCGGCCTGATCGGGCTGGTGCATCGCAAGCACACCAACAAGGCCGCCTTCATCGGCGCCCAGACCCTCTACCGGCCGAAGAAATACGTCGACGATCTGGCGACGGCCTCCGACAACATGTCGGCGCGGCTGCCCTATATCTTCGCCGTGTCGCGCTTCAGCCATTATCTGAAATGCATGGTGCGCGACAAGATCGGGCAAAGCCCCGACCGGACCCAGTTGCAGAACTCGTTGCAGACCTGGATCAACAAATACGTCGCCGCCAACCCCGAAAGCGCCAGCGAGAAGGAAAAGGCCAAGAAGCCCCTGGCCGGCGCACGGGTCGAGGTGGTCGAGGACGAGGAAAACCCCGGCTACTACATGGGCAAGTTCTTCCTCAAGCCGCATTTCCAGCTGGAAGGCATGGATATCGGCATGAGCCTCGTTTCGAAATTGCCCAAGGGCAAGTGACTTCCAACCGCCACCACATGAGGAGCGCAAATCATGGCTGTTGATATCTTCCTGAAACTTTCCAACAACATCCGGGGCGAGTCCCAGGACGCCACCTATAAGGACAACATCGACGTTCTCGCCTGGAGCTGGGGCATGAGCCAGTCGGGCACCACCCATATGGGTCCGGGCGGCGGCGGCGGCAAAGTCTCGGTGCAGGACCTGAACATCAACAAATATGTCGACCTGTCGTCGAACGACCTGATCAAGCGTTGCGCCAACGGTGCCCATATCGACGAGGGCGAGCTGATCGTGCGCAAGTCGGGCGGCGACAACCCGGTCGAGTATTTCCGCATCAAGATGAAGCAGATCCTGGTCAGCAGCTACTCCACCGGCGGCGCCAAGGACGGTCTGGACCGCGTGCAGGAATCGCTGACGCTGAACTTCCGCGCCTTCGAGATCACCTACACGCTTCAGGAAGCCTCGGGTGTGCCGGGCGCCGAAGCCAATACCGGCTGGGATATCGCCGAGAACAAGGAATGGAGCGCCTGAGCCATCCGGCCCGGACCGCATTCCACGCGATGAAAGACGGGGCCGGCGCAGGCATTGCGGCGGCCCCTGTCCTTGACGGGCGATGGCGTTTGGGCATGTTGGAGCCGTGCGGATCGCGTGGCGCGCGAAGGCTGACCGGGGGACGAGGATGAGCGAGGCGGAACGGGGCGGAGCGCGTGCGGATGCCCGGCGGGCCGGGCGCCGGCAGATGTCCCTGATGCAGGTCTTCCGTGCCGCCGCCCGCAACCGCGACGGCCGCCGGCCCGCGCGGGGCGAGGGCGAGGCCGCCGATGCGGACGTGACCCGCCGCAGCCAGCAGCGCCGCGAGGGCAGTTCGGAGACCGCCCTGCGCGCCGATCTGGCGCAGGACGTGGCCAACCTGATGAACACCGTGCGGCTGGATGCCATCGTGGACCTGTCCGACGCGCCGCGCGTGCGGAATTCCGTGGTCAATTACGGCTTTCAGGACCTGGGCAGCGTCACCCGCAGCCAGCGCACCGAGGGCGAGATCGCCGCCGCCATCCGCGAGGCGCTGATCGCGCACGAGCCGCGGCTGATCCCGGCCTCGATCGAGGTGCGGCTGCCCCAGGACCAGAGCGAGGCCGATCACCGCCTCAGCTTCGACATCTCGGCCGAGATGATCGCCGCCCCCGCCGACATCCCGCTGGACTTCGTGGCCGAGGTCGATCTGGGCGTCGGCAAGATCCAGTTGCAGCGCCTGAAGGTCTCGACATGAAGAAGGCCTTTCGCGACGCCTATAACCGCGAGTTGGCCCTGCTCTATGAGCGGTCGGCCGAATTCGCCGAGGATTATCCGGGGCTGGCCGACCGGCTGGGCGGCCTGTTGCGCGACAATACCGACCCGGCGGTGGCCGGATTGCTGGAGGGCACCGCCTTCCTCGCCGCCCGCGTGCAGTTGCGCATGGACGAGCAGTTCCGCGAATTCACCACCGAGTTGCTGGAGCAGATCTTCCCCGACGCGCTGGCGCCGATCCCCTCGGTGATGCTGGCGCGGGCCAACCCGCCGCCGGGCGTCAGCGGGCTGGAGGCGGGCCTGCGCTTTCCCGCCGGCTCGGTGATGGATGCGCGCTTCGTGGATGCCGAGCAGCGGGTTTCCTGCCGCTTCACCACCGCCGCCGATGTGACGCTTTGGCCGCTGGCCCTGGGCGAGGTCACCTATTTCGACCGCACCGGCCCGCTGGGGGCCTTGGGGCAGGACCCCGACAAGGCCACCCGCGCCGGTCTGGCCGTCGAGATCCTGCGCAACGACGGCGGCGCGCTGCGCGACCTGCCGATCCACGACCTGCCGATCCATTTCCTGGCCGAGATGGACCAGGCCATCGCCCTTTACGAGCAGGTGTTCTGCAACAGCATCCGCGCCTCGCTGCGCTGGCTGTCGCCCGCCGGCGACCCGGTTTTCCTGCGCCTGGCCCCCGACCAGATCGCCCAGATCGGCTTCGACGGCGAGGCGCGGCTGTTCCCGCGCGATCAGCGGCTGTTCTCGGGCTTTGCGGAACTGCGCGAGGCGGCGGTGTTCCCGCGCAAGTATCTGGGCCTGCGCCTGACGGGGCTGGAGCGCGCGCTTCGGGCCGTGCGCGCCGACCGGATGCAACTGGTGCTGGAATTCGCCCGTCCCGACCCGGTGCTGGCGGCGCGGCTGGACCCGGCGCATCTGGGGCTGTTCTGCACCCCGGCGGTGAACCTGTTCGAGGAAACCGCCAGTCAGGTCCGGCTGGACGACAAGCGCCACGAATTCGTCGTCACCCCCGATTCCACCCCGGTCACCCATTACGAGATCCTGCGCCTGACCGAGGTGTTCGCCCATTACGCCACCGGCACCGAGAAGGTGGAGGTCCGCCCGCTCTACGCCCTGCCGGACGGCGACATTCCCCCGGCGCAGGCGCTTTACTATACCACCCGCCGGCGCGAGCGGCGGCTGACCGTGCACGAGCGCCGCTTCGGCCTGCGCCAGCGTTACCGGGGCACCGAGACCCTGATCTCGCTTTACGAGCCGCCGGGAACCGAGCGCGGCGCGCGGGCGCAGCGGTTGCAGATCAAGGCCCTGTGCTCGAACCGGCACCTGCCGGAGTTGCTGCCGCTGGCCGGGTCGCGCGGGGATTTCTTCTTCACCGACGACACCAATGTCACGCTGGACTGCATGGCCGGCCCGACCATGCCGCGCGAGGCGATGACGGAACTGGACACGCGCGGCCCGCACCGGGCGCAGGCCGGCGACATCCATTGGCGGCTGATCTCCTATCTGGCGCTGAACCATTTCGGACTGGACGACCGCGCCGGGCGCGATGCCGCCGCCAGCTTGCGCGAATTGCTGTCGCTGTTCGCCGACCTGTCGGACGCGGTGACCGAGGTGCAGATCGGCGGGCTGCGCCGGGTCGAGACGCGGCCCGTCACCCGCTCGATCCGGCGCGGCGAGGGCTATTATCCGGCGCGCGGGCTGGAGATCACGCTGGGTTTCGACGAGACCGCCTTCGAGGGCAGCGGCATGATCCTGCTGGCCTCGGTTCTGGACCGTTTCCTGGCCGAATATGCCGCCGTGAACAGCTTTACCCAGACCGTCGCCACCAGCCTGCAACGCGGCGAGATCAAGCGGTTTCCGCCCCGCACCGGGCAGGGGCCGCTGCTGTGAGCGGCGGCCTGCGCGATCGCGGCTGGCTGACCACGCTGCGCCGGGTCGAGCGCGAGACCCGCGGCCCGCGCATCGGGCGCAATACCCGGCTGGCGCAGGAGGCGGTGCGGCTGGGGCAGGACCCGTTCCTGGCCTTCCCGGCCGAGGATTTCACCCCGCCGCGCGACGAGGCGCCCGGCCCCGCCGGGCTGCCGCGCCAGATGCGCACGCCGATCTTCGGCCTGTTCGGTCCCTTCGGCGCGCTGCCCCTGACCACCACCGAGGAGGTGGCGCGCTGGCTGGCGGCGGGCGATGCCGCCTTCACCGAGTTTGCCGATATCTTCGCCGCCCGCTTCATCCAGCTGCATTTCCGGGCTTGGTCGGACGCGCATCCGATCAGCCAGCACGACCGCCCCGACGACGACCGCTTTCAGGCCTATGTCGGGGCGGTGGCCGGGGTGGCGACGCCGGCCTTCCGCCACCATGACGGGCTGCCGGACACCGCGCGGCTGCCGCTGGTCAGCCTGTTCGGCGGCCGGGTGCGCAGCCCGGTGCGGCTGCGCCAGATGATCGCCACCCATCTGGGCCTCGATGTCCGGGTCGAGGAGCATGTCGCCGGCTGGCTGGATTTCGAGGCCGGCGACCTGTCGCGGCTGGGCGCGCGCGGGCAACTGGGGCGGGACGCCTTCCTCGGCTCGAAGCTGTGCTCGGTCAACGAGACCATCCGCCTGCATATCCGCACCGCCAGCCTGGCCCAGTATCGGCGCATGCTGCCGGGCGCGCCCGGCGCCGGCCGGCTGGCCGAGATCGTGTTCTGGTATCTGGGCAAGACGCTGGACGTGGAGGTGGCGCTGTCGCTGCCCGCCGATCAGGTCGAGGGCGCCCGGCTGGGCGTGTCGGCCAATCTCGGCTGGATGGCCGCCCTGCCGCGCCGCCCCGAACCCGGTGCCCCGCCCGACGCGATGGTCGAGGCCGCGCGGTTTCGCCTGTGCCTCGATACGCCCCATAACTGAAGGAACCCGCCATGCCCGAAATCAGCATCGAGACCTATGCCGGCAAGATGAACCGCGCCGGCTATGACGCCTTCCTTCAGGCGATGCGCCACGCCCGCGCCGAGGGCAACCGCAATGTGGAGCTGTGCCACTGGATGTTCCATGTCCTGTCCAACCAGAACAGCGACGTGTCGGTGACGCTGGCGGCGCTGAAGCTGGACCGGGGCCGGGCGCTGAAGGATCTGGACCGGGCGATGGCGGCCCTGCGCAAGGGGGTGACGGAAAGCCCCGGCATCGCCGATACGCTGGGCGATGCGCTGAACCACGCCTGGACCTATGCGACGCTGTTCTTCGGCGAAGTGCAGATCAGGACCGGGCATGCCTTGGTGGCCGCCCTGTCGGACCCGCATCTGCGGCGCGAGCTGATCACCGCCTGCCCGGTGATGGCGGAGATCGGCATCGACCAGCTGTCGCGCGAGACGCGCAGCCTCTGGCAAGGCTCCGAGGAGGAGGCGATGCGGCCGATGGACGGCTCGGGGCTGACGGCGCCGGGCACGGGCGCGCAAGCGGGGCAGGGCGGTGCGGCGACGCCTCTGGGGCGCTTTGCCCATGACATGACCGCGCAGGCCGAGGCCGGCACGCTGGACCCGGTGCGCGGCCGCGACGAGGAAATCCGCCAGATCGTCGATATCCTGCTGCGCCGGCGCCAGAACAACCCGATCCTGACCGGCGAGGCCGGCGTGGGCAAGACCGCCGTGGTCGAGGGCTTCGCGCAGCGGCTGGCGGCGGGGGACGTGCCGCCGGCTCTGGCGGGGACGCGGCTTTATTCGCTGGACATTCAGGCCATGCAGGCGGGCGCCTCCATGAAGGGCGAGTTCGAGCAGCGGCTGAAATCGGTGATCGATGAGGTGCAGGCCAGCCCCGTCCCGATCATCCTGCTCATCGACGAGGCGCATATGCTGGTCGGCGCCGGCGGCGCGCAGGGCACCGGCGACGCCGCGAACCTGCTCAAGCCTGCCCTGGCGCGCGGCACCCTGCGCACCATCGCCGCGACCACCTGGGCCGAATACCGCAACCACTTCGAGAAGGACCCCGCGCTGACCCGCCGCTTCCAGCCGATTCAGGTGGACGAGCCGGACGTTGCCCGCGCCTGCACGATGATCCGGGGCATTCTGGCGCCGATGGAGGCGCATCACCGGGTGCGGATCTCCGACGAGGCCATCGTGGCGGCGGTGTCGCTGTCGGCGCGCTATATCCCGGCGCGGCAACTGCCCGACAAGGCGGTGTCGCTGCTGGATACGGCTTGCGCGCGGGTGGCGATCTCGCAGGCCGCGACGCCGGCCCGCATCGCCGACCTGCGCGCCGCCATCGCCGCGCTGGAGATGGAGGCCGAGGCCAAGACCCGCGCCCGCGATCTGGGCGAGGATGCCGGCGAGCGGCTGGCCGAGATCGCCACCGAGATCGCCGCCAGGACGGCGGCGCTGGCCGAGGCCGAGGCCGAGCATGGCGTCGAGCAGGCGCTTGTGGGCGACATCCTGTCGCTGCGCGAGGCGCTGGCGAAGGCCGAGGCCGAGGCGCCGAAGGCCCCGGCGGAGGAAGCCGAGGCCGATGAGGCAACGCCTTCGCCCGACGCTCCTGCCGGAACCGATGCGGATGCCATGCCTGCCGAGGCGGAGGCAGTCGCCGCCGGGGCCGCGCCGGCCGATGAATGGGCCGCCCCGCCAGCCTCGGAGGCCGGGACCGCATTCCAGGCGGCTGCCGGACCGGCAGGGATGGAGGCCGAACCCTTGGCGGAAACCCCCGACGCCCTGCGCGCCCGCCTGCGCGAAAAGCTGTCCGAACTGGCCGCCCGCGCGCCCGATTCGCGGATGATCTTCCCGCATGTGGACGAGCAGGCGGTGGCCTCGGTGGTCTCGGACTGGACCGGCATTCCGGCGGGCCGCATGGTCGCGGACGAGTTGCAGGCCGTGCTGCGCCTGTCCGACCACCTGCGCGAGCGGGTGATCGGGCAGGATCACGGGCTGCGCATGATCGCGCGCCGGATCGAGACCAGCCGCGCCGGCCTCGCCAATCCGCAGAAACCCATCGGGGTGTTCATGCTCTGCGGTCCCTCGGGCGTCGGCAAGACGGAAACCGCGCTGGCCCTGGCCGAACAGCTTTACGGCGGCGAGCAGAACGTCATCACCATCAACATGTCCGAGTTCCAGGAGGCGCATTCCGTCAGCCTGCTGAAAGGTGCGCCCCCCGGCTATGTCGGCTATGGCGAGGGCGGGCGCCTGACCGAGGCGGTGCGGCGCAAGCCCTATTCCGTGGTGCTGCTGGACGAGATCGAGAAGGCGCACCCGGACGTGCACGAGCTGTTCTTCCAGGTCTTCGACAAGGGCATGATGGAGGACGGCAACGGCCGCGCCATCAATTTCCGCAACACGCTGATCCTGCTGACCTCGAATGTCGGCACCGACACGATCATGCGCATGATGCCCGATGGCGGTGACCCCGATCTGGACTCGGTGAACGAGTCGCTGAAGCCCGACCTGCTTCAGGTCTTTCCGCCGGCGCTGCTGGGGCGGATCGTGACAATTCCCTATGTTCCGCTTTCGGCGGATGTGCTGGCCGGGATCACGCGGCTGAAGCTTGGCTCCGTGGTGCGCCGGATGCGCGACAGCCACGGCGCGCGGCTGGGCTGGGAGGAGGCGGTGATCGACCGCATCGTCGCCGCCTGCCGCGATCCCGACAGCGGCGGGCGGATGATCGACAACATCATCACCAACTCGATCCTGCCCGACCTGTCGCGCGAGGTGCTGTCGCGCATGGTCGCCGGGCAGGAGATGGGCGACGTGACCATCGTGGCCCCCGAGGGCGCGGGCTTCGCCTATCGGTTTACCTGACCGCGACAAGGCGTCTTTCTTTCGTCGTCGCGCGGTCCTAGAAGGGTCCGCGACGACAGGAGTGTGCCGCGATGAGTGCCGAGACCAGCCCCGTTCCGCCGCAGCCCGGCATCATGGAGATCAGGCCCTACAAGGGCGGCGCCAGCCATGTTCCGGGGATCGAGAACGTCATCAAGCTGTCCTCGAACGAAAATCCGTTCGGGCCTTCGGACAAGGCGCGCGATGCGGTGATCCGTGCCGCGCATGGCATGCACCGCTATCCCTCGACCGATCACGTCCCGCTGCGCGCCGCCATCGGCGAGGTGCACGGGCTGGACCCCGAGCGCATCATCTGCGGCAACGGCAGCGACGAAATCCTGCACCTGCTGGCGCAATGCTATGCCGGGCCGGGCACCGAGGTCCTGTTCACCGAGCACGGCTTTTCCATATACAGGATCGTGGCGCTGGCCGCCGGCGCGCAGCCCGTCATCGCGCCCGAGCGCGAGCGGACCGTGGATGTCGATGCCCTGATCGCGCGCGCAAGCCCGGCGACGCGGCTGGTCTTCGTCACCAATCCCGGCAACCCGACCGGCACCATGATCGACGTGTCGGAGCTGGAGCGGCTGGCCCGCGCGGTGCCGCAGGCGCTGCTGGTCGTCGATTCGGCCTATGCGGAATATGCCGAGGCCTATGACGGCGGCGCGGAACTGGCCACGCGGCTGCCCAACGTGTTCATGACGCGGACGTTTTCCAAGATCTACGGCCTCGGGGGCCTGCGCGTCGGCTGGGGCTATGGCGCGCCCGGCGTCATCGACGTGCTGAACCGGGTGCGCGGGCCGTTCAACCTGTCGCAGGTGGCGCTGGCCGGGGCCGAGGCCGCGATGCGCGACCGCGATCACGTCGCCCATTGCAGGGCCGAGAACAGCCGCAACCGCGCCTGGCTGGCCGAGGCGCTGGCCGAGCGGGGCGTGCCCTCGGACACCTCGACGGCGAATTTCATCCTCGCCCGCTTCGCGGATGCCGGGACCGCCGATGCCTGCAATGCCGCGCTGCTGGCGGACGGGGTGATCGTGCGCGCGGTCGCCGGCTATGGCCTGCCCAACTGCCTGCGCATCACTATTGGCGACGAGGCGTCATGCCGGCGCGTGGCCCATGTCATCGGCCGCTTCATGGCCGAGCGGGCAGGGCAGCGCGCATGAGCGAGGCACCGCCCTTTCGCCATGTGGCGTTGATCGGGCTGGGGCTGATCGCCTCGTCGATGGCGCATGCGCTGCGGCTGGTCTGGCCCGATCTGCGCATCACCGGCTTTGCCCGCAGCACCGGGACCCGCGACGAGGCCCGCCGCATCGGCTTTGCCGAGATCATGGACAGCGCCGCCGAGGCCGTGGCGGGCGCCGATCTGGTGGTGCTGGCGGTGCCGGTGGGGGCGATGGGCGCGGTGGCCGAGGCCATCGCCCCGCATCTGGCCCCCGGCTGCGTGGTCACGGATGTGGGTTCGGTCAAGCAGGCGGTGATCGCCGCCGTCGCCCCGCATCTGCCGGCGCATGTGCATTTCGTCCCCTCGCACCCGCTGGCGGGGACCGAGCATTCCGGCCCGGCCTCGGGCTTTGCCGCGCTGTTCCGGGGCCGCTGGTGGCTGGTCACGCCGCTGCCGGAGACCGATCCCGACGCGCAGGCGCGGCTGGAGGCGCTGATCCGCGCCACCGGCGCCCAGACCGAGGCGATGGACCCGGCCCATCACGACCTGGTGCTGGCCGTGACCAGCCACGCGCCGCATCTTATCGCCTATACGATGGTGGGCGTGGCCGATCACCTGCGCCGCGTCACCGAGGGCGAGGTCATCAAGTATTCCGCCGCCGGCTTCCGCGACTTCACCCGCATCGCCGCCAGCGACCCGACGATGTGGCGCGACGTGTTCCTGCACAACAAGGAGGCCACGCTGGACGTGCTGGGCCGCTTTGCCGAGGAGCTGTTCGTGCTGCAACGCGCCATTCGCATGGGCGACGGGCAGATGCTGTTCGACTATTTCACCCGCACCCGCGCGATCCGGCGCGGCATCGTCGAGGCCGGGCAGGACACCGCCGCCCCCGATTTCGGCCGCATCGCCCCGCCCGAGGGCTGAGCCTCAGGGCTGCCCGCGTTGCAGCAGGGCGCCCAGGGCGAGGCTGCCGAGGTAGATCTGGCCGTCCTCGATCCGCAGCGGCACCCGCGTCACGCCTTCGGGCCGGGGCGGGATATGCGGATTGCCGGCGGGCCGGCGCAGCGCGACCAGGTTGGGCGAACTGATCGGGGTTTGCGGCGCGGGATCGGCGCCCTCGGCCTCGCGGGCGACGGTTTCCAGCGCGGTGGCGGTCAATTGCGCGTAATCCAGCGGCAGATAACCGGCATGGGCCAGCCCGAGGATGAAATCGCGCAGGGCCGTCGAATCCAGCGCCAGCTCGCCATTGACCATGCCGGACGGCGTGCGCGCCAACTGGCCCCAGACCCGCATCTCGGCCCCGTCCACGCTGATGCGCAGCCCGTCGAAGCTGGCGCCCAGCACCCGCGGCGGCATGCGCCCGCGCGGCGTGATCACGTTCGAGACCCACAGCGTCAGCGGCCCGTCGATGTCGGTGGCGCCCGCGCGCTCGCCGCTCGGCTCTCCGATCTCCAGCATGCGGGCCAGCATGGGCAGGTTCAGGCCCTCGATGGTGCTGTCGATGCGATAGGCGGCCTGCACCTCGGCCGGGACCACGGCGCCGTAATTGGTCAGCCGCGCCTCGATCCGGGCCTGCGCGGCAATGGGGCGGTCGTCCAGCCGCGCATCCCGCGCATCCAGCCCCGCCGCGACCAGGGCCATGTTTCGGAACGGGGAAAACCGCGCCTGCACCTGCCCGCCGGCGAATGTCACCACGCGCTGCCAGTTGGGATCGACCAGCGTGACCTGTGCCGGCAGGCTGGCATGGGGCACGTTCCAGGCCAGCGAGGGCACCCAGAGATCGACCTCCGACAGTTCCAGCTGCTGCCACTCGCCCACCGGCACCGTCACGCCGGTCAGGCGGCCGCCGATCCGCGCCGGATCGGCCAGCATCGCGGCCTCGCCCAGCCCCATCTGCCCCTCGGCGGCCAGCTTGCGCGCCTGCCGGACCAGCATGAACTCGGCCGCCGCGGCCGCCAGCACGACCAGCACCAGCACGATCGCCACGATACGCAGCAGCAGTTTCATCGCGGTCTCCCTTTTCATCCGCCCGGATGCTGCCTTACAACAAAGCCGAGGGAAAGCGGCAAGGAGTCGGCGATGGGTGGCTGGATTTTCGCCTATGGCTCGCTGATGTGGGACCCCGGCGTGCCGGTCTGCGAAAGCGTGATCGCGCGGCTGGACGGGTTCGCGCGCAGCTTCTGCCTGCGCTCGGTGCGCCATCGCGGCACGCCGGAGGCGCCGGGGCTGGTGCTGGGGCTGGAGGAGGCCGCGGGCGCCTGCTGCACCGGGCTGGCCTTTCGCGTGGGCGCCCCGGACTGGGACGAGGCGCTGGCAAATCTGCGTGAGCGCGAACTGGTCACCGCCGCCTATCGCGAGCAGGTGGTGCCGCTGGCGCTGGAGGACGGCCGCCGCGTCGAGGCCGTCGCCTATGTGATGAAGCTGGGCCACGACCAGCATGTGCAGGGCCTGAGCCATGACGAGCAGGCGGCGATCATCGCCCGCGCGCATGGCGGGCGCGGGCCGAACGCGGATTACCTGTTCAACACCGTGGCGCATCTGGACCGGCTGGGGCTGCCCGATGCCGACCTGGACGGGCTGGCGCGGCGGGTGCGGGCGCTGATGGCGGGGCAGGGGGCGGCTTGACAAGCGCCGGGCGGCAGCCGATGGCAACGCCATGACCCGGAACCCGATCCAGCGGAGGCCCCGATGAGCGGCGTCCAGACCCTGCGCATTCCCGAAGACGCGGCCGAGCAGCGCCTCGACCGCTGGCTGCGCAGGCGCTTTCCGCAACTGACGCAGGGCGCGGTGGAAAAGCTGTGCCGGACCGGGCAGATCCGCCTCGACGGCGGCCGGGTCAAGGCGAATTCCCGCCTGCAAGGCGGCGAGGAGATCCGCATCCCGCCGCTGCCCGACGCGCCGGCGCCGCTGGTGCGCCGCGACTTCATGGCCGAGGACGATGCCGAGATGATCCGCGCCTCGGTGATCTTCCGCGACCAGCACCTGATCGCGCTGAACAAGCCGCCGGGCCTGCCCAGCCAGGGCGGCAGTGGCTTGGGCAACCGCCATGTCGACGCGCTGACCGAGGCGCTGATGTATGACTACAAGGAAAGGCCCAAGCTGGTTCACCGGCTGGACAAGGACACCTCGGGCGTCCTGCTGCTGGCGCGCACCGACCGCGTGGCGCGCCGCCTGTCCGAGGCGTTCCGCGACCGCACCACGCGCAAGATCTATTGGGCGGCCGTCGCCGGCGTGCCCGGCCCGCGCATGGGCACCGTCCGATTCGGCCTCGTGAAGGCGCCCGGCCACGGCGCCGGCGGTGAGGGCGAGAAGATGCGCATCGTCCATCCCCGCGACATCGAGAAGGTCGAGGGCGCCAAGCGCGCGACCACCGATTACGCGGTGCTGGACGGTCTGGGCAACCGGGTCAGCTGGTGCGCGCTGGTGCCGATCACCGGCCGCACCCACCAGTTGCGCGCCCATATGGCCGAGATCGGCCACCCGATCATCGGCGACGGCAAATATGGCGGCTCGGGGCAGGAGAATCTGGGCGACGGCTGGGGCGCCGGCCTTGGCGGTGGGCTGTCGCGCAAGCTGCACCTGCATGCGCGCTCGATCCGGTTCCGCCATCCGGTGACGGGGCAGGCGCTGACCATCGTCGCGCCTCTGCCCGAGCATATGAAACGCACCTGGGACGCCTTCGGCTGGCATGCCGCCGACGTGCCGGTGGACCCGTTCGAGGACCAGCCATGACCGCGCCCCTTTCCATCGCGATCTTCGATGTCGACGGCACGCTGATCGACAGCCAGCACCATATCCACGGCGCCATGACCGGGGCCTTCGAGGCGCTGGGCATGGTCCCGCCGACGCTGGCCCAGACCCGCCGCATCGTCGGCCTGTCGCTGCCCGTCGCGCTGGCCGAGCTGGCGCCGGAGGGCGCGCCGGTCGATGAGCTGGTCGAGGCCTACAAGACATCCTTCCACGGCCGGCGCGAGCAGGCGGTGGCGCCGATGTTCGCGGGGGCGCTGGATTGCCTCGACAGCCTCGCGGCGCATCCGGCGCTGCTGCTGGGCGTGGCCACCGGCAAGGGGCGGCGGGGGCTGGACCTGATGATCGACATGCACGGGCTGCATGGCCGCCTCCAGACCTTGCAGACCGCCGACGGCAACCCCTCGAAGCCGCACCCGGAGATGCTGCTGAAGGCGCTGGCCGAGACCGGCATGCAGGCCGCGCGGGCGGTGATGATCGGCGACACCAGCTTCGACATGGCGATGGGCCGCGCGGCCGGGATGCAAAGCTGGGGCGTCGCCTGGGGCTATCACGAGGTCGCCGCCCTGCACGAGGCCGGGGCGAATCGCGTCTTTCAGGATTTCGCCAGCCTCGGCGCCGCGCTGGCCGACTGGCATCTGGGTGCGGCGGCATGAGCCAGCCGCCTGCCTCGCCCGGCGGCTGGGCCGCGCGCCGCTTCTGGACCCGTGCCGAGGCGCGCGAGACCGGCGACGGCTGGCAGGTGTATCTGGACGAGCGCGCCCTGCGCACGCCGGGCAAGCATGTGCTGGTCCTGCCCACGCGCGCGCTGGCCGAGGGCATCGCGGCCGAGTGGAACGCGCAAGGCGCGTTCATCCGTCCCGAGACCATGCCGCTGACCCGCGCCGCCAATTCCGCCATCGAGCGGGTGGCCCCGCAGCATGCCGAGGTCGCGGCGATGCTGGCCGATTACGCCACCACCGACCTGCTGTCGCATCGCGCCGGGCATCCGCCCGCGCTGGCCGAGGCGCAGGCGGCCGAGTGGCAGCCGCTGCTGGACTGGCTGGCCGACCGCTATGGCGCGCGACTGGCCGTGACCGCGGGCATCATGCCGGTGGCGCAGGACCCGCAGGCGCTGGCGCGGCTGGCCGCGGTGGTGGCGGAATTCGGCCCCTTCGGGCTGACGGCGCTGCATGACCTGGTGACGCTGCCGGGCAGCCTCGCGCTGGGGCTGGCGGTGGCCGAGGGGCGGATCACGGCGGCCGAGGCGCATCGCCTCTCGCGCCTGGACGAGGCGCACCAGGCCGCGACCTGGGGCCGGGACGAGGAGGCCGAGGAGGCCGCCGCGGCGCGGCTGGCGGCCCTGCTCGCCGCCGAAACCCTGTGGCTTTCGCTGGCCGAGGCCCGCGAGGCCGGGCTTGTGCCGTAGCGTCACGCCGGGCGCCGGACAGCCCTTCACCCGATCCCGATCGGGCAAACCGCTGATCTGACCGGGCTTTCATCTTCCGGGTTGCGCGCAGCGCATGAAAGCTTTGCTTGACGCA
This sequence comes from uncultured Paracoccus sp., assembly GCA_934533075.1. GTDB lineage: Bacteria > Pseudomonadota > Alphaproteobacteria > Rhodobacterales > Rhodobacteraceae > Paracoccus. The sequence continues at coordinate 19,062 of CAKTBJ010000044.1, forward strand.
CAGGGCTGCATGCGCAGAATGAACCTCATGGCACAGCCCGGCCGGGACACGGACGGGACCGCGAAAAAGCGCAGGAAAGCCACCGCGCATCCAACAGAGAGAGGTCTTGATGAAACTTTCCGCATTGCTCGCCACCTCCGCCGCCGCCGTCACGGGGCTGGCCACGCTGGCCGGTGCCGGCACGCTGGACGACGTGAAGGCACGGGGCGAACTGATCTGTGGCGTCAACCTGGGCGTGGTCGGGTTCTCGGCGCCGGACGCCAATGGCAACTGGTCCGGCATCGACGTGTCCTATTGCCGGGCGCTGGCCGCCGCCGTGCTGGGCGACGGCGACAAGGTGAAATTCGTCGGCACCTCGGGCCAGAACCGCTTCACCGCGCTGGCCTCGGGCGAGGTCGACGTGCTGGCCCGCAACTCGACCTGGACCTTCCAGCGCGAGAACGACCTGAA
>CAKTBJ010000045.1 GCA_934533075.1 uncultured Paracoccus sp.
AGGCTGCGCCGGTCCTCGGCCGGGTCGTAGAAGCTGTAGACCAGCGACAGCCCGTCATCGAGGATGTCGGTCAGGCAGACCGCCGCCAGCCGGCTGCCCGCGCGGGTGGCATCGGGGTGGCCGTCGGTGATCCGGTATTCGATCACGCGGGTGCGGATCGGCGTCTCCTCGATCATGGCGGCGAATTCCAGCACGTCCATGTCGGCCATGCCGCCATCGGCATGGCGCGCGTCCAGATAGCGGCGGAACAGGGCATATTGCTCCTCCGTCGCCCAGGCGGAGGTGGTCACCCGCTTGAGGTCGCGATTGCGCCGCGCCACCCGCAGCTGCCCGCGCGAGGGGCGGAAATCCCCCACCCTTATGCGCGCCGACATGCAGGCCACGCAGGTATCGCAGCTTGGCCGGTAAAGGACGTTCTGGCTGCGGCGGAAACCCTGCCGCGACAGGGTGTTGTTCAGCGCCACGGCCTCGTCCCCGGTCAGGGCGGTGAACAGCTTGCGCTCCGCCCGGCCATGCAGATAGGGGCATGGCTGCGGGGCGGTGACATAGAATTGCGGCGTGTTGGACGGGCTGTGGCGCATCGGGTCCCGTGGGGGCGGCGGAGGGGCGGGCCGGCGGCCGGACGCAGCCGGTGGCATGGCGGATTGGCGTCAGCCTAGCAATCCCTGCCGGTTGCGCCAAGCCGGTCGCGACAATTCGACGGATTTTTCCGCCCTGCCCCGGCGGGGCGATTGACCGGGGCCGCGGCGCGGCTAGGCTGCCGGCCATGAACCCGTCCGCCAGCCTCGCCGACCGCCTCACCCGCCTGCCGATCGCCCTCGACCCGGAGCGGGGGGCGGCGGCGCTGTCGCTGCTGCCGGCGCTGCCCGCGCCGGTGGCGGGGCTGGTGGCGGGGGCGGCGGGGTCCTCGCCCTATCTGGCGCGGCTGGTGCGGCGCGAAGCCGGCTGGCTGGCGGGGCATCTGGAGGCGGTGCCCGACCCGGAGGCGCTGGTGGCTGGCGCGCTGGCGGGGCTGGACGAATTGCCGCCCGACGCGCTGGGCACGGCCCTGCGCACGGCCAAGGCGCGGGTGGCGCTGCTGGCGGCCTTGGCCGATCTGGGCGGGGTCTGGCCGCTGGAATCCGTCACCGGCGCGTTGACGGCGCTGGCCGACGGCGCCGTGGACCTGGCCTTCCGCGCCCATCTGCGCCGCGAATCCGCCCGCGGCCGCATTCCCGCCCATGACGCGGATGCCGGCGGGCTGATCCTGCTGGCGATGGGCAAGATGGGCGCGGGAGAGCTGAACTATTCCAGCGACATCGACCTGATCGTGATGTTCGACGACGACGCCTATGACCCGGCCGAGCGTGCCGAGGCCCGCGCCGGGCTGATTCGCGTCACCCGCCAGGCGGCGGCCACGCTGTCGGACATCACCGATCAGGGCTATGTCTTCCGCACCGACCTGCGGCTGCGCCCGGATGCCTCGGTCACGCCGGTCTGCATCTCGGCCGCCGCCGCGCTGGCCTATTACGAGGCCGAGGGCCGCACATGGGAGCGCGCGGCCCATATCAAGTCTCGCGCCTGCGCCGGCAATATCGCCGCCGGCGAGCGGTTCCTGCGCGAGTTGCGGCCCTTCGTCTGGCGCCGGCATCTGGATTTCGCCGCTATCGAGGATGCCCACGACATGCGGCTGCGCATCCGCGAGCACAAGGGCCTGCACGGCGCCATCGCCGCGCCCGGCCACGACATGAAGCTGGGCCGGGGCGGCATCCGCGAGATCGAGTTCTTCACCCAGACGCGGCAGCTGATCTCCGGCGGGCGCGATCCGGCCTTGCGCCCGCGCGGCACGGTGCCGGCGCTGGCCGCGCTGGCCGCCGCCGGCTGGGTGCGGCCCGAGATCGCGCGGGAGCTGACCGAGGCCTATCGCCTGCATCGCGGCATCGAGCATCGCATCCAGATGGTCGACGACACCCAGACCCACCGCCTGCCCGCCGGCGGCGCCGCGCTGGACGCGGTGGCGCGGCTGGACGCGGCGCCCGAGACCGGCCCCTGGGCCGAGGACATTACCCGCCGGCTGGTCCGGGTCGAGGCGCTGACCGACGCCTTCTTCGTCCCCGGCGAGGCGCCCGCCGCGCGCCCGGCGCTGCCCTCGGATCAGGAGGCGCTGATCGAGGGCTGGCGCGCCTATCCCGCGCTGCGCTCGGACCGGGCGCAGCGGATCTTTCGCCGCATCGAGCCGGAGCTGCTGGCCCGGATGCAGCGCGCCGCCAGCCCCGGCGAGGCGCTGGCCCGCTTCGACGGCTTCCTGCGCGGCATGCCCTCGGGGGTGCAGCTTTTCACCCTGTTCGAGGCCAATCCCCAACTGATCGACCTGATCGTGGACATCTGCGCCACCGCGCCCCGGCTGGCGCATTACCTGTCGCGCCATTCCGGGGTGCTGGACGCGGTGATCGCCGGCAGCTTCTTTGCGCGCTGGCCGGGCGCGGCGGGGTTGCGCGCGGCGCTGGAGGGGGCGCTGTCGGCGACGCTGGCCGCGCCCGATGGCGGCTATGAGCGCGCGCTGGACGCCGCCCGCCGCTTTGCCCATGAATGGCAGTTCCGCATCGGCGTGCATCACCTGCGCGGACTGATCGGCGGCGAGGAGGCGGCGGGGCAGTATGCCGACCTTGCCGATGCCGTCATCGCGGCGTTGAGCGATGTGGTCGTGGCCGAGTTCGCGCGCCGCCACGGCCCGCCGCCGGGGCGCGGGGCGGTGGTGCTGGGCATGGGGTCGCTGGGGACGCGGCGGCTGCATGCCTCCTCGGATCTGGACCTGATCGTGATCTTCGACGCGGAGGGGGATGCGGCTTCCGACGGTCCCAAGCCCCTGGCGGCGCGGCCCTATTACACCCGGCTGACGCAGGCGCTGATCACGGCGCTGTCGGTGCCCACCGCCGCCGGCCCGCTTTACGAGGTGGACATGCGGCTGCGCCCCTCCGGCCGGCAGGGTCCGGTGGCCAGCGCGCTGGCTGCCTTCCGCCTCTATCAATTCGAAGACGCCTGGGTATGGGAGCATCTGGCCCTGACCTGCGGCCGCGGGCTGGCCTGGCTGGGGGCAGACGGGGCCGGGCTGGCCGATGAGGTGGAGGCCCTGCGCATCGAGGTTCTGGCGCGGCGCGGGCGGGATGCGCGGGTGCTGCCCGACCTGGCCGCGATGCGGGCGCGCATCTTCGCCGCCAAACCCCCGGACGGCGCATGGGAGGCCAAGACCGGTCCCGGCCGCTTGCAGGACATCGAGCTGCTGGCGCAAAGCCTTGCCTTGCGGGCCGGAGCGCCTGCCCGAAACGTCGCCGCCCAGCTCCGCGCCGGCCGCCGTGCCGGGCTGATCGGGGCCGAGGATGCCGAGGCGCTGCTGTCTTCCTTCCGCTTCCTGTGGCTGTTCCAGGCGGCGCGACGGCTGCTGACCGACCTGCCGCTGGACATGGATCACATCGGCGAGGGCGGCCGGGCGTTCCTTCTGCGCGAGGCCGGATGCGCCGACCTCGACACGCTGGCGGCGCGGCTGGACGAGGCGACCGGCCGCGCGGCGGCGATCATCGACCGTCTGGTGGGCGAGCCGGCGGCCTGATTCGGGGCGGGGTGTTCCGGGGATCTGCGGCGCGGCTCCGGGTCGGCAGCGCGCCCGGCTGATTCATGCGCACCCCGTGCTTGCCTGTCCCGTTACGCCCGATCAGCCATCCTCCCGCCAGTCATGCGCATGAACGCGCGGGCCGCAGCCGCCATGCGTCGAGCCGTTCCATACGTGGATTCGTTCACCCCGCGCCCGCGTTTGCCTGTGCCCGGTGGGCCTGACCGGTCATCGCCCCGCCAATCTCGCGCCTATGCGTGTTGGCCGCAGCCACGGCGCGTTGCGTCGCTGTGGGCGCGGTGATTCGCGCGCGCCCTGCGTTTCCCCGCGCCAACTGTGCCCGGCCGGCCCGCACGCTGCCAACCTTGTCCCCAAGCGCCGGCTGCGGTTGTCGCGCCTTGCGTGGCTGTCCGTGCGTCGATTCGGTGCATCTCGGTGCATCTCGGTGCATCGCCTCATTCGATCCTGCCGATGACCTCGATCTGGCGGGTTTCGGGGGTCTCGGTCGCTTGCGCGCGGCGTAGGGCGGTGGCGCGCAGGGCGCTTGCCTCCGGGCCGGGCGTGCCGGCCCGCGCCCTCACCAGCCGGCGCAGCGCCACGCTGGCCGCCGGGGCAGGGGCCTCGGTGGCCGGCTCGCTGCCGGAATCGAAGACGCCATGCACGGTCTTGTCCCAGTAGAAGGGCTTGTGCAGGACCTCCCAGATGGCTTTCCAGCCGGCAAGGCAGCCCAGGGGATAATAGAACATGCAGGTCGGCAGCCAGCGCAGCAGGTGCCGGCGCGGGGCGGCGCGGGTGGCGAAGGCGCCGACCATCAGGTTCACCACCTCGGAGGCCACGAACAGCGCGAACAGCGCCACCATGCCCCAGCCGCCCAGCAGCCCCGCCACCGGATGCGGCGCGCCCAAGGTCATCGCCCAGCAGGCCCAGAGCAGCGGCGCCAGCAGGAAACCCGCCACGCAGCCCAGCATCTGGATCTGGAAGGCCAGGAAGGGCGCCGCGCCGATCTGCCGCCACAGGCGCAAGGGGTGGCGCATATGCACCGCCCAGGTCATGAAGAAGCCCTTCAGCCAGCGCGAACGCTGCTTGATCCACGGCACCGGGCGGCAATTGGCCTCCTCGAAGGTGGTGGTGTCCAGCATCTCGGTGCGCAGGCCCCGGCGCGCCAGCCGCATGCCCAGGTCGGCATCCTCGGTCACGTTCCAGGCGTCCCAGGCGCCCACATCCTCCAGCGGCTTGCGGCGGAAGAAGATCGTGGTCCCGCCCAGCGGCACCACCAGCCCCAGCGCCGCGATCCCCGGCAGCACGCCGCGAAAATGCGTTGCATATTCGATGGTAAAGCAGCGGGCCAGCCAGTTGGTGCGCGGGTTGTAGAAATCCAGCACGCCTTGCAGGCAGGCGACCTCGGGCGGTGCGGCGGCGAAGCGGCGGGCGACCTTCAGCAACTGGTCGGGTTCGGGCTGGTCCTCGGCGTCCCAGACGCCGACGATCTCGCCCCGGCAGAAGTTCAGCGCATAGTTCAGCGCGCGCGGCTTGGTGCGCACGGGGCCGTCGGGCACCGTCACCACCCGCATCCAGCGCGGCAGCGAGGCCTGCGCCAGCGCGTCGCGGGTCAGCGAATCGCTTTCCTCGACCACCAGCAGGATGTCGGTCAGCGCGCGCGGATAGGTCAGCCGCGCCAGCCGGGCGACCAGGCGCGGGGCGATGTCGGCCTCGCGGAACATCGGCACCATGACCGAGATCACCGGCAGCGTGTCCGGCAGGGCCTCCGGCGGGGGCGGCGCGGCGCGCAGCCGGCGGCGCAGGCGCAGATGCGCCGCGAAAGCCAGTGCCCGCAGGCTCATATTCGCCGCCAGCACCAGCGCCGCCAGGATCGTCAGCCCGCCCACCGTCGCCGCCGGCGCATGGACCAGCCCGGCCACCAAAGCCGCCGCCAGCAGCGCCGCCACCGCCCAGACCCGCAGGGTGCGGCGCTGGCGGGCGCTTTCCGCCGCCGTGACGCTGGTTTCGGCATGGTGCAGCATCTGCCGGCCGCGCGTGGCCAGAATCGCCTCGCGCACCTGCGCTTCGGTGGCCAGCAGCATGCGCAGCGGGCCGAAATCGGCGGGCAGGCGGGCGCGCAGGGCCTCGAATTCCTCGGGGCGGGCGGTGGCGACGAAGGTCACCGACCCCACCCGGCGCCAGGGCAGGATGCCCTGCGCCAGGCAATCCGCCACGCCCACGGCGTCGATCAGCCGCGCATCCGGCGGCGCCGAGGGGTCCAGTTGCGTCGTGCGCCATTGCAGGCAGAGCGCCCGCATCAGCTCGGCCTCGGCCACCCAGCCGCGCGCCAGCAGGATCTCGCCCAGGCGGGCATTCTCGCGCCGGCGCATGACCACGGCTTGCAGCAGGTGGCCGGGATCGACCGCGCCCATCTCGATCAGGATCTGGCCCAGCGGGCGCGGGTCGCGGGGATTGGCGGCGCCGGGTTTCGCCGCCGGGCGCGGCACCGGGCGAAGGGGCGCGGGCAGGCGGGTGACCTTGCCGGCATCCGTCACCCGCATCTCGTGCCGGCGGGCGCGCAGGCTGGCGGCGAACAGGTCCTCGGCATCCGGGCGGGTATCCGCCCCCGATTCGACGATATGGAAATCGGCCCGCGCCATCGGCATCTCCATGCAGTTTCACCCTCGCATCGGGGCGAAACTGGCATGCGAGATGTTAAGACAAGGTTAAGGCGCGGACCCCGCCGGAAAATTCCCCGGCGTCACAGCCCGCGCCGGGCGCGGATCGAATCGGCGAAGCGCGTGAACAGGTGCAGGCTGTCGGTGGGACCGGGGCTGGCCTCGGGGTGGTATTGCACGGAAAAGACGGGCTTGCCCTCGACCTTGATGCCGCAATTGCTGCCGTCGAACAGGCTGACATGGGTTTCCACCACGCCCACCGGCAGGCTGGCCGTATCCACCGCAAAGCCATGATTCATCGAGGTGATCTCGACCTTGCCGGTCGCGGTCTCGCGCACGGGATGGTTGGCGCCGTGATGGCCGTGCGGCATCTTGACGGTCCGCGCGCCCAGCGCCAGCGCCAGCATCTGGTGGCCGAGGCAGATGCCGAACAGCGGCAGGTCGCGCTCCAGCAGCCCGCGAATCATCGGCACGGCATAGTCGCCGGTCGCGGCCGGGTCGCCGGGACCGTTGGACAGGAAAATCCCCTCGGGGTCGTGGGCCAGAACCTCCTCGGCGGTGGCGGTGGCGGGCAGCACGGTCACATCGGCGCCGGTCTGGGCCAGCGCGCGCAGGATGTCGCGCTTGGCGCCGTAGTCGATGGCCACCACCCGCAGCCGGCCGCCCGGCTCCTCCGCCGGGGGCGTGAAGCCGCCCGGCCATTGCCAGACGCCTTCGTCCCAGCGATAGCCCTGCCGGCAGGAGACCTCCTTGGCCAGGTCCAGCCCGACCAGCCCCTTCCATGCGCGCGCCTGTGCCAGCAGGGCCGGAATGTCGAAATTCCCCTCCGGGTCATGGGCCAGCACGGCGTGCGGCGCGCCGTTCTGGCGGATGGCGCGGGTCAGGCGGCGGGTGTCGACGCCGCCGATGCCGATGCGGCCGCGCCGCTGCATCCAGCCCACCAGGTCCGAGGCCGCGCGCCAGTTCGACGGCTCGGTCGGGTCCCAGCGCACCACGATGCCGCTGGCCACCGGGTCGGGGGCCTGGTCGTCCTCGGGGGTGATGCCGCAGATGCCGATATGGGGGAAGGTGAAGGTGACGATCTGGCTGGCATAGGAGGGATCGGTCATCACCTCCTGATAGCCGGACATGGCGGTGTTGAAGACCAGTTCCGCCACGACGATGCCGGTGGCGCCGAAGCCGCGCCCGTGAAAGACGCTGCCATCGGCCAGCACCAGGCAGGCGGTCGCGCGAACGGGGGTCGCGCCGGCTTGCGGCTCGACAGGCTGGGGGCTGGTCATGGGCTGGGTCCGGTGCTGGGAAATCGGCCGGACAGTAAGCAGGCGCCGCCGCCGGGTCAAGCGGCTGGCGCCTTGCGCGCGGGCGGCTTCGCACCTAGATCGCGGTGGCGTGACCTGAAAGGAGGCCGCAACATGGACCTGCGAACCCGTATCCAGACCGCCACCAAGGAGGCGATGAAGGCCCGCGACACCGCCCGCACCTCGACGTTGCGGCTGATTTCGGCGGCCATCAAGGACCGCGAGATCGGCCTGCGCGGCGAAAAGGGCATTGATGCCGTGCTGGAGGAGGCCGATCTGGTCGCCATCCTGGCCAGGATGGTCAAGCAGCGCCAGGAATCGGCGCGCGCCTACGAGGAGGGCGGCCGGCTGGAGCTGGCCGCGAAGGAGGAGGCCGAGATCGGCGTCATCCAGTCCTTCCTGCCGCGCCAGATGGATGCCGCCGAGGTCGAGGCAGCCGTGGCCAGGGCCGTGGCCGATCTGGGCGCCACCGGGCTGCGCGACATGGGCAAGGTGATGGCCGAACTCCGCGCCCGCCATGCCGGGCAGATGGATTTCGGCGCCGTCGGGCCGATGGTGAAGGCGCGGCTGATGGGGTGAGGGGGAAGCCTCCTCGCCACCGCCCCGCCTTGGGATGCGCGGCAATGCGCATCCTGTCGCCTCGGCACGCCGGGGGTGGCGCAATGCTTGCCGGAGGGGGAGGGCGCGGGGTTCGGTGCGCACCCTACAGCCTCTGGATGGTCCCGGCCCTTGCCCCGCGTAGGGTGCGTGCTTGCACGCACCTTCCCCTCCGCCGCCCCGGTTTCCAACCCGGCCCAACTTCGGCTAGACCGTCGCCACGCCCCCAGCCCGAGGCCCCGATGACCGACCAGCCGACCCCGATGATGGCCCAGTATCTGGCGATCCGCGAGGCCAATCCCGGCGCGCTGCTGTTCTATCGCATGGGCGATTTCTACGAGATGTTCTTCGAGGACGCGCTGGCGGCCTCGGCGGCGCTGGACATCGCGCTGACGAAACGCGGCACCCATCTGGGCGAGCCGATCCCGATGTGCGGCGTGCCGGTCCATGCCGCCGAATCCTATCTGCTGACCCTGATCCGCAAGGGTTTCCGTGTCGCCATCGCCGAGCAGATCGAGGACCCCGCCGAGGCGAAGAAGCGCGGCGCCAAGTCTGTCGTGGCGCGCGACGTGGTGCGCCTCGTCACCCCCGGCACGCTGACCGAGGAATCGCTGCTGGAGGCGCGGCGCCACAACTACCTCGCCGCCTGGGCGAACCTGCGCGAGGAGGCCGCGATGGCCTGGGTGGACATTTCCACCGGCATGCTGGCGGTGACGCCCTGCCCGCAGGCGCGGCTGGCGCCGGAACTGGCCCGCCTCGCCCCCCGCGAATTGCTGGTGGCCGAGGGGGGCGGGCTGGGCGACCTCGCCCGCGAGGCCGGGGCGGCGCTGACGGAACTGTCGCCGCTCTCCTTCGACAGCCAGTCCGGCACGCGGCGGCTCTGCGCGCTGTATGGGGTCGATACCCTTGACGGATTCGGCAGCTTCTCGCGCGCGGAACTGGCGGCGATGGGGGCCATCGCGGATTATCTGGCGCTGACCCAGAAGGGCGCCATGCCGCTGATCCGCCCGCCCCTGCGCGAGGCCAGCGGTGCGGCGATGCAGATCGACGCCGCATCCCGGCGCAATCTGGAGCTGACGCATGCGCTGTCGGGCGGGCGCGAGGGCAGCCTGCTTTCCGCCATCGACCGCACGGTGACGGCGCCGGGCGCCCGGCTGCTGGAGCGGCGGATTTCGGCCCCCTCGCGCGACCTTGCCCTGATCCGGGTGCGCCACGACGCCGTGGGCTGGCTGGTCGAGAACCCCGAGACCGCGCAGGCGCTGCGCGCCGGGCTTTCGCGGGTGCCGGACATGGACCGCGCCACCTCGCGGCTGGCGCTGGACCGGGGCGGGCCGCGCGACCTGGCCGCGATCCGCGCCGGGCTGGCGGCGGCGGCCGAGGTGGCGGGGCTGCTGACCGAGGCGCCCGACCTGCTGCGCGCGGCCGGCGCCGACATGCTGGGCCATGACGACCTGACCGCGCTGCTGGACGACGCGCTGGTGGCCGAGCCGCCGGTGCTGACCCGCGACGGCGGCTTCATCGCGCAGGGTTACGATGCCGATCTGGACGAGACCCGCCGGCTGCGCGACGAGGGGCGCGGGGTCATCGCCTCCATGCAGGCCGACTATGCCGCCCAGACCGGCATCCCCAGCCTGAAGATCAAGCATAACAACGTGCTGGGCTATTTCATCGAAACCACCGCCACCCATGCCGAGCGCATGCTGGCCGCGCCGCTGAACGCCACCTTCATCCACCGGCAGACGATGGCCAACGTGCTGCGCTTCACCACGCAACCGCTGTCGGAACTGGAAACCCGCATCCTCAACGCCCGCGACCGCGCGCTGGAGATCGAGCGCGCGATCTTCGCCCGGCTGCGCGCCGCCGTGCTGGAGCGCGCCGCCGCCATCGGCCAGGCCGCCCGCGCGCTGGCCGAGGCCGATGTGGCCGCCGGCTTCGCCGATCTGGCCAGCGGCGAGGGCTGGACGCGGCCGCTGGTGGACGACTCGCGCGCGTTCGAGATCGAGGCCGGGCGGCATCCGGTGGTCGAGCGTGCGCTTCGCCGGCAGGGCGCGGTGTTCGTGGCCAATGACTGCGCGCTGACCGGGGGCGAAACGCCGGCGATCTGGCTGCTGACCGGGCCGAACATGGCCGGCAAATCCACCTTCCTGCGCCAGAACGCGCTGATCGCGCTGCTGGCGCAGGCCGGCGGCTGGGTGCCGGCGGCGCGCGCCCATATCGGGCTGGTCAGCCAGTTGTTTTCCCGCGTCGGCGCGGCGGACGACCTGGCGCGCGGGCGGTCCACCTTCATGGTCGAGATGGTCGAGACCGCGGCGATCCTCAACCAGGCCGACGACCGGGCGCTGGTGATCCTGGACGAGATCGGGCGCGGCACCGCGACCTGGGACGGTCTGTCCATCGCCTGGGCGGTGATGGAGCACCTGCATGCCGTCAACCGCTGCCGGGCGCTGTTCGCCACGCATTACCACGAGATGACGGCGCTTTCCGCGCGGCTGGACGGGGTGGAGAACGCCACCGTCGCGGTGCGCGAATGGGAAGGCGAGGTGATCTTCCTGCACGAGGTCGTGCGCGGCGCCGCCGACCGCAGCTATGGCGTGCAGGTGGCCCGCCTTGCCGGCCTGCCCCCGGCGGTGGTGGAGCGCGCCCGCGAAGTGCTGGCCGCGCTGGAGGCCGGCGAGCGCGAGGGCAAGGCCGCCCGCCCCGCCGCGCTGATCGACGACCTGCCGCTGTTCCGCACCGCGCCCCCGGCGGCGCCGCCGCGCCCTGCGGTTCCCTCGGCGGTCGAGGAAAGGCTGCGCGCCGCAAACCCGGACATGCTGACCCCGCGCGAGGCGCTGGATCTGGTCTATGCCCTGCGCGCCGAACTGCCGCCGGAATAGGGCACGGGCCACCGGCCGATGAAGGGAGGGCGCCCGGCCCGGCCATCGAGGCCGGCCCGGACGCGGGCGCAGCCGCGCCGCGCCGCCTCGCGTGGACGGGGTGCCGGGGGGTCGCCGGCGCCGGCGGACCGGTTCCGGCCGAATAAGGCTTCATCTGCCGCCGCTTCGGGCGCATTCTGGAACAAGGGAGAAGGGGGGAAGGCCATGCAGTTCACCGTGGGCGGCAAGCCTCTGGAGGTGGCACTGCGCCACCTGACCGTCGCCGGCTGGACCGGCCGCGACCGCGAGGCGCTGGAGCATCATATCCGCGAGATGGTCGCGCTGGGCTTTCCCGCCCCGGCCTCGGTTCCGGTCCATTACCCGATCGCGGCCGCGCTGCTGACCCATGACGCGGCGATCCAGACCATCGGCCCGCAGACATCCGGCGAGGTCGAGCCGATGATCCTGCAAATCGGGCGCAAGCGGTATCTCGGGCTGGCCTCGGACCATACCGACCGGGCGCTGGCGGCGCATTCCATCGGGTTGGCCAAGCAGGTCTGCGCCAAGCCCTGCGCCCCCGTGCTGTGGCCGTGGGAGGAGGTGGCCGACCGGCTGGACGACTTGCGGCTGGAAAGCTGGATCGCCGATGCGGATGGCGATTGGATACCCTATCAGCGCGGCACGCTGGCGGCGATCCGCCCGCTGGCCGAGCTGGCGGAGGCGGCCGGGCTGATGGCGCAGGCGGCGGACGGCCCGGCGGCGCTGCTCTGCGGCACGCTGGGCGTGCTGGCCGGCGGCGTGCGCGCGGCCCCGCGCTTTCGCATGAGCCTGACCGACGATGCGCGAAGCCGTGCCATCCGCCATCAGTATGATGTTGAAGAGCTGCCCGAAATCGGGTGAACCTCCGGGCAGACAGGAAACGGGGATTCCGATGAGCACTTACGCACTGGCCATCCACGGCGGCGCCGGCACCATCCTGCGCGAGCGCATGACGCCCGAGCTGGAGGCCGAATACCATGCCGGCCTGAACCGCGCGCTGGACGCGGGCGAAGCGATCCTGCGCGAGGGCGGCCCGGCGCTGGACGCGGTGACGGCGGCGGTCTGCGCGCTGGAGGACGATCCGCTGTTCAATGCCGGGCGCGGCGCGGTCTATACCTCGGCCGGCAAGCAGGAGATGGACGCCGCGGTCATGGAGGGCACGACCCGGCGCGCCGGCACGGTCGCCGGCATCTTCGGGCCGAGGAACCCGGTGCGCGCGGCCCGGCTGGTGATGGAGCAGACCCCGCATGTGCTGATCCTGCGCGACGACGCGATCGCGCTGGCGCAGGCCAACGACCTGCCCTTCGAGGATGAGGCCTATTTCCACACCGAAGCCCGCTGGGAGGCCTTGCAGGCCACCTTGCGCATGCGCGAGGCCGGGCTGCTGGACGACGATCCCGCCCGCCGCCACGGCACGGTCGGCGCGGTGGCGCGGGACGTGCACGGCCATCTGGCGGCGGCGACCTCGACCGGCGGCATGACGGCCAAGGCGCCGGGGCGGGTGGGCGATACGCCGATCATCGGCGCCGGCACCTTCGCGGACGATGCCAGCTGTGCGGTCTCCTGCACCGGCCACGGCGAGGTGTTCATCCGCTGGACGGCGGCGGCGGAAATCTCGGCCCGCATGCGCCATGCCGGCGAGGACCTGGAAACGGCGGCCCGGCATGTGGTGATGGAGGACCTGGCGCCGAACGACGGCTCGGGCGGGCTGGTGGCGGTGGATCGCGACGGCAATGTGACACTGCCCTTCAACTGCGAAGGCATGTATCGCGGCGCGGCCGGCACCGATATTCCGCGGATGACCGCGATCTATCGGGACTGATGAAAGGGGGCGCATGGCCCCCTTTTTCCTAGCCTCCGGTATCGCGCGGCGGGCGGACGAGACCATCGTAATCGACGACCTCGACGCAGCTGTCCGCGCCGATCCGGAGCGGGTTGCACATCTGGCCGTGGATGGTGACGCGCAGGCTGCGCCCTTCGACCTGCCATTCGTGGACATGGCCGGGTCCGGCGGCGAAATACCCTTCGGGGCCGGACAGCCAGACGATCAGCGGACAGCCCGCCGAGCCGCAAAAGGCCGACAGGGCGCCCTGGCAGTTCATCTTCGACAGGTCGACCAGAACGTCCGGCCCGCCATCGCCGTTCAGATCGACGGATGAGACGAAGCCGGGTTCCGGCACGGGATCGCCCCCGAATTCGCGGCATTCGGCAAGCAGCTCATCGACATGCTCCTGCACTTTGGCGGGCAGGTTCTGCGCCTGAGCGGCCCCCGCGAACGCGGCGAGGAAGACAACAACCGACAGCCTGGCAAACATTCCGGCCTCCCGCGCGACAATGCGGCCAGCCTAACCGCCGAACCGTTTTCGATCAATTATCGTAAGGTGGCCTGATTCGGGAAAGGTGCCGCCCTCATTTCGCATAGCGCCGGATGTCGAAAGGCGCCGCATCCGCATAGGTCGCCTGTCCGGCCATCACCTGCGCCAGCAGCTTGCCCGTCGCCGGGCCGAGCGTCAGCCCGTGATGCGCATGGCCGAAATTCGCATAAAGCCCCGGCAGCCGCGCCGCGTCCACCGCGCCGATCACCGGGCGCATGTCCGGCAGGCAGGGCCGCCGCCCCAGCCAGGGCTGCGCCAGCCTGCGCGGCCCGAGGTCGAACAGGCGCCGCGCCTTCCTCTCGGCCCGGTCCAGCTGGATCGTGTTCGGCGGCGCGTCGAAATCGGCGAACTCGATCCCGGTGGTCAGCCGCAGCCCGGCATCCATCGGCGCCAGCACATAGCCGCCATCGCGCACCATCAGCGGGTGGCGGGGCATCTGCCCGGGGGGCATCTCGTAAACCATGTGATAGCCGCGCTTGACCTGGAAGGGCAGGCGGATGCCGAAGCCGCGCAGGAAGTCGCCCGACCACGGTCCCAGGCAGATCACCGCCCGCGGCGCCACCACCGCCCCGCCGCCTTCCAGCGGCACGGTCCACATGTCGCCCTCGCGCGCCAGCCGGCCGGCATCGCCGCGCAGGACCTCGCCGCCGATGGCCTGGAAGACCGAGGCATAGACCCGCACCAGCTCGCCCGGATCGGTGACCGTCCACGGGTCCAGCCAATGCAGCGCCCCCACGCCGCCGCCCGGCTTCAGCGCCGGCTCGGCCTTGCGCAGGGCCTCGGCGTCCAGAACCGCCGCCTTCAGCCCCGCCGCCTCGGCATCGGCCAGCATCTGCGGGGCCTGCGCGAAATCCTCCGCATCGGGGAAGACCTCCATCCAGCCCTCCTTGCGGATGAGGCGCCAGGCATTGTTGCCCGACATGTCGGCCAGTTCCGCATGCATCGCGGTGCTGGCGTCGATCAGCGGCCGCAGCGCGTGGGCCGATTCGGCCAGCGGGCCGGGGGCGGAGGCCTTGCGGAAGGCCCACAGCCAGCGGACGATGCGCGGCAGATAGGCGGGCGCATAGCGCATGTCCGAGCGGTTGTTCAGCCCATAGCGCAGCAGCGCCCCGATGCCCTGCGGGAAATGATAGGGCACGATCGAGGAGGCCTCGATCAGCCCGGCATTGCCGTGGCTGGTCTCCTCGCCGGGACCCTTGCGATCGACGAGGGCGACCTGCATGCCCTCGCGGGCCAGCATCAGGGCGGTCGAGGTGCCGACGATGCCGGCGCCCAGCACGATCACGTCGGCGCGCTGCTTTCGTGGCGCGCTCATCCTTCGGCCCTCGCTCGGCTGCACGGTTCGGACGGGGCGGCGATGGAGCGGGGCACGGGGATTCTCCTTGAAAGAGGGTGACTTGCGGGGCGTGGCCCGCCACCTGCCGGCAAGCTAGGCGATTCGGCCCCCCGCCCGCAAGCGGCGACGCGGCGGCCGGGCGGCGCGTTCCGCGCCCCGACACGGCTGCGGATATGTCGGGAGGCGGGGGGCGACGGGATTGCGGCGCGCCTTGGGGCGGAGGGGCCGGCGACTCGCTCCGGCAGAAATCCGGTCCCGCCAGGCGCCTGGCCGGAGGCGCATCCCGCTGGGGGCGAATGGCAATGCGGCTGTGTGTTTCGGCGCCCCGGAACGGCCGCGAACATGTCGGGAGGCGGGGCGTTCGGCGCCGCTGCGGCACGCCTTGGGGCGAAGGGAGCGGCGATCCGCTCCGGCAGGCAATCCCGGCCCCGGCATGCGCGGGGGCGGAGGGGCGGCGCGATGCGGGCGGCCGGCAATGCGGTGGCGCGTTCGGCGCCCCGACACGGCGGCGGATATGTCGTAAGGCGGGGAGCAACGGGCGCGTGCCTCGGGGCGGAGGGACCGGCGACCCGCTCCGGCAGGCAATCCCGGTGCCGGCGCGTGGGTGGCCAGAGGGGCAGCCTGCCGGGGGCGGGCGGTGCAAACTCGTGCCATGCGGCTGGGGGCCGGGAAAGGGCGGGGCATCGGCCGGCCGCAACCCGATTGCCGGCCCGGCTTCGGCCTGGCCGCCGCGCGTCTCGCCCTGCCTGCGCCTATCCGGAGCCGGGGCGCCCTCAGCCCCGCTTCAGCGCCGCGTCGTAAAGTCCGCCGGGCGACAGCGTGAACACCTCGCAGCCCTCCGCCGTCACGCCGATGGCATGCTCGTATTGCGCCGAAAGCGAGCGGTCGCGCGTCACCGCCGTCCACTCGTCGGCCAGCACCTTGGTTTCGGGGCGCCCGAGGTTGATCATCGGCTCGATGGTGAAGAACATGCCCTCCTCCAGCACCGGGCCGCGCCCGGCCTGGCCGTAATGCAGCACGTTCGGCGGCGCGTGGAACACCCGCCCGATGCCATGCCCGCAGAAATCGCGCACCACCGACATGCGGCGGCTTTCGGCGTAAGCTTGGATGGCGGCGCCGATATCGCCGAAGGTCGCGCCGGGGCGCACGGCCTCGATGCCCTTCATCAGCGCGTCATGGGTGACCTCGATCAGCCTTTGCGCCTTGATCGGCGCCTTGCCGGCCGCATACATGCGCGAGCTGTCCCCGAACCAGCCATCCACGATCACCGTCACGTCGATATTGGCGATGTCGCCCTCGTGCAGCACCTTGTCGCCGGGAATGCCGTGGCAAACCACATGGTTGACGCTGATGCAGGAGGCATGCCGATAGCCGCGATAGCCGATCGTGGCCGAGGTCACGCCCAGCTTGCGGATATGGTTTTCGATGAAGTCGTCGATCTCGGCGGTGGTCACGCCGGGCTGGACCAGCGGTCCCAGCAGGTCGAGGATGCCCGCCACCACCGCACCGGCCTGACGCATGCCTGCGAAATCCTGCGGGTCGTGGATGCGGATCCCTTCGCGGGTCAGGCGGGCGTCGTTCATCGTGGTCCTCTTGCGTATCCAGCCACGGATTTAGGCGCCCCGGCCCGGATTTGCCAGCCCTTGCGGCTTTCGGCCGGGCCTGGTCCGCAGGGGAGGGCAGGCAAGGGCGTGGCGGACCCGCCTGGGACAGGGGCCGGCCCTTCGCCGGTCGCGGCCGTGCGGACCGGCCCGGAGAAGCGCGGCGGCACGGGCAGGGCGGTTGCCGGCGGCGAGGCCCCCGGTGGCGATGCGCCGGGCGAGGGCGGGCTGCGCGTGCATGCCGCGCGGGGCGATCGTCCGGCCTCGGGGACATTCCGGCCGCGCGAATGGCTCATTCACGAAAGCCGCGCCTCTCGTTCCGGCGGCAAGGCCCGTTTCTTTCCCCTGTTCGCGACTCCATCCGCCGGAATGGGGAGGATTGCGCTTTTCACCGTCGATTGCAGGGAATGTGCGCCTGAATATCAAATGATCCGCCCGCCGGACCGGCCCCGTCACGGTCTCCGGTTTCTGGCATAGTCCTGATCCATATGCCGTCCGACCGTTTGCAGGAAGGAGGCAACGGCGACGGCCACAAGAAAAAAGAAACCCCCGCCGAGGGAATAGGCGAGGAACAGCCAGGGAATATCCAGCCCGGCGTGGAAGGCGATCATGGCCGAAATCGCGGCGGCGGTGACGGCAACGGACAGGCAGCCCAGCACCACCGCCAGCCTCCGGTCCGGCGCCCCCTTCCGCTGCACGGGGTCATAAGGGACCCGTTGTCGTAGCCTTGGACCAGGCTCGGCTGACCGCTACTTTAGGCCCATCATCATGAGATTTTCCATGCGCCGGGAGGGGGAAATCCCTTCGATGACAAAAGGGGTCCCTTCTGTCAACAGCAGCCCCGACGCAGAGGTGGCAGGGAAGTGAACCCGGAGGTGGCTCGGCCGACACCGCGCGTCTGTCGTTATCTAGGAAAACTTCCATGAAAGTTGGTTATGCGCGTGTTTCTACCGAGGATCAAAAGCTCGATCTTCAGATATCGGCCTTGAAGCGGGTGGGATGCGGACGGATCTACGAGGATCACGGAATATCCGGCTCCACCATGATGCGGCCCGGTCTTGCTTCCATGATACGTTCCTTGCGGCCCGGACAAACGCTGGTGGTCTGGCGTCTGGATCGGCTGGGGCGTTCCCTTTCGGGGCTGGTCCAGCTTGTCGATCACCTGAACCGTCGCGAGGTGGGGTTCCAATCCCTGACGGAATCGCTGGATACCGGCTCCTCGGGGGGGAGGCTGATATTTCATATCATGGCGGCGCTGGCCGAATTCGAGCGGACCCTCATCAGCGAGCGGACCAAGGCAGGCATGGAGGAGGCGCGGCGGCGGGGGCGGCATGTCGGCCGTCCCCCGAAGATGACGCGGGAGCAGGCGATCCAGGCCGCGCGCGAGTGCCGGGCGGCATCCCTGGAGGAAATCGCCCGCCGATACGGCGTTTCTTCCCGGACCTTGCGGCGGCATATCGGCGATGTGGGGGGCGGCTGATCCGCCGCGGACCCGGCATGCGCCCACGGCCGGACCCTGCGGCTGGCTGCGCCCTTCGGTGCCGGCCGGCGCCTCGTCCGCCGCTCCGGGGCCTCCGGCTGTGCGCAGGGGGCGGCCGGGCGAGGCGGGCGGCTGCCGGGGCAGGGCCGGGCTTTCGGTGGATCGCCGGGCGACGGCCGGTTCTCGGGGCCGGCGAGGGCGCGGTTCCTTGCCGCCGGGACGGGTATCCGTGTGCGGGGGCAGCCTGCCGGGGTGCCGAAAGGCGCGTGATGCCTGTCCGTTCGTGACGGTCCCATGAGCCTGGCCCGGCCGGCTCAGGCGCTCGCCAATGCCTTCAACTGCCCGACCGCGATCCTGACCCGCTCGTCCCCCAGACCGCGCAGCAGGGCCATCGCTTCGGCCTCCAGCCGCAGGCGGTTCTGGCTCTTGCCCTCCGCGATGCCGCCTTCGGGGAAGAAATCCCGCAGCGGCACCTCCAGCGCGGCGGCGATGGCGGTGAGGGTGTCCAGCGCCGGCAGCGACCTGGCGCGCTCGATATTGGAGATCGCCTCGGCGGTGCGGCCGATGGCCTCGGCCAGCTGCGCCTGCCGCATGCCGCGCGCCTTGCGGAAGCTGCGCACCTGCCCGGCGATGAAGTGCTTCAGGGTTTCGCTCATGAAGCCGGATTAGGCTTCATGT
>CAKTBJ010000046.1 GCA_934533075.1 uncultured Paracoccus sp.
AGCGACCAGTTCAGCGAATTCTGCATGTGGAAGGCGATCATGTTGGAGATCAGCTGCCCCGAGGCCCCGCCGACCAGTGCCGGGGTGATGTAATAGCCCACGGCGAGGATGAAGACGAGCATCGCTCCCGCCCCCATCCCCGGCAGCGTCTGCGGCAGGTAGATGCGCCGGAAGGTGGTCCAGGAGGTCGCGCCCAGCGACCGCGCCGCCCGCGCATAGGACGGGTTGATCGAGCGCATCACCGAATACAGCGGCAGGATCACGAAGGGCAGCAGGATATGCACCATCGCGATGATGGTGCCGGTGCGGTTGTAGATCATCTCCAGCCGCGCATTGTCGCCGACGATCCCCAGCGCCACCAGCGCCGAGTTGATGACCCCCTGCCCCTGAAGGATCGCGATCCAGGCGGTGGTGCGCACCAGCAGCGAGGTCCAGAACGGCAGCAGCACCAGGATCATCAGCAGGTTCGACTGCCGCAGCGGCAGCGTGGCCAGCAGATGCGCGACGGGAAAGCCCAGCACCAGGCAGATCAGCGTGATGCCGACCGACATCACGAAGGTGCGCATGAACAGCATCAGATAGACCTGCCGGTCCCTTGGCGCCGGCACGATGGCGCCGGTCTCGTCGCGGGTATGGTCCAGCGCCGCGATGTAGAAATCCGGCGACCAGCTGCGCGAGGCGGTGCGCATCGCCGCCCACAGCGCCGGGTCGGACCATTTGGCATCGGCCTCGGGCAGGCTTTCGGCAAAGGGCGGCTCAAGGCCGGCGGCCTTGCGCCCGGTCGCGGTGAACAGCGAGCGCGCGCCGGAATATTCGTAATTCACCCGCGTGCCGACCACGCCGATGCTGCGCGCGGCGGCGGAATCGCGCAGGTCGGCGGCCAGCGCGGCCCAGGCGGCTTCGTCCGGTTCGGTGCCGGCGGGATGGCTGTCGAACCAGGCCGTGATCTGCGTCATGTTGGCCGAGAAGCCGACATTGTGGACCGAGCGCAGCAGCATCTGCCCGATGGGCACCGCGAAGGTGATCAGGATGAACAGCAGCAGCGGCGCCACCAGCAGGAAGGCCCGCAGCCGCGCCCGGCGCTGCGCGCGGGCCAGTGCCAGCTTCAGCGGCACGCCGTCGGCGGTGACCAGCCGGCCGGCCGGCGGGTTGCCTGTCTGCATGCTGCCCTCGCTCATCACCCTCTCCGCGGCGGAAGGCGCCGCTTTCCCTGTCGCTTTCGGATCGGGGCTTGCGTCCCGTTCCCCGCCCATCCGTCCCCCGGACCCGCCACAAGGCGCACCGGGGCGCGCATCCCCGGTCACCCGGCGCAGGCCAGGCGCGATCATCGAAACCGCGGCCGACCTGTTCCCGGCAGGCGCGACCACGGCCGCGCCCGGACCCTTTCAAGGCAGGCGCGGGGATGCCGCGCCTGCGGCCGGCCTCAGTTGGCCAGCCAGGTGTTGAAGCGTTCGCTCAGCTCGATGTCGTGATCGGCCCAGAACTCGATATTGGTGGTCAGCGAATTCTCCAGATATTCGGGATAGGTCGGCAGATAGGCCGCGATCTCGGTCTTGCCATCCTTGAACATCCCCAGATTGTCCGCCGAGGATTTCCGCGCCGGGCCGTAGCTGATATAGGTCGCCTGCGCGGCCAGCCGCTCGCTGTCGGTGGCGTATTGGATGAACTTCCACGCCTCTTCGGGATTCGGCGCCCCGTTCGGGATCGCATAGAGGTTGAAGTCGAGGATCTGGTTCGGCCAGAACAGTTCGAACGGCTGGCCCTCGGCGATCATGGCGTCGAAGAAGCGGCCGTTATAGCCGGTGCTCATCACCACCTCGCCATCGGCCAGAAGCTGCGGGGCCTGCGCGCCGGCCTCCCACCAGATCACGCTGTCCTTGATCTTGTCCAGCATGGCGAAGGCGCGGTCGACGCCCTCGGGGGTGGACAGCACGTCATAGACATCCGCCGGGGCCACGCCATCGGCCATCAGCGCCAGCTCCAGCGCGAACTTGGCGCTTTTGCGCAGGCCCCGCTTGCCGGGGAACTTCTCCAGATCGAAGAAATCGGCCACCGATTCCACGCCCTCGGTGCGGTCGCTGCGATAGGCGATCAGCGTCGAATAGACGATGGTGCCCACGGCACAGTCGTAAAGCGTGCCGTCCACGAAATCCTCGCGCGCGGGGGTGCCGTCATCGCCATCGGGCAGGCTGTCGATGTCCAGCACCTGAAGCGCGCCCTCGTCGCACAGGCGCAGCACGTCCGAAGGCTCCAGGTCCACCACGTCCACGGTGACGTTGCCGGCCTCGACCATCGCCTTGATCGGAATGGCCGGGTTGTCGGCATCGACCGAGGTGATCTTGACGCCTGTCTCGGCCATGTAGGGTTTGTAATAGGCCTCCATCTGGCTGGCGCCATAGGCGCCGCCGAAGGACATGACGGTGATCTCCTGCGCGCCGGCACCCGTGGCCAGTGCGGCCAGCGCCGTCGTCAGGACCATGTAACGCTTCATCTTCCTTCCTCCCTGTCCGGGGCGTCCTGCCCCTTTTCGATACCCACCCGGCCCGAGCCGGGAACTATAACGGATCGAGCGCGCGGGCGTCCTCCGGCGCCCAGGCGATGCGCACCGTCTCGCCCCGCGCCAGGCGGCGCTGGCCGATGGTGTTGCGGCATTTCATGATGAAATTCTCGCTGCCCGCCACCTTCAGACGGGTGCGGAAGGTGTCGCCCATATAGATGGTCTCCAGCACCTCGGCCTCGACGGGCTGCACCCCGGCGGGCATCAGCTCGGGCCGGAACTCGACCCGCTCGGGGCGGATGGAGACCAGCGTGCGCTGCCCCTTCTCGCGCACGTTCACGGCGGTGGCGGCGATCAGCGTGCCGTCCGACAGCCGCACCCGCGCGGCATTGCCGTCGATCTCCTCGACGGTGCCGGTCAGCTTGTTGTTCTCGCCGATGAACTGCGCGACGAAGCTGTTCTCGGGCCGCTCATAGAGGGCGTCGGGCGGGGCAAGCTGCTGGATGCGGCCGTCGTTGAACACGGCCACGCGGTCGCTCATGGTCAGCGCCTCGCCCTGGTCATGGGTGACATAGACCACGGTGACGCCAAGCCGGTCGTGCAGGGCCTTGATCTCGAACTGCATATGCTCGCGCAGTTGCTTGTCCAG
This sequence comes from uncultured Paracoccus sp., assembly GCA_934533075.1. GTDB lineage: Bacteria > Pseudomonadota > Alphaproteobacteria > Rhodobacterales > Rhodobacteraceae > Paracoccus. Next base: position 3,147 of record CAKTBJ010000046.1, read on the forward strand.
CGCGCCCAGCGGCTCGTCCATCAGCACCAGTTCCGGCTGGAACACCAAAGCGCGGGCCAGCGCGATGCGCTGCTGCTGGCCGCCCGAAAGCTGCGCCGGGCGGCGGTTGGCGAAGGCGCCCATCTGCACCATGTCCAGCGCGCGGGCGATCTTGGCCTCGCGCTCGGCCTTGCCAAGGCCACGCACCTCCAGCGGAAAGGCGAGGTTCTCGCCCACGGTCATGTGCGGGAACAGCGCATAGTTCTGGAACACCATGCCGATGCCGCGCTTGTGCGGCGGCATCTGGTTGATGGGACGGCCGGCCAGGCGAATCTCGCCGCTGGTGGCGGTCTCGAACCCGGCCAGCATCATCAGGCAGGTGGTCTTGCCGCTGCCCGAGGGACCCAGCATGGTCAGAAACTCGCCCTTGCCGATGGCGAGGTTGAGATCCTTCACCACCAGCGTCTCGCCGTCATAGCTTTTCTGAACCCGGTCGAATTCGACGAATCCCGCCTCGCGACCCGTTGCCGCCACGCCTTTCCTCCCCGTGCCGCCCCTGTCCCGAGGCATGTCCGCCATCAGGCTAACGGCAAGGCGCAAGACTTGGCAACCGCTTTCGGGCCGAAGGGGCGGCGGATGGTCCCCGCCCCCCTTGCCGCCGGACAAGGGCGGGCGCCGCGCAGGGGGGGAATGCAGCCGGCCCCATGTCCCATCAGATCGCCCGATGCCTGCGCCGCCTCCGGAACAGGTCAGCCATCGTCCCCGCGCCGGCCGGCTCCCAGCCCCATGCCCATGCCCATCCCGCCGCCGCCGCCGGCACCGGCCCCTCCGCCACCGCCTCGGCTGCCGCTGCCACTCCCCGAGGCCCCACTGCGCCCGCTGCGGCCGCCGGAGGCCGAGGGCCGGGTCGGTCCCTGCGCCGGGATCGCGACATGGGCCGGAATGCCCTTCAGGTCCAATGCCTTGCGGATATAGTCGCGCAGCGATACCACCAGTTCCGCCGTATGGATCGGCCGGCCTTCGGCCATGTCGGTGGCGGCGCGGCCGGCCAGTTCGACCTGCTCCTCGGTGCCCAGCAGCAGGATGTCGGCCAGCGCCGCCTCCACCGCGTCGCGAATCTGGACCCGGCGCTCCAGCACGAAGGCGGGCGGGGCGTGCGTGTCGCCCGAGGCCGGCTCCACCGCGACCAGCGCGCCCTCCTCCGGCACGCCGCCCGCCAGCGCCGCTTCCGGGTCCAGCCTGCGGCTGCGGCCCAGATGCGCCGGGTCCACCGTCAGCCGCCCGGTGAACGAGCCGCCCAGCACCTTGTAGGCCGCGATCAGCACCCGCAGGCGCTCGTTGATCTGGCGGTTCATCCGCTGCTGGCGCTGCTGGATGGTCAGCATCATCAGCACCCGGATGCCCATCGCGATCAGGGTGAACAGCAGGATGCCCAGAATCGAGGTCAGCACGCCCTGCCAACTGGAGAAATCGAGGAAACGCATGACAGCCTCCGCCGGTGACCCTGCCAGAGTGCCGGGGGAAGCGGGGAAAGACCAGCCGGCCCGAGGGAAACGGCGCGGCCGGGGGCCTTTGCGCGGGGGTTAGGGCTGCCGCCCTTGCCGGAGGCTGCTCATGCGCCGCTCGCGGCCCCGCGCGCGGGGCCGAGGCGTGCGGCGCACCGCCGAGGATGCCCTTGCCGCGATGGCGCGGGCGTCCCTTCGTGCGGCGTGCTGCGGGCGCCGACTTCCCGCGACCGATGCGCGCAAGCCCGCCGGCGGCATCCGGCACAGCCGGCCGGTCGCGGCGCTTGGGGATTGGTGGAATGCGGTCCCACCCTGCGGGTGCCGGGGATCGCAGGGCGTGGTTTCCCCCTTGCCAAGCGACGGTTTCGGCGGCGCCGATCAGGCATGGAGTGGGGTGGCACGCACCATCCCCGCCCTACCCGTCCAGAGCCTCGAACGTGGCTTTCTGCCGCGGCGTCCAGCGCAGATGCAGGCGCCAGCCATCGTCCAGCGCCTCCTCGGCCGTCACCACCCCCGCCGCATGCAGCCACGCCCGGCGGCGGCCGTCGGAGAAGGCCAGAACCAGCTCCGCCTCCTCGCGCGCCTCGCCCAGCGCGCGGGCAAGGCCCGCGTCGATGGCGGCGATCAGGGCGGGGATGCCCTCGCCGGTCAGGGCGCTGATGGCCACCACGTCATCGCGGCGCGCGTCATGGGCCAGCGCCGCGTCATGCGCCGCCGGGTCCAGCGCGTCGATCTTGTTCCAGACCTCGACCTGCACCACCTCCGGCCCGACGCCCAGCGAGGTCAGGATCTGCTCCACATCCCGCGCCTGCGCGGCGGTTTCGGGATGGGCGATGTCGCGCACATGCAGGATCAGGTCGGCCTCCAGCACCTCCTCCAGCGTGGCACGGAAGGCGGCGACCAGTTCGTGCGGCAGGTCGGAGATGAAGCCCACCGTGTCCGACAGCATCACCTGCCGGCCGCTGCCGCCCCCCGCCGCATCCGGCAGCCGGATGGCCCGCAGGGTCGGGTCCAGCGTGGCGAACAGCATATCCTTGACCAGCACGTCCGCGCCGGTCAGGCGGTTGAAAAGCGTCGATTTCCCGGCATTGGTATAGCCGACCAGCGCCACCACCGGATAAGGCACCTTGGCGCGGGCCGCGCGGTGCAGGCTGCGGGTCTTGACCACGCGCGACAGTTGCCGGCGCAGGCGGATGATCTGTTCGTCGATGGCGCGGCGGTCGGCCTCGATCTGGGTCTCGCCGGGACCACCGACAAAGCCGAAGCCGCCGCGCTGGCGCTCCAGGTGGGTCCAGGCGCGCACCAGCCGCGTGCGCTGATAGGCCAGCGCCGCCAGCTCCACCTGCAACACGCCTTCGCGGGTATGGGCGCGGTCGGCGAAGATCTCCAGGATCAGCCCGGTGCGGTCCAGCAGCTTGACGCCCCAAAGCTTTTCGAGGTTGCGCTGCTGGACGGGCGAGACCGGGCCGTCGACCAGCACCAGGTCGATCTCGTCGGCCTTCAGCCGCGCAGCGATCTCGTCGGCCTTGCCGGTGCCGAACAGCTGGCCGGGATGGGGGTTGCGCACCCGCGCGACCTCACCGCCCAGCACGGCGATGGGGGGCAGCGCATGGGCCAGCGCCATCGCCTCGGCCAGCGCATGCTCGGGCGCGTGGCGCAGGCGGGAATCGCCCAGGTCGGGATGGATCACCCAGGCGCGGGTCGGTTCGGCGGCCGTCGTGCCTTCGGTCTCGGACAATCAGTCGTCGCCTTCGTAGAGGCTGATCGGCTGGCCGGGCATGATCGTGCTGATCGCATGCTTGTAGACAAGCTGGCTTTGCCCGTCGCGGCGCAGCAGCACACAGAAGTTGTCGAACCAGGTGATGACGCCCTGCAACTTGACGCCGTTGATCAGGAAGATCGTCACCGGTACCTTCGCCTTGCGGACATGGTTCAGAAACGTATCCTGAAGGTTCTGCTTGTCCGCCGCCATTGTTCTTCTTCCCTTGTTGCGGTTGCCGTCAGTTTCGATGTTTAGGGCGCGCGAGGGGGGCTTGGCAAGCGCGCATGGCGGGGTCAGGCGCCGTCGCCCTCTTCCGTGTCCGCATCCATCGGCGCCAGCCCCCGGAAGCCGGTGGCGACGAGGAACTTCTCGGAACTGTCGGCGCGCGAGGCCGGGGGCTTGACGTTCACCACCCTGGTGAAGGCCCGCTTCAGCTTGGCCAGCAGCCCCTGCTCGGCACCGCCGGCCAGCACCTTGGCGACGAAGGTGCCGCCCGGTTCCAGCACGTCGAAGGCGAAATCGGCGGCGGCCTCGACCAGCGCGATGATGCGCAGGTGATCGGTGCCGCGATGGCCCGAGGCCGCCGCCGCCATGTCCGACATGACCACATCGGCACGCCCGCCCAGCCACGCCTTCACCTTGTCGTCGGCGCCCTCGGAGAGGAAATCCAGCTGGTGAATCTCGGCCCCCGCGATGGGATCGACCTCTTGCAGATCGACGCCCAGCACGGTGCCCTGCTTGCCCGGCCCCTCGCCCAGCGCATTCACCCGGCGCACGGCGACCTGACACCAGCCGCCGGGGGCGCAACCCAGGTCCACCACCCGCGCGCCCGGCGTCAGGAAGTGATAGCGGTCGTCCAGTTCGAGGATCTTGAAGGCCGCACGCCCCCGATAGCCCTCGCGCTTTGCCTGCGCGACATAGGGGTCGTTCAACTGCCGCTCCAGCCACAGCGTGCTGGAGAGCTTGCGCCCCTTGGCGGTCTTGACCCGCACCCGCAGGTCGCGGGTCCCGCGCCCCGAGCCGCCCTTCGCCGCCCGCGCCGCCGGTCCTGCCGCGCCCTTGCCCTTGCCCGGACCGGAACCGCCCTTGCCGTCCTTGCCGCTCACGCCATGCCCTCCCTGTCGTTCGGCTGGCCACCCGCTGCCGCGCGCAGCCATGAACGGCACGCCATATCCCCGCCCCCGCTCACGCCACGCCCTCCATGCCATCGGCCCGCAGCACGCCATCGCGCACCATCTGCGCATAAAGCAGCCCCTCGCGCAGGCCGCGGTCGGCGACCGACAGCCGCGTGGTCGGCCATAGCCGCATCAGAGTCTGCAAGATCGCCGCCCCCGACATGATCAGCGCATGACGCTCGCGCCCGATGCGGGGGTCGTTGCGGCGGCCTTCCGGCCCCAGCGCCAGATAGTCCAGAATCACCCGGTCGATCTGGTCGGAGGTCATCGTCAGCCCGTCGACCTTGGTCCGGTCATAGCGTTTCAGCCCCAGATGGCTGGCCGCGACCGTGGTGACGGTGCCCGAAGTGCCGATGATCTGGAAGCCGTGCTCGGGCGCACCCTGCGCGTAAGGCGCGAAATCGGCCAGCTTTTCCTCGAAGAACCAGCTCATCAGCGCAAAGCGGCCGGCATCGTCGCCGACATCGGCGAACTGGTCGCGCAGGGTGGCCACGCCCAGCGGCACGCTGATCCAGTCCACCACCTTCGCCCCGCCGACCGGCTGGCTGCGAAAGCCCCCGGACAGGCGCATGATGGCGCGGGGGCGCTCGACGGGATCGACATTGGTCAGGTCGATCCAGACCAGTTCCGTCGAGCCGCCGCCGATATCCACCACCAGCAGATGCGTGGTGCGCTGGCTGACCAGCGGCGCGCAGGAGATCACGGCCAGCCGCGCCTCCTCCTCGGCGTCGATGATCTCCAGCGGCAGGCCGGTCTCGCGGCGGATCAGGCGCATGAAGTCGCGGCTGTTGCGGGCGCGGCGGCAGGCCTCGGTGGCGACCAGCCGCATGCGGCGGACGCTGTGGGTCTCCAGCTTGCGGCGGCAGACCTGCAAGGCGTGGACGGTGCGCGCCATCGAGGCGCGCGACAACCGCCCGCTGGCCTCAAGGCCGAAACCGAGCTGGACAGGCTTGGAAAAGCTGTCCACGACCTGGAACTGATTGCCGCAGGGGCGGGCAATCAGCATCCGGCAACTGTTGGTGCCGAGGTCGAGGGCGGCATAAAGCTCCCCTTCCTCGGGCTGGCGGGCGGCAGGTGGCTCGACCGTCTTGGGGAACGCGCCCGCACCCGCAGGACGCTTGGGCGCCATGTGTCACGCCCTCCGATGGTGTTGCGCTCAAGGTAGCGGTCCCGCGCCCCCGCCGCAAGGGGCCGGGCCGGGATGCCCGTCCGGGTACGGACACGGGGGAGACGTGGAGGGGCCGACCGGGATATGGGCCAGGCGATCGTCGATCGCGATCCGCGCCGTCACCCGGCCAGCAGGAACGCCGGCTCATGGCTGATCGGAAAGTTCACCGATCTTGCGACAAAGCAAACCTCATGGATCCTGTGATGGATCGCGGTCGCGGCATCCAGATCCGTTCCGGGCCGAACGGTGATGAGCGGGCGCAAGATCGCCGCCGTGAAGCGGCCCGCCCCGCCCTTCCCGACAAGGCCAAGGCCGACGGGACTGTCCTCATAGCCGGCCACGACGATGCCCGCATCCGAAGCGTAATGCAGATACCAAAGCATATGGCAGGCCGAGAGGGCCGAAAGCAGGAGGTCCTCGGGATTCATCTTGCCGGCATCACCACCAAGCAGGGGGTCGTTCGAACAGTGGATGACGGGCTTGCCGGGGATCGCGATGTCCCAGCAGCGGTCATAGCCGCGATAGCTGGCGGTGCCCTCGCCCCTGTCGCCCGTCCAGCCGACGGATGTCGTATAGCGATGCTCCATAGGATTGCCTTCCCGCCGGGAAGATTCGTATACATGTATACACAACAAGGAGAGGCAAGGGAATGGATCTTGCAGAGCGACTCCGCGCGGCGATTCTGGGCGGCGAATACCCGCCCGGCACGCTTCTGTCCCAGACGGACCTGGCCCAGGAATTTTCCGTCAGCCGCATTCCGATCCGCGACGCCCTGCTCGGCCTGGTCGCCGAGAAGCTGGTCGAGGTGATCCCCGGCAGGGGCGCGCGGGTCGTCCGCCTCTCGGCAAGAGAGCTGGAGGAGGTGTTCGAATTGCGGGTCATGCTGGAATGCGATCTTCTGCGGCGGGCCGTGCCGCGCGCCGACGACGCGGCGAAGGCAGAGGTGGAATATGTGTTGCGGCGATCCTCGCTGGAGGCCGGAAGACCCGGCTGGCATGGCGGGGACCGGGACTTTCATCGCGCGCTCTACAGCCCGGCGGACCGGCCCCGGCAGCTCGCGATGGTCGAGGAGTTGCGCAGGATCTGCGTCCTTCATGCCTGCGGATACACCGCGCTCGCCACTGAAACGGCCAGATGGCTGCAAGACCATCGCGCGATCACGCAAGCCTTTGCCGAGGGGCGCGTGGACGAGGCTTGCGCCGCCCTGGCCGGGCACCTTCTGGCCGCGCGGGACAGGTTGCTGTCCCTTCAGCCCGAGGCGGCAGGAAAGGACCGCTGAAGGCCCGAAGCCGCCGGTCAGCCCGCATCCCGGCACGGCATGCCACGGGGGACGGGCAGCGGCACGGAAACCACGGTTCCCGCCCCGCTCACGCAGACTTATCCACGCCCGGAGACCCCCAGGAGTCGGAGGGGGTGGGTAAGTCGGGCAGCACGCGCCGCGCCCCTCGCAAACGGGACCGGGCAGGCCGTCGAGGCCCGCCCGGTCCCCGCCGGCCCCGCCGGCGCCGGTGCCGCATGCGAGGATGCCGCCCCCTCTTGGCCCCGGCGGCCCCTCATGGCATGATCGCCGCCGCCGACCGGAGACCCAGATGCCCCCCAGCCCCCGCAATCCCAATCGCCTGCCCGTCGGGCCGCTGGTCTTTTACGGCATCATCGCCGTCCTGCTGCTCTATTTCGCCTATGCCGCCGTGCAGGGACCTTCCGGCATCCTGCGCCGCGTCCAGATCGAATCCGAAACCGCCGAGCTGGTGGCCGAGCGCGACGCCCTTCAGGCACAGGTGGACGACATGGCGAATCTGACCCGCAGGCTGTCGGACGATTACCTCGACCTCGACCTCCTGGACGAGCGCGCCCGCACGGTCCTTGGCCTCGCCCGCGCCGACGAAGCCGTGGTGCCCTGAGCCGCAGCCCCGGCAAAACAGCGCCTTGCGCGATCCCGCACCCCGGACGGCCCGTCCGAACCGCGCGCCCCGCAAGGCCATTGCGGGGCTGCAAGCCATCCGCTAGCGTTCATCCAATGCCTGCCTGTGCGCCTGGACCGCTCCGGGCCGGGGCGGTGCCCGCCGGATCGCTCCGAGGCGCCGGCAACAACGAACGGGGGAGAGAAGCATGGCCAGAAAACCAGCCACCAAAGCCGAGCCTGCCGCGAAGGCCAGTCCGGGCGCCAATGTCTCGCGCGACGACCTGCTGCGCTATTTCCGCGACATGCTGCTGATCCGCCGGTTCGAGGAAAAGGCCGGCCAGCTTTACGGCATGGGCGACATCGGCGGCTTCTGCCACCTCTATATCGGGCAGGAAGCGGTGGTCGTCGGGCTGGAGGCCGCCGCGTCCGAGGGCGACAAGCGCATCACCAGCTATCGCGACCACGGCCACATGCTGGCCTGCGGGATGGAGGCGCGCGGGGTGATGGCCGAGCTGACCGGCCGCATCGGCGGCTATTCCAAGGGCAAGGGCGGCAGCATGCACATGTTCAGCCGCGAAAAGCATTTCTACGGCGGCCACGGCATCGTCGGCGCGCAGGTGACGCTGGGCGCCGGGCTGGCCTTCGCCGACAAGTATCTGGGCAACGACCGCGTGACCTTCGCCTATTTCGGCGACGGCGCCGCCAACCAGGGCCAGGTCTACGAGACCTACAACATGGCCGAGCTGTGGGACCTGCCCGTGGTCTTCGTGATCGAGAACAACCAGTATGCGATGGGCACCTCGGTGCAGCGGTCCACGAAATCCAAGACGCTCTACGGCCGCGGCGAGGCCTTCGGCATCCCCGGCGAGCGCGTGGACGGCATGGACGTGCTGGCCGTGCGCGCCGCGGGCGAAAAGGCGGTGGCGCATTGCCGGGCCGGGAACGGTCCCTACATCCTGGAGATGATGACCTATCGCTATCGCGGGCACTCGATGTCCGACCCGGCGAAATACCGCACCCGCGAGGAGGTCCAGAAGGTCCGCGACGAGAAGGACCCGATCGAGCATGTGCGCCACATGCTGCTGGACGGCGGCCATGCCAGCACCGACGACCTGAAGGCGATCGAAAAGGAAATCAAGGACATCGTGAACGATTCCGCCGATTTCGCCCGCCAGAGTCCCGAACCGCCGGTCGAAGAGCTTTGGACCGACATCTATGCCGAAACCGACGCCTGAGGGGGGAGACCGAACATGGCAACCGAGATCCTGATGCCGGCCCTGTCCCCCACGATGGAGGAGGGCACGCTGGCCAAGTGGCTGGTCAAGGAAGGCGACACGGTGAAATCCGGCGACATCCTGGCCGAGATCGAGACCGACAAGGCGACGATGGAGTTCGAGGCCGTCGACGAGGGCATCGTCGGCAGGATCCTCGTGGCCGAGGGCAGCGAGGGCGTGAAGGTCAACACCCCCATCGCCGTGCTGGTCGAGGAGGGCGAGGACGCCGACGCGCTGCCCGCCGCCGGCTCCGCAGCCGCGCCCGCCGCCCAGGCCGCGCCCGAGGCCCCTGCCGCCGCTGCGGCCCCCGCCCCGGCGCAGGCCCGCCCCGCCCCGGCCGCCGATGCCAGCCCCGACTGGCCCGAAGGCACGCCGATGAAGACCATGACCGTGCGCGAGGCCCTGCGCGAGGCGATGGCCGAGGAGATGGACCGCGACGAGACCGTCTACCTGATGGGCGAGGAGGTCGGCGAATACCAGGGCGCCTACAAGATCAGCCAGGGCCTGCTGGACCGCTTCGGCCCGCGCCGGGTGGTGGACACGCCGATCACCGAGCACGGCTTCGCCGGCATCGCTGTCGGCTCGGCCTTCGCCGGGCTGCGGCCCATCGTCGAGTTCATGACCTTCAACTTCGCCATGCAGGCCATCGACCACATCATCAACTCGGCGGCGAAGACGCTGTATATGTCGGGCGGGCAGATGGGCTGTCCCATCGTGTTCCGCGGCGCCAACGGCGCGGCGGCCCGCGTCGGCGCCCAGCACAGCCAGGACTATGCCGCCTGGTATGCGCAGGTGCCCGGCCTCAAGGTCGTGCAGCCCTATACCGCCGCCGATGCCAAGGGCCTGCTGAAATCCGCGATCCGCGACCCCAACCCGGTGATCTTCCTTGAAAACGAGATCGTCTACGGCCGCAGCTTCGAGGTGCCGGACCTGCCGGACTTCACCATCCCCTTCGGCAAGGCCCGCATCGCCCGCGCCGGCAGCGACGTGACCATCGTCAGCTTCGGCATCGGCATGGCCCATGCGCTGGAGGCCGCCGAACTGCTGGCCGCCGACGGCATCGAGGCCGAGGTGATCGACCTGCGCAGCCTGCGCCCGCTGGACACCGCCACGGTGATCGAATCGGTCAGGCGCACCAATCGCTGCGTGACGGTGGAAGAGGGCTGGCCGGTCTGCTCGATCGGCAACCATATCAGCGCGGTGCTGATGCAGGAGGCCTTCGACTGGCTGGACGCGCCGGTGATCAACTGCACCGGCAAGGACGTGCCCATGCCCTATGCCGCGAACCTCGAAAAGCTGGCGCTGGTGACCGCCGCCGAGGTGGTCGAGGCCGTCAAATCCGTCACCTATCGCTGAGGGGATCAGATCATGGCAACCGAGATCCTGATGCCGGCCCTGTCCCCCACGATGGAGGAGGGCACGCTGGCGAAATGGCTGGTCAAGGAGGGTGACACGGTTTCGGCCGGCGACCTGCTGGCCGAGATCGAGACCGACAAGGCCACGATGGAATTCGAGGCCGTCGACGAGGGCGTGATCGGCAAGATCCTCGTGGCCGAAGGCGCGCAGGGCGTGAAGGTCAACACCCCCATCGCCGTGCTGCTGGAGGAGGGCGAAAGCCTCGATGATACGAAACCGGCATCGGCGCCGCAGCCCGAGGCCGCGAAAGCGGCCGACGCGGGCGCCGAGGCGGCCCCGAAGCCGCAGGCTGCGGGGGCCTCCGAGGCGCCCGCCCCTGCCCCGGCCGCGCCCAGGGCGGCGGATGGCGGCCGCATCTTCGCCTCGCCGCTGGCGCGGCGGATCGCGGCGGAAAAGGGTCTGGACCTGGCGCAGGTCAAGGGCAGCGGCCCGCATGGCCGCATCGTCAAGGCCGATGTCGAGGCCGCCAGGCCCGGCGCGGCGGCGGCTCCGGCTGCGGCGGCAGCGGCCAAGCCTGCCGCCCCTGCCCCGGCGGCGGCGCCTGCCGGCCCTTCGGCGGAAACCATCCTGAAAATCTATGCCGACCGCGAGACCGAGGAGGTCGCGCTGGACGGCATGCGCCGCACCATCGCCGCCCGCCTGTCGGAGGCCAAGCAGACCATCCCGCACTTCTACCTGCGCCGGTCCGCCAAGCTGGACGCGCTGATGGCCTTCCGCAAGACGCTGAACGACCAGTTGGGCGCGCGCGGGGTCAAGCTGTCGGTCAACGACTTCATCATCAAGGCCTGCGCGCTGGCGCTTCAGGACGTGCCCGACGCCAACGCGGTCTGGGCCGGCGACCGCATCCTGAAGCTGAAACCCTCCGACGTGGCGGTGGCCGTGGCGGTCGAGGGCGGGCTGTTCACCCCCGTCCTGCGCGACGCCCAGCAGAAGACGCTCTCGGCCCTGTCCTCGGAGATGAAGGACCTCGCCAACCGCGCCAAGACCAGGAAACTGGCCCCGCACGAATACCAGGGCGGCAGCTTCGCGATCTCGAATCTCGGCATGTTCGGAATCGAGAATTTCGATGCGGTCATCAACCCGCCGCATGGCGCGATCCTTGCCGTGGGCGCCGGTATCCAGACCCCGGTGGTCGAGGATGGCGCGGTGGTGGTGCGCAACGTGATGTCGATGACGCTTTCGGTGGATCACCGGGTCATCGACGGGGCGCTGGGCGCGCAACTTCTGGAAGCCATTGTGGGTTATCTGGAGAACCCGCTATCCATGCTGGCCTGACGCCATCGGCGGGCGCGCAACGAAGGAGACAGAATGCTCGATCTCGTGTTCCTGCGGGTCCTGTTCACGGGCCTGATCGGTTTCGCCCCGCCGGGACCGTCCCATGCACAGGCGACCCCGGTCCCGCCCGCCGATACGGCCGCCCTCGCCGAGGACGGCATCGACTTCGGCGACGATACCAGCATGTGGGCCAATGACGGCGAATGCGACGACAAGCGTTTCACCGGCCCCGGCATGACCGACACCGCGCTGCTGGAGGAGGATATCGGCCGCGATGCCAGCGACTGCCGCGCCGCATGGCAGGCGGGCGATCTGGCCCTGTTCACGCCGATCACCGAGAACCAGAGTCTGGACGGCGTGGATTTCGGCGATGATTCGGGCGATTGGGTCCATGACAACCAATGCGACGACCCGCGCTTTGCCGGCGAGGGCATGGCAACGTCGCCCTATGCCGACAACCGGGCCAGGGATGCCACCGACTGCATGGCCGCCTGGCAGGCCGGCACCATCACCCTGGCCGATCAGGAGGAGGCCGGCGCAGAGGATGCCGGGGACGGCGCCAGGATCACCACCCCCTGGACCGAGGACGGCGTCGACTTCGGCACCGATTCCGGCGCCTGGGCCAATGACGGCGAATGCGACGATCCGCGCTTTGCCGGCGAAGGCATGACCACCACCACCCTGCTGGACGAGGACATCCGCGCCGATGCCAGCGACTGCCTTGCCGCGTGGCGCGCGGGCACCCTGACGCTGCGCGAGGATGGCGGCACCGGCCGGCCCGCGCAGGGCGGTGGCTCGGGCGGGGCCGGCAAGATCTCCAACGATCCCGGCCAGCGGTAAGCCGGCACGGCGTGGGCGGCCCGACTTACCCACACCCTCCGACTCCTGTGGGGGTCTCCGGGTGTGGATAAGTCTGCGTGATCTGCGTGCGCGGGCCTGGGAGGGTGCCGGGCATCCGCGTCGACGCGCGGGGATGGATCGGGACGGCCATCCGGGAAGGCCGGGCGAGCGCGCGGCCGCGCCCTTCCTGAGAGGGGAAAGCGGGCGGTGAAGCCCGCTTTCCCTTGGCTTATGCCACGTCCGCCGGCGCCTGCGGGATATAGTTCAGCAGCGAGGCGATCCAGCGTTCCACCTCGGTCTTCTGCATGCCCTTGCGGGTGGCATAGTCGATGACCTGATCTTCCTCGACCTTGGCGACGCCGAAATAATAGGCCTCCGGCTGGGCGATATAGAGGCCCGAGACCGAAGACCCCGGCCACATGGCGAAGCTGTTGGTCAGTTCCACCCCCGTCGCCGCCGTCGCGTCAAGCAGCTGGAACAGCGTGCGTTTTTCGGTGTGGTCGGGCTGGGCCGGATAGCCGGGCGCGGGGCGGATGCCCTTGTAAGGCTCGGCGATCAGGTCCTGCGGGGTGAAGGCCTCGTCCGGGGCATAGCCCCAATAGTCGCGGCGCACCCGCTCATGCATCATCTCGGCCAGCGCCTCGGCGAAGCGGTCGCCGAGGGCGGAGACCAGAATCGCGGAATAGTCGTCGCGCTCGGCCCGGAAGCGTTCGGCCAGATATTGCTCCTCCGGCCCGGCGGTGACGACGAAGCCGCCCAGATAGTCGGGCCGGCCGTTGGGCGCCACGAAATCCGCCAGCGCCACGTTCGGACGGCCCTGCCGTTTGCCGACCTGCTGGCGCAGGGTGTAGAAGGTGGCCAGAGGCGTGGCGCGATCCTCGCCGGTGAACAGGCGGATGTCGTCGCCCTCGGCATTGGCCGGCCAGAAGCCGATGACGGCGCGCGGCTTGAACCAAGCCTCGGCGATGATCTTCGCCAGCATGGCCTGCGCATCCGCGAACAGCGCCCGCGCGGCCTCGCCCTGCTTTTCGTCGTCCAGAATGCGCGGATAGACGCCCTTCAGCTCCCATGCCTGGAAGAACGGGGTCCAGTCGATATAGGCCGCGATCTCGGCCAGCGAGAAATCCTCGATCACGCGCGTGCCGAGGAATTTCGGCGTGGTCGCGCGATAGGCCGACCAGTCCGGGCGGAAGGCATTCTCGCGCGCCTGCGCCAGCGGCAGGCGGGTCTTGGCGGCCTCGCCACGCTCGAACCGGGCTACGACCTCGGCATAATCCTCGCGCACCGATTCCACGAAATCGGCGCATTGGGTCGGGCTGAGCAATTGCCCGACCACCCCCACCGCGCGGCTGGCATCGGCGACATAGACCGCCGGCCCCTTGTGATAGCGCGGCGCGATCTTGACCGCCGTATGCACCTTCGAGGTCGTCGCCCCGCCGATCAGCAGGGGCAGGTTCATCCCCTGCCGCTCCATCTCGGATGCCACATGCACCATCTCGTCCAGCGAGGGGGTGATGAGGCCCGACAGGCCGACGGCATCGGCGCCGACCTCGCGCGCGGTTTCCAGGATCTTCTCGGCCGGGACCATGACGCCCAGGTCGATGATCTCGTAATTGTTGCAGGCCAGCACGACGCCGACGATGTTCTTGCCGATGTCGTGCACGTCGCCCTTCACCGTCGCCATGACGATCTTGCCGGCGGATTCGCGGCCGTCGCCGCCGGTCAGGCGCTTTTCCTCCTCCATATAGGGCAGCAGGATGGCGACGGCCTGCTTCATCACGCGGGCGGATTTCACCACCTGGGGCAGGAACATCTTGCCGGCGCCGAACAGGTCGCCCACGACGTTCATCCCGGCCATCAGCGGGCCTTCGATGACATGCAGCGGACGTTCGGCGGCCTGCCGGGCCTCCTCGGTATCCACGTCGATATATTCGGTGATGCCGTTGACCAGCGCGTGCTCCAGCCGCTTTTCCACCGGCCATTCGCGCCAGGACAGGTCCTTCTCACGCGCCTTGGTGGCGCCGTCGCCCTTGAAGCGGTCGGCGATCTCCAGCAGGCGCTCGGTCCCGTCGGGGCGGCGGTTGAGGACCACATCCTCGCAGGCCTCGCGCAGTTCCGGGTCGATCTGGTCATAGACCGCCAATTGCCCGGCATTGACGATGCCCATGTCCATGCCGGCCTTGATGGCGTGGAACAGGAACACGGCATGCATGGCCTCGCGCACCGGCTCGTTGCCGCGGAAGCTGAAGCTGAGGTTCGAGACCCCGCCCGAGACATGGCAATGCGGCAGGTTCTGCCTGATCCAGCGCGTGGCCTCGATGAAGTCGACGCCGTAATTGTTGTGCTCCTCGATCCCCGTCGCGATGGCGAAAATATTGGGATCGAAGATGATGTCCTCGGGCGGGAAGCCCACCTCCTCGGTCAGGATGCGATAGGCGCGGGCGCAGATTTTCGTCTTGCGCTGGAAGCTGTCGGCCTGTCCCTGCTCGTCGAAGGCCATCACCACCACGGCGGCGCCATAGGCCAGGCACAGGGCGGCGTGGTGGCGGAAGGCGTCCTCGCCCTCCTTCATGCTGATGGAGTTGACGATGGGCTTGCCCTGCACGCATTGCAGCCCGGCCTCGATCACCTCCCATTTGGAGCTGTCCAGCATCACCGGCACGCGGGCGATGTCGGGTTCCGCCGCCAGCAGGTTCAGGAACTCGACCATCGCCGCGCGGCTGTCGATCAGCCCCTCGTCCATGTTGATGTCGATGATCTGGGCGCCGTTCTCGACCTGATCGCGGGCGACCTCCAGCGC
>CAKTBJ010000047.1 GCA_934533075.1 uncultured Paracoccus sp.
TGGTCGGGGGATGGCAACAATGTCTGCGCCTCGGTCATCCAGGCGGCGGGGCAGTTCGGCTTCGACTTCACCTTCACCGGCCCGCCGCCGCTGGACCCGGAGGCCGAGTTCCTGGATTTCGCCCGCGCGCAGGGCGTAAAGGCCGAGGTGGTGCGCGATCCGGTCGCGGCGGTGGCCGGCGCCGATCTGGTGCTGACCGATACCTGGGTGTCGATGCATGATCCGCAATCGGCGCGCGAGCGTCGCCACAACCAGCTGCGCCCCTATCAGGTGAACGAGGCGCTGATGGCCCATGCCAAGCCCGACGCCCTGTTCATGCACTGCCTGCCGGCGCATCGCGACGACGAGGTGACCTCGGCGGTGATGGACGGCCCGCAATCGGTGATCTGGGACGAGGCCGAGAACCGGCTGCACGCCCAGAAGGCGATCATGCGCTGGTGCCTGGAGGTCTGACCGCCCCGGCGCGGGGGCGCCGGTCCCGGCACCGCGCCGCCGGATCGTCGCCAGCCATGCGAGGACCCGGCGGACTGTCGGGGGGATGACCCATGCCATCCGCCTAGCCCTCGCGCATGGCGCGGGACAGGTGGTCCGCGAACGGTTTCAGCAGATAGCGCAGCGGGCTTTGCGCGCCGGTCTGGATGAAGGCCTCGACCGGCATGCCGGGGATCAGGGTCAGGCCGCCCAGCTTGTCGCGCTCCTCGGGCGGGATGGCGATCTCGGCACGGTAATAGCTGGCGCCGCTGGCCGGGTCGCTGACCGCATCCGGCGCGATATGGGTCAGGCGGCCGGCGATTTCCGGCATGCCGGTCCCCGAGAAGGCCGAAAAGCGCAGGCTGGCCGGCTGGCCGATGCCGGCGCGGTCGATGTCATGGGGGTCGATATGCGCCACCACCAGCAGCGGCCGGTCCTGCGGGACGAGGGCGAGGATCGGCTCGGCCCCGCGCAGCACCGCGCCGGGCGTGGTCACGGTCAGCTGATGCACGATGCCGGCCGAAGGGGCGCGCAGGTCCAGCCGGGCGATACGCGCGGCCAGGCTGCGGCGGCGGCCGGTCAGGTCCAGCGCCTGCGCGGCCAGGGCGGCGAGGTCGGTTTCGGCCTCCTCGCGCCGTGCGGCGATCTGGCGCCGGTGCTGGATCGCCAGCTCGGACCTGCGGGCCTCGGCCTCCATGCGGGCGGCGGCCAGTTCGGCCAGCTGCCCGTCCAGCCGCGCGGCCTCGCGCTCCAGCGCCAGCAGGCGCGGGGCCTGCGCAAGGCCCTTGTCGAACAGCGCCCGCGTATCCGCCAGCTCGCGCCCGATCAGCGTGCGCTGGGTGGCCAGGGCCGAAACCTGCGCCGCGATGCCGGTGAGGCGGGCGGTGATCTGGGCCTGCTGCCCGGCCAGTTGCGCCCGCGCCTGATCCAGCGCCGCGCGGCGGGCGGCGAACAGGCGCGACTGGCCGGCCATCACCTCGGCCAGCGCGGGATCGGCGGCGGCTGCCGTGACCAGCGCCTCGGGGAATTCAAGGTGGTCGCTGCCCCTGCGCTGGGCCGCCAGCCGGGCGCGGCGGGCCTGATTGTCGAAAAGCTGGCCTTCGAGCAGGGCCAGTTCGCCGTGCAGCAGCGCACCGTCGAGGCGCAGGAGGATCTGGCCGGCGGCGACGGTCTCGCCCTCGCGCACCAGAACCTCGGCCACCACGCCGCCATCGGGATGTTGCAGCAGCTGACGATGGCTTTCGACCTCCACCCGGCCGGGGGCGATCACCGCGCCGGACAGGCGCGCAAGGACCGCCCAGCCGCCGAGGCCCAGAACCAGCGCCAGCAGCGCCGCCAGGCCCAGCCGGATCGCGCCGCGCAGGGGCCAGCGGGCGGGGTCGGGCGCGGGCAGGGCCGGGACGTTCATGCCGCGCCCTGCCGGCGGGGGTTGCCTTCCAGCAGTTCGGCGGCATTGCGCAGGCTGTCGCGCAGCACCGAATCGCGGGGACCGAAGCGGGTTTGCGCACCCGCGTCCAGCACCAGCAGCCGGTCGCATTCGGCGATGGCGCCGGGCCGGTGCGCCATCGCCACCACCGTGCCGCCGCGCGCCTTGACGCCGCGGATGGCGGCGTTGAGGGCCTGCGTCCCCTCGTGGTCCAGGTTGGCGTTCGGCTCGTCCAGCACCAGCAGCACCGGGGTGCCGTAAAGCGCGCGCGCCAGCCCGATGCGCTGGACCTGCCCGCCGGAGAGCCGGCCGGCGATCTGGCTGACCGGCGTGTCGTAACCCTTTGGCAGCGAAAGGATCATCCGATGCGCCGCCGCTGCCCGCGCCGCCGCGACCACGGCGCGCGGATCGGGGTCGGGCGCCAGCCGGGCGATGTTCTCGGCCACGCTGCCGTCGAACAGCGTCACCCTTTGCGGCAGATAGCCGACCAGCCCGCCCAGGGCATCGGGACCGTATTGCTCCAGCGTGGCGCCGTCCAGCCGGACCTCGCCGGCGGCGGGGGTGCAGGCGCCGACCAGGGCGCGGGCGAGGGTGGACTTTCCCGCGCCCGTGGCGCCGATCACGCCCAGCGCGCTGCCGGGGGGCAGCGAGAAGGTGATGCCGCGCAGGACGGGCAGGCGCGCGCCCGGCGACAGGATGGCAAGGCCCGCGACCTCCAGCCGGCCCTCGGGGCGCGGCAGGGCGGTGCGCGGCGGCGCCGGGCCGTGGCGGGTCAGCAGCATGGCCAGCCTCTGCCAGCCGGTCAGGGCGCACTGCACCTGCCCCCAGCCGGCGGTGATCTGGTCCACCGGCGCCAGCGCCCGGCCCATCAGGATCGAGCCGGCGATCATCGCCCCCGGCGTCACCGCCCCGCGCAGCGCCAGCCAGGCACCCGCCGCCAGCATCGTGCTTTGCAGCAGCAGCCGCAGCGCGCGGGCCAGGCTGGCCATGCCGCCGGTGATGTCGCCCGCCACCAGCCCCGAAGCCGTCGCCGCATCCCGCGCCGCCAGCCAGCGCCGGGCGGCGGCGCCGCGCATGCCCAGCGCCGTGATCGCCTCGCCCTCGTCGCGGAAGCGCGCGGCCATGTGACCGGCGGCGGCGCTTTCCTGCGCGGAACGGGTCAGGCTGGCGCGCGACAGGGCCTGATTCGCCAGCGTCACCGCCACCAGAACCGCGCCCCCGCCCAGCGCCACCAGCCCCAGCAGCGGATGCAGCGCGAACACCGCCAGCAGGAACAGCGGCGCGAAGGGCAGGTCGAACAGCGCCAGCATGACCGGAGACCCCAGCGCCCGCACCACCGCATCGAGGTCGCGCAGCCCCTCGGTCCCGCCGGGTTCGCGCAGGCCGGCCTCCAGCACCCGGAGCTGCAAGCGGGCCTGGAACCGCGCCGCCAGCCGCCGCATCACCTGTCCGCGCGCCATGTCCAGCAGCGCCATCAACGAAAACAACAGGATGACCAGAAGGAACAGCGCCGTCAGCGTCTCGACCGAGCGCGAGGACAGCACCCGGTCATAGACCTGCAACATGAACAGCGGCCCGGTCAGCATCAGGGCGTTCACCACCAGCGAGAACCCCGCCACCGCCGCCAGAACCGGCCAGCCGGCCCGGCGCGCGGCGCCAAGTTCCGCCCTGCCGGGGCTGTCCCCAGAAATACCCATGCCGCGCCTTTCGATCCGAAGGGCGATTCGCTGCCCTTTGTCGAACGCTACGCGCGCAGGGGTAAATTATCCGCTAACCGCCGCTGAGCGCCCGGCTGAGGGCGTCGCCCAGCGGGTCCGGCTCGGTCCCCGATTGCGGCGTTACCTGCACCCGCGGCGCCGGCGGCAGGTCGTCGCTGGAGGCGGTCGCGCCCGGCGTCTGCGGGGCCGTGCCGCCCTGCTGCGGCCGGCCCAGCGCCTGGCCCAGCGCCGCCGCCAGCGGGTCGGCGCCGCCGTCCTGCTGCTGGATCGCCACCGGGTCGACCACGTTGCCGCCGCCCTGCGGCATGTTGGCGCCCAGCGGCTCGTTCGGCAGGCCCTCATGAATCTCGGCCATCACGGCCTGCCAGATCTCGGCCGGCAGACCGCCGCCGGTGACGCCCTTCAGCGGCGTGTTGTCGTCATAGCCCATCCAGACGCCGGTAACATATTGTTCCGTAAAGCCGATGAACCACGCATCGCGATAGCTGGAGGTGGTGCCGGTCTTGCCCGCCGCCTGACGCCCGCCCGGCAGGCGGGCGCGGGTGCCGGTGCCGTGCTCGACCACCTGGCGCATCATCCAGATCAGTTCGACGGCGGATTTCTGGCTGATCACGCGCTTGCCCATGCCGCCGGCCTGACCCATCAGCGGCGCGTCGTCGCCGTGGATGCGCAGCTCGACCAGGCCGTAAGGCGTCACGGCGGTGCCGCCGTTGCGGATGCTGGCATAGGCGCCGGTCATCGACAGCAGCGTCGATTCCGAGGCCCCCAGCCCCAGCGCCGGCCCCGCGGCCAGATTGTCGCCCATGCCGAAATCCATCGCGATGCGACGCACGTTGTCGCGGCCGGCGGCCTCCTGCAAACGAATGGTGGCGGTGTTGATCGAATTGGCCAGCGCCGAGGTCAGCGTGATCATCCCCTTGTAGGTGCGGGTATAATTGTCCGGCGACCACGAGCGCCCGCCCGGCATCCGAATGGTCAGCGGCCCGTCCAGAACCATGTCGTTGGGCGACATGCCCTGATCCAGCGCGGCGGCGAAGACGAAGGGCTTGAACGAGGAGCCGACCTGCCGCTTGGCCTGCGTGGCGCGGTTGAAGGCGCCGACCACGATCGTGTCGCGCCCGCCGATCATCGCCCGCACCGCGCCGTCGGCGGACATCACCACCACGGCGGCCTGGGCCTTGGATTCGGTATCGACCTTTTCCTCGAACACCTTGGCCAGCGCGCGCTCGGCCGCGCGCTGCATCTGCTGGTCGAAGGTGGTGCGGATGGTCACGTCCTCGGTGGTCTCGGTGGTCAGGAAGCCGGGGCCGGTCTCCATCACCCAGTCGGCGAAATAGCCGCCGGCCCGCGCCGCCGCCGCCCGCGACAGTTCCGCCGGATGGGCGATGGCGTCGTCATATTCGGCCTTGGTCAGATAGCCCTGGTCGCGCATCAGCCCCAGGATCACCTCCGCCCGGTCCTGCGCGCGCTCCAGGTTCGAGGTCGGCGAGAAATAGGAGGGCGCGCGCAGCAGCCCGGCCAGCATGGCGGCCTCGGCCGGGGTCACGTCGGTGGCCGGCTTGCCGAAATACCGCTGGCTGGCGGCCTCGAAGCCGCGCGCGCCGGCGCCCAGATAGCTGCGGTTCATGTAGATGTTCAGGATGTCCTGCTTGGAATACTTGGCTTCCAGCGCGAAGGCGAAGGGGACCTCCTTGATCTTGCGCCACAGCGAGGATTCGCGGCAGGAGGCCTCATAGGCGGCCTCGTCCTTGAACTTGATCGGGTCGAATTCCTGCCCGAGGCACAGAAGCTTCGCCACCTGCACCGTGATGGTCGAGCCGCCCGCCCCGGAAAACGCGCCGCGCCCGGCCTGCATGTTGGTGCGGATGGCGCCGGCGATGCCGCGCGGGTCGATGCCGAGATGGTAATAGAAACGCCTGTCCTCGGTCGCGACCACGGCATCGCGCAGCACCGGGGCGATCTTGTCGGCGGTGACGGCGCCGAAGGTCTCGCCCCGCCAGGCGAAGACGTTGCCGTCGCGGTCCAGCATGGTGACGGACCCGCGCTGGCGGGCGTCGAACAGCGCCGAAGGCTCGGGCAGTTGCGCGTAATAGAAGAAGCCGGCGCCGGCGACGATCAGCGCCACCACCGCCACCAGCCGCCAGACCGATCCCCAGATCACCCGCCAGATCAGCGTGATCAGCCCGACGACGCCGAAGGTCAGCGCATTGCCGCCCCGCTTCTGCGGGCGCCGGGGGGTGCGGCGGCCGGGCTTCGGCGGCTCGGCCGGCGGGGTCGGGCGCGGATCGGCCGAAAGGCGCCGGCTGCGGGGCGGTTGGGTCATCGGAGCTGCTCGTATGGCCTGCGGCCGCTTATGGTGCAGCCTTGTCGGCGTGCAGGATACACCAGCCCGGCAGCCGGGAAAAAGCGGTAAATCCCCTTTTGACCGATCCGTGACCTCGGGTCGGCGCCTGTTCGCCCGGCAGGCGGGCGGTTCGGTCCGGCGGAATCGTCGGGGAAGGGCCGGAACGGGCATTGATGCAACGAAGAAGCCGATGGGCGGGTGTCGGGGCGCAAGCGGCGTCATGTCCGGGATCGGTCCGCGCAGGTGCTTGCCGATTTTTCCGTTTCAGGAAAGCCCGTTACGCAGGTTCTCCGGGCGCAGGAACCCGCGATGGCAGGCGGGGGCCGGCGAAGGCCGGCGGGGCCGGCAGGGGCCTCGACGGCCCCTTCCGGCCCTTTCTTCTAGCCGTCGCCGCGGCCGGTGCGGTCGCCGTCGCCGCGGATCTCGTCATCGTCGCCGAAGCGGGAATCGTCGTCGCTCTCGTCCTCGCCGTCGCCGACATATTTGCGCGACAGCGCGATGGAATGATTGTCGTGGCTGGGGTCCATCACCACGTCCGCCGGAATCTCGCCTGTCAGCCAGTCGCGGATTTCCTCGACGGCCTCGTTGCGCTCGATCTGCCCGATCTCGGCGATATAGGCCACGAAGGCGCGCTGATCGCCGTCGATCTCGTCGAGCTGGTCGGTCTCCGCATCCGGCCAGCGCGATTGAATCGCGTCGAAGAAGGCCGACCAGTTATCTTGAACATGCTGCCATCGCATTGCGGCCCCTCCTTTTTTCCGATCAGCGGGCGGTCATGGGTCGAACCCCCGGCACGGGCGGCGGGTTCCCCCCCCCCCCGCGCCTCAGGTCCCGATCCACCAAGTGTCAGGCATAAAGCCCGGCCAGTCACCATAAATCGGCACCGTCTCGGGGTGTTTCAGGGTCGCGCGATGCGCCAGCCGCGACACCGGCGAGAAACTGGCCGGGATCACATAGCGCCCCGCCATCAGCAGCCGGTCCAGCGCGCGCACGGCGGTGATGAAATCCTCGCGCGTGCGGGCGGCGACCATATGGTCGATCATCGCGTCGATGGCCGGCGAGGCCGCCCCCATCCAGTTGCGCGTCCCCGGCGCGGTCACGCCCTCGGACCCCCAGTAAAGCCGCTGTTCCACCCCCGGCGACAGCGACAGGCCGCGTTCATACCAGGTCATGTCGAACTGGTAGTTGTTGGTGCGCTCGACATATTGGGCGCTGTCGATCTGGGTGATCGCCGGCGTGATGCCCAGGTTCTTCAGCGCATCGGCATAGATCGAGGCGATCTGCTGGGTCTCGGACGAGGACCGCATGGCGGTGCCGGTCTGGTTCAGCAATATCTCGAAGGTGAAGGGCTGGCCGTGCTCGTTCATCAGCCCGCCCTCCTGCACCGTCCAGCCGGCATCGGCCAGCAGCGCCAGCGCCTTGCGGATGCCGCGCCGGTCCACGACGCGGACATCGCCCTCGGGCAGGGCATAGCCCTCCAGCGTGTCGGGGGGCAGGATGTCGGCGAAGGGTTCCAGCAGCGCGGCCTCCTCGGGCGAGGCCGGGCCGGGGCGCGCGCCCAGCTCCGAATTGCCGAAATAGGAGGCGATGCGCGGATCGACCCCGCCGCCCAGGGTCTGGTTGATGAAGGGAAAGTTGAACACCTCGATCAGCGCCTGCCGCACCCGCCAGTCGGCGAACAGCGGGTTGCGGGTGTTCATCACCAGCCCGACGATGCCCGAGGGGCGGCGATGCGGGATCTCGGACTTGACGATGCGGCCGTCCTGCGCCGCCGGGAAGTCGAAATCGCGCTGCCAGCGGGCGCTGTTCTGCTCGCGCCAGATGTCCAGCTCGCCGGCCTTGAAGGATTCGAACATGGCGGTGCTGTCGCCGTAATAATCGTAATGCAGCACCTCGGCATTGTAGAGGCCGCGATTGACCGGCAGGTCGGCCCCCCACCAGTCGGGATTCCTGCGGAAGGTGATCGAGCGCCCGACCTCGAACCCGTCGATCACGTAGGGACCCGAGCCGATGGGCACCTCCAGCCCGCTTTCCGCGAAGTCCTTGCCCTCCCATTGCGCCTTCTTGAGGATCGGGCGCAGGCCCATCAGCAGCGCCAGCTCGCGGTCCTCGGCCTCGAAGGTGAAGCGCAGGCTGCGCTCGCCCGTCTGTTCCATGCCGGCCACGCGCTCCCACGCGCCGCGGTAACGGGGATGGCCCTGCGTGCCCAGCGTCTCGTAGGACCACATCACGTCCGCGATGGTCAGCGGATCGCCGTCCGAGAACCGCGTGCCCTCGCGCAGCGTGAACTCGATCCACTTGCGGTCCTCGTCGGCGGTGACGGTCTCGGCCAGCAGGCCGTAGAGGGTGAACGGCTCGTCGATGCTGCGATACATCAGGGTCTCGGCGACATGCAGCGTCACCGGCCAGGCGGCGTTGCCCTTCAGCACCCAGGGCTTCAGCGAATCATAGCTGCCGGGTTCCGAGAGGCGAATCGTCCCCCCTTTCGGGGCGTCGGGATTCGCATAGGGCAGGTTCAGGAAACCGGGCGGCAGGGCGGGCTGGCCGACCATGCTGATGCCATGCGCCGGTCCCGGCGGGGCAGATTCCGGGCCTGCGCCAAGACTTGCGCGCGGCATCAAAGCCACACCCGCCGTCACCGAGCCGAGCCACAGGAATCCGCGTCGGGACACGGAATCGTTAGGAAATTTGAAGATTCGCGACATGCTCGGGCCTCGGCGGGTTTGTGTTTGCGGCGCTCTGCCGGCGCCTTGTCTGCGCATAACTTACAGGGGGTTGCGGGCTTGCGCAAACTTTAGCCTTGGCCCCGGGGACGGGGCGGCGTATAACCATAGCACTGCTCGATAGGTTTCTTGCCTGTATGAAACCTGCCTCAAGACTTGCGCCCGCCTCGTGCGGGCGCTTTTTTATTCCACGCACATGTGATTAGTCCGGTGTCGCGGCGATGCCCGCCCCGGCTGGCCGCGACGCGGGCAAACGCCTCCCGCGCCGTATTCGCTTCCTGGAGGACCATGATGTTTGACGACTTCCTGCGCGGAAAGACCGCGATCGTGACCGGCTCGACCTCGGGGATCGGCCTGGGCGTCGCGCGAGAACTGGCCCGCGCCGGCGCCCACCTGGTGCTGAACAGCTTCACCGACAGCGACGAGGATCACGCGCTGGCCGCCGGTCTCGCCGCCGATTTCGGGGTGAAGGCGGTCTATATGCGGGCCGACATGTCCCGGCCCGAGGAATGCCGCGCCCTGGTCGAGAATGCGCCGGGCTGCGACATCCTGGTCAACAATGCCGGCATCCAGCATGTCGCCCCCATCGACGAGTTCCCGGCCGAGAAGTGGAACCAGATCATCGCCATCAACCTGTCCTCGGCCTTCCATACCACGGCGGCGGCGCTGCCGCGGATGCGGGCGGCGGGCTGGGGGCGGGTGGTCAACATCGCTTCGGCGCATGGGCTGACCGCCAGCCCCTATAAATCCGCCTATGTCGCGGCCAAGCACGGCATCGTCGGCCTGACCAAGGTGACGGCGCTGGAGACCGCCCCCGAGGCGATCACCTGCAACGCCATCTGTCCCGGCTATGTGCTGACCCCCATCGTGGAAAAGCAGATCCCCGACCAGATGAAGGTCCACAACATGACCCGCGAGGAGGTGATCGCCAAGGTCATGCTGGTGCGCCAGCCCTCGGGCCAGTTCGCCACGGTCGAGGAGATGGGCGGCATCGCGGTGTTCCTGTGCAGCCGGGCCGCCGACCAGATCACCGGCACCACGATCAGCGCCGACGGCGGCTGGACGGCGCTGTAAGGCGCCGCCCCCGCGCCGGCGCCGGCCGGCGCGTCCTTCGGGCGCGTGCTGTGCCCGGCCCTCGGGCCGGGCACAGCGCGCGCTCATCCCTCCCCCGGACAGGCCGCCGACCTTGCAACCCCGGCACCGCCTGACGGTCCGCCCGGCCCCCGCCGCGCGTGCGGCACCCTGCCGGCCCGGCAGCCCGCGCCCGGCCCGTTGCCGGGCATCCGCCCCTTCATCCGAAAGGCCCCACCATGACCCAGCGGCGCGAGACCCGGCGCATCAACCTGGCCCTGCAAGGCGGCGGCGCGCATGGCGCCTTCACCTGGGGCGTGCTGGAGCGCCTGCTGGACGAGGACTGGCTGGAGATCGACGCCATATCCGGCACCTCGGCCGGGGCGCTTAACGGCGCCGCGCTGAAGGCCGGGCTGTCGCGGGGCGGGGGCGCCCCCGGCCGCCGCGCCGCGCGCGAGAATCTGGAATGGCTCTGGACCCGTATCGGCGAGGTGCCCTCGCTGCGCAACGACCAATGGGCGGAAACCGTGCTGCCCTGGCTGCCGCCGCCGGCGCGGCGCTGGGCCGAGGTCGCCTCGCCCTTCGGGTGGCTGGGGATGATGATGCGCATGGTCAGCCCCTACGATTTCGGCCCGCTCTGGCAGAACCCGCTGCGCACGGTGGTCGAGGGGTTGCCCTTCGCCGATATCTGCCGCGACTGCGCCCCGCGTTTCTTCGTCAGCGCCACCAATGTCCGCACCGGCAAGATCCGGGTGTTCTCGGGCGCCGAGATCGGGGCGGATGCCATCCTCGCCTCGGCCTGCCTGCCCACGGTCTTCCAGGCGGTCGAGATCGACGACCCCGCCACCGGCCGGCGCGAAGCCTATTGGGATGGCGGCTATTCCGGCAACCCGGCGCTGTTTCCGCTGTTCGCGGCCGACCTGCCGCGCGACATCGTGGTGGTGGGCATCAATCCGCTTCTGCGCGAGGCCGTGCCGCGCACGCCGGGCGAGATCGAGGACCGCATCAACGAGATCAGCTTCAACGCCTCGCTTCTGCGCGAGATGCGGGCCATCCATTTCGTCAAGCGCCTGATCGCCGGTGGTCAGGTGGCCGAGGGCGCGATGAAGGACGTGCTGATGCACATGATCGCCGATGACGGGCTGATGGTCTCGCTGGGGGTGGAGACCAAGCTGCTGCCCGACCGCCACCTTCTGGCCCGGCTGCGCAGCGCGGGGCAGGCGGCGGCGGACGACTGGCTGGAGGCCCATGCCGACAGCATCGGCAATGCGCCCAGCATCGACCTGATGGCGATGTTCGGCTGAGGGGCCGGGCTGCCCCGGTTGCGTGGCGGGGTTGGTGGGGGCATGACACCTCCATCCTTTCGGCCAGCCCGGTGATGGCAGCCTGTAGCCTGTAGCCGGAGGCATGGCCGCGCAGATCACCCTGCGCGGCCCTCCTTTCCCCCTCGCGAGATCGTCGAGGCTTGCCACAGCCAGCACCGCCTTTTCCGCCCGGAACGGGACCCGGCGATGCGCCGGCACGGCCGATGCGCGACCGCCCGGACCATCCCTTTCGGCCCGCCTTTCCCCCTTTCGGCACCATCGGCGTTCCCTGGCATGCGTAGCCTCCTTGCCGGGAGGATGCGGGCAGGGATTCGGCACCGGGCGCCCCGGTGCCGCCGGACGCCGGGGATCAGGCGCCCCGTGTCGATTCCGGCTGGCTCGTGTCGGGAACCGCTGCGGAGACAGCCATATGCCGGGGCTGCCCTCTTCGGAAATCCGCGGATGGGGACAAGTCTGCATGGTCACGGGATGCAGGCGATGCGCCGGCATGGCCGATGCGCGACCGCCCGGATCATCCCTTTCGGCCCTCCTTTCCCCCTTTCGGCACCATCGGCGTTCCCCGGCATGCGTGAGCCTTCTTGCCGGGAGGATGCGGGCAGGGATTCGACACCGGGCGCCCCGGTGCCGCCGGACGCCGGGGATCAGGCGCCCCGTGTCGATTCCGGCTGGCTCGTGTCGGGAACCGCTGCGGAGACAGCCATATGCCGGGGCTGCCCTCTTCGGAAATCCGCGGATGGGGACAAGTCTGCGTGGTCACGGGATGCAGGTGATGCGCCGGCACGGCCGAGGCGCGGCCACCCGGATCATCCCCTTCGGCCCGCCTTTCCCCTTTCGGCACCATCGGCGTGCCCCGGCATGCGTAGCCTCCTTGACGGGGACAGGCAGAGGGCGCAGGCGCACGGATCGCGCCCTCCGTCCTCAGCCTGCCTCGTCGCGGCGCTATGAAATCCTCGCGGGCAGGGCCGGCCGCCGCCTGCCGAAGACGAAGACCGGTGATAGTCCAGACAGTCGAGGCCCGGCCGCACGGCTCGCCCCGGCGCGGCCTTTGCGCCGCCAACCTCCCCGCTTGCCTGTTCCCGGCCGTTATGATCTTGCTGGCCGCGCAATCCAGACCGGAGGCTTCCCGTGGTCGGTCCCTATCTCGCCCTGATGTCGGCCATCGTCTGCGAGGTCATCGGCACCTCGCTGTTGCAGCAGTCGCGGCAGTTCACCCGGCTGTGGCCGACCGTGGGCATGGCGCTGTTCTATCTCGCCTCGTTCTACCTGCTGTCGCTGGCGCTGCGCGGCATGTCGCTGGGCATCGCCTATGCCATCTGGTCGGGCGTCGGCATCGTGCTGGTGGCGACGGTGGGATTCCTGGTCTTCAACCAGCGCATCGACCTGCCCGGCGTCATCGGCCTGTCCATGATCGTCGGGGGCGTGCTGGTGGTGAACCTGTTCTCGCACAGCGTCGGCCACTGACGGCTTGATCCCGGTCCCCGCAAGGGCCAGCATGGCGCCATGCCAGCGAGGAAGGGGGGCGCCATGTCCAGCCACAAGGGCAAGGTCATCGTCACATGCGCCGTCACCGGCTCGATCCACACGCCGTCCATGTCCGAGGCGCTGCCGGTCACGCCCGAGCAGATCGCCGCCTCGGCCATCGAGGCGGCCGAGGCCGGCGCCGCCATCCTGCACCTGCATGCCCGCGACCCCTTGACCGGGCGCCCGGCTTCCGACCCCGATCTGTTCATGCAGTTCCTGCCCCGGATCAGGGCCGGCTGCGATGCGGTGGTCAACATCACCACCGGCGGCAGCATGGTGATGACGCTGGAGCAGCGGCTGGCGGCGGCGATGCGGGCCGCGCCGGAAATGGCCTCGCTGAACATGGGCACGATGAACTTCGCCCTGCACCCGATGGCCGCGCGCGAACGGGAATGGAAACACGACTGGGAAAAGCCGTTCCTGCTGGCATCGGACGACGGCATCTTCCGCAACACCTTCCGCGACATCGCCCATGTGCTGGAGCGGCTGGGCGAGCACGGCACGCGGTTCGAGCATGAATGCTACGATGTCGGCCACCTCTACAATCTGGCGCATTTCGTGGACAAGGGCGTGGTGAAGCCGCCCTTCTTCATCCAGATGGTGTTCGGCGTGCTGGGCGGTATCGGCACCGACCCCGAGAACCTGAGTTTCATGAAGGCCACCGCCGACCGCCTGTTCGGCACCGATTACCGCTGGTCGGTGCTGGCCGCGGGCCGCCAGCAGATTCCCTTCGCCACCCAGGCGGCGCTGCTGGGCGGCAATGTCCGCGTGGGGCTGGAGGATTCGCTGTTCATCTCGCGCGGGAAACTGGCGGCGTCCAATGCCGAGCAGGTCGCCAAGATCCGCCGCATCGTCGAGGAACTGGGCCTGTCGGTCGCCACCCCCGCCGAGGCGCGCGAGATGCTGGCCCTGAAGGGGGCCGACAAGGTGGCGTTCTGAGGGGCAGGGGGGTGTCCGGCCCGCTGCGCCGGCGTCTGGTGAATTTTCCATGAAATTCGCGGCTGCCGGGCGGTGGCGGCCCGCCCATCCTTGCGTATCCGGCCCGGCGCCCTTATGTCGGCCCGGTCCGCCGCGCCTGCCGCGCGCCCACGCCTTCCCGTGACGAAAGGGTGTCCCGATGCGCGAACCGCAAACCCCGTTCTACCTGATCGACCGCGCGGGCCTGCAACGCAACCTCGACCGCATCGCCCTGCTGCGCGAGATTTCGGGGGCCAGGGCGCTGCTGGCGCTGAAATGCTTCGCGACCTGGTGCGTCTTCGACCAGATGCGCCCGTTCATGGACGGCACCACCTCGTCCTCGCTGTTCGAGCTGCGGCTGGGCCGCGAGAAATTCGGCAAGGAAACCCACGCCTATTCCGTGGCCTGGGCGGATCACGAGATCGACGAGGCCGTGGGCTATGCCGACAAGATCATCTTCAACAGCCTCGGCCAGCTGGACCGTTTCGCGGATCGCGCCGGCGCCATCACGCGCGGGCTGCGGCTGAATCCGCGCTTTTCGACCAGCGGTTTCGATCTGGCCGACCCGGCGCGGCCGTTCTCGCGGCTGGGCGAATGGGACCGGGCGCGGCTGGAAGCGGCCCTGGACCGCATCAGCGGCGTGATGATCCATTACAATTGCGAGAACCGGGATTTCGCCCTGTTCGACCAGCAGCTTGCCCGGATCGAGGCCGAATTCGGCTGGCTGCTGGAACGCCTCGACTGGGTGTCCCTCGGCGGCGGCATCCATTTCACCGGCGACGGCTATCCGCTGGAGGCGCTGGGCACCCGCCTGCGCGCCTTTGCGGATCGCTTCGGCGTTCAGGTCTATCTGGAGCCGGGCGAGGCCAGCATCACCAACTCGACCACGCTGGAGGTCACGGTGCTGGACCTGCTGGACAACGGCAAGCGACTGGCCATCGTCGACAGCAGCATCGAGGCGCATATGCTGGACCTGCTGATCTATCGCGAGCAGGCGAAACTGCCGCAGGACGGAACCCACGCCTATCAGATCGCCGGGAAGTCCTGCCTTGCCGGCGACATCTTCGGCGAGGCGCGCTTCCCGCAGCCGCTGAAGGTCGGCGACCGGATTTCGGTCGCGGATGCGGCGGGCTATACGATGGTCAAGAAGAACTGGTTCAACGGCGTCGCCATGCCGTCGATCTGCATCCGCGAACCGGACGGTTCCATCACCCCGGTCAGGCAATTCGGCTATGCGGATTACCGCGACAGCCTGTCCTGACCCCTTCCCCTGGCCTCTCATAAAAGGAGACCGTCGAAGTGACGAAGCCCAATATCCTCATCATCGGCGCCGGCGGCGTGGCGCAGGTCACGGCGCACAAGGTGGCGCAATGGCGCGCGGAATTCGGCGCGCTGCATATCGCCAGCCGCAGCCCAGCCAAGGCCGAGGCCATCGTCGCCGGCATCAAGGCCAAGGGTCATCTGAAGGATGCCGGCATGGCGGTGCATGCGCTGGACGGCATGGACAAACCGGCGGTCGTCGCGCTGATCCGCAAGGTGCAGGCGGGCATCGTCATCAATGTCGGTTCGCCCTTCATCAACATGACCGTGCTGGAGGCCTGCATCGAGACCGGCGCCGCCTATATGGACACCGCCATCCACGAGGAGGCGGACAAGATCTGTGAAACCCCGCCCTGGTATGGCAATTACGAATGGAAGCGCCGCGCGGCCTGCGATGCGGCGGGGGTCACGGCGATCCTTGGCGTGGGTTTCGATCCGGGCGTGGTCAACGCCTATGCGCGTTTCGCCGAGGATGAATATTTCGACAAGATCGACAGCATCGACATCGTGGACATCAATGCCGGTTCGCATGGCCGTTATTTCGCCACGAATTTCGACCCGGAGATCAATTTCCGCGAATTCACCGGCACGGTCTATTCGTGGCAGGGCGGTGAATGGCGCGAGAACAGGATGTTCGAGGTCGGGCGCGAATGGGACCTGCCGGTCGTCGGCAAGCGCACCGCCTATCTCTCCGGCCATGACGAGATCCACAGCCTGTCCGCGCGCTACAAGGATGCCGATGTGCGCTTCTGGATGGGCTTCGGCGAGCATTACATCAACGTCTTCACGGTGCTGCAAAGCCTTGGCCTGCTGTCCGAACAGCCGGTGAAGACCGCCGAGGGGCTGGAAGTGGTGCCGCTGAAGGTGGTCAAGGCGGTGCTGCCCGACCCGGCCAGCCTCGCCCCGGATTACGAGGGCAAGACCTGCATCGGCGATCTGGTGAAGGGCACGCGCGACGGCAAGCCGGGCGAGGTGTTCATCTACAACGTCGCCGACCACAAGGCGGCCTTCGAGGAGGTCGGCAGCCAGGGCATCAGCTATACCGCCGGCGTGCCGCCGGTCGCCGCCGCCGTGCTGATCGCGCGCGGGGTCTGGGACGCCAAACGCATGGTCAATGTCGAGGACCTGCCGGCGCGGCCCTTCCTGGAACTGCTGGGCGAGATGGGCCTGCCGACGCGGGTGATCGACGCCAGCGGCGATCATCCGATCTGAGGGCCGCAAGGCCCGAGGCGAAAGGTGCAAAGGGCGGGGTTTCCCCGCCCTTTTCAACCGGGTTCTGGTCGTTGTGCCGGATGTCGCATAGGCTTTGCCCCTGCGGATACACGGGCAGGCGGGGGCGGCCATGACCATCAGGATGTTCTATCTGGCGATGGCCGTCATCGGAACGGTCGTTCCGTGGCTGCTGTTCGGGTCGTTCTTCGCGCGGCACGGGCCGGATGTGCCGCTGTTCGTCCGGTCGCTGTTCGTCAACGGCGCCGCTGGCGGGTTTTCGGCCGATGTGCTGATCTCGATCATCGTATTCTGGGTGTGGTCGTGGCGGGACGCGGCGCGGCATGGCGTGGCGCGCTGGTGGCTGGTGCTTCCGGCCAGCGCCCTTGTCGGGCTGTCGCTGGCCCTGCCGCTCTATCTCTATCTGCGCGAGAGGGATTGAGACGTAGGGTGCGTGCTTGCACGCACCTTGCGGCGATGCGCGGGAATGGTGCGTGCAAGCACGCACCCTACCCGTTGTCGCGTAGCACCTGCCCGGCCAGATAGAGCGAACCGCAGATCAATATCCGTGCGCCCGGATGGGCCTGCGCCAGCCGCGCCACCGCCTCCAGCGCGGAAGGGGCCACGGAGGCCGCCAGCCCCGCCGACGCGGCGGCCTCGGCGGTGGCTTCGGCGGGCAGGGTGGCGGCCTCGCCGGGGATGGCGACGGCGGTCAGGGTCTCGGCCACCTTCGCCATCGGGCGCATGTAGCCGGCCACGTCCTTGGTGTTCAGCATGCCGCAGACCAGATGCAGGGGCCGCGCGGGACGCATCGCGGCCAAGGTCGCCGCCACCGCCTCGCCGCCGGCGGGGTTGTGGCCGCCGTCCAGCCACAGCTCGCAGCCTTTCGCGGCCTCGACCAGCGGGCCACGGGTCAGGCGCTGCATCCGCGCCGGCCATTCGGCATTCTCGACCGCACCCCGGCAGGCGGCCTCATCCGCGCCCAACGCCCGCAGGGCGGCCAGCGCCGTGCCGGCATTGTCGATCTGGTGCGGGCCGATCAGGCGCGGCAAGGGCAGGTCCAGCAGCCCGCTGCCGTCCTGAAAGACCAGCGCATCGCCCTCGCGCCGTGAATCCCAGTCCTGCCCGCCGATGGAGAGCGGCGCACCGATCTCCGTCGCGCGCGCCTCGATCACATCGCGCGCCTCGGGCTGCTGGCGGGCGATGACCGCAGGACGGCCCGGCTTGAGGATGCCGGCCTTCTCGAACGCGATCCTGGCCAGCGTATCGCCCAGATATTGCGTGTGATCTATGCTGACCGGCGTGATCACGCACAGGCGGGGATCGTCGATGACATTGGTGGCGTCGAAGCGCCCGCCAAGCCCGACCTCCAGCAGCACCCAATCCGCCGGCACCCGCGCGAAGGCCACGAAAGCCGCCGCCGTGGTCACTTCGAAGAAGGTGATCGGCTGGCCGGCATTGGCGGCCTCGACTTCCTCCAGCACGGCCGCGAGGTCGGTGTCGGAGATCAGCCCCCCCGCCACCCGGATGCGCTCGTTGAAGCGCGCCAGATGCGGCGAGGTATAGGCGTGGACGTGCGCCCCCCCGGCCTCCAGCCCGGCGCGGATCATCGCCTGGGTGCTGCCCTTGCCGTTCGTCCCGGCGATGTGGATCACCGGCGGCAGGCGGCGTTCGGGATGGCCCAGATCGGCCAGCAGCCGGCGCATACGGTCCAGCGACAGGTCGATCAGCTTGGGATGCAGCGCGGTCAGCCGCTCCAGAATCGCATCGACGGGCATTTATTTTGCCGGCTTGGCGGGGGTCAGCGGGGCCG
>CAKTBJ010000048.1 GCA_934533075.1 uncultured Paracoccus sp.
ACCCTGTTGGGCCCGCACGGCGGGGCGCTCGCCGCCCCCGCACCCCAGGCACTGCTCTCCAGGTTTCTAACCGAAAGAAGAAAAGGGGATGCGGCGCAGAGCCGGGGCTGCCTCACAGGGCAAAGCGGTGGTGTCGCAAGGCGTGGCGGGGCTGGATGGCAGCGGTGCCCATGCGGGCCATGCAGGGGGCGGCCGAACAGGTGCAGACTATCAGCCGGGAACGAAGCACCGTCCCCGGCAAGGCCGGGCGGCAGCGCAGGTTTGCCCCTTGGGGCAAACCTTCCCCCTTTACCACGCGCGCGACCGATGCTTGCCTGGCCACGCAGCCCCCCTTTCCCCGGCGCCGGAAATCGCGCAACCTTCAGGCCAGCAACGATTCCCCAATCGCCCGAGTCCCCATGCCCGCGATCCTGTTCATCGCCTCCGTCCTCAGTTGGGGCACGACCTGGATCGCCATGAAGGTCGCCATCGAGGCCGGGCCGGTGATGACCGCGATCCTGTGGCGCTTTCTCATCGCCGGCGGCATCGCAATGGCGATGCTGGCGGCTTCGGGACGCTGGCGGCTGCCGCGCGGGGCGGAATGGCTGTGGCTGGCGCTGATGGCGCTGTTCATCTTCTCGACGAATTTCGTGATCTTCGGCTATGTGGCGCGGATGATCCCCTCGGGGCTGGTCTCGGTCCTGTTCGCCACGGCGACGATCATCAACGCCGTCAATTCGCGCATCTTCTTTCGGGAGACCATCGGCCTGCGCATGGCATTCGCCGCCGTGCTGGGGCTGGCCGGCGTGATACTGATGTTCGCGCCCGACCTCGCCGCCGGCATGGGGGCCGCCGGCACCCGCACCACCCTGCTGGCCATCGGGCTGGGAATCCTGGGCACGGTCTGCTTCTCGCTGGGCAACATGATTTCGCGGCGCAACAATGCCGCCGGGCTGAACCTGATCTGGGTCAATGCCTGGGGCATGTGCATCGGCGCCGTGCTGCTGGCCGTGGCCACCGCCGCCTCGGGGGCGCCCTTCGTCCCGCCGGCGCGGGCGGATTGGTGGGTCTCGGTCTCCTATCTGGCCATCATCGGCTCGGTGCTGGGCTTTGCCGCCTATCTGGGGCTGGTGGCGCGGATCGGGCCGAACAGGGCCGCCTATACCACGGTGCTGTTTCCCGTGGTCGCGCTGTGGATTTCCTGGCTGATCGAGGATTACCGCTGGCACCTGCCCGCCATTGCCGGGCTGGCCCTGGTGAGCCTGGGCAATGTGCTGGTCTTCACCGGCCGGCGCCGCGGCTAGGCGCGCGCCGCCGCCTCGATCCCGGCCAGTTCCGCCGCCAACGCATCCGCGTCGCCCTCGGGCACCCGCCGCGCCGCCAGCGCGGCCCCGGCCCGCGCCGCGGCCTGCGGGGTCAGCACCCCCGCCGCCGCCGCCACGGTCTCCATGCAGGCCACGCCCTGGTTGCAATGCATCACCACATCGCAGCCGGCGGCGATGGCGGCGCCCGCACGTTCGGCATGGGTGCCGGGCAGCGCCTCCATCGTGATGTCGTCGGTGGTCAGCAGCCCCTGAAAGCCGATTTCCTCGCGGATCAGCCCAATCACGCGCGGCGAGGCCGTGGCCGGGCGCGGGTCCAGCGCCGAGAAGCGGATATGGCAGGTCATGCCCATCGGCATGTCGGCCAGCGCCCGGAACGGCGCGAAGTCCCAGTCGGCCAGCAGGTCCGGCGCCTCACCGACCTCGGGCAGTTCCCTGTGGCTGTCGGCGCGGGCGCGGCCGTGGCCGGGCATGTGCTTGATGCAGGGGATCACCCCCGCCGCCAGCAGCCCCTCCGCCGCCGCGCGGCCCAGCCGGGCCACGGTCTCCGGGTCGGTGCCGAAGCAGCGGTCATGCAGGAAGGGATGCGTCTGCGGCCCGGCGATGTCGAGGCAGGGCGCGCAATCGCCGTCGATGCCCAGCGCCCGCAACTCCGCCCCCATCAGCCGGTGGCGCAGCCAGACCGCCCGCGCCCCGTCGGCCGCCCCCGCCAGCGGCGCCGGCCAGTCCCGCGCCAGAGGCGGGCGCAGCCGCTGCACGCGGCCGCCCTCCTGGTCGACGGTGATCAGCGCCTCGCGCCCCACGGCCTCGCGCAGTTCCCCGGTCAGGCGGCGCACCTGATCCGGGCTGTCGATATTGCGCGCGAACAGGATGAAGCCCCAGGGATCGGCGGCGCGGAAGAAATCCCGCTCCGCCGCCGTCAGCGCCAAGCCCGCCACGCCGCCGAAGATGGTTGCACCGGGAGGCACCGGCTCAGTTCACCTTCATGGCGATGCAGTCGGTGCCCAAGGCCTTCAGGTCGGAGCAGAATTTCTGCGCCTCGGCATTCGAGCCAAAGCCGGCCACCCGCAGGCGATAGAACACGCGGCCGTTGGATTCATGGCGCTGGACGATCTGGCCCTTGCCCGAGAACAGCCCGCCCGCCTTGCCGGCGATGCGGTTCCACTCGCTGCGCGCCACCGCGTCGCTGTCGAAGGCGCCGATCTGCACCACAGCCCCGCCCGAGGCCACGCTGGCCTGCTGCGGGGCCGGAGCCGGGGCCTCGGCACGCGCCACGGGGGCCGGCGCAGGCGCGGCGGCGGCAGCGGCCACCGGTGCGGAGGCGCGCGCGGCACGGGCCGGGCGCGAGGCCGGGCGGGCCGAGGCCGCCAGCGCGTTCGGCGCCGCGACCTCCACGGTCTCGGCCGGCAGTTGAATGGTGGCATTGGCTTCGGCCAGCGCCTCGGAAATGCCGGCGGCATCGACCATCTCGCCGGCCTCGCCGGTCACGGCCTCGTTGGCGGCGGCCTCGACGGCGGGGGCGTCCATCATCAGCGCGGCGGCAGCCTCGCGCTCGGCCGCGGCGGCCAGGGCGGCGGCTTCGGCGGCGCGGGCCTCGGCCTCGGCACGTTGCGCGGCCAGCTCGCTGTCCTGCATGGCGACCAGCGGATCGGTGGCATCGGCGGCGGGCATCGAATCGGACAGCACGCCCGGCACGGTGGCCGAGGCGCCGAATTCGCCCATCGCCAGGTCCTCGTCGGTCAGGCCGGCACCGGCGGGGGCGATGGCGACCTGATCACGCTGGGCCATGCCGGCGCGCCCGGCGGGCACGTCGTTGACGGCCATGCCGACATGATCGGCCAGTTCGCCGCCGGGATCGTCGGGGGCCACGCGCGCCTCGCCGACCATCGCCCGGATCACCGGCACGCCCGACACGTCGCGCGACACCAGTTGCCAGCCCCAGACCGCGAGGCCCACGACCAGCCCGACCGAGACCACCGCGCCGACATAGTTCACCACCATGCCGATGCGGCCGCCCATGCCGGTCCCGGCCGGGGCCGCCGGACGGGCCGCATGCGGGTCCGCGTGCTGCGAATCGTGGCCGTAATCACCGACGCGACGCCGATACGTGTCATCGAATCCGCCTGCGCGGAAATCCACAGATGCCATTTTCCTGCCTGTCCCCCGGTTTTCCCGGTGTGCCGGTTATCTTTGACTGCTCGTTCGCACCGGCCGGGCGGCTGTTGGATCAGCGCATCTCGCGGGCCGGAGCAACGCCAAGGATACCCAAGCCGGCGGAAATGACAACGCCGACTGCACGGGCAAGGGCGATTTTCGCACCCGTTGTTGCATCGTCGCCATCCTGGACGAAGCGCAGGCTGGCATCCTCGTGCCCCCGATTCCAAAGCCCGTGCAGCGCGCCGGCCAGATCGTAGAGGTAGAAGGCCACCCGATGCGGCTCGTTGGCGCGGGCGGCGATCTCGACCTGGCGCGGCCATTCGGCCAGCTTGCGGATCAACTCGATTTCGGCGGGATGCGACAGGGCCGACAGGTCGGCGCCGGCCAGCGCCGCATCGTCCACCGCCACCCCCTGCCCCGCCGCGCGGGCCAGCACGGAATGGATGCGGGCCGAGGCGTATTGCACATACCAGACCGGATTGTCCTTGGACTGCTCCAGCACCTTGTCGAAGTCGAAATCCAGCGGCGCGTCGTTCTTGCGGGTCAGCATGTGGAAGCGCGTCACGTCCGCCCCCGCCTGCTCCACCACGTCGCGCAGGGTGACGAAGGTGCCGGCACGCTTGGACATCTTGAACGGCTCGCCGTTCTTGAACAGCTTGACCAGCTGGATCAGCTTGATGTCCAGCGGCACCCGTCCGGCCCCCAGCGCGGCGACGGCGGCCTTCATGCGCTTGACGTAGCCGCCATGATCGGCGCCGAAGATGTCGATCAGCGAATCGAAGCCGCGCTCCAGCTTGTCCCAGTGATAGGCGATGTCGGGCGCGAAATAGGTCCAGGACCCGTCCGACTTGCGCACCGGCCGGTCCACGTCGTCGCCGAACTGGGTCGAGCGGAACAGGGTCTGCTCGCGCGCCTCCCAATCCTCGGGCAGCTTGCCCTTCGGCGGCTCCAGCACGCCGCGATAGATCAGCCCGGCCTCGTCCAGCCGGTTCAGCGCCGCCTCGATCCGGCCGGTGCCGTAAAGCGCCTTCTCGGACGAGAACACATCCATATGCACGCCCAGCAGCGCCAGGTCGCCGCGGATCATGTCCATCATCGCCCCGGTGGCGAAGTCGCGGATCTCGGCCAGCCACTCGCTTTCCGGGCGGTCCAGCAGGCTGTCGCCGTATTTCTCCTTCAGCGCCTCGCCCACCGGGATCAGGTAGTCGCCGGGATACAGCCCGTCGCGGATTTCCGGCTCCTGTCCCAGCGCCTCGCGGTAACGCTCATAGGCCGAGCGCGCCAGCACATCGACCTGCGCGCCGCCGTCGTTGATGTAGTATTCGCGGGTCACGTCATAGCCGGCGAAGTCCAGCAGGCTGGCCAGCGCATCGCCGAACACCGCACCGCGGGTATGGCCGACATGCATCGGCCCGGTCGGGTTGGCGCTGACGAATTCGACGTTGACCCGATGCCCGGCGCCCAGGGCCGAGCGCCCGAAATCCGCCCCCGCCCGGATCGCGGCCGAGACCACGGCGCGCCATGCCTCGGCGGTCAGGCGCAGGTTCAGAAAGCCGGGACCGGCGACCTCGGCGGCCTCGATGCGGGGATCGGCGCGCAAGGCGCCCGCCAGCGCCTCCGCGATCTCGCGCGGCTTGCGGCCGGCAGGCTTGGCCAGCACCATCGCGGCATTGGTGGCCATGTCGCCGTGGCCGGCATCGCGGGGCGGCTCGACCGTGACGGCGCCGTAATCCAGCCCCGCCGGCAGTTGGCCTTCCCCGGCCAGACGGTCGAGGCTTTCGGTGACGAGGGCGCGAATATCGGCGAACAGGTTCATTTCAGGCTTTCCGTGACGGTCCTGCCCTGCGCTTGCCAGAGCCGGCCCCTTGCGTCAACCGCCGCCCTTGTTCCCGGCGGTCTCCGCATCCGCCTCGCCGCCCGCCTCGTCGTCGGCCGGCGGCAGCGGCGGGTCGACCGGCACCGGCTTGAGGGTGCCATCCGCCCGGCGCAGCCATACCGCATGGGTCGAGCCAGGAATGACGATCCCCGCTTCGCGGAAGCGGCGCACGATCTCGTGCCGGATTTCCGAGCCGACGCCGACGCCCTGGTTGATGTCGGCCAGAATCACCCGCAGCTCGAATTCCAGCCCGTTGGTGCCGAAGCCGGAAAAGATCACCGCGGGCGGCGGGTTGACCAGCGCCAGCGGCTGGTCCTCGCCGATGGTGCGCAGCAGCGCCTCCACCGCGCGGGTATCGGCGTCGAAACTGACCGTCACCGGCACGATCACCCGGCCTTGCAGGTTGTGGCGGGTGACGTTGGTGACGGTGCCGCTGATCAGGTCGCTGTTGGGGACGATCACATCCGCCCGGTCGAATGTCTGGATCAGCGTCGAGCGCACCGAGATGCGCCGCACCGTGCCCTGCTGGGTGCCGACCTGAATCCAGTCGCCCACCGCCACCGGCCGCTCGATCAGCAGGATGATGCCGGAGACGAAGTTCGACACGATGTTCTGGAGGCCGAAGCCGATCCCGACCGACAGGGCACCGGCGACGATGGCGAGGTTCGACAGGTCGATCCCCGCCGAGGTGATCGCCATCAGCGCGGCCAGGAAGATGCCGACATAGCCCAGCCCCGACACCACGGCGTTCTGCGCGCCGGGGTCCAGCCTGGTCTTGGGCAGGATCGAGGCGCTGAATGCCGCCTGCACCATGCGGGTCAGCAGGAAGGCCACCGTGAAGACGATGGCGAAGGTCAGCATCGCCAGCGGCGAGATGGTGATGCCGCCCAGCCGCAGCCCGCCGCGCAGCTGCATCCACGCCTCGCCCAGATCGGCGGGCCGCGCCCCCCAGATCAGCGCCAGCAGCGGCAGCGCCGCCAGCACCAGCGCAAAGCCGATCAGCACCGGGGCCAGCGCCTTCTGCGCGCGCTCCTCGCCGCCCTTGACCAGAATCCACAGGTCATCGATGAACTTCTGCGCCAGCAGCACCAGCCCCATCAGTCCCAGCGTGTCCAGCCAGGGCCACAGCAGCGAATTGGCGGCGGCGACATAGCCCGCCAGCGCCAGGATCGGCGCCACGACGGCGATGACCCGCGACACCGCGCCGACGCCGGCGGCGACGCGATAGCGATAGGCCACGGAATCGGCGCGCTGGCTGGTCAGGCTGCGCCGCAGCACCAGCCCCAGCCGGAACAGCAGCGCCGAGGCCAGCAGCAGCAGCGGCAGGTGCCAGACGGCGGCGGCGGCCTCGGTGAAGGGCTGCGGCGGCGCCGTCACCGCATCGCCCAGCGCCCGCAGCCCGCCCAGCGGCAGGATCGAGGGCGAGGCCAGCGTGAACAGCCCCAGCGCCAGCGCCAGCGCGGTGCCGTAGCGGCGCATGCGTTTTGTGCCCGCCTCGGTCAGGCGCAGCCGCGCCGGCACCGCCGGGTCCAGCGGGAACAGGTTCACCACCACCCAGCGCCCGATGAAATAGATCAGCGCCGCCCCCGGCAGCGCGGTCAGGAAGGGCCGGAAATAGGCGCCGAACAGCGCGCTGTTCTCGGCCGCCGCCACGGCCAGCCGCACCCCCGCATAGGGCAGCAGGATCTGGAGCAGCGAGGCCACGAAGGCCACCGCCTCGCGCGCATTCACCGAGGCACGCGCGCCCAGCGCCTCGGGCAGCGCCTGCACCCAGCGCCAGCTCGCCACCAGCAGCCCCGCCGCCAGCACCAGCAGCAGCAGCACCGCCGGCAGCCTTTCGCGCAGATAGTCGGGCGGCAGCCGCTGCGCGCGCTGGCGCGTCTCGGCGGCGGCGGCCTGCGTCCACTTGCCGGCCTCGCCCAGCGCCGCCCTCCAGCTCGACGGCAGCAGCGGCGAGGGCGACAGGTGCATCAGCGCGCTGGCCTTGCGCTCGCGCAGTTGCAGGTCGATCTGCTGGATGATGCTGTCGGCGCGGCCATAGGCCTCGGCCGCGCGCAGGGCGGGCGCCTGTTCCTGCGTCAGGGCGGCGGTCAGTTCGCTGCGCCGGTCGGCGACTTCGGGCGGCTCGGTCTCGCCCTCGGCCGGGGCCGGTCCCAGCGCCTCGATCTGCCCCCTCAGCACCGCGATGCGGGCGGCGTTGGGGTTCTGCGCGGTCTGGAACCGCTCGCGCCACCGGACCATGCCGGCGCGCAGCTCGTTCAGCCGCGTGTCGCTGACCCCGCCATCGTCCAGCAGGGCCTCGGCCACCCAGGCCTGCCGCTCCCATTGGGCATAGTCGATGGCGGGGCGGTCATTGGCGGCGGCGGCCTGCTGCGCCAGCGCGGGCGGGGCGGCCACCGGCGCGGCCAGTCCGGCCAGCACCAGGGCCAGCGCCAGCCACAGCCTCGGCCATAGCAGGGACCGCACCGCCGCCACCCGCTCAGCCCTCCTGCCGCATGTCGGGCAGGTCGGCGGGGGGCGCATCCAGCCATGCCGGCACCGGCAGCCCCTGCGCCTTCAGGAAGGTGGGGTTCCACAGCTTGGTGGCATAGCGGTTGCCGGGATCGGCCAGGATGGTGACGATGGTGTGGCCCGGTCCCATCTCGCGCGCCATGCGGATGGCGCCGGCGAT
This sequence comes from uncultured Paracoccus sp., assembly GCA_934533075.1. Lineage (GTDB taxonomy): Bacteria > Pseudomonadota > Alphaproteobacteria > Rhodobacterales > Rhodobacteraceae > Paracoccus. Next base: position 8,006 of record CAKTBJ010000048.1, read on the forward strand.
GTTGATCGCCGTGCTGCCGCCCAGCACCAGCCCCTCCTCATGGGCGAGGTCGAACAGGATCGGCAGCGCCTCGGCATCGGGGATGCGCCAGGCCATGTCGGGGCGGAACCCCTCCAGATTGGCGGTGATGCGCCCCTGCCCGATGCCCTCGGTGATCGAGGCGCCGGGGGCGGCGAACTCGCCCGTGGTGTAATAGGCGTAAAGCCCGGCGCCCTCGGGATCGGCCAGCCCGATCCTGACCCCCTTGGGCTGCAAGGCGGCGGCGACCCCGGCCAGCGTCCCGCCCGAGCCGACCGCGCAGGTAAAGCCGTCGACGCGGCCGCCGGTCTGCGCCCAGATCTCCGGCCCGGTGGTCTCGGCATGGACGGCGCGGTTGGCGGTGTTGTCGAACTGGTTGGCCCAGACCGCGCCCCCCGGCAGGATCCGGGCCAGCGCCTCGGCCAGCCGGCCGGAATAGCGGACATAGTTGTTCGGGTCCTTGTAGGGCGCGGCCGGCACCTCGACCAGCGTGGCCCCGGCCAGCCGCAGCGCGACCTTCTTTTCCTCGCTCTGGGTCTCGGGGATGACGATGACGGTGCGATAGCCCAGCGAGGCGCCCACGGTGGCCAGCCCGATGCCGGTATTGCCGGCGGTGCCCTCGACGATGGTGCCGCCCGGTCCCAGCGCGCCGCGCGCCTCGGCATCGCGGATCATGCCCAGGGCGGCGCGGTCCTTGACCGACTGGCCGGGATTCATGAACTCGGCCTTGCCCCAGATCTCGCAGCCGGTCGCCTCGGAGGCGCGGCGCAGCCGGATCAGCGGCGTGTTCCCGATCGCCGCCGCGAGGTCGCGCGCAAGGCCGGTCGTGGCGGTCTGGTTGCGGGTCATGGCCGTCTCCTGTCTGGGCTGCATCCGCCGATGTTGCCGCGTGAATCCGGGGGCGGCAAGTGGCGCAGGCATGGAGGCGCCCAACGCCCGCCGCGGCCGGGGCGTTCCGGGCAGCCCATGCAGGGCGGTGATATGGTCATCTTCCTCAAAGGTTTGCGCCGAACGGGGCCGGCTCGGGGCGAAGGTGCCTCTGCGCGTTGCCGGGGCCGGGCGGATGCTGGAATCGCTTTCCCGTGACAGCGGGCGGCTTCGGTCCCGCCCCTTTGCCGGCGGCCGCCGCTGCCCAACGCATCCGGCTGGAGGAAATCTTCACGGCATTCGACAAGCCCCCTTGCACAGCCCGAAAACCTCGTTTAGATGCCGCGCCTACCACCCCAAAGCGCGGAGAGGTGCCGGAGTGGTCGATCGGGGCGGTCTCGAAAACCGTTGAGCCTTAACGGGTTCCGTGGGTTCGAATCCCACCCTCTCCGCCATCATATTGATTTCATTGAAAATATCAGGTTCAAGCCTCGCCCGCCACGGCCCCGGCCAGCGATGAACCGGACCGGCATGCCGTATCGCTTCAGCCTTCGATCAGCCGCTTGAACTCGGCCAGAACAAGATCAGCCTCGCCTGCCGGCAGGGTGATGGCATGGCGCACGGCCGCGCCGATGAGCGCGATCGTCAACCCCGCGCGGGCGCGCGTCGGGGCGTCGGCAGCACCACCCGATTGCGCCTCGGCCAGCATGGCGGCCAGTTGCGCAGATTCGCGCGCATCCAGCCGTTGCAGGATCGGATCGGCCTGAGTCGCCTGCCAGACCGCCCGCATGATCGGGTGGTCCCGATACATCCGATAGAAGCCGTCCGTGATGCGCATCAGCACCCGCGGCAGGTCGGAAGGCCGGCGCAGCGCGGCCAGTTCCTTGGCGACGCAAGCCCGTCCCTCGGCATTGTAGCGTTCCGCCAGGGTGCCAAGCACAGCGGTCCTGTCGGGGAAATACTGGTAGAGCGAGCCGAAAGGCACCCCCGACCGCTGCACCAGATCGCTCATGCGGAAACCCTCCGCGCCCTTTTCCAGCAGCAATTCCCCGGCGGCGGCAAGGATTGTCTCGAAACGCTCGCGGCTGCGCTTCTGCACCGGCACGAGGCGGACCACCCCCTCGACCGCCCCTTCCTCCGCCACGCCGCCCGCTTCCTTCATGCACCCGACCCGCAATCGCCTGACTCACAGAATACGAGAGTTTATCGGCTCCTCAAACACGATAGATTCTCGTATTATGGAGGGTGCCATGAAGGACATGACCCTGATCGTCGGCGCGAACGGCAAGACGGGCGGGCGCGTGGCGGCGCGGCTGGCGGCGCGGGGCGTCCCGGTCCGGGCCGTGTCGCGCAGCACCGCGATTCCCTTCGACTGGGATCGGCCGGAGACATGGGCGGCGGCGCTGAAGGGTATCGCGCGCGCCTATGTCACCTATCAGCCCGATCTGGCGGTGGACGGGGCCGACGCGGCGATCGCGCATCTGGCAAGGCTGGCGCGCGAGGCCGGGGTAAGCCGGATGGTGCTGCTCTCCGGCCGCGGCGAGCCGGGCGCGCAACGGGCCGAGGCGGCGCTGCGGGAAAGCGGCCTGCCCTGGACCATCGTGCGGGCAAGCTGGTTCAACCAGAATTTTTCCGAAGGCCATCTGCTCGGCGGCGTTCCGGCCGGCGAGCTGGCGCTGCCGGCGGGTCCGGTGCCGGAGCCGTTCATCGACGCCGGCGACATTGCCGATGTGGCGGTGGCGGCGCTGACCGGCACGCGCCACGTGAACCGGCTTTACGAGGTGACGGGACCGCGCGCGCTGACCTTTGCCGAGGCGGCCGACGAGATGTCCCGCGCCGCCGGCCGAACCATCCGCTTCCGCGAGATTTCCGCCGCCGACTTCGCGGCGTCGATGGCGGGACATGCGCCGCCCGCGGTCGTGGAGCTGCTGCTGGACCTGTTCACCACCGTCCTGGACGGCCGCAACAGCGCCGTGGCGGATGGCGTCCCGACGGCGCTCGGCCGGCCGCCGCGCGATTTCGCGGACTATGCCGGCGAAATGGCGGCGCGCGGCGTCTGGAGGGCCTGACATGGCCGCGCTCACCCCTGCCCTGCTGTGGGTCTCGGCCATCGGCTGCGGCGTGATCGCGGGTCTCTATTTCGCCTTCTCGGCGGTCGTCATGCGGGCGCTGGGCATGCTCGACCCGCAGGCCGGGATGGCGGCGATGGTGTCGATCAACCGGACGATCCTGCGCACGGCCTTCCTGCCGCTGTTCTTCGGCACCAGCCTGGCATCCCTGTGCCTGCTGGTGCTCTCGGCGTTGGACATGTCGCGGCCGGATGCCCCGATGACCGGCGCGGCGGCGCTGGTCTATCTGCTCGGAATGTCCGGCTGCACCGTGGCCTTCAACGTGCCGCTGAACAGGGCGCTGGCCTCGGCCGCCGCAGGGCCGGATGCGGCGGCGCAATGGGCGCGCTACCTGCGCGACTGGACGATGTGGAACCATGTCCGCACCGCCGCGTCCCTGCTGGCCGCCGTCCTGTTCACCGCCGCCCTGCTGCGATAGGCGCCCCCCGACCGGGGCGCCCCGCAGGGAGCCGCATTCTCCCGCCGGGGGATGCGGTGATGGTTTTCACCTCCCGCCGGGATGCGTTTTGGAATGGCGATCCCCGCCGCGAGGGCCTATCACGTCATCGACAGACCTTTTCAGGGGGAAGACACCCGTGCCCGGACCCAGCTTCGTCGGCTTCGCAGGCTCGTGGAGCCAGCCCTCCAGAACCCGCCACCTCGTCGAGGAGATCGCCGCCCGCGCGGTCGCCGCCTTCGGGGGCCGGGCGCATGTCTTCGACATCGGCGATCTCGGTCCCGATTTCGGCACGCTGCGCCAGCCGCAGGCGGGGCCGCATCGCCGGCATCTGGACGCTTTCCTGAACGCCGATGCGCTGATCGTGGCCAGCCCGGTCTACAAGGGCAGCTATACCGGGCTGTTCAAGCATTTCCTCGACCTGATCGACCCGCCGGCGCTGGCCGGCAAGCCGGTTCTGCTGGCCGCGACCGGCGGCGGCGACCGCCATGCGCTGGTGATCGAGCACCAGCTTCGCCCCATCTTCGGCTTTTTCGAGGCGCATACGCTGGCGACGGGCGTCTATGCCGCGCCGGGCGACTTCGCCGAGGGCCGGCTGGTCTCGGACCCGGTTCTGCAACGCCTCGACCGGGCGGTGGGACAGTTCGCCGCCCATCTGCCGCCGGGCCGGGCGCCCCTGCGCGCCGCGGGCTGAGAGCGCGGCACTCGACAAGGCCGGGCATTTGCGCGAACCCTCGCAACCGGCATCCCGGACGAAGGAGGGCGCGCCATGCAGGACCTTGACCTGATCGACCGCAAGATCGTCGCCGAGCTGATGCGCGACGCGACGCTGCCCATCGCCATGATCGCCGACAAGGTGGGGCTGTCGCAGACCCCCTGCTGGAAGCGCATCCAGAAGCTGGAGGCGATGGGCGTGCTGACCGGGCGCGTGGCGCTGGCCGATCCGGTCAAGCTGGGCTTCGGCATCTCGGTCTTCGTCGAGATCGAGGCGCTGAACCATTCCCACGAATGGCGCGAGGAATTCACCCGCGCGGTCCAGCAACTGCCCGAGGTGATGGAGATCTATCGCATGGCCGGGCGCATCGACTACATGCTGCGGGTGGCGGTGCGCGACATGCCCGCCTATGACGAATTCTATAAACGCCTGACCGACGCGGTGGCGATCAAGAACGTGACCTCGCATTTCGCGATGGAGCGGATTCGCTTCTCCACCGCCTATCCGGTGGACACCCGCAACCGCTGAGCCGTGGCCCCGCAGCCCGCCCGGTCCCGACCCGGCGGCGAAGGCCGATGCCGCGCGCCGATGCGGCAGCCGGTTTCCGCATTGCACGAATAGCCATCCCGCGCGGGATGGCGGCGCGGCCGGCCCCTTGGCGCGGCTTCCTTCTCCGTTACCGGGGGATGGCAGCAGAATCCTTCCCCATTCGGCCCCGCCTTTGGAATCGTGCCCCGGTCGCGGCGCGGCTAGGGTGCATCCATTCCCACAGGGGACCGGCAAGGGAGACCAGCATGTCCGTCGAATTCATCGGCTTCATCGGCTATCACAACGGTTCGGAGAGCGTCGCCAGCCACGGCCCGGCCATCGACAAGGATTTCATCCGCGCCTCGGCGGCGATCCACGAGGCCGGCGGGTTCGAGCGCGTGCTGCTGGCCTTCAACTCGGCCACGCCGGACAGCCTGTTCGTCGGCCAGTATGTCGCCAGCGTCACCACGCGGCTGAAGGTCATGCTGGCCCACCGCCCCGGCTTCACCGCCCCCACCGTGGCCGCGCGGCAACTGGCGACGCTGGACCACCTGACCGACGGCCGCGCCGCCGTGCATATCATCACCGGCGGCAACGACCGCGAGCTGGAGCAGGACGGCGACTGGCTGACCAAGGACCAGCGTTATGCCCGCACCGACGAATATCTGGACATCATCCGCCGCGAATGGGACAGCGCCGGGCCGTTCGATTACGAGGGCCAGTTCTACAAGGTGCGCGGCGGGTTCTCGGAGGTGAAGCCGCAGGGACCGGAGCGGGTGCCGGTGTTCTTCGGCGGCTCCTCCCCCGCCGCGATCGAGGTGGCCGGCAGGCATGCCGATGTCTATGCCCTTTGGGGCGAAACGCTGGAGCAGGTGGCCCAGACCATCAATGCCGTGCGCGCCTCGGCCGCCCGCCACGGCCGGCCCGCACCGCGTTTCTCGCTGTCGCTGCGCCCGATCCTGGCCGAGACCGAGGACGCCGCCTGGGCCAAGGCCGCCGGTATCCTCGAACGCGCCAAGGCCCTGCGCGCCGGCCAGACCGGCCCGAAACTGGTCGATGTGCATCCCCAGCAGCCGCAGAACGAAGGCTCGCGCCGGTTGCTGGACGCCGCCGCGCAGGGGCCGCGTCTGGACAAAAGGCTGTGGACCGAGATCGCGGCGCTGACCGGGGCGGCGGGGAATTCGACCTCGCTGGTCGGCACGCCGGACCAGGTGGCGGAATCCATGCTGGATTACTACCGGCTGGGCATCGAGACCTTCCTGATCCGCGGCTTCGACCCGCTGGCCGACGCGCTGCAATACGGGCAGGAGCTGATCCCGCGCGTGCGCGCCCTGGTGGTGCAGGAGATCGCCGCCGGCCAGGCCGCCGAATAGGGCCGGCCTATCCCGAGGGCCGCGAAGGCGCCGCGAAAGCGGCGCCTTTCCGCTTTGCGCGCAAGGGTTTGCCGCATCCCCGATTCGCGCGGCGCAGCATCCGATTCGCGCGGCGCAGAAGGTGGAGAATCCCACTCCACGCCGCCCCCTGCCCGCCATGCAAATCTTCTCCCCGCGACGGAATCTATGGAATTCATCGCGGCCGGCCCAAGGGCTAGCAAGGAGGCAGACGGCAACCCCAAGGAGGTGCAGGACCATGAGCGCGCGACAGTTGAAGCTGGGCTTCATGATGCACGGCAACGGCACGGGCTGGGGCGACTGGCGCCACCCGGCGGCGCATCCCGGCGCCTCGACCGATTTCGCCTATTACCGCCGGCAGGCGCAGGTGGCCGAGGCCGCGAAGTTCGACTTCCTCTTCGTTGCCGACAGCGTTCACATCACCCCGAAATCCAGCCCGCATTACCTCAATCGCTTCGAGCCGCTGACCATCCTGTCGGCGCTGGCGGCGGTGACGGATCGTATCGGGTTGGTGGGCACGGTGACGGTCAGCTATGCCGAACCCTATAACGTCGCCCGGCTGTTCGCGTCGCTGGACCATATTTCCGGCGGGCGTGCGGGCTGGAACGTGGTGACGAGCTGGCTGGAAGGCTCGGCCCGCAATTTCAGCCGCGACAAGCATTTCGACCACGCCACCCGCTACCGCCTCGCCGGCGAGCATCTTTCGGTGGTGCAAGGACTGTGGGACTCGTGGGAGGACGATGCGCTGGTCCATGACAAGGCCACCGGGCGCTTCTTCGATCCCGACAAGCTGCACAAGCTGGACCATCACGGCGAGTTCTTCCATGTCGAAGGCCCGCTGAACATCGCGCGCTCGCCGCAGGGCCAGCCGGTGATCTTCCAGGCCGGCGCGTCCGAGGATGGCCGCGACTTCGCCGCCGGTTCGTCGGATGCGATCTTCACGCTGGAAGACGATCTGGCCAAGTCGGCGGCCTATTACGCCGATGTGAAGCGCCGCGCGGCCGCCAAGGGCCGCAACCCGGCCGATCTGTTCATCCTGCCCGGCCTGCGCCCGGTGATCGGCTCGACCGAGGCGGAGGCCGAGGCCAAATATCGCGACTTCATCGAACTGACCTCGATCGACGACGCGCTGCTGATCATGGCACGCGGCTTCAACGAGCATGACTTCTCGCAATACGATCTCGACGCGCCGTTCCCGGATGTGGAACGCTTTGCGCTGAACTCCAACCGCTCGATGGCCGAGCGGGTGATCCGTCTGGCGCGCGAGGGCAACCTGTCCCTGCGCGAGACCGCCCAGCGTTTCGCCACCCCGCGCACCGATTTCGTCGGCACGCCGGAGCAGGTCGCGGACGCCATCGAACGTTGGTTCCGCGAGCCGGCGGCGGACGGTTTCGTGTTCAACAACTCGCTGCCCGACGAGCTTTCGGTCTTTGCCGAGACCGTCGTGCCGATCCTGCAAGACCGGGGCCTGTTCCGTCGCGACTATGAAGGCCGCACCTTCCGCGACCATCTGGGCCTGCCCAAACCCCTGAACCGCAACACGTCCCGCCGCATCGCGGCCGAGTAAGGATCCGACCATGAGCAAGATTTCCCGTCGCGGCTTCGGCGCCCTGCTGACCGCCACCGCCCTGTCGCTGGCCGTCCCGGCCTTCGCGCAGGACCTCTCCGGCGTCACCCTGCGCATCGGCGATCAGGTGGGCGAGCAGCGCGCGAGGCTGGAGGCCGCCGGCCTGCTGGACGACATCCCCTATACCATCGACTGGTCGGTCTACCCGGCGGCCGTCAACCTGCACGAGGCGCTGAAGGCCGAGGCCATCGACATCGGCATGTCCTCGGACAGCCCGGCGGTCAGCGCCATCGCCGGCGGCTCCCGGGTCAAGATCGCGGCGGCCTTTACCAACGGGGGCTTGGGCACCTCGATCATCCTGCCCAAGGACAGCCCGATCCAGTCCATCGCCGACCTCAAGGGCAAGACCATCTCGCCCACCACCCGCGGCAGCATCGCGCATTTCGTGACGCTGGGCGCGCTGAAACAGGCCGGGGTGGACCCGTCCGAGGTGACGCTGGCCTTCCTCACCCCGGCCGATGCCTCGGCGGCGTTCCAGTCGGGCGGCGTCGATGCCTGGACCACCTGGGGCATCTACAAGGCGCGCAGCATCGGCGTTCTGGGCGCGACCGAGCTGTTCGACGGGCAGGGCGTCAATACCGGCAACATCGTCTGGGCGGCGACCGACAAGGCGCTGGCGGACAAGGCCAAGGTCGCGGCCATCGAGGATTATCTGGAGCGGATCGAGAAGGCCTATGTCTGGGCGCAGGAGAACCGCGAGGACTTCCTGACCTTCTACGAGGGCTTCACCAAGCAGGACCGCGCCACGATCGAACCGATGTATGCCGAGCAGACCGATTACCGCCGCGTGCCCATCGACGACGCGCTGGTGGCCAGCCTGCAAAACGTCTTCGACACCTGGGTCGAGGCGGGCGTGCTGACCGGCAGTCTGGACCTGTCGCAGCATGTCTATCGCGACCTGCCCGTGCTGGCGCTGAACCAATGAGCGTCACCGACATCGACCCCGCCTTCGCGACCATCCGCGAGGGCCGCCCCGCCGCCATCCCGGCGGTGGCGGCGCAATCGGGCCGGCTGGTCTCGCTGAAACCCGCCACGGCGCGCGGCGCGCAGGTGCCGCGCTGGCTGCGCCGCACCACCGGGCCGGTGGCGCTGGTGCTGGCCTGGCATCTGGCCTCGGTCACCGGCGTCCTGCCCTCCGAGGTGCTGGCCGGGCCGGGCACGGTGCTGTCCAGCGCCGCCCGGCTGGTCGCCAGCGGCGAGTTGCAGGACGCCATCATCGTCTCGATGGGCCGGGCGATGGCCGGGCTGGCCATCGGCGGCAGCATCGGCGTGCTTCTGGCCATCATCGCCGGCCTGTCGCGGCTGGGCGAGGATGTGGTGGATGCACCGATGCAGATGCTGCGCACGGTGCCGAACGTGGCGCTGATCCCGCTGCTGATCATCTGGTTCGGCATCGGCGAGGCGCCCAAGATCGCCCTGATCGCGCTGGCCAC
>CAKTBJ010000049.1 GCA_934533075.1 uncultured Paracoccus sp.
CAATGGTGGATTCCTCCGCCAGATAGTCCGCGCGCTCCCACCAAAGGCCGGCGTCGTCGCGATAGAGGCTATCGGTTTCCAGCACGCAAAACTGGTCGCCGCGCAGGTGCGGGGCGTGGAACCGGGCATGGCCGTTGGCCAGCAGGAGGTCGCGCGCCTTTGTGGGGATCTGCACGGTGAAGGCCTGCAAATCGCGCGCAAGCTTGCCGGAAGACAGCTCGGCGATGCCCAGGCGGTTCACGGCCGTGATGGCCCTGTCGTCGCGCCTGATGATGACGGGGACCATCGGGCTGTCGATCATGCGGAACTCTTCGGCGGTTTTGCGATAGGGGAAATCGGTGCCGCTGGGGGCGAAGATGAAGGCCGAAGCCATCGGCTGTCCCATCGATTCGACCCCGCGTGTCCAGTAGACCTTGTGGAACCAGTCGCGGATCGCCTCGATCTCCAGCAGGTTCTCGTAGCCGAATCGGGCGGCCGTGCTGCGCATCGCGTCGGCCAGCGGCTTGATCTGCCGATGGGGTGGATGGTCGGGCGCCCGGAAGACCGTCAGGGTGCTGGAGTCCAGCGGGCGCCGGCCGGATCTGTTCACACGGCCTGCGGTTTGCACGATATTATCCAAGCCGGCTTCCGCCCGCCAACCCACTGGAAAATCAAGATCAACGCCGGCCTCGATCAGGCTGGTGGCGATCAGGCGGCAGGGGCGGCCATCGGTCAGACGCTGCTTTATGTCGGCGATGATGCGGCGGCGATGGGCGGGATATTGGCGGGTGGTCAGGTGGATCAGCCCGTCGAGACCCTCGCCCCGCGCCGCCTCGAACAGGTCCAGCGCGTGCTTGCGGCTGTTCACGATCATCATCGCCTGCGGCGCGGCGCGCAGGGCCGCGATCAGGGTCGCGTCGTCCATCTCGCCGCCATCGGCGATGCGGGTTCGGCGCAGGCGGCGGGCCAGTGCCTCAGGCTCGGGGGCCAGTTCGCGCCCCGCCAACGGCAACCCGCTACGTCCCAGTTGGGCGCTGTCGAAGGCGGGCTGGGTTGCCGTGCACAACACGATGGTGCAGCCGTAAAGCGCCGCCAGCGCATCCAGCATCCGCAGCACCGGCATCAGCAATTCGCGTGGCAGGCATTGCGCCTCGTCCAGGATGATGATCGAGCCGGCGATGTTGTGCAGCTTGCGGCACCGCGAGGGGCGGGCGGCGAACAGGCTTTCGAACAGCTGCACATTGGTGGTGACGACGATGGGCGCGGCCCAGTCCTCCATCGCGAGGCGGGCCTTGTCGCGCCCCTCCTGACCGAGGCGTGTTTCGTCGATCGAGGAATGATGCTCCAGCACCACGTCCCCCAGATCGCGAAACAGGTCCTGAAAGATCTTCGCAGATTGCTCCAGGATTGAAGTATATGGAATTGCCAGAATAATTCGACGGTGCCCATGTCGCGCCGCATGGTCCAGCGCAAAGCCCATCGAGGCCAGCGTCTTGCCGCCGCCGGTCGGCACCGTCAGCGTGAACAGGCCCGGCGACAGCGCCGCCCCGGCACGGATATGGGCAAGAATATCGCCGCGCAGGCGGTTCAGTTCGCCTTCACCCGCGAGGCCCGCCATATGCCGGTCGAAAGCCGACCGCAGCGCGGGCAGAATCTCGGACAGCGCCGGCCAGTCGCGGTCGTGCTGGCGCCCCTCCAGCTGGTCGTAATAGGCTTCGGTATCCTTGAAATCCGCATCGACGAGGCAGGAAAACAGCATTCGCCCGGCCACGGACAGGTCGAAGCCGGCGCTGTCCTTGCGCATCTTCGCCAAAAGCTCGGGCAGCAAGGGCGCTAGGTCAACCACCGCGCCCGAGGTGCGGGCCGGGTCGATGGGGTCGCGCTGGCGGAAAACCTCGACCCGGCGGTCCATGCCGGCTTCCGAGCCGCGGCTGTCGGGCAGGCCCGCATGGTGGCCCAGTATCGCATGCGCAAGCACCTGTGCGATGGGGTGCTGGCCCGGCCCGGCGCGGCCCAGCAGCAGGCTGGCGCCGGCGGTCGAGTGATCCACGGCGCGGGCGTCGCCGCGCAGGCGCCGCTGGAAGGCCGGGTCGTATTTGCCGAAATCGTGGAAACGGGCTGCCAGTTTGGCGCACTCTGACAGGCCGAAGGGGCGGGCCGTTTCGGCCGCGCGCCGGGCCGCGCCCGCGTGGTGATCCGCCAGCGTTTGCCAGTCGCTGCCGTCGTCCGATTTGCCGGAATGGGCGAAATATTCGGATGATGACATGAGTTGCCTTTCTGAAAACATTCGCCCAACATCAGGAATGCTAGGGCGATGCCTTCAGTCCAGCAATCGGAAATTGCACGGCATTTTACCGGTTCCGGCCGGTCACACCGTATCGAGATAGATCTCGATCATCTCTTCCTCGGTCAATTCGGCCATGTAATGGGCCTCCTGCCGCTTGGTGCGCACGAAATTGTCGACCAGATGCGCCGGGAAGATGCGGCGGATGATGGGGCAGGTCTCGAAGGCGTCGATGGCCGTCAGCCATTCCCCCGGCAATTGCGCCAGATTCTGATCATAGGCGTTGCCGGTGAAGGGCGCGGGACAGGGCATGGCGTCCTCGATCCCGATCAGCGCCGCCCCGAGGATCGCCGCGATCGACAGATAGGGATTCACGTCGCCCCCGGCCACGCGATGCTCGATCCGCCGGGCGGCGGGCGAGGAGACGGGAATGCGGATCGCCGCCGTGCGGTTTTCATAGGCCCAGCCGATGCCGGTGGGCGCATGGGCATTGGGCACCAGCCGGTCGTAGCTGTTCTGGTGCGGCGCGAAGACCAGCGTCGAGCCGGGCATCGCCGCCAGGCACCCCGCCACCGCATGGCGCAGCGTATCCGAGCCTTGCGGGCCGCCATCGTCGAAGATGTTGCGGCCCTCGCCGTCCAGCACCGAGAAATGCATGTGCATGCCGTTGCCGCTGAACGCCTCGTAGGGCTTGGCCATGAAGCTGCCGGCGACGCCGAATTGCCGTGCCAGCCCCTTGACCAGCAGCTTGAACAGCCAGGCGTCGTCTGCGGCCTTCAGCGGGTCGGCCTGGTGCATCAGGTTGACCTCGAACTGGCCGGGCGCGGCCTCGGAGATCGCGGTGTCGACGGGAATGTCCATCTCCTCGGCCGCATCGTAAAGCCGGGTGAAGAACGGGTCGAACGCATCCAGCGCGCGCAGGGACAGCGTTTCCGCCCCGGTCCGACGCTTGCCCGAGCGCGGGCTGGCCGGCACCTGCAAATGCTGGCCGGAATCGTCGATGAGGAAGAATTCCAGCTCGGTCGCGACCACCGGCGTCAGGCCCCGCGCCTTGTAGCGCGCCACCACCTGCGCCAGCGCGTGGCGCGGGTCGCCGGCATAGGGGCGCCCGTCCAGATGGAACATCCAGATCGGCAGCAGCGCGGTGGGCGCGTCCAGCCAGGGCATCGGCAGAAAGCCCCGGTCGGTCGGCAGCAGCATGCCGTCGGGGTCGCCGGCCTCGAAGACCAGCGGCGAATTCTCGATATCCTCGCCCCAGATGTCCATGTTCAGGACCGAGAAGGGGAATTTCGTCCCTTCCTCCATCAGCTTGTCGGCAAAGCGCGCCGGGATGCGCTTGCCGCGCGCGACGCCGTTCAGGTCGGGCGCCGCGGCCCGGATGGTCTTGACCTGGGGATGTTCGCGCAGCCATTCCATGTCTCACCTGATCAGTTGCGGCCGGTAGCGCAGGCGTTGCCGCGCGCCGGGCAGATGGCGGTTCAGCCGCCGGTTGGCCATCCCGAACAGGCCGATCAGGCACAGGGTCACCAGAATGAAATAGCCGGCGACGATCGGATAGGCGACGAAGGGGTTGAAGGTCCGGTCGGCGAAGAAGCTGGCGTAATACAGCGCATCGCCCCGCTGCTGGATCGCCGGAAAGCCCGAGAAATAGACCAGCGTCGTGGCGTGGAACAGGAAGATCGCCTCGTTGGTATAGCTGGGCCAGGCCAGCCGCAGCATGGTGGGCCAGATGATGCGGCGGAAACGCGCCCAGCCGGTCAGGCCATATGCATCGGCGGCCTCAACGTCGCCCTTGGGCACCGCCATCAGCGCGCCGTGGAAGATCTGCGCCGAATAGGCCGAGGTGTTCAGCACCAGCACCAGCAGCGCCCCCGCCCAGGCCCTGGTCATCCAGCTGGTCTGAACGGTCAGGCCGAGGATGCTGATACCGCTTTTCGGCAGCAGCACCAGCAACTCGTAGAAGAAGAAGAACTGGATGAACAGCGGACTGCCGCGAAAGACATAGATGAACCCTTCCGCCGGGCGGCGCAGCCAGGGGTTCGGGCTGGCCTTGGCCACCGCCAGAGCCGAGGCGAGGAAGAACCCGATCCCGACCGCGAAGAAGGCATAGTAGAAGTTCCAGATCAGGCCCGAGCCGATCAGCGTCATCTGCTCGCACAGGGAATAGCTGCCGCGCGGCAGCAGCCGCTCGCCGATGCCGATCGAGCGCAGGCCGTAATTCTGGATGGTCTGCCAGCATTCGTTCATGCCGCAGCCCCCCTGGCATCGGCCTTGCGCAGCGCCTCGCCGGCCAGCGTGGCCTGTCCGCGCGCCATGCGGCGGGTGAGGCGGGCGATCACCCGCTCGGACAGCGAGGTCATCAGCAGGTAGAACACCAGGATCGCGGTGAAATACCAGATGCGCCAGTCGCCATGCGGATACTGGAAGGCGGCGGTCTTGGTGCCGCCCAGTTCGCGCGCCCAATAAACCACGTCCTCGATGCCCAGCAGGAACAGCAGCGGCGTGGCCTTCAGCAGGATCATCCACAGGTTCGACAGGCCCGGCAGCGCGTAAAGCCACATCTGCGGGATCAGCACCCGGCGCGCGACCTGGCGCGGGGTCATGCCGTAGGCCTCCGCCGTTTCCAGCTGCGCGCGCGGGACCGAATTCATGGCGCCCTGCAACACGTTGCCGGCGAAGGCGCCGAAGACGATGGCGAAGGCGACAACCGCCAGCACCACGGCATAAAGCTCATGCACCCAGGGCGCGGCGGTGGAGAGGGGCAGCTTGGCGGCCGGGCAGACCAGAAATTCCTGCCCCTGCCGGATCGGCCCCCAGTCGGGACCGCATTTCGCCTGCGCGCGCAGCCATTCCAGCCCCTGGTCGATGGCGATGGGCACGAACAGGAAGAAGATGATGTCGGGCACCCCGCGCACCATCGACACATAGGCCTTGCCCAGCCAGCGCAGCGGCGCGATGCGCGAGCGCACGGCCATCGCCCCGCCAAAGCCGAACAGCAGCGCCACCGGCGCCGTCACCGCCAGCAGCGCCAGCACGGTCCCGAAGCTGGCATAGAACAGCATGTGCTTGCCCGATGTGAGGTAGCACATCAGCCAGGCGGCACCCTCTAGGGTCTTGGGATCGGCGCAGAACGCGAACATGGCGGGCAGGCCGCCCCTTCGGGAAAGGGGCGGCTATCGCTCAGAAGCCGGTGGCGTCTTCGCCGAAATATTCGCGGATCAGGGCGTTGAGCGTCCCGTCCTCCTTCATTGCGGCCAGCGCGGCGTTCACCTTGTCCTGCAACTCGGTGTCCGAGCGGCGCATGCCCATCGCGATGCCCTCGTCCAGATTGACCTCGCCGCCGACCCAGACCAGATCATTGCCCTGCTCGACCACCGGCACCAGCGGCGCCTTGTCGGCGAAGGCGGCGTCGGCCTCGCCGTTGCGGACGGCGGCGATGGCCTCGTCCACGGTCGAGAACTCGATCAGCGTCGCGCCCGATTCCGCGATATGGTCGGCCTGCACGGTGCCGGCCTGCACCGAGACCACGCCGGTCACGTCCGCATCTTCCGACAGCGCGACATAGGCCGACGGCTCCGGCGGGAAATAGGGGTCCGAGAAGGCGATGGACTGCTTGCGCTCCTCGGTCACGGACATGCCGGCCAGGATCGCGTCATAGTTGCCGCTGACCAGGTTGGGGATGATCGAATCCCAGTCGTTCTTGACGAAGACGCATTCCAGTTCGGCACGCGCGCAGATCTCGTTGCCGACGGCGATGTCGAAGCCGGCCAGCTCGCCGCTGTCGTCCACGAAGTTGAAGGGGGCATAGGCGCCCTCGGTCGCGATGCGCACCGGGGCGGCCTGGGCGGCGGTCACGGCCAGCGCGAGGCCGGCGGCGGCCAGAAGGGTGGTCTTGGAAATCATCGGTTTCTCCCTGAGTCGGTTCTGGTTTTAGGCTTGCGCCGGTTGATATTCGGTAAACGCGCCTCAGCCCGAGGCAGAAAGGAACTGGCGCAGCCTTTCGGTCCGGGGCGCGCGGAAGATCTGGTCGGGCGGGCCTTCCTCCTCGATCAGGCCCTTGTGCAGGAAAACGACGTGATCGCTGACATCATGGGCCAGCCGCATGTCATGCGTCACCAGCAGCATGGTGCGATGCTCGGCGGCCAGGTCCTTGATAACCTTGACCACCTCCTGCTGCAATTCCGGGTCCAGCGCCGAGGTCGGCTCGTCGAACAGCAGCGCGCGCGGCTCCATGCACAGCGCGCGGGCGATGGCGGCGCGCTGCTGCTGGCCGCCGGAAAGCTGCGCCGGCCAGGCATCGCATTTGTCGCCGATGCCCACTTTGGCCAGCAGGGCGCGGGCGCGGGCCTCGACCTCGGCCGGGTTCTGGCGCAGCACGGTGACCGGCGATTCCATGACGTTTTGCAGGATGGTCATGTGCGACCACAGGTTGAACTGCTGGAACACCATCGCCAGGTTGGTGCGGATGCGCGTCACCTGCGCGCGGTCGGCTGGCTGGCGGGCATGGCCCTCACCGCGCCAGCGCACCGGCTCGCCCTCGAACAGGATCTCGCCCTGCTGGCTCAGCTCCAGCAGGTTGCAGCAGCGCAGCAGCGTGGATTTCCCGGACCCGGAGGAGCCGATCAGGCTGATGACATGGCCGCGCGGCGCGGTCAGGCTGACCCCCTTCAGCACCTCCAGCGGGCCGTAAGCCTTGTGCAGGCCACGGATTTCGATGACCGGGGCCTCGGCGGCGCGGTCGGGCGCGGGCATGTCCGTCAAGGGCGCGGTCCCTGCGTGAGGCGGCATGCTACGGCCTCGCCTGTTCAAGGCCCAGCTCCTCCGCGGCCTGCCGCCGTGCCAGCGCCGAATCGACATCGTTCACGCCCAGCAGCCCGGCGGCGAGGCGCACGGCGGCCTCTTCCTCGGGCGCGCGGGTTCCGTCGCTCAGCGCGACCTCCCACAGGGCGGCGATGACGCCGATGCGGTCCTCCAGCGCCACGCGCTCCTTGATGCAGCGGGTGAGGCGCACGGTGTCGGGAGCCTCGGCCTCGATCATCTCGGCGGCGGCGCGCTGTTCGCCGGCCTGGGCATGGGTGAGACCGCAGCGGCGGGCCAGGATGGCCTCGATCCGGTGCTGCTCGCCTTCGGAATAGCGGTCGTCGGCGCGGGCCACGCGGATCAGCAGGGCGGCGACGGCAAGTTCCCCATCCGCGCCGCCAAGGGGTTGCGGCGAGGGTTCATCCTCGGAAAACAGGCGCGACAGCAGGTTACGAAACATGTCCCGATCATAGGCGGATGGGAAAGGGTGTCCAGCGGAACCTTGCCGATCACGCGCCTGACGCAGCGGCCGGAAGCGCGGCGGAGGCACGGATTGGCGAAAGCGCGCCGCCTGCGGGAAAAATCCCGGCAGGCGGTGGCGGAACCATGCCGGCGGAGGCGGGCCGGCGAGGGCGGATCGGTCCCGGCCGCGCCGCACCGATCGGGGGCAGCCCCAGGGCGGCTCGGAACAGCTTGACCACGATTCCGGCCGCCGCCATGACCATGCCGGCAAAAATGGTGAAGAAATCCAATGGTGTTCGCGGAAAATCCTTGCGGTTTCGGCATCCAGCCCGGCCGCGGTGGCGATCAGCATCGCAATTTCCGCCCGCGCCTCGTCGTCGCCAAGGCCCCGTTTCGCGGCTGTCACGCCGATCCCGGCTTCTGACGGCAAGCCTGCCCTTGATCACAAGGAAAACATGGCGCCGGGTACCCTGTCAGGCGGGGGAAATCCCGGCCTGATCCGCCTCGACCCCCTCGACGATCACCAGGTCCAGAACCCCCGCACCTGCGCGATGCGCCATCGCGGCGCGGTATTCCTCGCTGTCATAGCAGGCCCGCGCCGAGGCGAGATCGGGAAACTCCACCACCACGCAGCGCGGCCGGGCCTCGCCCTCGGCCACCGCCTGCGCGCCGCCGCGCACCAGGAAGCGGCCCCCGAAGCGGGCAAAGGCGGCGGCATTGGCCGCGCGATAGCGGTCCCAGGCCTGTGCATCCGTCACCGTCGCATGGGCGACCCAATAGGCTTTCGTCATGGCGTCCTCAGTAGCGTTCGGGCACATAGAGATGGCGCGGCAGCACCTCGCGCTCGTAATCCGGGTTGAACACCCGGTCGGGCAGGCTGACCTCCATCTGCGGCACCTCGGTATAGGGGATCTGCGACAGCAGATGCGCCATGCAGTTCAGCCGCGCGCGCTTCTTGTCGTTGCCGGGGACGATATACCAGGGCGCTTCGGGGATGTTGGTGCGCTCGAACATTTCCTCCTTGGCCTTGGTGTAATCCTCCCAGCGGATGCGCGATTGCAGGTCCATCGGTGACAGCTTCCACTGTTTCAGCGGATCGTGGATGCGCACCAGGAAGCGCATCTGCTGCTCCTCGTCGGTGACGGAAAACCAGTACTTGATCAGCCGGATGCCGCTGCGCACCAGCATGCGCTCGAACTCGGGCACGTCGTGGAAGAACTGCTCCACCTCGTCCTCGGTGGCGAAGCCCATCACTCGCTCGACCCCGGCGCGGTTGTACCAGCTGCGGTCGAACAGCACGATCTCGCCCCCGGCCGGCAGGTGGGGCACGTAACGCTGGAAATACCATTGCGTCTTCTCGCGGCCCGAGGGCGCCGGCAGCGCCACCACGCGGGCCACGCGCGGGTTCAGGCGCTGGGTGATGCGCTTGATGGCGCCGCCCTTGCCGGCGCTGTCGCGGCCCTCGAAGATCACCACCACCTTTTCCCTGTGATAGCTCACCCAGTCCTGCAACTTGATCAGCTCGCCCTGCAATCGCAGCAATTCGCGGAAATAGACGCGGCGGTCCATCTGGTCGGGATGGCGTTCGTCATAGATGCGCCGGATCTCGCGCGACAGCACCGCGTCGTCGAAATCCAGCTCGTAATCCTCGTCCAGCGTGTCCTGAAGCTCGGCCTCCAGCCAGTCGGAAATGTCGTCGTCGTGGTCGCTGCCCATGATACCCTCATGCTCCGGCGCATCGAAAGGCCGGTTGCGGGCATGTTAGGGGCAGCGCACCGGGCGGGGGAAGGGGGTGCGCGCGGCGCGCGGGCGGGAAAGGCCGCGAAATGCGCGGCAGCCTGCCGAGTTTTCGGCCGCGGATCGTCACGAGGCCGTCACAAGGCACGATGCGCGCCCCATCCGCCCGCCCATCGCGACCACGCAGACTTATCCACGCCCGGAGACCCCCAAAGGAGTCGGAGGGGGTGGGTAAGTCGGGCCACCCGCGCCGCACCGGCCCCCGACCCCTCATCGCCACCTGAACCTTGCCCGCGCCCCACCTGCGCCGACAGGTGCAGCGCGTTCCGGGCGGCCTCCAAGGCCGCCCGGAACGCGGCGCTGCCGCCCGGCCGCAGGTGGGCACCCCTTGCGGGACAGCGGCGGGACAGGGGTTCGCGAGGCCGGCTCGTGACGCCTTCGGGCAGCGCGTCAGTCCGCCAACCCGGTCAGGCCCGGCTGCGCGGGTTCAGACCATCCGTTCCACATCCTTCGCCGCCCGGATGAAATCCGCGAACAGCGGCGCCGGCTCGAAGGGCTTGGATTTCAGTTCCGGGTGCGACTGCACGCCGATGAACCAGGGGTGATCGGCATATTCGATCGCCTCCGGCAGCCGCCCGTCCGGCGACATGCCGGAAAAGACCAGCCCCGCCTTTTCCAGCGTCTCGCGGAAGCCGATATCCACCTCGTAGCGGTGGCGGTGGCGGTCCTCGATCTCGGTCGCGCCGCCGTAAACCCCGGAAATCCGCGATCCCGGCGCCAGCACGGCGGTATAGGCGCCCAGCCGCATGGTGCCGCCCTTGTCGTCGCCCGGCTTGCGCTGATGGGTATAGTTGCCCTGCACCCATTCCTTCAGGTGATAGACGACCGGGGTATGGCGGGCCTTGCCGGCCTCGTGGTCGAATTCCTGCGAGCCGGCATCCGCGATCCCGGCCAGGTTGCGCGCCGCCTCGACCACCGCCATCTGCATGCCCAGGCAGATGCCCAGATAAGGCACCTTGCGCTCGCGCGCGTATTTCGCCGCCGCGACCATGCCCTCGCTGCCGCGCTCGCCGAAGCCGCCCGGCACCAGGATGCCGTGATAGCCGTCCAGCAGATGCGCATCCTCCTGCGTCAGCAGTTCCGCATCCACCCAGTCCACCGCCACCCGCACCCGGTTGGCCATGCCGCCATGAGTCAGCGCCTCCGACACGGATTTGTAGGCATCCTCCAGCCGCACGTATTTGCCGACCACGGCGATGCGGACCTCGCCCTCGGCATGGTCCAGCCGGTCCATCACGTCCTCCCAGCGGCTCAGGTCCGGGCGCGGTGCCGGGCTGATGCGGAAGGCGTCCAGCACGGCGCGGTCGATGCCGGCGCGGTGATAGGCCAGCGGGGCCTCGTAGATCGACTTCAGGTCATAGGCCGGGATCACCGCATCGGGGCGCACGTTGCAGAACAGCGCGATCTTGGCGCGCTCGCTGTCGGGGATCGGCTGCTCCGACCGGCAGACGAGGATATCCGGCGCGATGCCGATGCTGCGCAACTCCTTGACGCTGTGCTGCGTGGGCTTGGTCTTCAACTCCCCGCTTGCCGCCAGATAGGGCAGCAAGGTCAGGTGCATGAAGATGCATTGCCCGCGCGGGCGGTCCTGCGAAAACTGGCGGATGGCCTCGAAGAAGGGCAGGCCCTCGATATCGCCCACCGTGCCGCCGATCTCGCACAGCATGAAGTCGGTCTCGCCCTCGCCGGTGGCGAGGAAGTCCTTGATCTCGTTGGTGACGTGCGGGATGACCTGAATGGTCTTGCCCAGGTATTCGCCGCGCCGTTCCTTCTCCAGCACGTTGGAATAGATGCGGCCGGAGCTGACCGAATCGCTGCGCCGGGCGGAAACGCCCGTGAAGCGTTCGTAATGGCCCAGGTCGAGGTCGGTTTCCGCGCCGTCATCGGTGACGAAGACCTCGCCATGCTCGAAGGGCGACATGGTGCCGGGATCGACGTTCAGATAGGGGTCCAGCTTGCGCAGCCGCACGGTATAGCCCCGCGCCTGCAACAGCGCGCCCAGCGCCGCCGAGGCCAGCCCCTTGCCCAGCGAGGACACCACGCCGCCGGTGATGAAGATATAGCGCGTCATGGAGTCCCCCGAGATGCTGCGATTAGGGCGCCGTGGGCCGGCGGAAAAGGGTTTGCGCGGGCCGCCTGCGGACCCCATCACGGGACCCACCTGATAGACGGTTTCCGGTCGGCTGGCAACGGCACGCGGAACGGGTCGGCGGGCCGCCGGACGCGACCCGCAGGGCTGGCGCGCGGGCGCGCCGCGTCAGTTCGTGCTGGTGGCCGGGGCCGGCGTTCCGGCGGGCGCCTCGGGGGCGGCTTCCGGTGCGGCGTCGGGGGCCGGGGCCTCGGTCGCGGCCTCGGGGGCGGCCGTGTCGGCAGCAGGCGCGGCGGCTTCCGGCGCGGCGGCATCCGTGGCGGGCGCTTCGATCGCAGGCGCGGCCTCCGGCGCGGCGGGCGCGGGCGGGGTGATCGGCTGGCCGGCGCCGGGCAGGATCGGGCTGCCGGGCGGCGGGGTATAGGTGGGCAGGCCGGGCGTGCCGGCCGGCGCGTCCTGCGGCAATTCGGTGCTGAGGCCAAGCTGGTCGATCACCGAGGACATCGAGGTCTGCCGCGCCGCCAGCAGCGTCAGCGTCAGCGAGGTGATCAGGAAGGCCGTGGCGACGATCCAGGTGGCCTTCGACAGCGCGTTCGCGGCCTGCCGGCCCGTCATCACGCCGCCGCCACCGCCGCCGCCCATCCCCAGGCCGCCGCCTTCGGATCGTTGCAGCAGCACCAGCCCGATCAGCAGCAGCGCAAGGATCAGATGCACGGTCAGGACGACGTTTTCCACGGGGCGGGCCTTTTCTTCTGCGACGCGCCTATCTAGGCACCGCAGGGGGTCTTGGCAAGCGGGGGCGTTGCATGGGCGCGATCATGATTCAGGGCACCGGCTCGAATATCGGCAAGTCGCTGCTGGTCGCGGGCCTGTGCCGGGCCTTCCGCGCCCGCGGGCTGAGCGTGGCGCCCTTCAAGCCGCAAAACATGTCCAACAACGCCGCCGTCGCCGAGGGGGGCGAGATCGGGCGCGCGCAGGCCTTGCAGGCGCGGGCCTGCGGGATGGCGCCGCATGTGGACATGAACCCGGTGCTGCTGAAGCCGGAAACCGAGACCGGCGCGCAGGTGATCGTGCAGGGCCGCGCGCTGGCCCGCATCGGCGCCGGCGGCTATGGCGTGCTGAAGCCGCGCCTGATGGGCGCCGTGCGCGACAGCTTCGCCCGGCTGCGCGCGGCGCATGAACTGGTGGTGGTCGAGGGCGCCGGCTCGCCGGCCGAGATCAACCTGCGGCGGGGCGATATCGCCAATATGGGCTTTGCGCGGGCCGAGAACCTGCCGGTGATCCTGGCCGGCGACATCGACCGGGGCGGGGTGATCGCGCAGATCGTCGGCACGCAGGCGGTGCTGGACGCGCAGGATGCCGCGCTGATAAAGGGATTTGTCGTCAACAAGTTCCGGGGCGATCCGGCGCTGTTCGCCGATGGCTACGAGGCGATTGCGGCGCGCACCGGCTGGCCGGGCCTCGGGGTGCTGCCCTGGTTCGCGCAGGCGCATCTGCTGCCGGCCGAGGATGCCGCCGACCTGCGCCGCGCGCCGGAGGGGCAGGGGCTGCATGTGGTCTGCCTGACGCTCTCGCGCATCGCCAATTTCGACGACCTCGACCCGCTGGCGGCCGAGCCTGCCGTGCGCCTGACCATGCTGCGCCCCGGCGAGGCCATTCCCGGCGATGCCGGCCTCGTGGTGGTGCCCGGCACCAAATCCACGCGCGGCGACCTGGCCTTCCTGCGCGCGCAGGGCTGGGACATCGACCTTGCCGCGCATCGCCGGCGCGGCGGGGCGGTTCTTGGAATTTGCGGCGGTTATCAGATACTTGGCGCCGTGGTGCGCGATCCGGGCGGGCATGACGGGCCGGCGGGCGAGGATGCCGGGCTGGGCCTGCTGGACGTGGACACCGGGATGGCGGCGGAAAAGCGGGTCTGCCGGGTCTCCGGCCATGCCCTGGGTCAGGCTGTCGAGGGCTACGAAATCCACATGGGCCGCAGCGCGGGCGCCGATTGCGCGCGCCCCTTCGCCCATGTCGAGGGCCGGCCGGAGGGCGCCGTCAGCCTCGACGGCCGGGTGATGGGCACCTATCTGCACGGGCTTTTCGCCTCCGACGCCTTTCGCGCGGCCTTCCTGCGGCAACTGGGCGCGCAGGCCTCCGGGCTGGCATGGGAGGCGGGACTGGACGGGGTGCTGGACGCTCTGGGCGAACATGTCGCGGCGCATCTGGACCTCGACCGCATGGCGGCCATCGCCGGGATCTGATTCGGCTTCGGCCGGGCGGATGCGGCGTTGCTGCGGACCCCGGACCCGCGCGGTCTGCCGGGGCGGGATCACACCCCTGCCCGAGGCACCGCTTTCAGGGCGCTGCCAGCGCCGCCTCCAGCCGTGCCCATTCCGCCGCGTTGCCGGGAATGCCGAGGCGCAGCCAGTCGCGGCTCCACGGAAAGGCGCGGGTCCAGATGCGGGCGCGGGCCAGCGCATCGCGGGCCGCCGGCGCGTCGGGCGTGGCATAGAGGCGGAACAGATGCGTGCCGCCGACCGCCCGCCAGCCCGCCCGCGCGGCCAGCAGGTCCAGCCGCAGGGCCGCCTCGGTATGGTAAAGCGTGCTCGCCCGCGCCCAGTCCCGATCCGCCATCGCCTGCGCGCCGATGGCCAGCGCCGGGCCGTTCACTGGCCAAGGCCCCGCGCAATCCGCCAGCCGCGCCAAAAGGCCCGGCGCTCCCACGGCAAAGCCCAGCCGCAGCCCGGCCAGCCCCCAGAACTTTCCGAAACTGCGCAGGATCAGCACGTTGTCCGGCGAAGCAGAGATCAGAGACAGGTCCGGGCGCGGGTCGCAGAAGCTTTCATCCACCACCAGCAGCCCGACCGCGCGCGCCACCGCCGCCAGCCGCTCCGGTGCCCAGCTGCGCCCGTCGGGATTGTTCGGATTGACCACCACGCCCAGGTCGAAGCCGGCCAGCGCCTCCGGCTCGGGCACCTGCGCGACCGGCCAGCCTTCGGCGGCCAGGCCGGCGGCATGCTCGTTATAGGTCGGCCCGACCACCGCCGCCCGCCCCGGCACCGCCAGCCGCCCCATCAGCCGGATCGGCGCCGAGGCCCCGGCGGTGGGCAGCACCCGCTCCGGCACGGTGCCGAACCAATCCGCCGCCACCGCCCGCAGGGCATCCGAGGCGGCCCGCGTCGGCAGCGCCTGCCACGTCCGCGCCGGCAACCCGCCCACGGGCCAGGGGCGGCGGTTGATGCCGGTGGACAGGTCGATCCAGTCCTCGCCGCCGTAATCGGCCATCGCGCGGTCCAGATCGCCGCCGTGATCGCGGGGGGGCGGGATGGCATGGGTCGATTCGGGCATGGTATCGGAAGGAATGCTGCGTCGGTCCGCGCCTGTATGCTGCGCAAGGCGGGTGAAGGGAAGGGCGAGGGCGCGGCGGGCCGGAGATCGCGGCACCCGCGCGGGTGCGGACATCGCGTCGGCCAGCCCCTCAGCGTGTCTTGAGGGGGTGAAGGGAGCCTTGCGGTTCCCTCGGGTCTTCATATCCTCCTTCTGGCCTTCATCAGGGCTGCAACGCTGGAAGAGCCAGGGCTGGATAATCCGTCCTTGCCTCCCCTTCCGCGCGGCGGGCGTGGCCCTTCCTGCCATGCCGGCATCGGCCGGGCATGGCATCCGGGGCGTCGTTGCGCCAGTCTGCGCCTACAGGATGCGCGGCGTTGGAAGGAGGGGCGGGGATGGAATGGCGGGCCGAGGGCACGGTGATCGGGCGGCGCCTGCATGGCGAGCATGCGGTGATCCTCGACGTGCTGACGCTGGAGCATGGCCGCCATGCCGGTCTGGTGCCCGGCGGCGCCTCGCCCCGGCGCGCGGCGCTGACCCAGCTGGGCAGCCGCCTCGTGCTGCATTGGCGCGGCCGGGGCGAGGATACGCTGGGCACCTTCGCCATCGAGCCGCTGCGCAGCCGCGCCGGCATCATGGCCGACCCGGTGGCGCTGGCCGGCTTGCAGGCCGTGGGCGCGCTGCTGGTGCGCGCCTTGCCGGAGCGTGACCCGCATCCCCGCCTCGCGCTGGCGGTGGAGGCGCTGCTGGACGCCATGACCACCGAAGGCGCGCAGGGCTGGGCCGTGGACTACCTGCGATTCGAGGCCTTGCTGCTGGAGGAGGTCGGGCTGGGCCTCGACCTGCATGCCTGCGCGATGACCGGCGCGCGCGAGGGGCTGGCCTGGGTCTCGCCGCGCACGGGGCGGGCGGTGACGGCGGCGGCGGTGGCCGGCGATGCGGAACTGCGTGCCCGGCTGCTGCCCTTGCCGGCGATTCTCGGCGGCGCCGGGCCGGGCGGGCTGGCCGAGGGCCTGGCGCTGACCGGGCATTTCCTGCACCAGCGGCTGGCTGAGGCCCATGACGGCCGCCCCTTGCCCGCCGCGCGCGACCGGCTGGCGGCGCGGCTGGCGTGAGCGGGGGCGGCACGGATCGCGCCGGCACGCAGCCGGCAAGGACGCGCGGGCCGACCGGGCGCCTTGCCGCATAAGGCTGGCCGGGGCGCGTGATGGTCCCCTCTGCTCGCTGCGCGTGAC
>CAKTBJ010000050.1 GCA_934533075.1 uncultured Paracoccus sp.
AGCCGAAGCCGAAGCCGAAGCCGAAGCCGAAGCCGAAGCCGAAGCCGAAGCCGAAGCCGAAGCCGAAGCCGAAGCCGCACCGCCGGCCCGCCCGCGCTATCCGGCGCCCGACCTGACCATTCCGCCCGGCATCGCCGACCTGTTTTCCCATCGCCCCGGAGGGCCGAACTGATGCGTTCCCTGAACCCCGATCTGGCCGCCACCTTCGCCCCGCCGGTGATGGAGGCGCGGCGCTGGCTGGCCGCGATGACCCCCGACCCGGCGCGGCCGCTGATCAATGTCAGCCAGGCCGCCCCCGTCGATCCGCCGCCCGAGGGCCTGCGCCGGGCGCTGGCCGAGGCGGCGCTGGAGCGGGCCGAGGCGCATCTCTATGGCCCGGTGCTGGGCATGGACGAATTGCGCGAGGCGCTGGCGGCACGCTGGCAGGCGCTTTACGGCGGTGTGATCGGGGCCGATAACATCGCGATCACGCAGGGTTGCAATCAGGCCTTCTGCGCCGCCACCGCCTCGGTCGCGCGGGCGGGGGACGAGATCATCCTGCCGGTGCCGTGGTATTTCAATTACAAGATGTGGATGGACATGCAGGGCTATCGCGCCGTGCCGCTGGGCTGCGGCCCGGACATGGTGCCGCGCCCCGAGGATGCCGCCCGCCTGATCACCGACCGCACCCGCGCCATCGTGCTGATCACGCCGAACAACCCCTCGGGCGCGGAATATCCGGCCGGGGTGGTGGCGGCCTTCCGCGACCTGTGCCGGCAGCGCGGCATCGCGCTGATCCTCGACGAGACCTATCGCGACTTCGATTCGCGCGAGGGCGCGCCGCATGACCTGTTCACCGATCCGGACTGGGGCGATACCCTCATCCAGCTTTACAGCTTTTCAAAGGCTTACCGCCTGACCGGGCATCGCGTCGGCGCCATCACCGCCTCGGCCGAACGGCTGGCCGAGATCGAGAAGATCCTCGACACCATCGCCATCTGCCCCTCGCAACTGGGCCAGATCGGGGCGCTGTGGGGGATCGGGAATCTCGACCCGTGGCTGGCGGGCGAGCGGGCCGAGATCCTCGCCCGCCGCAGGGCGATGGCCGAGGCCGCCGAGACGCTGCCGGGCTGGACGGTCAAGGGCTGCGGCGCCTATTTCGCCTGGATGGAGCACCCGTTCGAGGCGCCCTCGGACGAGGTGGCGCGGCGGCTGGTGGCCGAGCAGGCGGTGCTGCTGCTGCCCGGCACCATGTTCACCCCCGAAGGCGACCCGCAGGGGGCGCGGCATGTGCGCGTGGCCTTCGCCAATGTCGATGCCGCCGGCATCGCGCGGCTGGCCGAACGGCTGGCGCAATTCCGGGGCTGAGGCGCGACAGGCGGGGCGGGATGCAAAAACCCCGCCGGGGAAACTTGCCCCGGCCCGCGCAGGCGCCTAAACACGCTGAAACCATGAGCGGGAATTCGCCCGCGCGAAGGGGGATTGATGGCTAGCGGCAAGAAACGCCACTCGATGTTCGTCTGGGTGCTGATGGGCTTCCTGATGCTGGGCCTGGGCGGCTACGGGGTGACGGAATTCGCCTCGACGGGCATGTCGGGCGTGGCCACCGTGGGCGAGACCCGGATCACCGGCGCCGAATATACCCGCCTGCTGCGCCGGCAGCTGAACCAGGCCGCCATGCAACTGGGCCGCCACGTGCCGCTGGCCGAGGCGCGCGAGATGGGCCTGCCGCAGATGACCCAGCAGCAATTGCTGACCCGCGCCACCATCGCCGAGGAGGCCCGCGTGCTGGGCCTCTCGGTCGGCGACCGGACCGTGGCGCAGGCGCTGATGGCCGAGCCGGCCTTCCGCGGCCTGACCGGCGGCTTCGACGCGAACCGCTATAGTGACGTGCTGCGCAACGAGGGCATGACCGCCCCCGAATTCGAGCGCGAGCTGCGCCTCGACCAGACCCAGACCATCCTCAGCGAGGCCGTGGCCGGCGGCATCGACGCGCCGCGCCCGCTGGTGGACCGCTCGACCAGCTGGGTCCTGCAAAGCCGCGATATCGAATGGACCGAGCTGACCGCCGCCGACCTGCCCGAGCCGGTCGCCCTGCCCGACGAGGCCGCGCTGCGCGCCTGGCACGAGGCCAATGGCGACAAGTTCACCGCCCCGGAGGTGCGCCATCTCACCGTCGCCTGGCTGGCGCCGGAGATGCTGGTCGACGAGGTGGAGGTCGACGAGCAGGCGCTGCGCGACGTGTATGAAGCCCATATCGACGAATTCCAGCAGCCCGAGCGGCGGATGCTGGGCCGGCTGGTCTATCCCTCGCAGCAGGCCGCCGAGGCCGCCAGGGCGCAGGCCGATGCCGGCGCCAGCTTTGCCGATCTGGCCGCCGCACGCGGGCTGACGCTGGCCGATACCGATCTGGGCGAAGTGACCGAGGCCCGGCTCGGCCCCGCCGGTTCCGTGGTCTTCGCGGCCCCCGACAACGGCATCGTCGGCCCGGTGCAGACCGATCTGGGTCCGGCGCTGTTTGCGGTGAACGCCATTCTGGACCCGGTGGATATCGGCTTCGAGGAGGCCCGCGAGGACCTGCGCGCCGAGGCCGCCGCCGATCAGGCCGGCCGGGTGATCGAGCGCCGCGCCGACGAGGTGGCCGATCTGGTCGCCGGCGGCGCGGCGCTCGAAGACCTGGCCGAAGCCGCCGGCATGAGGGTGGAAACCCTCGACTGGCATGCCGGCGACGATCCGGCGCCGGGCAGCATCGCCGCCTATCCCGCCTTCCGCGAGGCCGCCGCCGTGGCCGAGGAGGGCGTCTTCCCGCAGCTGGCGCAGCTGGACGATGGCGGCATCTTCGCGCTGCGCCTCGATTCGGTGACGCCGCCGGCGCTGATCCCCTTCGAGGAGGCCCGCGCGGCGGTGGAACGCGACTGGCTGGAGGCCGAGACTCATCGCCGGCTGCTGGCCCTGGCCGAATCGCGGCGCGAGGCGCTGATCGCCGGGGCTGCCGTCGATGCGCCCGAGGCGGTCTCCGGCGAGGCGTCCGACGAGGCGCCGGCGGAGGATGCCGAAGATGTGACCGCGACCGATGCCGCGCCCGCCATGCGTGCGGTGCAGGGGCTGCTGCGCGACGGCTATGTCGCGGGGGCGCCGCTGGCCCTGGTCTCGCAGGCCTTCGCGCTGTCGGCCGAGGGCGAGACCGACATCGTGGATGCCGAGGGCCGGGTGCTGCTGGTGACGCTGCGCGCCATCCATGCCGCCGATCTGGACAGCGACGAGGCCGGGGCGGTGCGCGAGGCCGTCGCGGCGCGGCTCCAGCAATCGCTGGCCGATGACGTGGCCGATGCCTGGCTGCGCGCGGCGATGGCCGCGCATGGCGTCCGCATGGACCCCGCCGCCATCGCCCGCGCCGAGAATCTGGTGCAGTGATGGGCATCGCCGCCGCGATCCGCCCTTCGGCCGAGGATTTCGCCCGTGGCTGGGCCGAGGGGCGCGGGCAGTTGCTCACGCTGACCCTGCCGGCCGATCTGGACACGCCGGTCTCGCTGATGCTGCGGCTGGCGCCGCCCGGCACGCCCTACAGCTTCATGCTGGACAGCGTGACGGGGGGCGAGGTGCGCGGCCGCTATTCGGTGGTGGGCTGCGCCCCGGACCTGATCTGGCGCTGCCGCGACGGGGCGGTGGACGTGAACCGCGACGCCGCCGCCGGCGATGGCGGGGCCTTCGTGGCCGATCCGGCGCCGGCGCTGGACAGCCTGCGGGCGCTGCTGGCCGAAAGCCGCCTGGACCTGCCGCCGGAGGTGCCGCCGATCGCCGCCGGCCTGTTCGGCTATCTGGGCTATGACATGGTGCGGCTGGTCGAGCATCTGCCCCAGACCCGCCCCGACCCGCTGGACCTGCCCGACGCCATGCTGATCCGCCCCTCGCTGGTGGCGGTGCTGGACGGGGTGCGCGGCGAGGTCACGCTCTGCGTGCCGGCCTGGCCGCGGCCGGGGCTGGATGCCGGGACCGCCCGCGCCGAGGCCGAGGCCCGGATCATGGCGGCGCTGGCGGCGCTGGACAACCCGGTGGCCGAGACCCGCCAGCCCGGCTTCGCCGCCCCGCTGCATCTGGAGCCGCGCTCGAACTTTTCGCGCGAAGCCTATATGGCGGCGGTGGAAAAGGCCCGCGAATACATCCGCGCCGGCGACATCTTCCAGGCAGTGCCGGCGCAACGCTGGGCGACGGATTTTCCGCTGCCGCCCTTCGCGCTCTATCGTTCGCTGCGTCATACCAACCCGTCGCCCTTCATGTTCTATCTGGACATGGGCGGCTTCCATATCGTCGGCGCCAGCCCGGAGATCCTGGTGCGGCTGCGCGCCGGCGAGGTGACGATCCGCCCCATCGCCGGAACCCGTCCGCGCGGCCGCGACCTCGCGCACGACCGGGCGCTGGAGGCCGAGCTGCTGGCCGATCCCAAGGAGCGCGCCGAGCATCTGATGCTGCTGGACCTGGGGCGCAACGACGTGGGCCGGGTGGCGAAGATCGGTACCGTGCGCCCGACCGAGGAATTCATCATCGAGCGGTATTCCCACGTCATGCACATCGTCAGCAACGTGGTGGGCGAGCTGCGCGAGGGCGAGGATGCGCTGTCGGCGCTGCTGGCCGGGCTGCCGGCGGGCACGGTCTCCGGCGCGCCCAAGGTCCGCGCCATGCAGATCATCGACGAGCTGGAGCCGGAAAAGCGCGGCGTCTATGGCGGCGGCGTCGGCTATTTCTCGGCCGATGGCGACATGGACATGTGCATCGCGCTGCGCACGGCGGTGGTCAAGGATGGCGTGCTGTATGTGCAGGCCGGCGGCGGGGTGGTGCATGATTCCGACCCGGCGGCCGAGTTCGAGGAAACCGTGAACAAGTCGCGGGCGCTGATGCGCGCGGCGGAGGGGGCAACGCGCTACCTGTCCAACGGGTCAGGCGAGGCATAGGGGGCGGCGATGGGCATCAACAGCGAAAGCGACGTGGCGGCGAATATCCAGATCGGGCCGACCGACCAGGGCATGGTGCGCATCTATGTCGAGGGCGAGGGTATCGACCTGCCGCTGGATTTCGACCCCGACGAGGCCGCCGAGATCGCCGAGGAACTGCTGGCCGCGGCCGAGGCCGCCCGCGCCATCGGCCAGTCCGGCGGCAAGCCGAAGCCGAGGAACCGGCCCCGCCGCTGACCGGCGGGTGCGGCACGCCGCAAGCCGCGAAGGGTCTTTCGGGCGCCGGGCCGGAATGCCGGCAGGCGAGTTGCCGACCCCGCGCAACACAGGTAACGGCGCAGCCCCACCCGAAGCGGCGGCGCGGGGCAAGGGGCCTTTCACCTGCGAAACCCCTTGCGGGCAGCCGCCGCACGCGCTTGCCGGCGACGGGATGGGCCTGCCTTGTCGCCGATGCCCGGCGACCTCGCTGCCGGCCCCGCGGCAGCGCAGGCGACGGCGCAACCCCATCCGAAGCGGCGGCGCGGGGCAGGGGGTCTTTCATCTGCGAAACCCCTTGCGGGCAGCCGACGCATGCGCTTGCCGGTTGCGCCCGATGCCCGGCGGCCTCGCCGCTTGCCCCTATCGCTGCGCGCTGTAGACGGCGGCCCAGAACACGGTCTTGCCGTCGGGACCGATGGCGCTGCCGATGCCGACCTCGCGCATCTGCGGGATCAGGATATTGGCGCGGTGCCCCTGCGAGACGTTCCATTCATGCAGCACCCGCGTGCGCGAGAACGGCCCGGCGGCGATATTCTCCGCCGTCACCATCGGGCGATAGCCCACCGCCTTGACCCGCTGCGCCGGTCCGGTGGTGGAGGTGCCGATATGGGTCATCCGCCCGCGCCGCGCCATGTCGCAGGCATGGGCCGCCGCCACCCGGCTGAGCGTGGCGCTGGCCGCCACCGGCGGCAGGCCCCGGCTGGCCCGCAGCGCATTGGTCGCCGCCGCCGCCGCCTGCGTGTCCGCCGGTGTCGAGGCGATGCATTGCGCCGCCCCCGGATTCATCAGCTGCATCGCATGCGGATCATGGGCGCCCTTCGGGCCGGACGGGGCGGGCGCACCGCAACCGGCCAGGACCGCACAACCGACCAGAACCGCAAGATATTGAATTTTCATAAGAAACCACCCATGAACAACCATGAGGCGAATATATGCAGAATATCTACCGTTTGACGATACCCATAATCCCTTGCATTTTATCCATCGGCCATGCCCCGCCTGCCGACGGGGGTTCGGAACAGAATCCCGCCCAGGATCATTATGCAGGGACACATCAACCGAAAGGCTTGCATCATGGCAAAGAACGACATCGGCAAGACCGCCGACAAGGTTTCCCGGGCCGCCGAGGACGCCGCCGACGCGGTGCGCGAGCAGGCGCAGGGCGTGCGTGAAAAGCTGGATGACGCGATCAGCCACGGGGCCGAGGCCGTCGAGGAGGCCCGCCGCCGCGGGGCCGAGACGCTGAACGCCGCCAAGCAGGGCGCCGCCGACATGGCCGCCAACATGCGCGACGAGGCCGAGCGCCTCTATCGCAAGGGCGAGCGCCGGGCGTCGCATCTGGCCCATCAGGCCGGCAGCGAGGCCGGCGAATATTACGACGAGGTGTCCGAGATGGTGCGTCGCCAGCCCGCCGCCGCCCTGGGCATCGCGGCCGGGATCGGCTTTCTGGTCGGCATCATCCTGGCGCGTCGCTAGGCCATGCTGAACGTCTCGCGCCGCTTTCATCTCGCGCTGTCGGACCTGGGCCGCAGGGCCGGGCTGATGGCGGGGGCCGGGCTGGCCCTGCTGGTCGGCGCGGGCTTCCTGCTGGCCGCCCTGTGGTCCTGGCTGGCGCATGGGCTGGGCTGGGGACCGGCGCTGGCCTCGCTGGCCATCGGCGGCCTGTGCCTGCTGATCGCGGCGGGGCTGGCGCTGGCCGGGCGCAAGGCCCGCCACGCCATGCCCACGGCGGGCGATGTGCAGGCCGAGGTCGAGGCGCGCGCGAAGCTGGCCGCCGATGCCGCCATCGGCGCGGTGAAGACCCAGGCCGCGCAGGCGAAGACCGCCGCCGAGCAGCGCCTGCACGGGCTTTGGGACCGCACCCGCTATCGCGCCGACCGCGCGGCCGAGGGGCTGGACGCGACGGCCGCCAGGGTGGCCGATACCGTGGCGGGCGTTGCCTCGCGGGCCGGCGGCGGCAGCGGGGCGGCGGCGGGTCCGGGCGGGGCCGCCGATCCGCTGGGCGAGGCGCTGAACGGCGCCCGCGACATGGCCGAGCAATTCGCCCGCAGCCGCGCCGCCCCCGGCGTGGCCGTCGCCAGCGCCTTCGCCATCGGGCTGGCCCTTGCCAACCTGTTCGGCGGTGCGGACGACGAAGACGAGGACGAAGCCTGACCCGCAGCAACGAAAGACCCCGCCGGATCGGCGGGGTCTTTTTCATGCCGGGGCGGGGCAGGGATCAGGCATTCGCCTTGCGGATTTCCTCGGCCTTCTGCTTGTCGTAGGCCACGCCCTTCTGGTCGAAGAGCTGGTCCAGCTCGCCCGAAAGCGTCATCTCGGTCACGATGTCGCAGCCGCCCACGAACTCGCCCTTGACGTAAAGCTGGGGGATGGTCGGCCAGTCGGAAAAGTCCTTGATCCCCTGGCGGATTTCCTCGTCGGCCAGCACGTTCACGTCGCTGTAGCCGACGCCCATGTAGTTCAGCACCCCCGCCACGCGGGACGAGAACCCGCATTGCGGCATCTCTCTCGTGCCTTTCATGAACAGCACGACGGCATTGTCGTCGATCAGGCTCTGGATACGGTCGCGCACATCGGTCATTTGCATTCCTCGCTTGCTCCGGCGGGTTCAGTCCGGCGCCTTGGTGGTCAGGGCCAGGGCGTGCAACTGCCCCTGCGGCCCGTCCATGCTGCCTTGCAGCGCGGCATAGACGGCACGCTGCTGCTGCACGCGGTTGAGGCCGCGAAAACTCTCGTCCACGACCTCGGCGGCATAGTGGTTGCCGTCGCCGGCCAGGTCGGTGATGGTGATTGTCGCGTCCGGGAAGGCGGCGCGGATCAGGGCTTCGATGTCTCCGGCTTCCATCGCCATGACGTGATCCTCGTTGCTGCGGTCCTGTAGGGGCAGATGTAGGTGAGCCGCCGGCCGGGCGCAAGCCGCATGCCGGGCCGGATCACCGCGCCAGCAGCAGCACGAGGATGCCGGCGACGATCAGCAGGCAGCCCACGGTCTCCGGCCGGTTGATCCGCTCCTTGAAGAACAGCACCGAGGCGGCGAAGGTGAACAGCATCTCGACCTGCGCCAGCGCCTTGACCACCGCCGCCTGTTGCAGCGTCATCGCCATGAACCAGCCGAAGGAGGCCGTGGCCCCGGCGAAGCCCGTGAACAGCGCCACCTTCCAGGCGCGGGCGATGCGTCCGATCTCGGCCCGGTCCTTCCAGACCATCCACAGGGCCATGACCGCGGTTTGCAGGCTGATGGTCCAGACCAGCGTGACCGCCGCCTGCACCATGAAGTTCGGCCCGCCCAGCGACAGCGACGCGGCCCGATAGGCGACGGCCGAAACGCCGTAAAGCGTCCCCGAGGCCAGCCCGATCAGCGCATTGCGCGCCAGCACCGAGGTCAGCAGGTTGCGCCATGTCATCCGCATATGCGCCACGGAGATCAGCATCACCCCGGCCACGCTGATGGCGATGGCGGCCAGCGTGCCGGCGGTGACCCTCTCGCCCAGGAAGATCAGCCCGAACAGCGCCGCCTGCGCCGGCTCGGTGCGGGAATAGGCGGTGCCCACGGCGAAATTACGGTGCGAAAACAGGTGGATCAGCAGGAAGGTGCCGCCGATCTGACTCATGGCGCCGACCACCACCCAGGCCAGGAAGCCGGTATTCGCGGCCGGGACGGCATGGCCGCCGATGGCCGTGACCAGCCACAGGAACAGCAGCGCGAAGGGCAGGCCGAAGCCGAAGCGCACGAAGGTGGCGCCGGTGGTGCCCATCACCGCCTTGAGGTGCTTTTGCGCCGCCGAGCGCAGGTTCTGCAAGAAGGCGGCGGCCAGTGTGATTGCGATCCAGGGTTCCATGACGCCCCGTTACGCCGCCCGCCCGCCCGGATGCAAGGCCGCCGCCCTTGTGCCACCTGCACCGGCATCCCTAGATACCGCCCGACACCGCAATCGGAGACATATCGTGAAGAAACTGGGCTTTCTGTCCTTCGGCCACTGGTCGCCCGAGCGCGGCTCGCAGGTGCGCAGCGCCGGCGAGGTGCTGACGCAATCCATCGAACTGGCCGTGGAGGCGGAGAGGATCGGCATCGACGGCGCCTATTTCCGCGTGCACCATTTCGCCCGTCAGCTTGCCTCGCCCTTTCCGCTGCTGGCGGCGGTGGGGGCGCGCACCTCGACCATCGAGATCGGCACCGGCGTCATCGACATGCGGTATGAGAACCCGCTTTACATGGTCGAGACCGCCGGCGCGGCCGACCTGATCGCCGGCGGGCGGCTGCAACTGGGCATCAGCCGGGGCAGCCCCGAGCAGGTCATCGACGGCTGGCGGCATTTCGGTTACGAGCCGGCGGAGGGCGAGGACCATGCCGGCATGGCGCGCCGGCATGCCGAGATTTTCCTGAACCTGCTGGAGGGTCAGGGCTTTGCCCGGCCCAACCCGCGCCCGATGTTCCCCAACCCGCCCGGCCTGCTGCGGCTGGAGCCGCATTCCGAGGGGCTGCGCGATCGCATCTGGTGGGGGGCGGCCTCGAACGCCACGGCGGTCTGGGCGGCGGAGATGGGCATGCATCTGCAAAGCTCCACCCTCAAGACCGACGAGAGCGGCGAGCCGTTCCACATCCAGCAGGCCAGCCAGATCCGCGCCTATCGCGAGGCGTGGAAGGCGGCCGGCCACGGGCGGGAGCCGCGCGTCTCGGTCAGCCGCTCGATCTTCGCGCTGATGACGGACGAGGACCGGCGCTATTTCGGGCGCGGCGGCAAGGAGGCCGACCAGATCGGCCAGATCGACGATTTCCGTGCCATCTTCGGGCGCGGCTATGCCGACGAGCCGGACCGGCTGGTCGACCAGTTGCGCGAGGACGAGGCCATCGCCGAGGCCGATACGCTGCTGCTGACGGTGCCGAACATGCTGGGCGTGGCCTATAACGTGCATGTGCTGGACAGCATCCTGCGCCATGTCGCCCCGGCGCTGGGCTGGCGCTGAGATTTTGGAAGGGTGGTGCGGGGCCGCAGGTCTCCGCGCCGCGCCGCGGCTTTCGTCGGCACCGCCTTCGCTCTGGCAGAGGGGAAAGGCGGCTTGCGTGCCGAGGCGGCCGGGTCGGGCGATGCCGGCAAGGTCAACAATGCCATCCCGAATCTGCGTGATGCTTCGATGGAGCCGGGCCGGTAAGATCGCGCGCGCCTGTCGCAAGGCGGTCCGAAAACGGCGGCGGACGGGTCGGGCACGCTTGCCTGCGGTCACGACCTCGTGATACCCGTCGCAGGGCAATCGCGCCGGACAAGGAGACCCCCGTTGAAGACCACCCTTCTTTCGGTCGCCATCGGCCTGCTGGCCGGCGCCGCCTCCGCCGGCGGGTTTCTCGTGCCCGGCGGGACCGCCGCCCCCGCCGGTGACTGGACCGGCTTCCATGCCGGCATCCATTACGGCGCCGGCAGCGTCGAGGCCAAGGGACCGGCCGGCCGCCGCGAATCCGATATGGACGCCTATGGCCTGCATCTGGGTTATCTGCGCGATTTCGGCGCCCATGTTCTGGGGGCGGAACTGGACTACGACCGGCTGGACGGCGATGGCGGCGAGAGCGCCGACCTGCTGCGCCTGCGCGCCCGCGCCGGCATGGATTACGGCCGCGTGCTGCCCTACCTGTCGCTGGGCCTCGCGCGCTATTCGGATGACACCTATGGCGATACCGGCCTGACCTATGGGTTCGGCGTCGATTTCCGGCTGAACGAGGCGGTCACGCTGGGGCTGGACTATGCCCGCGACCGCATCGACGACGTGGATGGCAGCCGCGCCGACCTCGACATCGACAGCCTGCGGGTCCGGGCCTCGCTGCGCTTCTGATCCGGCTCAGGGCACCCGCTCGCCGGCCAGCGGGCGCAGCAGGTCGCCGGCGACCAGATGCGACAGCATCGGCCGGACCACCGGCCAGGTCGCCAGCGGCGCCAGCAGCCGGTCGCGCATCCAGGGCAGAAGCCGGCTGTCCGACTGATACATCGGCGTCAACAGCGCGCTGAAACCCTGATAGAGGCGGATATGCCAGCGCCGCATGCCCGCATAGGCGGGCAGCGCGTCCTCCGGCGGCGCGCGCAGGGCCAGCACCAGCGCCAGCGCATCCAGCAGCGCCATGTTGGCGCCTTGCCCCAGCTGCGGGCTGGCGCGATGGGCGGCATCGCCGATATGGGCCAGCGCCGGCGCATAGGGCCGCCGCAGCGTGCCATGCGCATAGCGGGCCGGCACCATCTGGTCGCTGCGGGTGATCGTGGCCAGAAAGGGCGCGATCTCGGGCCACAGGGTCATCGCCTCGGCCTTCCATTCGGCCGGCGGGGTCCGGGTCCAGCGGGCCAGCCGCGCGGCCGGCATCGACCAGAAGACCGCCGTGACCGGCGCCGGGTCCTCCGGCAGCCGCCCGACCGGCAGCACGCCCGCCATGCGATCCGCCCTTCGGTAACGCTGGCGCAGATGGTCGCGCGCGAAGCCGGTGCCCTCGGGCCAGGGCACGGTGCCCCAGATCGCGCCATAGGGCAGGGGGCGTGCGATCAGCGGCGACAGAAGCGATCCCGCGCCCGAGGCATCCACGACCAGATCGAAGGGACCGAGGCGGCGGCCATCCTCCAGCACGACATGGCGGCGGCCGCGATCCAGCGGCGCGGCGGTCACGCAGGCCGAGGTCATCACCGCCACCCCCGCCGGCGCGATCCGGTCCCACAGCAGCGCGAACAGGCTGGCGCGATGAAAGGCCCGCCCCGGCGCGCCTTCGGGATAGCGGACATCCAGCACCCGCCGCCCGTCCGTCCCCTCGCCATACATCCGCAGGATCGGGCTGGAGAGCCGCCGCGCCGCCTCCCCCGCGCCCAGCAGGTCCAGAACGGCCAGCCCGACCGGCTGGATCACCAGCCCCGAGCCGACCGGGTGCGGCTGCGCGAACCGCTCGAACAGGGTGATCTCATGGCCTTCGGCGGCGGCCAGCAGCGCCGTGGCGAGGCCCCCGATCCCGGCGCCGACAACGGCGATTTCCAGCTTCATGACGGCTGTGTTTCAGACCGGACCGGGAAAGGCAAGCACCGGAAAGGGGTGGATCGTCAAGGGGTTCGCAAGGCCCGGATGCGGCGGCCGGCCCCCCCTCACCGCGTCCAGAGGCCCAGAAACAGCGTGGCGGAGACGAAGGCCAGCCAGACCGATGCGATCCGTTGCAGCCCCAACTGCCGCTGCGGGCCGCCGCCTTTCGCCTGGGTCAGCCTGCCCAGCCCGCCCCAGATCAGCGCGACGCCCGCCACCATCGCGCAAAACAGCGCCAGCCGCCCGGCGAAGGCCGCATCCTGCGGGGCGGGCAGCAGGACGAGGCCGAAGATCAGCGCCTTGGGGTTCAGCACGGTGGTGACGTAGATGCGGCGGGCATCGACGCCGCCATCCCAGCCGCCGCCGGCCCCGACCCGCCACAGGTTCACGGCGAGGATCATGATCCAGACCGCCGCCGCCATCTTCAGCCCGAGGGCGAAGGCGGGGAAGCGGTCGATCACCTGCCCGCCCAGCAGCGCCAGCGGCAGGATGGCCGTCAGATAGCCGGCCAGTTCCGCGGGCAGCAGGCGCGCCACATGCCCCAGCCCGCGCTGCGCCCCGGCGATCCCCATCAGGGTATTGGTCGGCCCCGGCGCCAGTAGCAGGCCCAGCACGGCAGCAAGGAAGGCGGTCAATGTCATCGCGTGGCCCGTCGAAATCCCGTCCGCCCTCATTGCCGGAAGCTGCTGGATAGGCCGGGAAGACGGACAATGCCAGCCTTGGGCGATCTGTTCTGGACCCCCGAGGCGCGGGCCGGCGCCTATGCCTGGGCGGCCGTGCTGCCGGCCCATGCCGGCATCGTGGCGGTGCTGGTGGCGCTGGCCGCCTGCCTGCCGCTCCTGCGCAGCCATCCGGTGCTGGCGGCCTCGCTGCTCTACGGGTCGATGTGGGGGTGCGGGCAGGTTCCGCTGGCCGGTGCGAACCCAGCCGACAGCCTGCTGGGCTGGGTGGCGGTCACGCCGGGCGCCATTGCCGGCACCGCAGCCTGGTCGTAGGCCGGGCGCCGCCTCGGGGCGGCCATCGGCGCGCTGGCGGTGGGAGTGTCAGGGCGCCGGCGCCAAGGTGTCGGGATTGGGGCGCCGACAAGATTTCTGACGGCGGCCGGGCGCCAAACTGAGCCAGTGGGAAAAGCTCTCCGGCCAAAGCTGGTGCCGCGCTATACGTGAACGCGGTGATCCGCACGGGAACGTCCTGAAAGCGGACATTGCAACCCTGTTCCAGCCGGGACAGCGAGCATTCGTTCAAGTATCTGGAAACTATGGCGGACCCGGAGCGATTCGAACGCCCGACCCCCAGATTCGTAGTCT
>CAKTBJ010000051.1 GCA_934533075.1 uncultured Paracoccus sp.
CATGCAGCCCCAGAAGGGCGCAAGCTGAAGCAACGCGGAAGCGAGGGGGGGCGAAACACGCCCCGCCCCCCGGAAATCCGCGACCAGAACCGGCCCGAAGACGACCCGCCTTCGGGCCGGCCTGTGCAGCCCGGCAGGGCAAGGCGGAGAAAGGGCACGAAACCCCACCTGCCGCATGGCAGAGCGGAGGGGGCGGTGCACACCACCGCCCCCGCCACCCGGCGAGGCGCCTCCCCGAAGAGACCCGGAGGCGCTTCGGGAGGGCCGCAGCGATGCAGGAAAGGGTGCGCCGCGCCCTGCGGTCCGACGCGAGGCAGGCGGACAGGCGCACCATCCGGCCCCGCGCGCAAGACCAGCCCCGTTCCCCGCGAGGGGGGCGGATCACCCGCCCCCTTCGGGGCAGGAACCGAGATGTCAGGTCGTGGCGATGCCCGCTCCGGCTTGACATAGACCGAAAATGCAGGAGCATCCGCTCCTGACCAACCCCAGCGGCGCGGGACATGCGCCGGTCCCTCATCCCGCATTCCGGTGGTCCCATGCTCTCGAACCTGTTCCCCTCGCGCCGCACCCTCGAAGAGGCCTTCCCCGGCTTTGCCGTCGCGGTCCTCATCGGCGCCACCGCGCAATTCCTGTCCGAGCATTACGGCGCCCCGGCGATGCTGCTGGCGCTGCTGCTGGGGCTGGCGCTGAACTTCCTGTCCGAGGACGGCGCCCGGACCGCGCCCGGCATCAGTTTCACCGCCCGCACCGTGCTGCGGCTGGGCGTGGCGCTGCTGGGGGCGCGGATCTCGGTCAGCATGCTGTCGGACCTCGGCGGCGCCATGATCGCGCTGGTGGTCCTTGGCGTCATCGCCACCATCCTGTTCGCCTGGGCCATCAGCCGCTTCGTCGGGCGCAGCTGGCGCTTTGCGCTGCTGACCGGCGGCTCGGTGGCGATCTGCGGCGCCTCGGCGGCGATGGCCATCGCCGCCGTCCTGCCCAAGCACGAGAAATCCGAGCGCGACCTGGTGTTCACCGTGCTGTCGGTGACGGTCCTGTCCACCGTCGCGATGGTGATCTATCCGATGCTGGCCGGCCTGTTCGACTTCGACGCCCGCGATTCGGGCGTGTTCCTGGGCGGCACCATCCACGACGTGGCGCAGGTGGTCGGCGCCGGCTTCTCGATCAGCCCCGAGGTGGGCGAGACCGCCACGCTGGTCAAGCTGATCCGCGTGGCCATGCTGGCGCCGGTGGTGCTGGCCTTCTCGATCATCATCCGCATGGGCAACCTGGGCGGCGAGGCCGAGGCCGGCGGCAAGCGCCCGCCGCTGCTGCCCAGCTTCGTCGTGGGCTTCCTGATCCTGGCCGCGATCAACAGCTTCGGGCTGGTGCCGAAGGTGGTCGCGGACTGGGCCGGCGATTTCAGCCGCTGGGCGCTGCTGGTCTCGATCGCGGCGGTGGGGGTCAAGACCTCGATCAAGAAGATGCTG
This sequence comes from uncultured Paracoccus sp., assembly GCA_934533075.1. Taxonomy (GTDB): domain Bacteria; phylum Pseudomonadota; class Alphaproteobacteria; order Rhodobacterales; family Rhodobacteraceae; genus Paracoccus. The sequence continues at coordinate 1,470 of CAKTBJ010000051.1, forward strand.
GAGGTCGGCGGCGGCGCCATCGCGCTGATCGTGGCCGAAACGCTGTTCCTGGGCGGCTTCGTGCTGGTCGGGCTGCATATGTTCGCCTGAGCCGGAAGGAGGCCGCCATGACCGCACTGGACCGTATCTTTCAGACCGCCAGGGACCTGAACCGCCATGTGATCCTGTCCGAAGGCGACGACCCCCGCGTGGTGGAGGCCGCCCGCCGCATCACCGATCAGGGGCTGGCGCGCATCACGCTGATGGGCGGGCCGGATGTGGCGGGCACCAGCCGCATCGTCGCCGCCGAGGCCCCCGACCTGGCCGAGCTGGCCGACATCTGGCACGAGATGCGCGCCGCCAAAGGCATGACGGCCGAGCGAGCGCTGGCCGACATGCGCGACCCGATCCGGCAGGCGGCGATGCGGGTGCGGCTGGGGCAGGCGGACGGCACCGTCGGCGGCGCCGTGGCCACGACCGCCGAGACCGTGCGCGCCGCGCTTCAGATCATCGGCAAGGCACCGGATGCGGGCATCGTCAGCAGCTTCTTCCTGATGGAGGGCGCGGGCCACGAGGCGATGATCTTCTCGGATTGCGGGCTGGTGATCGCGCCCGATGCGGGCGAGCTGGCGGCCATCGCCCGCGCCGCCGCGCAAAGCTGCCGGCAGGTGCTGGGGGCCGAGCCTCGGGTGGCGCTGCTGAGCTTTTCCACCGCCGGCTCGGCCGAGCATGCCAGCCTGCACCGCATCCGCGAGGCGCTGGCCCTGCTGCGCGAGGCCGAGCCGGGGCTGGAAGCGGATGGCGAGATGCAGTTCGACGCCGCGCTGGACCCGGCGATCCGGGCGCGCAAGGCCCCGGACAGCCCGCTGACCGGCCCGGCCAACGTGTTCATCTTCCCCGATCTTTCGGCGGGCAATATCGGCTACAAGATTGCGCAGCGGCTGGGCGGGCTGGCCGCGGTGGGTCCGATCCTGCAAGGGCTGGCGAAACCGGCGAACGACCTGTCGCGCGGCTGCTCGGCCGATGACATCATCGCCGCCGTGGCCATCACCGCCCTGCAAGCGGCGGGCTGATCGCGCCCGCCTCCGATCCCGAAAAAGGCGGCGGGGATGCAGGCAGGCCCGCATCCCCGCCAGTCGGAGGGATCACTTGGTCAGGATCAGCTTGCCGGCGCGGGTGATGCGCAGGTTATAGACCTGATCGTTCAGGGTGATCAGCGCCTGGTTGCCGCCCATCGTCAATTCGGTCGCGTCATGGGTGGGCAGGCGCGACAGGGCTTGCAGCGGCGTGCCTTGCAGCGGGGTCGGCGAAGCGTAGCTCATGGACTCATCCTTCATGGGTCGATGATTCTATCCTGACTAAAAGCGTCGGAATAAGCAAGCCCCCAATTTCTGCGCTGCGTCGGATTCCGCTCAGCCCCCCGCCGGGCAGTCGGCGATGGCCCGTGCAAGACCGGTCAGCAGCGCGGGATAGCTGACCGCCTCGCCCTGCGTGGTGCCGAGGATGTCCAGCGGCGCGCCCAGTTGCAGGCCCAGCCCGTCGAGGCTGGTGAAGGCGCGGGGGTCCTTGCCGGCCTCGGGGTGCATGCAGGCCGCGCCCGCGTCGGCGATCTCGCGGCGCAGGCGCCGCAGGGTGCCGGCCGAAGGGGCGTTGTCGGTCAGGCCGGCCAGCGCCAGCGCCGGCGGCAGGTTCATCGCCTCGGTGAAATAGCCCAGCGCGTCATGGCTGACCACGAAGCGCGAATCATGGCCGGCCAGAATGGCGCGGGCCTCGGCGACGGCGGCGTCGATGGCGGCACGGCCCTCGGCGGCATTGGCGCGATAGGTCTCGGCATTGTCGGGATCCTGTGCGGCCAGGGCCTCGGCGATCACGTCCAGCCAGCGTTGCGCATTGGCGGGGTCGAGCCAGGCATGCGGGTCGATGCCCCCGTGGTCGTGGCCGTCATGATCATGGCCGTGATCCCCGCCCTCGCTTGCCGCAGGATCGTGCCCATGCGCCGCGTCGGCATGATCGTGATGGTGCTCCTCGCCTTCCGCGTGGTCGTGGTCCTCGCCCTCGGCATGCTCATGCTCATGCTCCTCATCGGCGTGGTCATGGTCATGGTCCCCGTCGGCGTGGCCGTGATCGTCGCCCTCGCCGTGGTGATGCTCGTGCCCCGCATGCAGATGCGTGTCGGGAACCTCCAGCAGCGCCAGACCCTGCCCGGACGCCAGCGTATCGGCCGCCGCGTCCAGCCAGGGCGTCATCTGCGGTCCCATCCAGACCAGCAGGTCGGCGCCGGCGACCTGCCGCGCCTCGGAGGGGCGCAGCTGGTGGTGATGGCCGTCGGTGCCGTCGGTCAGCAGCACCTCGGGCGTGCCGACGCCCTGCATCACCTGCGCCACCAGCGCACCGACAGGGGGCAGGTCCGTCACCACGCGCGGCGCCGCAAGCGCAGCCATCGGCAGGCCGGCCAGCGCGGCGGATGCCAAAAGGAGGGATCGGGTCATGGGAAATCTCCGGTTCACGAAAGAGGTGGGCAAGATTGTTGGTATGCTATAACATGTCAATACGACTTCCGCATCCCGGCACCGGCGCTTGCCAAGCGCCGCGCGATCCGCAACACCTGCCGGGTGCCCCATGTCCCGATCCATAGGCCCGCCCCATGCCGCACGACCCCGCCTTCCAGGCCCACGACCATAGCCGATGCCGCGATTCGGTGATGGACAGCGCCCGGCGCATCGCCGAGGGCGCGGGGCTGCGCCTGACCCCCATCCGCCTGCGCGTGCTGGAGATCCTGGCCGAATCGCATCGCCCGCTGGGCGCCTATGACGTGCTGGAGCGGCTGGCCGAGGAAGGCCATCCCCGCCAGCCGCCCATCGCCTACCGGGCGCTGGACTTCCTGTGCGCGAACGGGCTGGCGCATCGCATCAACCGGCTGAACGCCTTCACTGCCTGCCGGGCGCCGGGGCGGGCGCATGTACCCAGCTTCCTAATCTGCCGCATCTGCGGCCGCGCGGCCGAGGCCGAGGCCGCCGCCGTCGAGAAAGCCGTGGCGCGCATGGCCGGGGACGAGGGCTTCCGGCCCGATCCGGTCGGGGTCGAGGCGCTGGGCCTCTGCCCGCTCTGCGCCGCCGGGGACGCCGGGGACGCCTCCCCGGAGTGCCGCGCGTGACCACGCCGCTGATCGCGGCCCATGCCATCACGCTGCGCCATCCCGGTCCCGCCGGCGCGGTGCTGGAGGATGTCAGCCTGGCCATCCATCCCCGCGAGATCGTGACGGTAATCGGTCCCAACGGCTCGGGCAAGTCGACGCTGATCCGGGCGCTGCTGGGGCTGCTGCCGCTGGACGGGGGCCGGGTCGCGCGGGCGCCGGGGCTGCGCATCGGCTATGTGCCGCAGCGGGTGCAGATCGACCCGGCGCTGCCGATGACCGCGCGGCGCTTCCTGTCGGTGCCCCGGCGGGTGTCGGACGCGCGCGCGGCGCAGGCGCTGGCCCGCACCGGCGTCGCCGACCTCGGCCCGCGCCAGTTGGCCGCGCTGTCGGGCGGCCAGTTCCAGCGCGTGCTGCTGGCCCGCGCGCTGCTGGCCGAGCCGCAACTGCTGGTGCTGGACGAACCGACGCAGGGCCTCGACCAGCCCGGCATCGTCGCCTTCTATCGCCTGATCGAGCAGGTCCGGCGCGAGACCGGCGCCGCCGTGCTGCTGGTCAGCCACGACCTGATGGTGGTGATGCGGGCCTCGGACCGCGTGATCTGCCTGAACGGTCATGTCTGCTGCGAAGGCAGCCCCGAGCAGGTCCGCGCCGCCCCCGCCTATCACGCCATCTTCGGCGATCCCAAGGCCGAGGAGACGCTGGCACTTTACCGCCACCATCACGACCACGACCATGATTCGGGGCACCATCACCATCACGAGGCCGCCGAATGATCGACCCGTTCCTGATTCGGGCCGGGCTGGCCGGGCTGGCGCTGGTCATGGCGACGGGGCCGCTGGGCTGCTTCGTGCTGTGGGGGCGCATGGCCTATTTCGGTGATTCGATGGGGCATGCGGCGATTCTGGGCGTGGCGCTGGCGCTGGCGGCGGGCTGGCCGGTGCCGGCGGGCACGGTGCTGGTCGGCGCGATCGTGGCGCTGATCGTGGTGCGGCTGTCGGGGCGCAGCCATGCCGCCGACACGATCCTGGGCGTGATCGCGCATGGCAGCCTGGCCACCGGGCTGGTGGCGGCCAGCCTGGTGCCGGCGCTGCGGCTGGACCTGGAATCCTTCCTGTTCGGCGACATCCTGTCGGTGGGCCGGGGCGATGTGATTCTGGCGGGCGTGGTCGGGGCCGGCGTGCTGGCGCTGCTGGCCTGGCGCTGGCAGAATCTGCTGGCCGCGACCCTCAACCCCGAGATGGCGGCCGCCGCCGGCATCCGCCCCCTGCACGAGCGGCTGATCCTGACACTGGCGATGGCGGTGACGGTGGCGGCCTCGATCCGGCTGGTGGGCACGCTGCTGATCGCGGCGCTGCTGGTCATCCCCGCCGCCGCCGCCCGCCGCGGCGCCGACACGCCCGAGGCGATGGCGCTGCGCGCGACGCTGGCCGGCGCGGCCTCCGTCATCGGCGGGCTGGCGCTGAGCCTCTATGTCGACGCGCCGGCGGGACCGGCGATCGTGGTGGTGGCGCTGGCCTTCTTCGTGCTGTCCTGGCTGCTGCCGCCGGCGCGGGGCGCACGGCCGCCGGCCGGATGATGCGCGGCTTTCCGCCAGCAGGGGCGGTGCGATCCGGCAAGGCCTCGCCATTGGCGGATTTGCAACAGTCCGCGGGAAACGCGGGGGTTGCACGAACCCGGCCTGTTCCAAAGGGTTGGTGATTGTGCAACTGTCGCACCGATGCTGCCCGGAAACGGCAGCTCTCATGAGTGAATACGGAGCATGATCATGACCAAATTTGCTACCTTCGCCGCCGTTCTCGGCCTGACCGCCTCGCACGCCATCGCCGGCGGCTATGTCGCCCCCGTCGTGGCAGTCGAGCCGGTCGTCGTCGACACCAAACCGGCCTCGTCGAATGCCGGCCTGGTGATCCCGGCGCTGCTGCTGCTGGGCGTCATCGCCGCCATCGCCTCGGACGATGACGACGACAACACCGCGAACTAATCGTCGCAGGGCGTCACGCGTGACGAGAGGCCGGTTCCTTCGGAACCGGCCTTTTCCTTTGCCCGAACCCGGATTTTCGTTGCAATCCTGCCGGATTGTGAGACGCTGAATCCGACGCTGTCCGCACAGGCAGCCGGCAACAGGGAGCTTGCCCATGACCAGATTCGCCACTTTCGCGGCCGTTCTCGGCCTGACTGCCTCGCATGCCCTTGCCGGCGGCTATGTTGCCCCGGTGGTCGAGGTCGAGCCGGTCGTCGTGGATACCCGCCCGGCCTCCTCGAATGCCGGTCTCATCATCCCGGCGCTGTTGCTGCTGGGCGTGATCGCCGCCATCGCCTCGGATGACGATGACGACGACACCCCCACCATCGACTGAGGGATCGGGCAAGGCAGCGAAAGGCCGGCCCGTCCGGGGCCGGCCTTTTCCGTGTTCGACCGCAAAGCCACGCCCTGCCGGCAAAACGCCGCATCCCTGAAGGTTCTTGTTGCAATTTCGCCGCGTTATGGAATCGCTAGGATATGCTGCCGGCAAAAGGCAGCCCCCAACAACGGAGCGTGACATGACCAGATTCGCCACTTTCGCGGCCGTCCTCGGCCTGACTGCCTCGCATGCCCTCGCCGGCGGCTACGTCGCCCCGGTGGTCGAGGTCGAGCCGGTCGTCGTGGATACCCGCCCGGCTTCCTCGAATGCCGGTCTCATCATCCCGGCGCTGTTGCTGCTGGGCGTGATCGCCGCCATCGCCTCGGACGACGACGACGACAGCACCGGCGGCGACAGCCCGAGCTGAGGCCGACGCGCCGCTGCCTCCCATCGGCCGGTCCCCCGCGGGCCGGCCTTTTCCTTCGCCATCGGCACCGCAGCGAAACATTGCTTGCATTCTACGCGGATTCCGCAAATGGCTTCCCCTGCTGGCGATGATCGCGCAGCCCCATATCGGAGCCTGACCATGACCAAATTCGCTACCTTCGCGGCCGTCCTCGGCCTGACTGCCTCGCATGCCCTCGCCGGCGGCTACGTCGCCCCGGTGGTCGAGGTCGAGCCGGTCGTCGTGGATACCCGCCCGGCTTCCTCGAATGCCGGTCTCATCATCCCGGCGCTGTTGCTGCTGGGCGTGATCGCCGCCATCGCCTCGGATGACGACGACGACAACACCGGCGACGATCGCTGATCGCCACCCGCCATCGCGGCGAAAGGCCGGCCCTTCGGGACCGGCCTTTTTTCATGGCAGGGCCGGCCGCGAAAGCCGGAGGGGGCGCCGCACCCGCTGCCGGGCCGGCACCGCCGGAACGCCCGGTCAGCCGATCCGGCCGCCGCCCTGTTTCGTGATCGCCACCACGGCGGGCCGCACCGGCATCGCATCGTCGAAATCCGGCCAGCGGGTCGAAAGATCCTCGTAATAGGACGGGCGGCCGAATTCCTCCCAGTCCTCGCCGCCGTCGCCGGGATGCTGGACGGCCACGAAGAAGGTGGTCAGGTCGGGCGTCGGGCACGGGCCGCACATCTCGGCCCCCACCGGCACGCGATAGAACAGCCGCGAAGTGCCGCGCGCCGCGCCTTCGGTATCCACCGCCCACAGCCCGTCCGTCCGCCCCGTCGCCGAAGGCGAATTGCCGTCGGTCGAGACCCACAGCCGCCCGTCGCTGTCGATGGCGCAGTTGTCCGGCATCCCGAACCAGCCGTTTTCCGTGGTCGCGGTCGAGAAGGTCGCCCCCACCTCGGCCACGGCGGGGTCGCCGCATTGCAGCAGGATCTCCCACCTGCCCCGCGTCGCGGCCAGGTCGCCATCCGCTTCGATCAGTTCGATGATATGGCCGAAGGCGTTGGCCACGCGCGGGTTGGCGGGATTGGCCTCCTCGCGGCGGGTGTTGTTGGTCAGCATGACATAGGCCCGGCCGGTCTCGGCATTCGGCTCGATGTCCTCGGGGCGGTCCATCGGCGTCGCGCCCAGCAGGTCGGCGGCGCGGCGGGTCTCGATCACTACATCGGCCTGGCTTTCGAAGCCGTTCTCCGCGGTCAGCGGCCCCGCGCCCTGCACCAGCGGCAGCCAGACGAAGCTGCCGTCCTCGTCGAAGCGCGCGACGTAAAGCGTGCCCTCGTCCAGCAGGTCCATGTTCGCGGCGCGATCGTCGGGGTCGAAGGCGCCGGCGGTCACGAACTTATAGACGTAGTCGAACCGTTCGTCGTCGCCCAGATAGAAGACGACGCGACCGTCCGGGGCAACGGCGCTGGCCGCGCCCTCATGCTTGAACCGGCCGAGGGCGGTGCGCTTCTTCGGCATGGATTCCGGGTCGTTCACGTCCACCTCGACGATCCAGCCGAAGCGGTTCGGCTCGTTCGGTTCCTTCGAGAGGTCGAAGCGGTCGTGGAACCGGCCCCAGGCATAGCTGTCCTCGGGGATACCCATGCGCTTGTAGTTGGCGGCTTCGCGGTGGCCCTCCGGCAGGGCGCCGGTGAAATAGCCGTGGATGTTCTCCTCGGCCATGATGTAGGTGCCCCAGGGCGTCACGCCGCCGGCGCAGTTGTTGATCGTGCCCAGAACCTCGCGCCCGGTCGGATCGGCGGCGGTTTGCAGGCGGGGATGACCGGCGGCGGGACCGCTGACCTGCATGGGGGTCTTTGCGGTGATGCGGCGGTTCAGCGCGCCGTCCAGCACCGGCTGCCATTTGCCGCCGGCCCGGCGGATTTCGACGATGGTGCCGCCATGAGCCGCCATCTCGATGTCCACGCGGTCCCCGGTCGCCTCGGCGATGGCGATCTCGCCGTTCTCGACGGTGACGATGCCGGGGAACATCAGGTGCTCGTTGGTATATTCGTGGTTGACGACCAGCAGGCCGCGATCATCGGCGCCGTCCAGCGGGATGAAGCCGACGAAATCGTTGTTATAGCCGAACTGGCGTTCCTGCGCGGCCTCGGACTGATCGCGCGGGTCGAATTCGGGCGCGTCGGCGAACAGCCGGTCGCCCCAGCGCAGCAGCACATCGGCGTCATAGCCCTGCGCGACATGATGGTCGGCATCGACGCCGGCCGTGACCTCGGGGAAGTCGAAGGCGGACCCCGCGACGCCCTCGGCCCGCGCATCGCCTGCGGCCAGCATGGCCAGGGGGCTGACGGTGGCCGAAATCGCCGTCGCGGCCATCGAGCCTTTCAGGAAGCCCCGGCGCGAGAAGCGGGCGGCGATGATCTCGCCCAGGGTGCGGTTGTCGGTGGGGTTGTGGCCCGGCCCGTCGGCCTCCTCCAGCTGACTGGTGCGGAAGACGTGGCGGGAGGGGGTTTGCTCGGTCATGATATGCTCCTGGCGCGAATCGCGGTCCCCGCCGGATGCGGGGCCGCCACCCGCTGCATAGCGGCGCAGTTTGACCGAAACGTGACGGTGCCGCGAAATGTGGCGGCGCCCCGCAGGGCCGGACAGGACCGGCGGGCGGGAGTGAACGCTTGCGTGACCGGGGGGGTAGAAGGGTCAGGCCCGGCAGCCGTCACCGGCCCGGCCGGCCGGCTTCACGCGGACACCGGCGCGATCGCCCTTTCGGGCCGCTGACGGGCTTGCGGCCCTATTCGTCGCGGAAGCTGCGGCTTTCCTTGATCTGGTCCCAGGCCCAGACGACTTCCTGAAGCCGCTCCTCGTCGCTGCGGTCGCCGCCGTTCATATCCGGGTGCAGGTCCTTGACCAGCGACTTGTATTGCTTGCGGATTTCGGTGCGCGACCAGGTTTCCTTGGCGTCCAGAATCTCCAGCGCGCGGCGCTCGGTCGCCGGCAGCTTGCGGGTCGGGCGGCGGGCATCGGCAGGGGTGCCGTTGGCGCCCAGAATCTCCAGCGGATCGGCGACGCCGTGGCGCGCCCAGGCCTGTTCCTGCGCGGCACGGCCGAAGGGGCGGGTCGGGCGCTCCCACACCGTCGCGTTGTCGAGGAATTGCTGGAACTCCTCCTCCGACTGGCCCTGGAAATAGTTCCAGTTCAGGTTGTATTCGCGGACGTGATCCTTGCAGAACCAATAATAGTCGTCGAGGTTGCGCGGCGATTTGGGGGCGCGATACTGGCCGGGCTGGTTGCAGCCCTCCTTGTCGCAGCGCCGGGTCGAGGTCTCGAACGCGCCCGACATGCCCCGGCGTCCCTTGGCCCGGCGTTTCTTGTCTGCCGCCGCAGAGAGGTCAAAGCTGAACGGGTCTTTCGCGGTCATCACGGCCTGCCTTCCGGTTTCGGGACAGGCAGTTTAGGTTAAAACGCACGACATGGAAGGGGGGGTGCCGGGAATGGGGCAGATTGCGGACGAAATGCGGCAACGTCTTGCGGCGCTGGACCCGATCCGGCTGGAGATCGAGGACCAGTCCGAATCCCATCGCGGTCATGCCGGCTGGCGCGAGGGCGGCGAGACGCATTTCCGCATCACCCTGGCCAGCACCCGCTTTGCCGGCCTGTCGCGGGTCGAGCGCCAGCGGCTGGTCCACCGCGCGCTGGGCGACCTGACCACGCGCGTGCATGCGCTGACGATGGTGCTGACCGAGGTCTAGGCTTCGGCGGCTCAGGCCCCCGACAGGTGCCGCAGCCCGTGCGTGACATCGGCGCGCACGGCGAGGCGCAGGCTCGGCTCGTCCCCTGCCCGCAGCGCGGCCATGATGGTGCGGTGATGGCGCGGGGGTTCGTGGCGCGGCGTGCGGTCGTAAAGCGCCGCCATCGTCGGCCCCAGTTGCAGCCAGACGGTTTCCAGCACCGCCAGGATCGCCGGCGCCTGCGCGCGCAGGTAGAGGCTGCGGTGAAAGTCCAGGTTGGCGCGGATATAGGCCACCGGATCGTGATCGGCGACCGCCTGCGCGATGGTGGCGTTGATGGCCCCCATGCGGTCGATCAGCGCGAAATGCGCGCGCGGCAGGGCGCGGGCGGCCAGTTCCGGCTCGATCAGGGCGCGCAAGCTGGCCAGTTCCTCCAGCCGGTCGTCCGACAGCAGCGGCGTCGTCACCCGCCCGCTGGCCGACAGGCTCAGCGCGCCCTCGGCCACCAGCCGCCGCACGGCCTCGCGGGCGGGGGTCATCGACAGCCCGGCCTCGGCCGCGATGCCGCGCAGGGTCAGCGCCTGCCCCGGCGGCAGGTCGCCGGTCAGGATGCGCTGGCGCAGCGCCCGATACAGGCGTTCATGCGCGGCCGGCTCGGTCGGGCGGCGGGGGCTGCTGGGCGTGGTCATGGCGCGAGTCTCGGGCCGCCGGGCGGGGGCGTCAATGGGGCGTCGAACTGCCAGGCCAGCAGGCCCGCGCCATGCCGGCGCAGCCAGGCGCGATGCACGGCATGGCCCGGCAGCAGCCGCGCCACCGCATCCCAGAACGCCTTGGAGTGGTCCATGTGCCGCAGATGCGCGACCTCATGCGCCGCGACGTAATCCAGCACGGCGGGCGGCGCCATCGCCAGCCGCCACGAGAACATCAGCCGCCCCGCCATCGAGCAGCTGCCCCAGCGCGAGCGCGTATCGCGCAGGCTGAGACCGGTGAAGCGCCGCGCCGGGCCGAGGGCCGCGACATGGCGCGCGCAGGCCTCGGCCAGCGCCGCCCGCGCCTGTGCGCGCAGGAACCCCGCCACCGCCGGTCCCGCCGGCCGCCCCGCCGGCACCAGCAGCCG
>CAKTBJ010000052.1 GCA_934533075.1 uncultured Paracoccus sp.
GGCGGCCCAGGCCCCGGCGGTGGCGGCGGCCAGCGCCAGCGCCTCGGCCAGCCGCCCGGCCGGGCCGGGCAGGGCGGTCCGCGCCAGATCGGCGCCGAACATCTGCGCAAAGCTGGCGGTCAGCCCGCCGGCACGCATCGCCCCGGTCGCCGGCGGCAGCGCGGCGGCGACGGCATCGGCGTCGCGGGCGGCCAGCGCGTCCTCCAGCCGCTGCACGGCGGCGACGCGATCCCAGACCCCGCCCGAGGCCGCCGGCGGCTGTTCGGAATAGATGGCGCGCAGGTGGCGCGGGTCGAGGTCGCCGGCGCGGGCCAGGCGCTCGGCCGCCTCGATGCGGGGCTTCCAGCCGGTATTGGCGCGCAGGTCGGCCATCGCATAGGGCAGCGGCAGCGCCGTCGTGGGCAGGGGCTGGCCGATGGCCTCCATCAGCCGGAAGGCCAGCGGCGTCATCGGCTCGGGCGGGGCCAGCTCGGTGCCGTAATCGACCTGCGCGTCGTCCAGGAACGCCGCCAGCAGCGGCGCGAGGTCGGGCGGCACCCCGCCATGCAGCCGCGCGCTGGCCAGCGCCAGCTGCGCCGCCGGCCAGTCGCCGCCCTGCGCAAGGCAATAGATGCGCGCCCCCAGCGAGGGCGCCAGCCCCGGCGCCAGCGCCAGCTGCGCGCACAGCCGGCGCTCGTCGCCCAGCAGCAGCGCGGCATCCATGCGGCGGGCGAAGACGGGCGCGGTCTCGGTGCCGGCGGCGTCGATCAGCGCGGCAGCGAGGTCCACGGCGCCCATCGCCATCAGCGCATCGACGCGGGCCTCGAACAGCACGCCTTCCTGCCCCTGGTCGCGGGCGGGCGGATCGAGCTGCGCGGTCAGCACATGGCGCCAGGCCGAATCGAGGACCGGCAGCCGGGGCGCCGGTCCCGCCAGCGCGGCCTGTGCCGTGGCAAGGTCGGTGCCGGCCCAGAAATCTTCGGGCAACCCGACATCGGCCGGGGCCGCCAGCCCGGTCGCATCCGCATCCGGCCCGTCCAGCCGGCTGACCCCGATCGGGCCGGACGTGTCCACCCCCTCCGGCCGCGGCCGCGGCCGCGCGTCGCCGGCATCGGGGCGTTGCGCGTCGGGCGGCACCAGCAGGCCGGGGCGCCAGCCGCTGGATTCGCGCAGCGGCGGACGGGTCGCGCCGCCCTCCAGCCAGTCCGAGGCCGCCAGCGGCGCCTGCGCCGCCGCCGGCCCCGCCAGCAGCAGGAGCAGCAGGGAAAGGGCCTTATTCCTGCTCATCGGCGGCGGGGGGCAGCTCGGGCGCCGGGTCGGCGGGCGCGGGGGCAGGGGCGGGCGCCGGGGTGGCGGCGGTATCGACCTGCAAGGGCACCGGCACGCTCATCGGGCGGGTGCGCGCGGCCATGTCGCCGAACCAGGCGAAACCGGCCAGCCCCCCCAGCGCCAGCAACACCAAGACCACCAGAACCATCAATAGCCGCATCGTGTTTCGCCCGTTCCTGCCCGATTTTGTCGCCGCCGCCGCTTGTGGCGCCGGCTTTGCGGTCTTTATAGATGGCATTTCAGGAAAGATCACGCCATCAATCCGTAACCCGCGCAAGGGGCGCGGGCGGGGCGTTTCGAGGCGGGAACCGGGCAGGCATGGCGGGCAGTATCACGCTGGTGGGCATGATGGGGGCGGGCAAGTCCGTCATCGGGGCGGAGCTGGCGCGCCGCCTCGGCCGGCGTTTCCTCGATTCGGATACCGAGATCGAGGCCGCCGCCGCCATGACCATCCCCGAGATCTTCGCCCGCGACGGCGAGGCCTTCTTCCGCGACCGCGAGGCCGAGGTGATCGCGCGGCTGCTCTCCGGCGGGCCTTGCGTGCTGGCCACCGGCGGCGGGGCCTGGTTGCGCGATGCCAACCGCGCCGCGATCCGGGCCGCCGGCACCGTGGTCTGGCTGAACGCCGATGCCGATACCCTGTGGCAGCGCCTGCGCGGGCGCTCGGGCCGCCCGCTGCTGGAGACCGCCGATCCCCGCGCCACGCTGCGCACCATGCTGGACAGCCGCCGCCCGGCCTATGCCGAGGCCGACCTGACCGTTCCCGTCGGCCCGCAGGACGGCGTGCAGGCGACCGCCGATGCCGTGCTGCGCGCCGTCGCCACCCATCGCCCCGACATCCTGGAAAGCGCATGACCGAATACGACCTGCCCGTGCCCGGCGCGGACGACATGACGGTGATCCCCGTCCGGCTTGGCCCCCGCAGCTACGAGGTGCGCATCAGGCCCGGCCTGCTGGCCGAGGCCGGGGCGCAGGTGGCGCCGCTGCTGGCCCGGCCGCGCGTGGCGATCCTGACCGACGAGAACGTGGCCGCCGCGCATCTGCCGGCCTTCCGGGCCGCCCTGGCGCAGGCGGGCATCGGTTCGGAGGCGCTGGCCCTGCCGGCCGGCGAGGCCACCAAGGGCTGGGAGGGTCTGCGCCGGGCCACCGAATGGCTGCTGGACCAGCGGATCGAGCGGCGCGATATGGTGGTGGCGCTGGGCGGCGGCGTCATCGGCGACCTCGCGGGCTTCGCGGCGGCGATCCTGCGCCGGGGCGTGCGCTTTGTGCAGGTGCCCACCACGCTTCTGGCGCAGGTGGACAGCAGCGTGGGCGGCAAGACCGGCATCAACGCGCCGCAGGGCAAGAACCTGATCGGGGCGTTTCATCAGCCCTCGCTGGTGCTGGCCGATCCGCTGGTTCTGGCCAGCCTGCCCGAGCGCGACTTCCGCGCCGGCTATGGCGAGGTCGCGAAATACGGCCTGCTGGGCGATGCCGGCTTCTTCGACTGGCTGGAGGCGCACGGGCCGGGCCTGCGCGGCGACCCGGCGCGGCTGGCGCAGGCGGTGGCGCGGTCGGTGGCGATGAAGGCCGCCATCGTCGCCCGCGACGAGACCGAGACCGGCGAGCGCGCGCTGCTGAACCTGGGTCATACCTTCTGCCATGCCCTGGAGGCCGCGACCGGCTATTCCGGCCGGCTGCTGCATGGCGAGGGGGTGGGCTTGGGCTGCGTGCTGGCCTTTGCGCTGTCGGCGCGGCTGGGCCTGTGCCCGCAGGAGGCGCCTTCGCGCGTCGCGGCGCATCTGGCGGCGATGGGCCTGCCGGTGCGGCTGGCGCAGGTGCCGGGCGGGCTGCCGGATGCCGGGGCGCTGATCGCGCTGATGGGGCAGGACAAGAAGGTGGTCGACGGCCGGCTGCGCCTGATCCTCGCGCGCGGCATCGGCGATGCGTTCCAGAGCGACGGCGTGGAGACCGGCCCGCTGGCGGAGGTGTTGAACGAGGGCTGAGGCCGGGCGGTGCCCCCAGTGCTGCGCGTGGGGACCGGGCCACAAGCTGGCTTCTGGCTGCGCTGGATGCGTGCTTGCACGCATCGGCCGGAAGACGAACCCGCGCGATCCAGGCTTCCTGCTTCCTGCTGGTATCTACCGCTCTCCGTCGGGCTTCCGACCCTGCGGGCGCGTCAGCGTCGGTTGCGCCAGCCCGCCGAAGGACCGCGCTTCAAAGCGGCGTTCCCTGATGAAAACGCAGCGTCCAATGCCCGTCCGCCCGTATCCACAGCGATGAGCGCCGCCCGCGCTCCACCCTGTCGTCGTGGCGAACCTCGCTTGTATAGGTGGCCAGCGCCACGTCGGGGGCAACGAGGCTCACGGCGTAGTCGGGCAGGGGCAATGTTGCGTCGATGATGGCGCCCGGCTCTGGCGCGAAGATCATCTCGGCGCGTTCGTAGCGGCGACCGGACCGGCCGAATTCCAGAAAGTCCGCCGCAAGGGTCCGATCCATCAGTTCGGGATCAAATCGCGTCTCCGCACGCCAAAAGGTTTCCTCAAGCGTGCAGAGCGCGGCCCGTTCTTCGGATGTCAGTTCCAACCCGCTGCCGGTCTTCATATCCCCTCTCGCGCCGGCATGCCGGCGGGCGCGCTATCGCCGACCGTCCGCTTCGCCCGGCAAGGCGGGCATGGGCCTCGGGGCGATGCCTGCCGGCCTTGCCCGGGCGGTGGCGGGCAGGCGATCGGCGGCAGGGGCCGGAAACCCGTGGCCTCCGGTCCCTGCCGCGAGCGCCATCAGAACGGGATGTCGTCGTCGAATTCCGGCCGGCCGCGCCCGCCGCCGGCGGTCTGGCCGCCGCTGCTGCCGCCTTGTCCCCCGCCATAGCCGCCCGACGAGCCGCCGCCATAGCCGTCATCGCCCGACCAGCCCGGCCCGCTATCGCCCGAGGCGCCGCCGCCCGAGCCGCCGCGCCCGTCCAGCATCACCAGCGTGCCGCCGAAATTGCGGATCACCACTTCGGTCGTGTAACGGTCCTGCCCGCTCTGGTCCTGCCATTTGCGGGTCTCCAGCTGGCCTTCCAGATAGACCTTGCTGCCTTTCTTCAGGAACCGCTCGACCACGCCGACCAGCCCTTCGGACATGATCGCCACGCGGTGCCATTCGGTGCGCTCCCGCCGCTCGCCCGAATTGCGGTCGCGCCAGCTTTCCGAGGTGGCGATGCGCAGGTTCGCCACCTTGCCGCCGCTGGGAAAGCTGCGGATCTCCGGGTCCTGGCCCAGATTGCCGATCAGGATGACCTTGTTCACGCTGCCTGCCATGCCGGCGCCTCCGCTGTCTCGCTCGATGTTTCAGGCAACCGGGATAGCCCCCCGCGGCCCGCCCGGCAAGCCCGCAAGATGAGCGGCCTTCTGCCCAGCCGCCCGGCCCGCGCGCAGCCGGCGGTATCATGGCTATGGCGGCAGGGCGGAGGCGATGCTATCTTGCCACGCAATCCGGGCCTCGGGCAGGGGTCGGCAACGAAAAAACACGGTCCGCAAGACGGGGGCAGACATGATTCGACATGCCGCAAGCGGTTTGCGCAGCCTCAGCATGGTCCTGACCGCAAGCGCGGGGCTGGTGCTGGTCGCGGGGGATGCGGTTTCGGCGCAGGGGCTGCAATTGCGCGGCTCGGGCACGGGCGGCGGCCGCGACAGCCAGTTCGAGCGCCAGACGCGCCTGATGGACAGCCGGCTGGCCGCGCAATATCAGCAGAGTTCGCGGCTGCGCCCGGATGCGGGGCGGGTCGTGGTCTCGACCGGCGTGGCGGACGCGCCGATCCCGGCCTATACCGGCCGGCGCAGCACCTACCTGCCCCATGCCGTCGCCGCCGCGCGCAAGCATGGTGTGCCGGAGGACCTGTTCCTGCGCCTCGTGCAGCAGGAATCGGGCTGGAACCCGAACGCGCGCAGCCACAAGGGCGCGCGCGGGTTGGCGCAGCTGATGCCGGCGACGGCGGCGCGACTGGGGGTCAATCCCGACGACCCGATCCAGAACCTCGACGGCGGCGCGCGCTATCTGCGGATGATGTATAACACGTTTGGAAGCTGGCGGCTGGCGCTGGCGGCCTACAATGCCGGGCCGGGCGCAGTGCAGAAATATGGCGGCATCCCGCCCTATCGCGAGACGACCGCCTATGTGCGGATCATCGCGGGGGGGTGAGGTTCAGGAAGGGGGCCGGAAGGCCCCTTTTTCATTTGAGGCGTCAAACGGTGATGATGCCTTCCGCTGTCAGTTCTGCCCTAGGTGCTAATCCTCTCAAACAAGATAACTTCCTTCTTGTTGATGCGGTAGGACCGACCTTCAGGTACGCGTTCGCCGGCATGAATTTTCTCGCGTGGAATTTTCTTCAGTGAGCTAATGCTATCAGAGTCTTGGAACAGGATTTTCTTCCCTTTGGGTTTGGCGACCAGCCAATGCATCCAAGGGTGTTCCATTCCCAAAATTGCACATTTGTCGGCTGGGTTTTCTTGGAAAAGGCGCTCGAACTCATCCCAAAATTCGTCATTTGTCGCGGGTTGTCTGCGAAGAAATGGGTATCTAACGGTTAGGGTTCTCAGATCAGGATTTTTGAGGCATGCTCCAAGCATACGCTGCAAATCTCTCAGCGTTGTGCCTTCCCAAAGCGTTGATGGCCAGCGTCGTGCCGCCAATGCAAAGCAGCATGTTTTGAAAATTTCTTCATGGTTGATCGAATGCAGCGCCCCCAGTGCGTTGACTATGGCGTAAGGGCCACAGAGACCGTCCAGATGCCCCTGTCGCTTTGGGTTCAAGCGCATGCTTCAGTCCCCGAAAGGCAGTTTATGAAACGTGGATGGCGTTTGAGAGCCTGGCAACCTCCCCTCACCCCAGCATCCGCGCCACCTCCGGCGCGAAATAGGTCAGCACGCCGTCGCAGCCGGCGCGGCGGAAGCAGATCAGGCTTTCCAGCATCGCCTCGCGCTTCAGCCAGCCGTTGCGGATCGCGCCTTCCAGCATCGCGTATTCGCCGCTGACCTGATAGGCGAAGGTCGGCGCGCCGAAGCGGTCGCGCACCTCGCGGCACAGGTCCAGATAAGGCATGCCGGGCTTGATCATCACCATGTCGGCGCCCTCGGACAGGTCGCGGGCGACGCAGCGCAGTGCCTCCTGCCGGTTGGCGGGGTTGATCTGGTAGGTCTTCTTGTCGCCCACCAGCCGCCCCGAGGCGCCCACGGCGTCCCGGAACGGGCCATAGAAGTGGCTGGCATATTTCGCCGCATAGGACAGGATCGCCACGTCCTGATGGCCCTGCGCCTCCAGCGCCGAGCGCAGCGCGCCGATGCGCCCGTCCATCATGTCGGACGGCCCGAGGATGTCCGCCCCGGCCTCGGCCTGCGCCAGCGCCATGCGCACCAGCGCCTCGACCGAGGGGTCGTTCACGATGATGCCGTCGCGCACGAAGCCGTCATGGCCGTTGGCATTGTAGGGGTCCAGCGCGATGTCGGTCATCACCACCAGGTCGGGCGCCTCGGCCTTGATGGCGCGGATGGCGCGGTTGCCGCTATTCTCCGGGTCCCAGGCGCGTTCGCAGGTCTCGGTGCGCAGGGCCTCGTCGGAATGCGGGAAGATGCAGATGGCGGAGATGCCCAGTTCCATCGCGGTGGCGGCGGCGCGCCGCGCGCCGTCCAGCGTCAGCCGCTCGACCCCCGGCATCGAGGCGATCGGGCCTTCGGCGCCGGCGACCTCGGTGACGAAGACCGGCCAGATCAGGTTGGCCGCCGACAGCGAGGTCTCCTCCACCATCGCGCGCAGGGCCGGGGTCCGGCGCAGGCGGCGCAGGCGATGGGCGGGGAAGGGGGCGGTGATCGGGCTGGCTGACATGGCTGACCTTGCACTGTGTCGGTGCGGGCGGACGGCCCGCGAGGCTCGGGCCTTTCCATGCCATGCCCGAGGGGATGATCGCAAGACCGAAGGGGCCGGGGGCCGCACGGTAAGGGGCTGGACGCGGCCGGGCCGGACGGCGATAAGCGGGCGTTCCCAACCAGAAGCGCGCCGTGTCCAGCCTGTCCACCCTGCTTTCCCTTCTCGACAGCCGCAGCTTTACCTCGCTGTGGTATTGGCTGGGCTTTGCGGCCATGTGGTCGCTGGCCTCGCGCAATGTGCTGGGCATCCCCTCGGATGTGGTGATGCGGGCGCGGCGCGACGAGGCCGGGCGGGCGGTGCTGCTGCAATGGCTGGCGGTGGTGCTGCCGCATTGGCGCATCGGGCCGGGCATGGCGATGGCGCTGACCGGGCTTGGCTGCTTCGTGCTGGTGGTGCTGGCGGGGCTGGGCTTCGCCTACGGGCTGGAGGCCGCGCAGGCGCTGTTCCTGATGGTGGCGCCGCTGCTGGCGGTGCTGGTCCTGCGCGTCCGGCTGGCGCAGGGCCTGATGCGGGTGCTGGCCAGCCACCCCCCGCAGGAGGCCGCGCGCCTTGCCGCCCGCGGCCTGGTCCGCCACGGCTGGCTGACCTATGGCATGGCGCTGGTCTCGATCGCCGTGACCAGCTTCATGGCGGCGCTGTGGATCGTGCGCCACCCTTTCGGCATTTGACTTGACACCCCCGACCCGCGCCGCCACCTGCCTGCCATGACCCAGATGACCCCCATCACCCTGTCCGGCGCCCCCGAAGGCTTCGATGCCGCCCTGATCGCGCGCGAGCTGGCGCGCGGCGCGCCGGTGGTCCATGTCGCCCGCGACGACCGCCGCATGGCCGCCACCCGCGCCGCGCTGGACTTTTTCGCCCCCGGCGTGCCGGTGCTGGAGTTTCCGGCCTGGGATACGACGCCCTACGACCGCGTGTCCCCGGCGGCGGGGATACAGGCGGCGCGGATGGCGGTGCTGACGGCGCTGGCGCAGAAGCGGCTGGGCGGACCGTTCGTGCTGCTGACCACGCTGTCGGCGGCGCTGCAACGGGTGCCGGCGCCCGAGGCGCTGGCGGGGGCCGGCTTTCACGCCCGCATCGGCGACCGGCTGGACGAGGCCGCCTTGCGCGCCTTCCTCGTGCGCATGGGTTTCGTGCAGACGCCCACGGTGGCCGAGCCGGGCGACTATGCCATACGCGGCGGCATCATCGACATCTTCCCGCCGGGGGCCGAAAATCCGATCCGCCTCGACCTGTTCGGGGACGTGCTGGACGGGGTGCGGATTTTCGACGCGGAAACACAGCGTTCCCGCGACAAGCTGGATGTCGTCGAGCTGATGCCCATGTCGGAGATCAGCCTCGACGAGGCGTCGATCACCCGCTTTCGCCAGAACTACCGCGCCGAATACGGCTCGGGTGCCGCCGATCCGCTGTATGAGGCGGTCAGCGCCGGGCAGAAGCTGGCGGGGATGGAGCACTGGCTGCCCTGGTTCCATGAGCGGCTGGTCGGGCTGTTCGACTATCTGCCCGAGGCGTCGATCCTGCTGGACGACCGGCTGGATCAGGTGCGCGAAACCCGCTGGGACACCATCCGCGAGCAGCATAATGCCCGGCGCGAGGCCCTGACCCATCGCGGCGCCGATACCGTCTATCGCCCGGTGGCGCCCGAGGCGATGTTCGCCACGGATGCGGACTGGTCGGGTTGGCTGGCCGGGCGCCGGGTGCTGCGGCTTTCGGTGCTGCGCCAGCCGCCGGGGCCGGGGGTGCTGGACATGGGCGGCCGACCCGGCCGCAATTTCGCGCCCGAGCGTCAGGCCGAAAACGTCAACCTGTTCAGCGCGGTGCGGCAATATATTCGTGAAAATGCTGGCAAGTCCCGCGTGGTTCTGGCCAGCTTTTCCGAGGGCGCGCGCGAGCGGCTTTCCGGGCTGCTGGCCGATGAGGGTCTGACCGGCGCGACCCCCATCGCGCATCTTCGGGACCTGCCCGACAAGCCGGGGGCGGTCGGCCTCGCCATCTGGCCGCTGGAGGAGGGCTTTGTCGCCGAAAGCAACGCGGTGGGCGGCGCGCTGCTGGTGATCTCGGAACAGGACATTCTGGGCGACCGCCTGATCCGGGGCGCGCGCAAGAAGCGGCGGGCGGAGAATTTCCTCAAGGACACGCAGACGCTTTCCCCCGGCGATCTGGTCGTGCATGTCGAGCATGGCATCGGCCGCTATATCGGGCTGGAAACCATCACCGCCGCCGGCGCGCCCCATGACTGCGTGGCGCTGGAATATGCCGGCGGCGACCGGCTGTATCTGCCGGTCGAGAATATCGAACTGCTGACCCGCTACGGGCACGAGGAGGGGCTGCTGGACCGCCTCGGCGGCGGCGCCTGGCAGGCCCGCAAGGCCCGGCTGAAGGAACGTATCCGCCAGATCGCCGACCGGCTGATGCGCGTCGCGGCCGAGCGCCTGCTGCGCCAGGCCCCGGTGCTGGAGCCGGAGCATCGCGACTGGGAGGCCTTCGCCGCCCGTTTCCCCTATGCCGAGACCGACGACCAGGCGGCGGCGATCACCGACATCCTGAGCGATCTGGCCGCCGGGCGGCCGATGGACCGGCTGATCGTGGGCGATGTGGGCTTCGGCAAGACCGAGGTGGCGATGCGCGCCGCCTTCGTCGTCGCCAGCCAGGGCATGCAGGTGGCGGTGGTGGCGCCGACGACGCTGCTGGCCCGCCAGCATGCGAAAAGCTTCGCCGAGCGGTTCCGGGGCACGCCGCTGGTGGTGCGCAGCCTGTCGCGCTTTGTCCCCGCCAAGGAAGCCAGCGCCACCCGCGCCGGGCTGGCCGATGGCAGCGTGGACATCGTGGTCGGCACCCACGCCGTGCTGGCGAAATCGGTCAAGTTCAGGAATCTCGGCCTGCTGATCGTCGACGAGGAGCAGCATTTCGGCGTCGCCCACAAGGAGCGGCTGAAGGAAATCCGCAGCGACATCCACGTGCTGACCCTGACCGCGACGCCGATCCCGCGCACCCTGCAACTGTCGCTGACCGGGGTGCGGGACCTGTCGTTGATCGGCACGCCGCCGGTGGACCGCCTCGCCATCCGCACCTATGTCAGCGAATTCGACGGCGTGACCATCCGCGAGGCCCTGCTGCGCGAGAAATATCGCGGCGGCCAGTCCTTCTTCGTCGTCCCCCGCCTCGCCGATCTGCCCGAGGTCGAGGACTGGCTGCGCGAGCATGTGCCCGAGGTCCGTTTCCTGGTCGCGCATGGGCAACTGGCGGCGGGCGAGCTGGACCAGCGGATGAACGCCTTTTACGACGGCGCCTATGACGTGCTGCTGGCCACCTCGATCGTGGAATCGGGGCTGGATATTCCGACCGCCAACACGATGGTCGTGTGGCGCGCCGACATGTTCGGGCTGGCGCAGCTTTACCAGATCCGCGGCCGGGTCGGGCGCGCCAAGGCCCGCGCCTATTGCTACCTGACCACGAAACCCCGCGCGCCGCTGACCCCGCAGGCGGTGCGGCGGTTGAAGTTTCTGGGCGCCATCGACGGGCTTGGGGCGGGGTTCAACCTGGCGTCGCAGGACCTCGACCTGCGCGGCGCC
Organism: uncultured Paracoccus sp.; assembly: GCA_934533075.1. Classification (GTDB taxonomy): domain Bacteria; phylum Pseudomonadota; class Alphaproteobacteria; order Rhodobacterales; family Rhodobacteraceae; genus Paracoccus. Next base: position 10,770 of record CAKTBJ010000052.1, read on the forward strand.
GGCAACCTGCTGGGCGAGGAGCAATCCGGCCATATCAAGGAGGTCGGCTTCGAACTTTACCAGGCGATGCTGGAGGAAACCATCGCAAAGCTGAAATCGGGCGAGATCGAGGGCACGCCCGAAGACGACTGGGCGCCGCAGTTGAACCTGGGCGTGCCGGTGACGATCCCGGCGAATTACGTGCCCGACCTCGACGTGCGGCTGGGCCTGTATCGGCGCCTGGCGGACCTGACCGGCAAGACCGAGATGGAGGGCTTCGCCGCCGAGTTGATCGACCGCTTCGGTCCCCTGCCGCGCGAGGTCAACATGCTGATTTCCGTCATGCGGATCAAGGCGATGGCCAAGCGGGCCGGGATCGCGAAACTGGATGCGGGGCCGAAGGGCGCCACCATCCAGTTCCACGGCGACAAGTTCGCCAACCCCGCCGGTCTGGCCGAATACCTGCTGGCCGAGCGCGGCATGGCCAAGGTCGTGGACAACCGCATCGTGATCCGCCGCGACTGGGCCGGCGACGGCGAGCGTATCCGCGGCGCCTTCGGCGTGGCCCGCGACCTGGCGATGGCCGCGAAGCCCGGCAAGCCGGCGGAGAAACCCGCCCCGAAACCGGCGCCGTTCAAGTCGAAGGGGCGGCGCTGAAGCACGTTCGGCGCCGGGCGGGGGGCGACAGCCATCCGCATGGACCAGAAAAAACGCGCCCCTCGGCGCGCATTTTGGTTTGGGCAGGGTGCGTGTTTACACGCATCTTGTGCCGTTCCCGTTTTCCCGCCGCCGCGAAATCCGCCCCGCCGCTGGTGGGAACGGCGGGGCGGGGTCTTACTCGGCGGTCAGCAGCCGGGGCTTGTCCTTGCCAAGCTGGGGCTTTTTTGGTCCGGCGATGTCCAGGACGATCCTGTCGTCCTCGACCCGAACCCGAACCGCGCCGCCCTTGGTCAGCCGGCCGAACAGCAGTTCCTCGGCCAGCGGCTTCTTGATGTTTTCCTGAATGACGCGGCCCAGCGGGCGGGCGCCCATCGCCTCGTCATAGCCCTTTTCCGCCAGCCAGGCGGCGGCTTCGGGGGTCAGGTCGATATGCACGTCGCGGTCGATGAGCTGGTTTTCCAGTTGCAGCACGAATTTCTCGACCACCCGCATCACCACCTCGCGCGGCAGGGCGGCAAAGCGGAT
>CAKTBJ010000053.1 GCA_934533075.1 uncultured Paracoccus sp.
CCGCACGGCGGGGCGCTCGCCGCCCCCGCACCCCAGGCACTGCTCTCCAGGTTTCTAGCAGGAAGAAGAAAGGGGGGGTGGCGTGAGGCTGGTATTACCTCGTAAGGCAAGGCGGTGGTGTCGCATGGCAAGGTGGCAGTTTCGCAATGCGTTGCAGAGCTGGATGACAGCGGCGTCCATGCAGGCCTTGTAATGGATGCGGCCGAGACAATTGCAGGCTTTCAGCCGAGCACGAAGCGGCGTCTCCGGCAAGGCCGGGCGGCAGCGCAGGTTTGCCCCTTGGGGCAAACCTTCCCCCTTCGCCATTCGTCCGGCGGGTAAGCTCAGCCAGCCCACGCAGACTTATCCACGCCCGGAGACCCCCAAAGGAGTCGGAGGGGGTGGGTAAGTCGGGCCATGCGCCCTTGACCGGCGGTGGAAGTCCCGCAGGGTGCGGCGAGGCCGATCGCAGCGTTTCGGACGAAGGCGGCACCCCACGCAAGGCCGGGCGGCAGCGCCGGGCACCCAAGCCCCGCAGGGGCGCAGGGGGGACGGACTTCGGGTGGGCGTTCGATGTCGGCTTTGCCGCAGGAAGCACTGGAGCGGGGCAAAGGCCCTTCTGCGGGCGATGCAGGCCAAAACATCGCCGGAGGTCCGCAAGGGGGTGGCGGCATGGCGTTGGCCGGCTTTGTTGGCAGAGCTTCCCGCGTGAGGTTCGGGCGAAGGCGGCCCCCGCCCGTCGCCGGGGTCGATTGTCCGCGCAGAGCGTCGTCCGGGATAACCCCGCCTGCCGCGCCGCGAACGGGCCGCGCATGCGGGAGCGTCCGCTCGCCGCCCGCTTGACGGGGCAGGGGGCGCGCGGCAAGCAAGGCGCATGGAGATGCGCCCGGTGGCCAATACGATCGGCAAGCTGGTCATCGCGCTGGGCGCGATGATGCAGGCGCCCGCCCTTGCCGATTGGTGGAACGGCGACCGGCATTGGCAGGTCTTTGCAACGCTGGGCTTCGCCGTGGCCCTGCTGGGCCTGCTGGCCGCCATCGCCACGCATGGCGACGGCTCGCGCGCCATGAGCATCCGGCAAGGCTTTCTGCTGACCGCCGGCACCTGGCTGGTGGTGCCGGCGCTGGGCGCGCTGCCCTTCGTGCTGGGCGCGCCGGGGCTGGGCCTGACCGATGCCGTCTTCGAAGCCATGTCCGGCGTCACCACCACCGGCACCACCGTCATCGAGGGGCTGGAAACGCTGCCCGCCGGCACCAACCTGTGGCGGGCGATGCTGCAATGGATGGGGGGGCTGGGGATCGTCGTGGTCGCCGTGGCCTTCCTGCCGGCGATGCGGGTGGGGGGCATGCAGTTCTTCCGCTCGGAGGGCTTCGATACCGGCGGCAAGGACCTGCCCCGCGCCGGAGACATCGCCGGCGAGATGACCCGCGTCTATGTCGTGCTCACGCTGGCCTGCGCGATGACCTATCACCTGCTGGGCATGGCGCCCTTCGATGCGCTGGTCTTCGCCCTGGCGACCTGCTCGACCGGGGGCTATGCGGGCTATGATGCCAGCTTCGGCCCCTATCTGGGGCCGGCGCAATATGCGGCCGCGCTGTTCATGCTGCTGGCCACCATCCCCTTCGTGCGCATGGCGCAGGCGCTGCGGGGCGAGTTGCGGCCCATGCTGCACGATCCGCAGCTGTTCGGCTATCTGCGCTGGACGGCCTATGCCATCGGCCTGATCCTGGCCTATCGCATCCTCTATCGCGGCGAGGGCGACCTGCCGGCGGTCCTGCGCGAGACGGTGTTCAACACGGTGTCGATCTTTTCCGGCACCGGGTTTGCGTCGACGGATGTGACGGCCTGGGGGCATCTGCCCTTCGCGGTGCTGATCGTGGTCGGGCTGATCGGGGGCTGCACCGGCTCGACCGGCTGCTCGGTCAAGGTGTTCCGCTATCAGGTGCTGTTCGAGGCGGTGCGGGCGCAGATCCGGCGCATGCACTCGCCGCACCGGGTCTATTCGGCGCAGATGGCCGGGCGGGCGCTGACGCGGGACGTGGTGGATTCGGTGATGGGCTTCTTTACCATGTTCATGCTGACCTTCGGCCTGCTGATCGTCGGGCTGGCGCTGACCGGGCTGCATCCGCTGACGGCGCTGACGGCGGCCTGGACCGCGATCGCCAATATCGGCCCGGTCTGGGGACCGGAGATCGGCGCCACCGGCGCCGTGAGCGACCTGCCGGCAGCGGCGAAGTGGCTGATGGTGGTCGGCATGTATCTGGGCCGGCTGGAGCTGATCGCGGTCTTCGTGCTGCTGATGCCGCGATTCTGGCGGGGGTAAGGGGGGCCTCAGGCCCGGTTGACATGGGTCAGGACGATCCGGGCAAGTCGCTCGGGCCTTTCGGTTCCGTCGAGCCGGAGCACGGGGGCCGATTGCGCCTCCAGCCAAAGATTGTGCTGCGCCCGGTTGCGCCCCTCGAATGCCGGGTCGTCATAGCGGGCGGCCCAGTCGCGGAAGGCCAGATGGTCCGCATGCATGTCCCCGCCGGGCAGGATGCGCGGGCCGTGCCGTTCCGCCTCGCGCCGGTCCAGTCGCTGCATGCGGATCCGCATGGGCGTGTAGACGAAGCCGATGAGATCGACATCCCGGACCAGTGCATCGCCCCAGCCGGTATGCGAGCCGGCGAGGACCCAGCCATCGCTGCCGGCCTGGCGGTCGCGGATCAGCCGGATGCGATCCTCGACGGGGCGCTTGGTGGTGAAGGGGGGATCGGTCGGCATCCAGAAGAAGCTGTCCACGTCCAGAAGCGGCACCGCCAGCCGGTCGGAGAGCAGCGCGCCCAGCGTCGAGACACCGGAGCAGGAGGCGCCCAGCAAGTAGATCCTTGGCTTTCGCGTCACATGGGCCTCCCTTTTGACGGCAAAGCCGTGCGGCATCCGGTGGCGCGCCGCAACGGCGCGAATCCCGGCGCATCGGCAGGTGAGGGGACGGTCCGGGGGATCGGACGATGATTGCAGAGACTGGGGATCAGTCCGCCGCCGCCTCGGCCTCCGGTTCCTCCGTCGACTCATCGACCGGCGCCAGTTCCAGCGTCTCGGATGCCACCGCCGCCAGCCGGGGCGCGTTCTCGGCATCCGCCGCCGGCCAGATCAGCACGAAGCCGCGAAGCTGCCCGTCCACGATCCGGCCCTCGGCATGGCCGATATGGGTTGCGTTGCCGCCGTTCAGGGTAAAGGCGCTGGCGGTGATCTGGCGCTCGGGGTGGCCGACCCAGCCGAGCGCGGTGATCAGGCCGGCCAGGTCCTCCATCTCCGCCCGCCCGCCGGGCTGGTTGAACAGGATCAGCGCCGCGCCGGATTCGTCCTTCGGGCCATAGATCGACAGCCCGCGATCCTCGCGCAGGAAGTCCAGCCGGTCCAGCGGCACCGTCAGCGTCAGGCCGGTCAGCGCATCGGTCAGCGGTGCCAGGCCCATCTCGCCCTGCCAGGCATCGCGGCGGGCCAGCAGGGCCTGCATGGCGATGGCCTCGCCGTTGCGGGTGCCGGGGGCGATGCCCTGCGCCTCCATCTCGGCGGCGATGGCGGCGTTGGTCTGCGGGCCGGGGCGGCCGTCGATCTCGCCCTCGTAGCGGCCGGCCCAGTGCAGCGCCTCCTGCACGACCTCGACGGGCGGCATGACCTCGGGCGCGGGGGGCACGGCGTCGGGGTCGGGCGGTGCGCCGGCGGTCAGCAGGGTGCCCAGTTCGGCTTCGGTCGTCGCGAAAGCATCGGCCGGGATGGCGTCGGCCGCCTTCCATGCCGCCAGCCAGTCGCCGGCAACGGCGGGGTCGAGCGGGCCGGCGGCGATCGCGAACCAGCCCGAGGACAGTTGCCACAAGGCCGCCCCCGGCAGCACCTCGCGCCAGCGGGTCAGCGCGGCCTCGGCATCCGCGCGCGATTGGAAGGCTTCGAGGCGGATATGAGTTTCCGAGACCGGCGCGGGTTCGGCCGGCGGGGCATCGGGTGCCGTCGCCGCCCCGGCGGGTTCGGTCGCCGCCCCGGCGGCTTCGGTCGCGGCCTCCGTGGTGCCGGCGCCGGTCGTATCGTCCGCCGGCTCCGTGGCAGTCTCCGGCCCGGCCATCTCGGCCGCCGCATCCGGCCGGTTCGTTTCGTCGGTGGCGTCCGCCGGCTCGTCTGTCGCGGCCGGCCCTGTCCCCGCACCGTCGCCCGCAATCACCGGGCTGACGGTCACGTCATCCCCCAGCGTCACCAGATAGGCATCGCGGGGAATGGCGCGCTCGGCCTTCAACTCGCCCATGCGGGCCGCCGCGTCGCCCTCGATCGGGCCGAGGCCGATGGCGAACCATCGCCCCGACTGCCAGGTCACGGTTTCGGGAAACCGCGCCGCCCAGCCCTGCGCCTTGGCGGCGGCCTCGGCCGGCTCGCGCCATGCCTCAAGCTGGATATAGGCGTCATCCGCCCATGCCGTGCCCAGCCCCGCCGTGGATGCCATCAGAACCGCCAAACCCAGACGCCGCATGCCTTGCCTTTCCTGCCTTCGCGAGGTTTCCCCTCCGATCCGGCCCCGGCACCCCCGCGGGGGCCGTTGACCGGGCCGCGCCCGGCGCCTAGAACCCGGACCGGAATCCTCTTTCCGGCCAGTTATGCGAAAGGATCGCCCGATGACCAGCCCTTCCGTCGTGCCCGATGCCGGCAGGCCGCGCTGTTTTCAGGATGTGATCCTGCGCCTGCAAGCCTATTGGGCGGCCAAGGGCTGCGCGATCCTGCAACCCTACGACATGGAGGTCGGCGCCGGGACCTTCCACCCGGCGACCACGCTGCGCAGCCTCGGGCGCCGGCCGTGGACGGCGGCCTATGTCCAGCCCTCGCGCCGGCCGGTCGACGGCCGCTATGGCGAGAACCCCAACCGCTTGCAGCATTATTACCAGTATCAGGTGATCCTGAAGCCCAGCCCGCCGGAGTTGCAGGAGCTTTACCTGGGCAGCCTCGCCGTGATCGGGCTGGACCCGCAACTCCATGACGTGCGCTTCGTGGAAGACGACTGGGAAAGCCCGACGCTGGGCGCCTGGGGCCTGGGCTGGGAAGTCTGGTGCGACGGGATGGAGGTCAGCCAGTTCACTTATTTCCAGCAGGTCGGCGGCCATGACTGCCACCCGGTTTCGGGCGAGCTGACCTATGGGCTGGAGCGGCTGGCCATGTATGTGCTGGGTGTCGAGCATGTGATGGACATGCCCTTCAACGACCCCGACAGCCCGATCCCGCTGACCTATGGCGACGTGTTCCGCCAGACCGAGCGCGAGTTCTCGCGCTGGAATTTCGAGCAGGCCGATACCGACATGCTGTTCCAGCATTTCAAGGATGCCGAGGCCGAATGCGCCCGGATTCTGGAAGCGGCGGAGGAGGACAGCGCCGGGCGCCGCATCCCGATGGCGCATCCGGCTTACGATCAGGCGATCAAGGCCAGCCATCTGTTCAACCTGCTGGACGCGCGCGGGGTGATCTCGGTGACCGAGCGGCAGGCCTATATAGGCCGGGTGCGGGCGCTGGCCAAGGGCTGCGCCGACCTGTTCCTGACCACCGAAGCGGCGGGGGCGGTGTAGCCGATGCGCGCGGGGCAATGGCTGGTGGTGGCGCTGGTCGGATCGGCGGCGCTGACCGGCGGCGGCATCTGGTATATGCAGGAATACGGCTTCTATGCGCCGATCGACCCGGCGTCCGAGCGCGCCTCGGTGATGATCGTCGCGCGCGAGGACGGGGCGGCGCGCGTTCTGCCCGTGCGCGATTTCCAGGGCATCGACGCCTCGTCGTCCCCGATCCGCTATCGCGCCTGTTTCGTGACCGACCCGCCGGAGGAAGGCGAGGCCATGCCCTATCCCGACCCGACGCCGCTGATCGGGCCGGGCTGGTTCGACTGTTTCGATGCCGGGCGGTTGACCGAGGATCTCGCCTCCGGGACGGCCGTGGCCTATCTGTCGGCCAGCGACATCCGCCCGGACGTGGACCGCGTGGTGGCGGTCTATCCCGACGGCCGTGCCTTTGCGTGGCACCAATACAACCAGAAGATCCCTGACCGCGGAGTGATGGACTGATGCCGGACCTGCTGATCGAGCTGTTTTCCGAGGAAATCCCCGCGCGCATGCAGGCCCGTGCGGCGGGCGACCTGCGGCGGCTGATGACCGATGCGCTGGTCGAGGCGGGGCTGACCTATGCCGGGGCCGGGGCATTCTCGACGCCGCGCCGGCTGGCGCTGGCGGTCAGCGGGCTGACTTCGGCCTCGGCCCCGGTGCGCGAGGAGCGCAAGGGGCCGCGCGTCGATGCGCCGGAGGCGGCGCTGGAGGGGTTCCTGCGCTCGACCGGGCTTTCGCGTGAGCAGTTGGTGGCTCGCGACGACAAGAAGGGGCAGGTGTGGTTCGCGGTGATCGAGCGCCCCGGCCGCCCGGCGGAAGAGATCATCGCGGAGGCGCTGGAGCGGGTGATCCGCAATTTTCCGTGGCCCAAGGCGATGCGCTGGGGGGCGGGGTCGTTGCGTTGGGTGCGGCCTTTGCATTCCATCATCTGCCTGCTGAGCGACGAGCATGGCGCCCGCGTGGTGCCGTTCGAGATCGACGGGATTCGGGCCGGGGACGTGACGCGGGGCCATCGCTTCATGGCGCCGGGGGCGTTTTCGGTCAGCGGCTATGACGATTATGTGGCGCGGCTGAAGCGCGCGCATGTGATTCTGGATGCCGCGGCGCGCGAGGCGGTGATCCGCCATCAGGCCGAGCAGCTGGCCTTTGCCCGCGGGCTGGAGGTGGTGCCGGATGACGGGCTGATGGCCGAGCTGGCCGGGCTAGTGGAATGGCCGGTGCCGCTGATGGGGGTGATCGAGGAGCGGTTCCTGTCGCTGCCGGTGGAGGTCTTGCAGACCTCGATGCGCGAGCATCAGAAGTTCCTGTCGGCGCGCAATCCGAAGACCGGGCGGATCGAGGGGTTCGTGACGGTGGCGAATATCGACGCCCCGGATGGCGGCGCGGCGATTCTGGCCGGCAACCAGCGGGTGCTGGCGGCGCGGCTGTCGGATGCGGCGTTCTTCTGGGATCTGGATTTGCGCGAGGCGAAGGCCGGGATGGTGGACTGGGCCGAGGGGCTTCGGTCGGTGACGTTCCAGAGCAAGCTGGGTTCGCAGGCGGATCGGGTTGAGCGCATCGCGGCCTTGGCGCAGGAGATCGCGCCGGTTGTGGGCGCGGATGCGGATCAGGCCGAGGAAGCGGCGAAGATCGCCAAGCTGGATTTGCGTTCGGCGATGGTTGGCGAGTTCCCCGAATTGCAGGGGGTGATGGGGCGGTATTACGCCTTGGAGGCCGGCAAGCCCGAGGCCGTGGCCGATGCGGCGCGCGATCACTGGCGGCCGAAGGGAGAGGGGGACTCGGTGCCGACCGAGCCGGTTTCGGTTGCGGTGGCCTTGGCCGACAAGCTGGATACGCTGACCGGGTTCTGGGCGATTGACGAGAAGCCTACCGGGTCGAAAGACCCCTATGCGCTGCGACGGGCGGCGTTGGGGGTTATTCGGTTGGTGCTGGGGAATGGGGCGCGAATTGGCCTCTCTACCGCGTTGGATAAGGCGTTTTTCGACCTTGTTACTTGGGCAAATGAAAGTGATCGTCTTTGGTCGGAGGGCGTTACGAAAGGACGGCAAGATTATGTAGGGATGTATCCCACAGGGCTGCCCATAGAGGCATTCGCTGGGATAACTCATGACTATGGGACCGAAATATGGTGGGGGCCAATTGCCACCGACGAGGATCGGGCGAGCGGCAACCCTCGTGATAAGAATCAGGAATTTACTCACCTCCATTCGTCGGCTACACTTGCCGCCGACCTCCTCGCGTTCTTCCACGACCGCCTGAAAGTCTATCTTCGCGATCAGGGTATCCGGCACGATATCATCGACGCCGTGCTGGCTCTGCCGGGCAATGACGATCTGGTGCTGGTGGTGCGGCGGGCGGAGGCTCTGGCGGCGTTCCTCAAGACCGAGGACGGGGCGAACCTCACGCAGGGGCTGAAACGCGCCGCCAATATTCTGGCGCAGGCCGAGGAAAAGGACGGCGTGGAATACAGCTTCGGCGCCGATCCGAAATTCGCCGAGACCGAGGCGGAGCGGGCGCTGTTCGCCGCGCTGGACAAGGCCGAGCCGGCGATCAAATCCGCCACCGGCGCCGAGGATTTCCCTGCCGCGATGGCCGCCATCGCCGATCTGCGCGCCCCCATCGACGCCTTTTTCGAGGCGGTGCAGGTCAACAGCGACAACCCGATCATCCGCCGCAACCGGCTGAACCTGCTGTCGCGCATCCGCGAGGCCGGGCGCGGCATCGCCGATTTCACCCGCATCGAGGGCTGATCCTGACGCCGAGTTGACCACCCGCGACGCCTTGTCCCCTATACCAGTGGGGCAGGGCGGACTAGGAGGGGGACATGCTGGGAATCGACCTCGCCACCGCCGGGTTCCTGTCGGCCGCCGCCATTGCCGCGCTGGCCGGGATTCTCTCGTTCCTGTCGCCCTGCGTGCTGCCCATCGTGCCGCCCTATCTGGCCTATATGACCGGGGTGAATGTCAGCGGGTTGCGGACCCGCCAGCGCAGCGCCGTGCTGCCGGCCTCGATGTTCGTGCTGGGCCTGTCCACCGTGTTCCTGCTGATGGGCATGGCGGCCTCGGCCTTCGGGCGCATGTTCCTGCAATATCAGGAACGGCTGGCGCAGGCCTCGGGCCTGGTCATCATCGTCATGGGCCTGCATTTCCTGCGGGTGATCCGCATCCCCATCCTCGACCGCGAGGCGCGCATGGAGACGCGCGGCGAGGGGGGTGCCCTGGGCGCCTATGTGCTGGGGCTGGCCTTCGCTTTCGGGTGGACGCCCTGTATCGGGCCGCAGCTTGGCATGATCCTGTCGCTTGCGGCGCAAAGCGGCGGGGCGGAGCGGGGGGCGGCGCTGCTGGCGGTCTATGCCGCCGGGCTGGGCCTGCCCTTCCTGCTGTCGGCCATTTTCATCACCCGCGCCATCGGGCTGATGAACCGCATCAAGCCGCATCTGGCGCTGATCGAGCGCGTGATGGGCGGGCTGCTGGTGGTCGTGGGGATCGCGCTGGTCACGGGGGCGTTCTCGGCCTTCGCGTATTGGCTGCTGGAAGCCTTCCCGGCGCTGGCTCGGCTGGGCTAGGCCGGGCAACTGGCTAAAAGTCAGGTTGACGCAGTTCGGATGCCGGTCTAGCGGGAAGCGGAATCGACGTGTCACAAGGGCAATATGATGAAAACGACGCTTCGGGCTTTCGCTGTCGGCGGAACGGTCTTGCTTGGCGGTCTTGCCCCGGCACAGGCAGCGCCGCTGACGGCCCCGGAACTGTTGCAGCAGTTCAACCTGATCACCACGGGCGACGTGACCGGCTCCAGCGGGTTCCATGTCGATGGCCGGGCGCTGGTTGGCGGCAATTATGACGTGGGTGGCGGCAGCGTCATTTACATGAACGGCAAGGGCGCGGCTTCGGACCATGCCGCCTTCATCGTGGCCGGCTCGGTCGCCGGCCTGGTCCATGTGAACAATGGCGGCGATGCGGCCATCGGCGGCGGGGTGAACAGGCTGAACATGAACGGCGGCGGCAGCAAGGGCGCCTTCACCGCCGATTCGGCGCCTGCGGACTATGGCAAGATCCTGTCGGGCTATGCGGCCGCGCTGGCGGCAATGGCGGATACCGGCAGCGCCACCCGCACCGGTTCGCCCTATGATCCGACGAACACCTATGCCATCGCGGCCACGCCGGGCGGGGTAGCGGTGATGTCGCTGACCGAAGCCGATTTCCGCAGGGACCGGGACTTCAACCTGAACCTAGCCAGCGGGATCGACAGCGTGGTGATCAACATCACCGCGACCGACAAGGACAAGATCTTCAACCTCGGCTCGACCTTCAAGGCGCAGCAGGGCAATGAGGTTTCCGGGAAGATCGTCTGGAATTTCATTGGCTTCGACGAGGTGATCTTCGACGCCCAGTTCCGGGGCGGGGCGATCCTGGCCGATGGCGCGACGATCAGGTCGAATGCCGGCAATGTCGCGGGCAGCGTCTTCGCCTCCGCCTATGACAGCCGCAGCGAGTTGCATTACATCAAGCCGAGCCTGCCCAGCGTCGCGCCGCCGGTCGAGCCGCCGGCCGCCGTGCCGCTGCCGGCGGGTGCGCCGCTGCTGCTGATGGGGCTGGGGGCGCTGGCGCTGCTGCGCCGCCGTCGCAAGGCCGCCTGACACGGGCGGACCATGCCGGCATGGGACGAGGGGCGGCCAGCGGGCCGCCCCTTTTTGCACGGAAAACCGCCCGGAATCAGGTGGTTTTTCGTGGGTGTTCTGTTACCATTATTGTAGGATGTTGAAAATACGCCGATAATCCGTGCCTATCGGCCTTGACCTGCGCGGCGGCTTCGCAGATACAGCGCCATCTCTTACCGATATGCGAACCCGAAGGGTCAACCGATGAAAACCTATACCGCGAAACCGGCGGAGATCGAAAAGAAGTGGATCCTGATCGACGCCGAGGGCGTCGTGCTGGGCCGCCTCGCCTCGATCGTCGCCATGCGCCTGCGCGGCAAGCACAAGCCGACCTTCACCCCCCACATGGACATGGGTGACAACGTCATCATCATCAACGCCGACAAGGTGCAGATGACCGGCGACAAGCGCGACGACAAGAAATATTACTGGCACACCGGCCATCCGGGCGGGATCAAGTTTCGCACCGCGCGTCAGGTGCTGGACGGCGCCCATCCCGAGCGGGTCGTCTTCAAGGCGGTCGAGCGCATGATCTCGCGCAACAAGCTGGGCAAGCAGCAGATGACCAACCTGCGCGTCTATGCCGGCGCCGAGCACCCGCACGAGGCCCAGCAGCCCGAAGTGCTGGATGTCAAAGCGATGAACCCCAAGAATACCCGGAGCGCCTGAACATGGCCGAAGACATCAAATCCCTCGACCAGCTCAAGGCCGCCGTGTCGAACGCCGCCGCCGCGGCCCCCGCTGCCGCCGCCGTGAGCGCGGCCGCCCCGGCCCCCGCGCGCGAACCGCAGCGCGATTCGTTGGGCCGTTCCTATGCCACCGGCAAGCGCAAGGATGCCGTGGCTCGCGTCTGGGTGAAGCCCGGCTCGGGGAAGGTCACCGTGAACGGCAAGGACCTGAACGTGTATTTCGCGCGTCCGGTGTTGCAGATGATCCTGCGCCAGCCCTTCGAGATCGCCGGCGTCACCGGCCAGTATGACGTGGTCGCGACCGTGACCGGCGGCGGCCTCTCGGGCCAGGCCGGCGCGATCAAGCACGGCATCAGCCAGGCGCTGCAACTGCATGAGCCGTCGCTGCGAGCCGCGCTGAAGGCCGCCGGCTTCCTGACCCGCGACTCGCGCGTGGTCGAGCGCAAGAAATACGGCCGCCGCAAGGCCCGCCGCAGCTTCCAGTTCTCGAAGCGTTGATCGGGCTTCGAATCGATGGATGGAAAAACGCGCCTTCGGGCGCGTTTTTTGTTTCCGGGCGTCGCTGGGACGAGGGTGGCGCCGATTCGAGCGGGCGGGGTGCGCGGGGCAGGGGGCGAGTCGGGGTTGGATGTGATTCTGATTCTCCACCGGCAGAATCATCGAGAATCGCTGTCCGAGGAGGCCAAAAGGGCGGGAAAGCCCAGGCTGGACTGGCGGAAAGCGGCGTCCAGATGGTCGGTCTGTGCCTGCTCAGGCCATCGCCCGCCAGGTCAGGCTGGCGATCGGATTCGCGGAGTTCCAGCAAAGGGGCGTGAGAAGGTTCTCCAATAAATTTATGTATATCAATGTGTTATTGGAAAAGTTCGCCGGACCTGCTTTTTTCGTCTTGCGGCTTCCCGGCGCTCCTTCTAAACACCGCTTCACCGAGACGGCGAGGGCCGGATCGGGGCGGGGAAGCCCGGTTGGGATGGTTCGGAC
>CAKTBJ010000054.1 GCA_934533075.1 uncultured Paracoccus sp.
CAGGATGGTGTCGGTCATTGCGCCAGCCTCGGGTTCAGGGCCTCGCGCAGCCGGTCGCCCACGACGTTGATCGAGAACACCAGCACCAGCAGCAAAAGGCCGGGAAACACGCTCATCCAGTAAAGCCCGGCCAGCAGCACCTGATAACCGTTGGCGATCAGCAGGCCCAGCGACGGCTCGGTGATCGGCAGGCCGATGCCGAGGAAGGACAAGGTGGCCTCGGCCGCGATGGCGCTGGCCACCTGAATGGTGGCGATGACGATCAGTTGCGGCAGGCAGTTGGGCAGGATGTGGAAGATCAGGATGCGCATGGGGGAAAGGCCCAGGCAGCGCGCGGCCTCGACGTAGTCCTTGCCGGTCTCGACCAGTGCGGCACCCCGCACGGCGCGGGCGAAATAGGCCCATTGCACCATGATCAGCGCGATGATGACCTTCCACGTGCCTTGCCCGAACACCACGAGGATCATCAGCGCGACGAGGATCGTCGGCAGCGACAGCATCATGTCCACGAAACGCATGATGAGGCTATCCAGCCAGCCGCGCGCGTAAGCCGCGACCAGCCCCATCAGCGTGCCGACGACCAGCGCCAGCACCCCGGCGGTGACGCCGACGAACAGGCTGGTGCGCAGCCCGAACAGCATCGCCGACAGCATGTCGCGGCCCTGTATGTCGGTGCCCAGCCAATAGGTCATGCCGGACATCGACTCGCTGCCCGGCGGCAGGCGGCTGTCGAAGAAGTCGATGGCGGTCAGGTCATAGGGGTTTTGCGGCGCGATCCACGGCGCCAGAGCCGAGGCCGCGATCAGCGTCAGGCAGGTAAAGGCGGCGATGGTGGCCTTGGGGCTGGACAGCACGCCGCGCAGCAGCCGCGCGGTCAGGGTGTCGCTGCGCCGCAGCCTTGCGGGGATCAGCGCCTCCATCATTGCCGCGCCCGGATGCGGGGGTCGAGCGCGGAATAAAGCACGTCGACCACAAAGTTTATCAGGCTGAACATCAGCACGATCACCAGGATATAGGCCACGATCACCGGCCGATCGAGCGCGCTGATGCTGTCGATAATCAGCTTGCCGACGCCGGGCCAGGCAAAGATGGTTTCCGTCACCACGGCGAAGGCGATCAGGGAACCGAACTCGACCCCCAGCACGGTGATGATCGGGATCAGGATGGTTTTCAGCACATGCACGAACAGGATGCGCCGCTCGGACAACCCGCGCGCGCGGGCGTATTTGACGAAATCCAGCGGCATCGTCTCCTGCACGCCGGTGCGGGTCATGCGGATGACCAGCGCGATCTGCGCCAGCGCAAGGTTCGTCGCCGGCAACAGCAGGTGGCGCACCCCGTCCCATGTCGCGAAGCTGGTGGTGATGCCGAAGATCGTCCCGGTCTGCCCGCGCCCGGTCGAGGGCAGCCAGCCCAGCCAGACGGCAAAGATCATGATCAGCATCATCCCCTGCCAGAAATTCGGCAGCGAAAACCCGAGGATCGAGCCGGTCATGATCGACTCGTCCACATTGGTGCCCGGTCGCACCCCCGCCCACAGGCCCAGCGGAATCCCGAAGATCAGCGACAGGAACAGCGCCACGAAGGTCAGTTCCAGCGTGGCCGGCAGGCGCTCGAAGATCACCGCCAGCGCCGGGCGGTTGAATACGAAGGACTTGCCCAGATCGCCTTGCAGGGCCGAGGTCAGGAAGTTGAGATACTGCACCGGCAGCGGCTGGTCGAGGCGCAGGCTGGCCGCCACCTGCTGGCGCATCGCCATCGTCGCATCGGCGGGCAGCAGGATTTCCAGCGGGTCGCCGATGGCATAGACGCCCAGAAACACGATCACCGAGGTCAGCAGCAGCACCAGAACCGTCTGGATCAGCCGCCGCAATACAAAGACGATCATCTGGGGTTGCCTCGCATGGGCAAGGCGCCTGGATGCTTCATGTCGGTTCACCCCCCGCGTTTGAAATCTTGTAGAGGGATGATTCGATTCTATGCAATATTATGATAGTGACGCAAAACCCTATGCGAGGCGCGCATAATGGACCCGATCCTGCTGCATACCTTTCAGATCGTCTGCGACAAGGGCACGACGCTGGCGGCGGCGCAGGCGCTGGGCATCTCGCAATCGGCGGTCAGCCGGCGGCTGGCGCAGATGGAGGCCGCGCTGGGCGTGCCGCTGTTCTGGCGCGAGCACGGCCGCCTGATCCCCACGCCGGAGAACAGGGCGCTACGCGGGCAGATCTCGGCGGTGCTGACGCAATCGCTGCGGCTGGAGGCGCTGGCGCGCGAGATGGCCTCGGACAAGACGGCGATGCGGATGCTGAAGGTGGCCTTCCCGGCCAGCCTGACCCTGACCATCGTGCCCGAGATCATCGCCGACTTCACCACCACCCACCCGCATGTGCAGATCGAACTGCATACCGGCACCTATGACCTGATCGAGCACATGCTTCAGGACAACCGCGCCGAGGTCGGCTTCCTGCGCATGCCGACGCGCCGCCCCGGCCTGCTGACCACGCCGCTGATCGAGGTGCCGACGGTCTGCGTCCTGCCTCAGGCGCATGCGCTGGCCGCGCAGCCCGAGATCGCCGCCCGCCAGCTTGCCGGCCAGCCGCTGATCCTGCTGGGCAAGGCCCGCCAGCCGCGTCGTGAGATCGACCTGATGTTCATGGCCGCCGGCATCGTGCCCCAGATCCGGGTCGAGGCGCATTCGGTCATGTCCGCCTGCGCGCTGGCGGCGCGGGGGCTGGGCATCACCATCGTCAACGGGCTGATGGCGCGGGACTATGCCCATCTGCCCATCGTCATCCGCCCCCTGCGCGAGCCGCTACCGCATCATTTCGCCTTCGCCATGCCGGCCTCGGTGCCGCCCTCGGATGCGGCCGAGGATTTCATGCGCACCGCAAGCCGGCATTTCGCGCGCGCGCCCGGCGTGCGGGCACCCGGCACGGGCTGACTGCCTGCGGGGGGATCAGTCGTCGGCCTCGTCGGCGGGGTGGCCGATGTCCACGAACCAGCCGCCAAGGGTCGTCACCGCCTCGGCGCGGGGATCGGGGCGCGGGGTCCTGGCCTCGATGCCGGCGCGGAAGCGTTCGGTATTGTCCTGCGCGCGATACCCCAGATGCCCGGCCAGCCGGTCGTCCACGGGCTTCACCGCATTGTCCGACATGCCGAACGCGACCGAGAACCCGATGCGGGGCGCGGTCAGCGCCGCCGTCACCAGCCGGATGCAGTCGTCGAAGGACAGCCAGGACCACAGCATGCGGCGGTCCACCGGCTCGGGGAAGGACGAGAAGATGCGCAGCATCGCGCTCTCGATCCCGAACTTGTCCCAATACAGCCGGCCCAGATCCTCCACGAAGCATTTGGACAGGCCATAAAGGCTGTCGGGGCGATGCGGGGCCTCGGCGTCGATCTGGTCCTCCAGCCGGTGATAGCCGATGGCATGGACCGAGGACGCATAGACCACCCGCTTCACGCCATGCCGCCGCGCGCCCTCATAGATGTGATAGCTGCCGCGGATATTGGCGTTCAGGATTTCCTCCCACGGGCGTTCGACCGGGATGCCGCCGAAATGCACGATCGCATCGACGCCCGCGCAGGCGGCCATCACGGCAGCCTCGTCGGCAAGGTCGAAGCGCAGCGCCTCCTCATGCGCTTGCAGGTTCCTGATCTCGGCCATATCCGCCAGCCGCAGCCGCCGCGCCAGCGGCGCGAGGCCCCGGCGCAACTCGGTCCCCAGCCGGCCGGCGGCGCCGGTGATCAGGATGGTGTCGAAGGGCTTGCTCATGCGGGAGCCTCCATCGCTGAGGAAGCGGTCAGGGCAAGGCGCGCGGCAATACGGCTCATCAGCCTTTCCCCGTCACATAGCCCTTTGAATGGTCGTTGGCACTGGCCTGCGGGTCGCGCGCCGCCGGATCACCATAGCCGCCGCCGCCCGGCATCTCCAGCACCAGCCGGCGGCCCGGCGGGACCGATTGCCAGCCCTTGGGCTGCATCCGGGTGCCGTCATCCAGCCGCACCACGCCGGGCGCGCCGTCCTGCCCGCCCTCGCGGCCCCGCGCCGGGTGGTCCACGCGGTCGAACATGGCCGAGAAGACGAACTGATGGCCGGGCAGCGCCTCGATCTCCATGATCTGGCCGAGGCCGCCGCGATACTGGCCGGCGCCGCCCGAGTCGGGGCGCAGTTCCTTGCGCCAGATGACGATGGGACCGGTCTGCTCGGTCGCCTCGATCGGCATGGTCATCACGCCCGAGGGGAAGGCGGTGGTCGATGGCCCGTCAAGACCGGGCCGCGCGCCCATCCCGCCGGAGTTGAACATCAGCATCTCGGCCCGGCGGCCCTCCATCCCGTCCTGCGGGCTGGCGGAGACGTGGATGTTCCAGATGGCCCCCGCCCCTTCGGCCAGAATCTGCCCCGGCAGGGCCTGTGCCAGCGCGCCGAGGACCAGATCGGGCACCATATGGCCGAACACATGCCGCAGGCTGACCGGCGCCGGGCGCTGCGCGTTCAGGATATTGACCGGCGAGGAAATGGTGAACGGCTCCAGCGACGCCCAGTTGTTGGGAATATCCGGCGCGATCACGCATTTCAACGCAAAGCAGGCATAGGCCTTGGCATAGATCAGCGGCACGTTGATGCCCCAGCGGCTGACCGGATCGGTGCCGGTCAGGTCCACGTTCACGCTGTCGCCGCGGGTCTCGATGGTGGCGACGAATTTCACCGGCTGGTCGTAGCCATCGACAGTCATCGTATTCGTCCACGCCCCGCGCGGCAGCGCCGCGATGCGGTCCAGCATGGCGCTGCGGGTGCGCGAGAAGATGAACTCGGACAGGCTGTCCAGATTGGGCAGCCCGATCTCCTTCATCATCTCGATCAGCCTCGCATGGCCGACATCGTTGCAGGCGGCCAGCGAATAGAAGTCGCCGATGACCTGGTTCGGCTCGCGCACATTGGCGCGCAGGATGCGGATGAGATCGGCATTCACCTTGCCGCGCTCGGCGAATTTCATGATCGGGATCTGGATGCCTTCCTCGTAGACCGACTTCCCGTCCGCGCCGAAACCGCGCCCGCCCACATCCACCACGTGCGCCGTGCAGCCGAAGAAGCCGACCAGTTCATCCCCCAGGAACGAGGGCGTCATCATCGTGATGTCGTGCAGGTGGCCGGTGCCCAGCCAGGGGTCGTTGGTGACATAGGTGTCGCCGGGGAACATGTTGTCGCGCCCGATCTCGGCCATGAAGTTCGCCACCGATTCCGCCATCGTGTTCACATGGCCGGGGGTGCCGGTGACAGCCTGCGCCAGCATGCGGCCCTGCGGGTCATAGACGCCCGCCGACAGGTCGCCCGCCTCGCGGACGCTGGTGGAAAACGCCGTGCGCAGCAGCGTCATCGCCTGTTCCTCGACCACGGAAATCAGGCGGTTCCACATCACTTGCATGCGGATTTCGCGGGTGGGATCGGTGGCGTTCATGCCTGCACCTCCTTGCGGATCAGAAGAAGCGAGCCGTCGCCCTGCACCGCCACGTCGAAGGGCGAGGTCACGACGGTCGAGGTCTCACGCTCGACGATCACCGCCGGGCCTTGGATACGGTCGCCGGGGCGCAGGTCGCCCCGCGCCACGATGGCGGAAGGCAGCGCCGCCCCCTGCGCCGGGTCGAACACCGCGCGGGTGGTGGCCGGCGGGGTGGCGGGGCGGCCCTCGGTGATGGTGTGGGCCTCCGGCGCGGGGCGCTCGTCCTCGGCCTTGACGGAGACGGTGACGATCTCGATCTCCAGCCCCTCCAGCCCGTCGATGGCGCGGCCGAAGAACTGCGCGTAATTGGTGCGGAAGCTGTCGCGCAGCCAATCGGCATCCGCCGCCGTGAAGGGGCGGTCCGGCAGGCTGACCGGGATTTCCCAGCCCTGCCCGACATAGCGCATGAAGGCGGTGATCTCGCGCCGTATCGTGCCGCTGGTGCCCGAGCGTACGAAGCTTTCGGCGGTGGCCTTCAGCCCGTCCAGCAGCGCATTGAAGCGGGCCGGGTCGAGAGCGCCCAGCCGCACGACCTGCGAGGCCAGCGCCTCATAGCCGAAGGGCGCCTTCAGGAAGCCGATGGCCGACCCGACGCCCGCGCCCTGCGGGATCAGGCAGCGGTCGATGCCCAGCTTCTCGCACAGCCGGGCGGCGTGCAAAGGCGCCGCGCCACCAAAGGCGATCATCACGTTGTCGCTGATGTTCTTGCCGTTTTCCACCGCATGGACGCGGGCGGCGTTGGCCATGTTCTCGTCCACAACCTCGCAGATGCCGAAGGCGGCGGCCTCGTGGCCCAGCCCCAGCCGCGCGCCCACGTCGCGGGTGATGGCGGCCTCGGCATTGGCCACCGACAGCCTGATGGCGCCACCGGCGAAATTGTCGGGGTCCAGCTTGGCCAGCACAAGGTCGGCATCGGTGATCGCGGGCCGCTCGCCGCCGCGCTGATAGCAGGCGGGGCCGGGTTCCGAGGCCGCCGATTCCGGCCCGGTCTGGATGCGGCCCATCGCATCCACCCAGGCGATCGAGCCGCCGCCGGCGCCGATCTCGATCATCTCGATGACCGGGATCGAGATCGGCATGCCCGACCCCTTGGTGAACCGCCAGGTGCGGGCGACCTCGAAGGTGCGCGCGGTCTTGGGGGTGAAGCCCTCGATCAGGCAGATCTTGGCGGTGGTGCCACCCATGTCGTAGCTGACCACCTTGTCCAGCCCGAACTGCCCGGCGATATGGGCGGCGAAGATCGCGCCCCCCGCCGGGCCGGATTCCACCAGCCGCACCGGAAATTCCGCCGCCGTGCGCACGTCGATCAGCCCGCCCCCCGAATGGATCATGAAGACCGGGCAGCCCGCCCCCATCTCGCCCAGCCGCACTTGCAGGCGGGCCAGATAGGCCTCCATCTGCGGGCGGACATAGGCATTCGCGCAGACGGTGTTGAACCGCTCGAACTCGCGCATCTGCGGCGAGACCTCGGAGGAGATCGAGATGGGCACGTCCACCCTGGCGGCGATGATCTCCCGCGCGCGCTGCTCATGCGCGGGGTTCATGTAGGAGTGGATGAAGCCGATGGCGACGGCGCCGTAACCCTCGGCGGCGATACGGTCGGCCAGGGCCTCCAGCGCGGCTTCGTCCAGCGGGGCCAGTTCCTGCCCCTCGGCGCCGATGCGGCCCGCGACGGGGAAGCGGTCCTCGCGCGGGATCAGCGGCGTGGGCAGGACGATGTTCAGGTCGTATTGCTCGAAACGCGACTCGGTGCGCATCTCGATCACGTCGCGGAAGCCCTCGGTGGTGACCAGGGCGGTGCGGGCGCCGCGCCGCTCGATCAGGGCGTTGGTGGCCAGGGTGGTGCCGTGGATGATGATGTCCAGGTCGCCCGGCCCGATCCCGGCCTCGCGCAGCACGATGTCGATGCCGTCGAGGATGGCTTGCTCGGGCGCGGCGTAGTTGGTCAGGACCTTCGTGCTGAACAGGGTGCCGCGGCAATCAAGGGCGATGTCGGTGAAGGTGCCGCCGATATCGGCACCGAGGCGGATCGCTAGGCTCATCAGTCTCTCCAATGGGGGGCCGGTCCAGATTGCCCGCGACGCCAGGGAAAAACCACGAAGAAGCGCGGCGGATACGAAAGTTTATCTTTCGATCAGGATGGCGCGCAGGTCGTTGACATTGGTGCCGGTGGGGCCGGTGGTGAACAGCTCGCCCAGCGCCGCGAAGGCGGTGAAGGCGTCGTGGCGGGCCAGCAGGCCGCGCGGGTCCAGCCCCGCCGCCCGCAGCCGCGCGGCGGTGGTATGGTCGGCAAAGGCGCCGGCATTGGTCTCCGAGCCGTCGATGCCGTCGGTATCGGCGGCGAAGGCATGGATGCCGGGCACGCCGTCGATGGCCTGCGCGAAGGCCAGCAGGAATTCCGTATTGCGGCCCCCGCGCCCGCCGGGGCCGCGCAGGGTCACGCTGGTCTCGCCGCCCGACAGCAGCAGCACGGGCCGGGCGAAGGGGCGGCCGCGGGCGGCGATCTCGCGCGCGATGGCGGCATGGACGAGGGCCACGTCGCGGGCCTCGCCCTCGATGGAATCGGACAGGATCACCGGCGGGATGCCGGCCGCCCGCGCCACGGCGGCGGCGGCCTCCAGCGATTGCGCGGCGGAGGCGATGACATGGACGCGATTGCGCGCCAGACGCGGATCGCCCTTGCGCGGGGCATCCTCGGGCGCGGTGGCCAGATGCGCCAGCGCGGCGGCGGGCAGGTCCAGCCTGTAGGCGGCGATGATCGCCTGCGCCTCGGCCCGCGTGCTGTCATCGGCGATGGTCGGGCCGGAGGCCACCAGCGCCGGATCGTCCCCCGGCACGTCCGACACGACGAAGCTGACCACCCGCGCCGGCGCCGCCGCCAGCGCCAGCCGCCCGCCCTTGATGCGCGACACCTGCTTGCGCACCGCGTTCATGGCCCCGATCGGCGCGCCCGAGGCCAGCAGCGCCTCGTTCACCGCGATTTCGTCCGCGAGGTCCATCCCCTCCGCCGGCGCCGCCAGCAGGGCCGAGCCGCCGCCCGAGATCAGCGCCACCACCAGATCGTCGGGCGAAAGCCCCGCCACCGCCGCCAGCAGGCGCCGGCTGGCCGCCAGCCCGGCCGCGTCGGGGACCGGGTGCGCGGCCTCGATCACCTCGATGCGCCGGCAGGGCACCCCGGCACCGTGGCGGGTGACGACCACGCCCGACAGCGGGCC
Source organism: uncultured Paracoccus sp. (assembly GCA_934533075.1). Lineage (GTDB taxonomy): Bacteria > Pseudomonadota > Alphaproteobacteria > Rhodobacterales > Rhodobacteraceae > Paracoccus. Next base: position 8,720 of record CAKTBJ010000054.1, read on the forward strand.
GGGCCAGAGGGCTTCGAACGCCGCCGCCATCTGCGCGGCGGCCTTGCCGGCGCCGATGACCACGCAGCGCCCCTTCGGCACCGGCGGCAGATCGGCAGCCAGCCCCCGCGCCGGATCGGCGGCGGCAATGGCGGCCGCGAACAGGTCGGCGAACAGCGCGCGCGGGTCCATGATCCCCTCCATCGTCACGGCCAGAACCGCCGAAATCCGCGCCGGGGTCAAGGGCTGCGGTCAGGGGCCACGGTCAGCGGCCGGGGCCGGTCGTCGCCAATCCTGCCCGACCAGCCAGCGATGCAGCGCCGCCACGGGCTTCACGCGCAGATGGCCGCGCGGCACGATCAGGTAGAAGCCCGGCACCTGCTCGGGCGGCATGTCGTGCAGGATGTCGCGGCCCAGCGGCGCGACCAGCGCACCCGCCCGCAGATCGGCCTCGGCATCATGCACCGACAGCAGCCCCACGCCGATCCCCTGCAAGGTCGCCCGCCGCATCGAGGCCGCATCGTCGAAGCTGATCCCCCGGTCGCGCATCCCGCCTTGCAGGCCCAGATGCCCCAGAATATCCGGCCATAGGCGGTTCGACTTCACCGTATCCAGCAGGGTGAAGCGGCCAAGATCGGCAGGCGCGGCGATCCGCGCGCCGATGGCCGGCGTGCAGCAGATGATCTTGGGATCGGGAACCAGCAGGGTGCAGTCATGCGCCGCGTCGCGCCCGTAGCCCCATTGCACGGTCATGTCGATCTCGTCGCGGGCAAAGTCCGGCATGTCGATCATCGTGGTCAGGCGCAAGTCCACGTCCGGCAGCACCTCGCGCAGGCCGGACAGGCGCGGCATCAGGTGGTTGGTGGCGAAATAGGGGCTGCAATTCAGGTTGATCCGCTCGCGCGCGGGGATGCGGGTGACGCGGCGCACGCCCTCGGCGAGTTCCTGGAAACCGGCCTCCACGTAACGGGCCAGAAGAATTGCCGAATCGGTCGGCTCGATCACCCGGCCCCGGCGCTGGAACAGGGTCACTTGCAGGAAATCCTCCAGAATCCTGATCTGCTGGCCCACGGCCTGCGGCGTGACCAGCAACTCCTGCGCGGCCGCCCGCACGCTGCCATGCCGCGAGACCGCATGAAACGCCTTCAGCGCGTTCAGCGGCGGCAGGCGCGGCCTATCGCCCATCGCCGGCCCCCCGCCCCGGCAAGGATGCAACGGACTGGATCAACGAGATTTCCTCCGCCTTGCAAACGCAGCCACCGCCCCGCCGCGGCCCGAGCCGGCGCCGGGCGCGCCCGCCCCCTCCGAATGTCTGCGACAGGAGGGCGCCCGCTGGCAATGCCCTTGACCGCAGCCGGCGGCGCCGGGAATTTTCACTCCGATAAAATTATTGAGATCGTAATGGTTTCCCCCTAGGCTCGCCTCCGGGACAAGGCGCGCAGGGAAGGAAGGGGAACAGATGGCGGCAGGATCGGCATGGCTTGGACAACAGCCCGCGAGGCAGGGAATCCGCCGGATTCCGGGTCGCGGTCCTGTCGCCGGCATGACGCACCCCGCCACCCGACCATCCGCGCCCGGCCCGCAAGCGGCCGCCGGAACCGGCCGGACCACGGCCTGACGGGCGGTCGCGACAATCAGGCGCGGGTCGGAAACCCGCGCATCTCACAGGGAGTTTCTGGAATGCTCAAATCGCTTTCACTGGCTGCGCTGCTCAGCCTCGGCACCGCCGCGCTGGCGCTGGCGCAGGAGCCGCAATCCGGTGGCACGCTGAACTTCACCGCGCCCTACGGCTCGGCCTTCTCGACGCTGGACAGCCATACCAGCCCGAACATCCAGGAACAGTTCATCACCAACGCGATTCATCGCAGCCTGTATTCCTGGGATTCCAACAGCAACACCCCGGTGCTGGAACTGGCCGACTCGGTGGACGTGTCCGACGACCGCATGGTCTATACCTATCACCTGCGCCAGAACGCGGTGTTCCATCACGGCAAGCCGCTGACCGCCGACGACATCATCTTTACCTACGAACGTCTGGCGACTGCCGCGAACGCGCTTTCGGGCGCCAGCTATATCAACGTCATCAAGGGCGTGACGGAGTTCAGCGCCGGCGAGGCCGACCATATCGAGGGTCTGCGCAAGATCGACGACCACACGCTGGAAATCACCCTGGGCGCGGCCGGCAATCCCGGCTACAACCTGATGGAGCAGACCACCGCGATCTATCCGTCCGACTATCCGCTGGACCAGCAGGCGATCAAGCCGGTCGGCCTCGGCCCCTTCGTCTTCAAGGAGCACGTCCCCGGCTCGCAGGTTGTGGTCGAGAAATTCGACCAGTATTATGAGGAGGGCAAGCCCTATCTCGACCGGGTGAACATCATCGTCATGGCCGACGGCTCGGCCCGCGACGTGGCCTTCCGCAACAAGGAGGTCGATGTCTCGATCCTCGGGCCGGTGCAATACGCCGCCTATCAGGCCGACGACGCGCTGAAGGACAACATGATCGAGGTCGCCGAGACCTTCACCCGCAACGTCGGCTTCAGCCAGACCCAGGTCGAGGCGTTCAAGGACGTGCGCGTCCGCCAGGCCGTCAACTACGCCATCAACAGCGACCTCATCATCGAGCGCCTGCTGAAAGGCAAGGCCGTGCGCGCGGTCAGCTGGCTGCCGCCCGGCTCGCCCGCCTTCGACGACAGCATCCAGCCCTATCCCTACGATCCCGACAAGGCCCGCGAGCTGCTGAAGGAAGCCGGCTACGAGGACGGGTTCGAGTTCGAGGTGACCGCGACCCCGAACGAAAGCTGGGGCGTGCCGATCATCGAGGCCATCCTGCCGATGCTGGCACAGGTCAACATCACCGTGCGCCCGCGCCCGATCGAATCGGCGGCGCTGGGTTCCACGGTGCAGTCGGGCAACTTCCAGGCCTATATGTGGTCGAACCTGACCGGGCCGGACCCGCTGACGGTGATGCGCTGCTTCTGGTCGCAGACCCC
>CAKTBJ010000055.1 GCA_934533075.1 uncultured Paracoccus sp.
CTTCAACCTGCTGGGCGACGGGCTGCGCGACAGCCTCGACCCGCATATGAGGACGCGCCGGACATGACCGAACCGCTACTCGACATCCGCAACCTGTCCGTGGTCGTGCCGCTGGGCGGCAAGAAGACCATCCCGATCCTGAACGGGGTCTCGTTCCAGATCATGCCGGGCGAGATCTTCGGGCTGGTGGGCGAATCCGGCTCGGGCAAGTCCGTGACCTCGCTGGCCACCATGCGGCTGCTGAAAAAGCCGCTGAAGGTGACGGGCGGGCAGATCCTGTTCCGCGGCACGGACCTGCTGAAGGTCTCCAAGCGGCAGATGCGCAACCTGCGCGGCGACCGCATCGCCATGATCTTCCAGGAGCCGATGACCGCGCTGAACCCGCTGTCCACCGTGGGCCGGCAGATCGCCGAGATGTTCGTCCTGCACCAGGGCAAAAGCTGGTCCGAGGGCGAGAAGCTGGCCGTCGAGGCCCTGCGCAACGTCCGGGTCCCCAACCCGGAGCGCCGGGCCACCGACTATCCGCACCAGATGTCCGGCGGGCTGCGCCAGCGGGTGATGATCGCGATGGCGCTGGCCTGCAACCCCGACCTGCTGATCGCGGACGAACCCACCACCGCGCTGGACGTGACCGTGCAGGCCGAGGTGCTGCGCCTGATCAAGGAACTGTGCGCCGAGCGCGGCACCGCCGTGCTGTTCATCAGCCACGACCTGGGCGTGGTGGCCTCGCTGTGCCAGCGGGTCGGCGTGATGTATGCCGGCTGCCTGCTGGAAGAGAACTGGACCGAGGCGCTGTTCGCCGATCCGCGCCACGAATACACGCGGGGCCTGCTGGGCGCCCTGCCCATGCTGGGCAGCCGCGCCGCGCATGGGCGCAAGCGGCTGGTGGACATCGACAGCATCATCGCCGACCGCTCGGCCCTGACCCGCACCCGCTTCATCACCCCGCGCGAGGAAGCCCATCAAGGAGGCCCGGCATGAGCATGAGCGAACCCGTCCTTGAACTGCGCGACCTGCATGTGCGCTTTCCGATCTCCGGCGGCATGATGGGGCGCAACACCAGGCTGCTGCACGCGGTCAACGGTCTCAGCCTCGATTTGCGCAAGGGGGAATGCCTGTCCATCGTCGGGGAATCCGGCTGCGGCAAGTCCACCACCGCGCTGGCGATCATGGGCCTTCAGCCACCCACCGAGGGCGAGATCCGCTTCAAGGGCCGCCCCCTGACCGGGCCGGAGGCGCCCAGCCGCAAGGAGCGTGCCAAGGTCGCGCAGATGGTGTTCCAGGACCCCTATGCCTCGCTGAACCCGCGCCAGACGGTCAATGCCTCGCTGCTGCAACCGCTGGCGCTGCACGGCGTCACCGGCTCGGAGGCCCGCGACCGGGTGGCGGTGATGCTGAAGAACGTGGGCCTGACGCCCGAGCAGGGCAAGCGTTTCCCGCACGAGTTTTCCGGTGGCCAGCGCCAGCGCATCGGCATCGCCCGCGCGCTGATCCTCGACCCGGAGATCGTGCTGCTGGATGAACCGGTCTCGGCGCTGGACGTGTCGATCCGGGCGCAGATCATCAACCTGCTGCTGGAATTGCAGGAGAAGTTCGGCCTGTCCTATCTGATGATCAGCCACGACCTTTCGGTGGTCGAACACATGAGCGACCGGGTGCTGGTGATGTTCTTCGGCCAGATCGTCGAGCAAGGCGGCTGGCAGTCGATCTTCGAGGACCCGCGCCATCCCTATACGATGCGGCTGCTGGACGCGATCCCGAACCCGGCGACGGCGCTGAACCCCGAGCAGGCGATGCACGGCAAGACGGTGCCGCCCCCGCCGCCGGGCTGGGCCTTCGGCTATGACGGCAGCACCGCGCCGAACGTCCTCGCCCCGCCAGACAAAAGCGAGATGGTGGAGGTCACCGGCGGCCATTTCGTGCGGCTGCGCAAGGCGCAATCAGCGGCGGCGTAAAAGGGGGGGGCCGGCCGGTCCCCTTTCACCCCTGCCCCGCGCATCGCCCGCGCGGCTGGCGCCGGACGCGCCGGAATCCGGCGCCCGTGCCGCTGGTTTCGCGCCCTTCCGGCATCGGGCGGCCGCAACCAGGCGCAGGATTGCCGGGGCGGCGGGGAACGGTCAGGGTCCCAGCCCGATCACGCCGGCCTCGGCCAGCCGGGCGATCTCCTCGGGCGGCAGGTGCAGCACCTCCGCCAGCACCCGCGCGGTATGCTGGCCCAGGTCGGGCGGGGGCGAGGGCGGCGCGAAGGGGCTGTCGGACAGGCGCAGCGGGCTGCGGATGCTGCGATATTCGCCGATGCGCGCATCCTCCACCGCCACCACCGTTTCGCGCAACTGCGCGATGTCGCTGGTCAGCGCCTCGCCGACGCTGCGCACCTCGCCCGCCGGCACCCCGGCCGCGCGCAGATCGGCCAGAACCGTGCCGCGCGGCAGCCCGGCCAGCACCGAGGACAGGACCGGCAGCAGCGCGGCGCGGTTCTCGGCCCGGCCCTTGTTGGTGGCGAAGCGGTCGTCCTGCGGCAGGTCGGGGCGCGCAATGGCGGCGCAGAAGCGGCGGAACTGCTCGTCATTGCCGACCGCCACCGCCAGCGGCCCGTCGGCGCAGTCGAACAGCTGATAGGGCACGATGGAGGGGTGGGCATTGCCGAAGCGCACCGGCTCGGCCCCGGTATTCAGATAGCCCGAGGCCACGTTCGCCAGCAGGAAGGCCGCGCTGTCGGTCAGGCCGATGTCCAGCCATTGCCCGCGGCCGGTGCGTTCGCGCATATACAGCGCCGCGAGGATGGCCTGCACCGCGTTCATGCCGGAAATCAGGTCGATGAAGGCCACGCCGAGGCGCATCGGGGCGCCCTCCACCTCGCCGGTGATGGCCATGAAGCCCGATTCGGCCTGGATGATGAAGTCATAGCCGGGCCGCTCCTCCAGCGCATGCCCGCGCCCATAGCCGGAGATCGAGCAGACGATCAGGCGCGGATTGATCGCGTGCAGTTCCTCGAAGGTCAGGCCCAGCTTGCGCAGCGAGGCGGGGCGGAAATTCTCGATCAGGATGTCGGATTGCTTCGCCAGTTCAAGCACCAGCGCCCGCCCCTCGGGCCGCGCCATGTCGATGGCCAGCCCCTTCTTGTTGCGGTTGGCGGCAAGGTAATAGGTCGACAGCCCGCCCGCCGAGGGCGGCATCCAGCGCCGGGTGTCGTCGCCGGTGCCGGGCTGCTCGACCTTCAGCACCTCGGCGCCCAGATCGCCCAGCGTCATCGTCGCCCAAGGCCCCGCCAGCACCCGCGACAGGTCCAGAACCCGGATTCCCTCCAGCGCCGCCGCCATGCCTGCCTCCCCCCGCGTCCCGCTCGCCGCTCACCTGCCGCGCAGAATATGAATCCCGCGGGAGGGCACAAGCCTTGCCGGGCCGCCGCCGGCGGCGGGTCGCAACCCCGGTGACGCATGGCCCGGCCGCCGGCGATGTTCCGACCCGGATGCAGCGGCACGCGAGGCGGGCTTCCGGCGCCGTTCAACCGTCCGGGAAGGCGCGTGTTCGCGGCGCTCGGGCCGTCGGGCGGAAGGGGGCTGTCCGGGCTGCGTCAACCCGGCGCGGCCGGTCGCCGCTTGCCCTTTGCGGCACCGTGCCTAAGTTGAACCCTGAACCAAGCCAAGACACCCCCGAGGAGGTATTCATGCCCGGCGACACCCGGAAACCCGATTTCAGCCAGCCCAGCACCACCGGCTCCGGCGCACCCGCACCCAGCGACCGCAATTCGCTGAGCATCGGCGCCGATGGCCCGATCGTGCTGCATGACGTGCATTTCCTGGAGCAGATGGCGCATTTCAACCGCGAGAAGGTGCCGGAGCGCCAGCCCCATGCCAAGGGCGCCGGCGCCTTCGGCACCTTCACCACCACCGAGGACGTTTCGGCCTATACCCGCGCCGCGCTGTTCCAGCAGGGCGCCGAAACCGAGATGCTGGCCCGCTTCTCGACCGTCGCGGGCGAGATGGGCAGCCCCGACACCTGGCGCGACGTGCGGGGATTCAGCCTGAAATTCTACACCACCGAGGGCAATTACGACCTGGTGGGCAACAACACCCCGATCTTCTTCGTCCGCGACCCGATGAAGTTCCCGCATTTCATCCGCAGCCAGAAGCGGCTGCCGGATTCGGGCCTGCGCGACAATCATATGCAATGGGACTTCTGGACCAACAACCCGGAGACCGCGCATCAGGTCACCTATCTGATGGGTGATCGCGGATTGCCGCGCACCTGGCGCAACATGAACGGCTATGGCTCGCATACCTATATGTGGGTGAATGCCGCGGGCGAGAAGTTCTGGGTGAAATACCATTTCCACACCCATCAGGGCATGGAGTTCTTCGACAATGCCGAGGCCGCCGCGATGGCCGGCGCGGATGCCGATTTCCACCGCCGCGACCTGTTCGACGCCATCGCGCGGGGCGATCATCCCTCCTGGACGCTTTCGGTTCAGGTGATGCCCTACGAGGAGGCCAGGACCTACCGCCTCAATCCCTTCGACCTGACCAAGACCTGGCCGCATGCGGATTATCCGCTGATCAAGGTCGGCGTGATGACCCTGAACCGCAACCCGGAGAATTTCTTCGCCCAGATCGAGCAGGCGGCGTTCTCGCCGGGCAATACCGTGCCGGGGATCGGGCTGTCGCCGGACAAGATGCTGCTGGGCCGGTCCTTCGCCTATGCCGATGCGCAGCGCAACCGGATCGGCACGAACTTCCACCAACTGCCGGTGAACCAGCCGAAGGTGCCGGTGAACAGCTACATGTTCGACGGCCAGATGGCCTATCACCATTCCGGCGCGGCGCCGGTCTATGCGCCCAACAGCGGCGGGCGGGCCTGGGCGGACGCGACCGGCCCGATGCCGGAGGGCTGGGAGGCCGACGGCGCGATGGTCCGCAGCGCCTATACCCTGCGCCCCGACGATGACGATTTCAGCCAGCCCGGCACGCTGGTGCGCGAGATCTTCGACGATGCGCAGCGGGCGCGGCTGGTGGATCAGGTCGCGGGCAGCCTGCTGGGCGGCGTGCGCGAGCCGGTGCTGAGCCGCGCCATCGACTACTGGAAGAGCATCGACCCCGGCGTCGGCGGCCGCATCGAGGCCAGGGTTCGCGCCGGCGCCGCCGGCAAGCCCGCCGAAGGCATGGGCGAGGCGTAAGGAAAGGCCCCGCCCGGACGCATCCGGGCGGGGCCGCCTGTCGCAGGCCGGGCCGGCCTTTCAGCGGCGAAACGCCCTCGGCCGGCGTGCCGACCCGAACCGCGTGCCGTGGCGCTGGAACGCCGGGCGCGCGCGACTGGCAACGAAGGAACGGGGCCACGGCGGCAAGGATGGGCAAGCCATCCGCCGCCAGCGCAAGGCCTGCGCGATCAGCGCCAGCCCGGCATCCTGACCCCGCTGCGCGAAATGGCTGGCCAGCGGCACCGCGCCGTGCCCGACCCGGCGCGCGAGATGCCGGAGCCGCCTCGCCCGCCTCCGGCCGCCGGCGGCTACCGAAAGCCCGCCCGCATCCCGGTCCGCAAGCGAAACGGCCCCGCCGGCAAGGCGGGGCCGGGCTGCTCGTGACCGCAGGCCGGTTACTGCGCGCGATGCCAGTCCATGATGTTCCAGATCTGGCTGTCCCAGCTGTTCATCCGCACGCCCTCCAGCGTCTTCGCCTTGCCCGAGACGTTGCCGCGATGGATCAGCGGCACGATGGAATAGGACCGCACCAGCATGTCGTTCATCTCGCGCGCGATGGCGGCGCGCTCGTCGCGGGTGGCGGCGGCGTGCAGGCGCAGGGCCAGCGCGTCGTATTCCGGCGCGCAGAAGCGTTGAATATTGTCGCCCTGCCACTGGGTTTCCGGCCGGGGGGCCTCGTCGCAGACCCAATGCGACAGGTAGGTCTCCGGGTCCTGGCCCTTGGAGTTGTCGGTATACATCTGCACATCGGCATAGAATTTCTGCCGCGTGTCGGGTGCGCCGGCATCGCCGCCGAAGAAGACCGAGGCATCGACCGCCTTCAGGTCGGTCTCGACGCCGATCTCGGACCACCATTGCTTGACCAGCGCCTGCGTATCCTGCCGCACCGCGTTCACCGAGGTCTGATAAAGCAGGCTCAGCCGCACCCCGTCCCTGGCGCGCACCCCGTCGCCGCCGGGCACCCAGCCGGCTTCGTCCAGCAGGGCCTTGGCGCCCTCGATGTCCTGCACCAGGCAGGCGTCGTTGGCGTCCGAGGCGAAGGCCTCCGGCGCCGGGACCACGTTGCAGGTGGGTTGCCCGGTATCGCCATAGAGGAATTCCGCGATGGCGCCCCGGTCGATGGCCATCGACAGCGCCTGACCGACGCGCGGATCCGAGAAGGCCGGATGCGCGCCGCCCTGCACGGTCGAGCGTTCCGCCCCCAGCGCCGGGTCGGGATTGGTCTGGTTCAGGAACAGATATTCCACCGAGGAACCGAAATCGGTGATGATCTCGCCCGGTCCGCCCTCGGCCATGCTGGCCAGCACGTCGGGCGCCAGCAGCAAGTTCCACGCATAATCCACCTCGCCGGTTTGCAGCACCGCCCGCGCCGCACCCGCCGCGTCGCCGCCGCCCTTGATGGTCACCGTGGCGAAATGCGGCTTGTCGGGAAAGCGGAAATGCGGGTTGATGCTGAAGGTCGCGACATCGTTGGTCAGGAACTCCTCCACCACATAGGGGCCGGTGCCGATCGGGCGCATGTTCTGCTCGCTGCATTGCGCCAGCCGGCTGCCGGTACAGTCGCGGAACTGCGCCTCCTGAAGGATCGGCGCCTCCGAACTGACGAAGGCGGTATAGGGATAGGGGCGCGGCTCGGCGAAGGTGACGGTCACGCTGCGTTCGTCCACCGGCTCCACGGCCTCGATACCGGCGAACATCGCCGAGGCCGCGCAACCGCTGTCCGGGTCGGCGCAATAGCGCCAGGTGAACACGACATCCGTCGACGTCACCGGAGTGCCGTCCGACCACAGTAGCCCCTCACGCAGCACCCAGGTGATCTGCTTCAGATCCTGAGAAATGCCGCCATTCTCCAGCGTCGGGATGGTTTCGGCCAGCCAGGGCACCAGTTCGCCATTCTGGTCGAAGCGGGCCAGTGGCTCCAGCACCAGCGAGGCGGCCTCGACCTCCTTGGCGATGCCCGACAGATAGGGGTTCAGGTTGGAGGCCGCCTGCCAGTAAAGGATGTTCAGATGCCCGTCGGCACCGCGTTCGGCCTGCGCCGCCACGCCCCAGAGGGCGGCGGTGGCGCCGGCAAGCAAGGCAAGGGTCTTCATGTCCGGGTTCCTGCTGATGGAAGGGGTCGGGAAAGATGATGGATGTATATTTTCATTCGTCAACATAAAAATTTGACAGTATGTAATGAATAGAACAAAACTGTTCCTGCCCGCCCCCGATAAGGAACCTCCATGCCCAAGGACCTCGCCAGCCTGATCCGCGACAGCGCCGCCTCGGCGGGCGAGCGCAAGGTGGCGGCCGCGCTGCTGGAGGGGTTTCCCTTCCATGCCCTGACCACGGTCGAGGCGCTGGCCGGCCGTGCCGGGGTCAGCAGCCCCACCGTGCTGCGCTATCTGGCGCGGCTGGGATTCGCGCGCTTCGCCGATTTCCAGACGCGGGTGCTGGCCGAGATGCGGCGCCAGGCCGGCTCGCCGCTGGAGGCGCTGGATGCACCGGAGACGGGCGGACATCCCTATCAGGCGGCGCTGCTGCGGCAGGCCGAGGCCCTGCGCCGGACCGCCGAGGCCGCGGTGCCGGCGGAATTCGACGCCTTCGTGGCGCTGCTGGCCCATCCGCGCCACCGCATCCTGTGCCTTGGCGGGCGCTACAGCCAGAACCTTGCGCGCCGGCTGTCGCGGCAATTGGCGCAGGTACGCGCCGATGTGCAGCAACTGGAACCGCCCCCCGGCTTCCGGCACGAGCCGGTGCTGGACATGGGCCCGCGCGACGTGCTGGTGCTGTTCGACTATCGCCGCTATCAGCCCGACATGCTGGGTTTCGCCCGGCTGGCGCGCGAGACCGGGGCGCGCATCGCGCTGTTCACGGATGCGGGACGCTCGCCCATCGCCGGGCTGGCGCATGCGGTGCTGACAGCGAAGGAGGCCGAGATCTCGCCCTTCGGCTCGCGCATCGTAGCGACGGCGCAGATCGAGACGGTGGTGGCGGCGGTGCTGGGCCATGATCGCGCGGCGGCCCGCAAGCGGCTGGAACGCATCGAGGATCTGCGCAGCCGGCTGGACCTGCTGACCCGGCAGGCCGAGGAGGAGGCAGGCGAGGCGGACCCGGCGGGCGACCCGGACCGGAACCGGACCGGAGAACCGACCGGCCGATGGTCGGGGGACGGAACGGGGAAGGGTGAAGCATATCCGGCCCGTCCCACCGCCGACAGGACCGGCATGCCCCCCGCCCTGCACCAACCCGACGGCCAGAGCGGAGACAGTTCAAAGCCATGACCCGGATCGAGCCGATCATCCTCAATCCCGAAGGCGCCCTGCCCGGCCTGATCGTCGTCGATCACGCCGGCACGGACCGGCCCGAGGCCCTGGTGCCCCCGGATTTCGCCACCGAATGGCTGGGCACGCATCACTTCACCGATCTGGGCGCGGACGGGCTGGCACGGGCCTTGGCGGCGCGGCTGGATGTGCCGGTGGTGCTGGGCACCGTCAGCCGGCTGGTTCTGGACGTGAACCGCTGGCTGGACGATCCGCGCTCGATCCTGGCGCAGGTCGAGGGGCGGGATCTGGCCGGAAATGCCCTCGATGCCGAAGCCCGGCTGGCCCGGCAGGAGGCGATCTTCTGGCCCTATCACGAGGCGGTGGGCCGCCTCTGGCATCGCCAATGCGCCCGGCATCGGGCGCCGCTGTTCTTTGCGCTGCACAGTTGCACCCGCACCTTCGACGGCTTCCGGCGGCCCTGGGACGGCGGCACCATCTGGCATGACGACGCGATCCTGTCGCACAGCCTGCTGGCCTCGCTGGGCCGCGACAGCGGGCTGACGCTGGGAGACAACCAGCCTTATACCGGCCGCACCGGCAGCTATACGCTGGACCGCCACAGCTTCGGCAGCGGCCTGCCGGCCTGCGGCTTCGAGGTCAGCAACGACCTGCTGGAAACCGAGGCCGACCGGCTGGCATGGGCCGACCGGCTGGCCAGCGCCCTGTCCGACGCGATGCGCGGGCTGGCCCGATGACCGGCGCGGCGGGCCAGCCGCAAACCGGCACCCCCCCGACGCGACCACGCAGACTTGTCCACGCCCGGAGACCCCCAAGGGAGTCGGAGGGGGTGGGCAAGTCGGGCAGCCCGCGCCGCAGCCCCTCCCTCCCCACGACAAGGCATCCCGCATGACCGCGCCCCTGCACCGCAACCCGCCTTACGCCCTGACCGCCCCGCCGGCGCCGCCGACCCCGGCCTTGCAGGGCGACATCCGCGCCCGGATCGCCATCGTCGGCGGCGGCTTCACCGGGCTGATCGCCGCGCGGGAACTCGCCCGGCGCGGCGCGCAGGTGGCGGTGGTCGAGGCGGGCGAACTGGGCGCGGGCGGCTCGGGCCGCAATCATGGGCAATGCATTCCGGTCTTCGGCTATCTCGATCCCGGAGTGATCCCGCAAAAGGGCTGCGAGTTGCTGCGCGAGGCCGGGCGCCTGGTCTTCGACGACATCGCCCGCGACGGCATCGAATGCGAGGCGGTGCAGAAGGGCACGCTTGCGGCCGCGCATAATGCCGAGGGCGTCGCCCGCGCCCGTGCCGTGCACGCGAAATATGCCGCTTTGGGCAAGGCCGGCGACTGGCTGTCGCGGGACGAGGTGGCGGCGCTGACCGGCAACGACCGTTTCCCAGGCGGCTGGGTGCATCGGGATGGCGGGCACCTGAACCCGCTGGCCTATGTGCGCGGCCTTGCCCGCGCGGCGATGGCGGCGGGCGCGGCGGTCCATACGCAAAGCCCGGCCATCGCCCTCACGCGCGAGGGCGATGGCTGGCGGGTCACGACCCCGCAGGGCAGCATCCTCGCCGACCGGGTGGGCTTTGCCACCAATGCCTATCCCACCGGCGCCGTGCCCGGCTCCTTCGCCCGCAGCGCGGTGATCCTGACCAGCTACGGCCTCGCCAGCCGGCCCCTGACCGAGGCGCAGCGGGCCGCGGTCATGCCCTCGGGGATGAATTTCGGCGACACCCATCGCGACCCGATGTTCTTCCGCATCGACGCGCAGGGCCGCATCATCACCGGCGGCCTGGTCGAGCCGCGCCGGGGCCGCGACAGCGCCCTGACCGCGCAGCTGCTGACCCGGCGGCTGGCGGGCCTCTATCCGGTGCTGGAGGGGCTGGAATGGGACCACCACTGGTCGGGGCGGCTGGCGGTTTCGGTCGAGCAGCGGCCCCAGCTTTACGATCTGGGGCCGGGGCTGTGGGGGCTGTCGGGCTATACCGGGCGGGGCGTGCCGACCTCGGCGGCGCTGGGCCGGGTGCTGGCGGCGGCGCTGATCGACCGGGCCGAGGCCGAAGCCCTGTGGACGATCCGCAAACCGGCGGCGATCCCGCTGCGGCAGGTGATCGGCGCCGCGGTGCAGGTGTTCCGCGGCCCGTGGAACAAGCTGCGCGACCGGATCGAGGCCCGGCGGGAAGGGTAAACCCGCGTCGCGCTCCCTGCGGGAGCGTGGATCGAAACCCCTTCGGCATGGGCAAGGGTCTCGCGCATCGCTGTCGCCCCCTGCGCGGGAGCGTGGATCGAAACCTTTGATCAGCGGCAACGCTGCAGCCGCGCAATGTCGCTCCCTGCGCGGGAGCGCGGATAGAAACCAACCATTCGACCGGGCGAACTGGTCCAGACAGGCGTCGCTCCCTGCGCAAGAGCACGGATTGAAACCTTCTGGTGTCGTTTCTCGAACTGCGCCCCGGTCTCGGTGGCGGCGGCCATCGTCCGGATGCCGCTGACGTGGCTCTCAGGCTGGACCTTTGCCATGATAGCCCCTCTGGCAACGCCGTCGATCTCGACCGGGATGCCTTTGGCAGAGCATGCCTATGGGACTGCGTTCAACTGCCGCCCACCTTCGATTATATCTGATTCAGGACCTCCTGATCAAAAAAATTCCGAAACATTCATTCTGCTGTCGATGCCGCCGGCTATCTCGCAGCGAGCACGACGTCGGAACAGTTTCTCGACTGTGCTGACGCACCTGATCACCGGTTTGCCGTTCGGGCGATTCACGATGGAGGCGGCCTATTGGAAGGGGAATATCCGTCCGAGTATCGGCCGGAATACAGAGAGAAGGGTAATATGCAGATTCTGTATCATGCGGAGAATTATCCGGCGGAGACCGCGACGGCAACCGGAGCGGATCGCGGGAATCGGGA
>CAKTBJ010000056.1 GCA_934533075.1 uncultured Paracoccus sp.
CATAGGTCAGCATCGCATCGCGGCGCTCCTGCTGGTGGAATTCCAGCAACTCGCCGACGCGGCGGTGGTCCGAGAAGGGATAGAACAGGTATTCCGCGTTGAAGCCGTAATAGATCCATGTCCCCGCCGGCACCGCCGCGATCACGGCATTGACCGCCTCGACATGGGTCGAGGTGCGGCGGCAGTCGTGGCGCAGGTTGGTGATGCGGGCGCATTCCGCCGCCGTCAGGCCCAGCGCCGGCAGGTCCAGCGGCTCGGGCGACAGGGCGATGACATGGCGAAAGCCGACCATCAGGTGATAGCGCAGGGTCGAGAAGGTCTCGACCCCGTCCTCGAACAGCAGCACGGCCAGCGGTCCCTTGGCCAGTTGCCGGGGGCGGGCGGCCAGCCATTCGGCCAGATCGGCGAAACCCGGCGCCGGGGCGGCACCGGGGACGGGCAGGGGCGCGGCGGACCGGCGCGCCGGCTGCGTCATTGCAGGGCGGCCCTCACCTGCGACAGCACCGAATCGCGCAGCCCCTCGTCCGTCGCGGCCGCCGTGACCAGCGCCTTCAGCGAGGTCTTCTGCGCGTCCGACATGGCGCTGGCCTCGATCATGGCGGTGATGCGGTCGGCGTCGAAGCCTTCCGGGGTCAGCGCGGCGTCGATGGTGGCGGCCTCGCTGGTGGCCTCGGCGGCGGAGCGGGCGGCCTCGGCGGCCTCCTGCGCGGCTTCGGCGGCGGCATCGGCCTCGCCGCTGGCGGCGGCGTCGGCGGCACGGTCGGCGGCGTCCTGCGCGGCATCCGCTGCCTCGCCGGCGGTCTGGGCGGCCTCGCTCGCGGCCTCGCTGCCGCTGGCTTCGGCGGCGCTGCTGGCCTCGGCGGCGGCGTCGCTGGCGGTCGCCGCGGCATCCGCCGCCGCATCCGCCGCCGTGTCGGCGGGCGCCTGGGCCGGGGCCTCCGTCGGCTCGGGCAGGGGCGGCAGGGTCATCGTGCCGGGTTTGGTCAGAAACCACCATGCCCCGGCCGCCACGACCAGGACGAGAAGGATGATTGCCAGAATGCGCGCCATGTCTTGCTGTGCCTTTCGGGTCTGGGACGGGAAAGCCGGTCGGTCCCCTCTATGCCACGGCGCGGCGTGCGAAGAAAGCCGCGCCATGCCTGCAAATCGAGTTGAATTTTGCGCCGGCAAACCCTAGTTATCGCGGCGATTGGACCGCTATACAAGGAATCGAACCATAGCTCGTCGCCCGCATAACGCGCCGCCTACCCGCGACACCGGCCCCCGCGTCAACGACCGTATCCGCGTCGCAGAAATCCGCCTGATCGGCGCCGATGGCGAGAATATCGGCGTCGTGCCGCCCGCGCGCGGCCTCGCCCTGGCCGAGGAGGCCGGGCTGGATCTGGTCGAGATCTCGCCCAATGCGGTGCCGCCGGTCTGCAAGATCATGGACCTCGGCAAGTTCAAGTATGAACAGCAGAAACGCGAGGCCGAGGCGCGCAAGAAGCAGAAGATCATCGACATCAAGGAGGTCAAGTTCCGTCCGGGGACCGACACCCACGACTATGATGTGAAGATGCGCAACGTGCTGCGCTTTCTGGAAGATGGCGACAAGGTGAAGGTCACCCTGCGCTTCCGCGGCCGCGAGATGGCCCACCAGGAGCTGGGGGTCGATCTGCTGAACCGCATCCGCGACGATGTGGGCGAGCTGGGCAAGATCGAATCGATGCCGAAGCTGGAAGGCCGGCAGATGGTGATGATGATCGCGCCGCGCTGAGGCGGCGGCGATCCCCGCGATACGGGCCGGCCGCCGCGCCGGCCCTTTCCTTTGGCGCGGGGGTCGCGCGCGGGCCGGTGACGATGGCGCGTCGGGGTGCTTCGGCAGGGCCGGGCCTAGCGCCGCGGCGAGGTTCTGGCAAGGGAGGCGCGGATGCGCAGGCTGGTGGTGAAGGTTCGGCGTCTGGACGGTTTCGACGCGGCTGTGGCGCTGCCCGAATTCGCCACCGAGGGCGCGGCGGGGGCCGACATCCGCCTCAACCTGCCGGGGCGCGACGCGGTGGTGATGGACCCCGGCACCCGTGCCCTGCTGCCCACCGGCTTCGCGATGGCGCTGCCGCCGGGCTATGAGGCGCAGGTGCGGCCGCGCTCGGGGCTGGCGTTCAGGCATGGGCTGACGGTGCTGAACGCGCCGGGCACGGTGGACGCGGATTATCGCGGCCATGTGCAGGTGCTGCTGGTCAATCTGGGCGCCGAGCCGGTCACGCTGGCGCATGGCGAGCGCATCGCCCAGATGGTCATCGCGCCGGTCACGCAGGCCGCCTTCCGCGCGGTGGCGGTGCTGGAGGACAGCGCGCGCGGCACCGGGGGCTTCGGCTCGACCGGGCGCGGCTGATGGTGCTGGCGGCGATCCTGCTGGCGGTTCTGGCGGCGGGCCTGCTGCTGGGTGTGCCGCGCGCCCGGCTGTGGGCGCTGCTGGCCGGGGCCTGGGTCGCGGCGCTGGCGCTGGCGCTGATCCTGCCGCGCGCGGTCTCGCTGCGCATGCTGGGCTGGGACTGGCGGGCGATGCTGATCGTCACCGCGCTGGGCCTGCTGATGGCGCTGTATATCCACCTGATTCGCCGCCTGCGCCGGCTGAGCGGCATCGACGCCCTGCGCAGCGAGGCCGATGCCGCCCGTGCCGAGGGTGCCGCCTTGCAGGCCGGCATCGCCGCCGCCCGCGCCCATCGCCGGGCCGAGGCCATGCGGGTGCCGGCTTCCGACACCGCCCCGCCGGTGCTGGTCGCCGGGCCGGCCCGCGTGGCCGCGCCGATCTGCCTTGCGCTGGCCGATGCCGGCGTGACGCGAATCGCGCTGGCGGGCGAAGGGACCGAACCCGTCGCCCGCGCCATCGCCGCCCTGCATCCCGGCTGCCATGTCTCCGAGGGGGCGGCGGTGGAGGGATGCGCCGTGGTGCTGGCGGTGGGCGATGCGGCCGCGCTGGGCCGCGCCTGCGCGGCCGCCGGGGTGGTGCTGGTCCACGGCTGGCTGGCGGATGCGCAGCCGCAAGTGGCGATCCGGCATCCAGCCTCCGACGATCCCGGCATTGCCGATCCCCACGGGTCGGACGCCATCCCCCGCGACGGCAGCGCCCAGCTTCTGGGTGCCTTGATGGCGCGGGCGGCGCTGGACCTGCTGCACGGGCCGCAAGCGGCCGGCCGCGGGGCCTGACCCGCCGCCCCGGCCGGTCCGGCCTGCGGGCAACCGCCCGCGCTGACGGAACAAAAGCCCGCTCCGGCGCATTGATCGGCTGTCGGGGCAACCAGCCCCAGTTATCAGCGAGTGATCCAATGAAACATTTTCTGATCCTGGCCGCCTGTGCCGCCCCCCTCGTCCTTGTCGGCTGCGAACAGGTCGGCGTCCAGAGCGAGCAGACCGTCATCGGCGCCGATGCCGGGCCGCAGGCCACCGTCATTCCCGGCTCGACCCGGCCCGACGGCACCACCGTCGTCGTGCAGCCGACGCGCGTGGTCAGCACCAACCTGGCCGCGCTGGCCGGCGCCTACGACACCGATCCGATCACCTGCAACCGCGCCAACAGCCCCACCCGCGTCGTCGTCACCGATGGCGGGCTGGTGATGAACGGCGCCGAATACAAGCTGGCGCAGCTGACCCGTTCCGGCTCGGCGCTGAAGCTGGACCTGACCCGCACGGAAGGCAACACCGTGACCGAACAGGTCGCCTATGTGACCCCGGCGGCGCAGGGCATCGTGCTGCGCGCATCGACCGCCGGCGACCAGAACCTGCTGCGCTGCAACAGGTAAGCCCAGCGGGAAAGGCGCGTCTTCCCTCGCGTGCCGCTGCCGGCGAGGCGCCTATCGCGTCTCGTCGGCATCCACGCCCCACAGCGCGGATTTCGGCATCCAGCCGCTGGCGCCCCCGCCCGAGACCGCACACCAGTCGATTTCGCAATCCCCCAGCTTCAGCACCGCCCCGGCCTCGGCCCGCGCCACCACCGCGCTGGTATCCACCGGGCGGGTATAGAGGTTCGCCATGTCCTGCGTGACCTCGACCGTGCGCACCCCCGACAGCAGCGTGTAATAGACCCAGCCGCCGGCGCCGTCGCGATCCTCGACCCGGCGCCAGTGGCCGTATTCCGCGACCACCCGCAGCGGCATGCCGGATTGCTTGAACACCCAGTCGATGCGATGCGACAGCGAGGGGCCGCGCCGCGCATTGCCCTCGCTGCCCTTCAGGCTGACATAGCGGGGCAGGGGCAGGTTGGTGACCGGGCCGCGCCCCGGCTCGGCCCCGCGGGTCATGCTTGCCTCCTGCGCCGGGAGCGCCGCCGGCGCCATCGCCCCCGCCCCGAGCGCCAATACCAAGGCCAATCGCCACAAGCCGCGCGTTTGCGTCATCAACTCTGCCCCTCATCGTTTCGACGAAATCCGGGTTCGGACGGCCGCCCTTGCCCGCCGGGGTCTTGCCTGCGCCCCGGTTCGCGGGCAGTTTGCCATTCCGGCCCTGAATTGGAAAGTCACGAGAGGTCAAGCGATGCCCAGCCCGATCCCCGCCGCTGCCACCGCGCCCCGCCGCGCCGCGGGCGAGCGTTCCCGCCTGTCGGTCTTCGTCACGCGGCGGCTGCCGGAGGTGGTCGAGGCGCGGATGAGCGAGCTGTTCGACACCACCCTGCGCCAAGAGGATACCAAGCTGAGCCGCGAGCAGCTGATCGCCGCCATGCGCAGCGCCGATGTGCTGGTGCCGACGATCACCGACCAGATCGACGCCTCTATGCTGGCGCAGGCCGGAGAGCGGCTGAAACTGATCGCCAATTTCGGCGCCGGGGTGGACCATATCGACGTGACCTCGGCCCGCCAGCGCGGGATTCTGGTGTCGAATACGCCCGGCGTGGTCACGGACGACACCGCCGACATGACGCTGGCGCTGATTCTGGCCGTGGCGCGCCGCATCCCGGAGGGGCTGGCCGAGATGCAGGCCGGCCGCTGGCAGGGCTGGGCGCCGACCGCGCATCTGGGCGCGCGGCTGGCGGGGCGGCGGCTGGGCATCCTCGGCATGGGGCGGATCGGGCAGGCGGTGGCGCGGCGCGCCAATGCCTTCGGGATGCAGGTGCATTACCACAACCGCCGCCGGCTGCGCCCCGAGGTCGAGGAGGACTTGCAGGCGACCTATTGGGAAAGTCTCGACCAGATGCTGGCGCGCATGGACATCGTGTCGGTGAACGCGCCGCATACGCCTTCGACCTTCCACCTGCTGAACGCGCGCCGGCTGAAGCTGCTGAAGCCGACGGCGGTGGTGGTGAACACCTCGCGCGGCGAGGTCATCGACGAGAACGCCCTGACCCGGATGCTGCGCGCGGGCGAGATCGCCGGGGCGGGGCTGGACGTGTTCGAGCATGGCCACGAGATCAACCCCCGCCTGCGCGAGTTGCCGAACGTGGTGCTGCTGCCGCATATGAGTTCCGCGACGGTCGAGGGCCGGGCCGAGATGGGCGAGCGGGTGATCGTCAACATCAAGACCTTCGCGGACGGTCACCGGCCGCCGGACCTGGTGCTGCCGGGGATGCTGTAGGGGCATGTCCGATCCGCGCCCGGTGGTCGCCGTCCTGGCGGTCGTCCTGCGCGGCGGGCAGGTCCTGCTGGTCCAGCGCGCCAATCCGCCGGATGCGGGCCTCTGGGGCTTTCCCGGCGGCAAGGTCGAGTTCGGCGAGGCCGTGCTGGACGCCGCCGCCCGTGAACTGTTCGAGGAAACCGGCGTAACCGCCTTGCCCTTGCGGGTCTTTGACGCCGTGGATGCCTGGGACCGTCCCGATGGCGGCACGCTGCGGCGGCATTTCGTGCTGGTGGCGGTGCTGTGCGACTGGCAGGCGGGCGAGCCGGTGGCCGCCGACGACGCGGCGGATGCGCGCTGGATCGCGCTGGGCGATCTGGAAACCGCGCTGCCGCTCAGCAGGGACGTTGCCGCGATGGCCCGGCGGGCGGCGGTGCTGTTATGCGGGGCCGCGCGCTAGGCTCAGGCGCGGCGGGTGTCGCGGGCGCGAATCACGATCTGCAACACCAGCCCGATCAGCAGCCCGTTCATCAGGTGCCAGATCCAGTGCACGCCCACCGGCCAGCGATCGCAGACCGCATGATCCAGTGTGCGCGCGGTCAGCGAGACCAGGAACACCGCCAGCGCGGCACCGATCCAGCCGGTCAGGGGCGAGCCGCGCCACCAGCCGACCAGCGTGAACACCGCCAGCGCCGCCACCGCCGGCGCATATTGCAGCGAGCCGTTCAGCGGCGGCGGTCCCGTGCGCGGCGGGGACTCGGGCAGGACCGCGCGCAGGGCCACGACCGCCACGACCAGCGCCAGCGCGCCCAGCACCACGCGGCTGGGGCGGAACCCGCCGATTCGCACCGCCGCGATGCCGCTGGCCAGGGCCACGAAGGTCCAGATCGGGATGGTGTCGGCAAAGGCGGACCAGACCTGTGCGAAAGTATGGAACAGGAAGCTGCCGATCCCGATCAGCGCGGCCAGCCCGACCAGCAGCCAGATGGCGGGGCTGTCCTCGCCCCTTTGCCGGGCGGTCATGCCGCCCCAGATGGCGGCGGCGATGAAGGACAGGTTGGTGACCGCGTTCACCGGCTCGGCCCAGAAGCCGGGGCCGAGGCGCTCGCAATAGATGTCCACCGGGGCGAACAGGGCGGAATGGGCAAGGCTTGTCATCATTTCCGCAGCTTGACCCAAAGCCACCGGCCCGACAAGCTTGACGGGGCGCGAATGACGGGACCGGCGTCATGCCGGCGGCGCAGGGCCGGGCGGCAGCGCCGTCTTGCCAAGCCCCGCAGGGGCGCGGGAAAGACGCTTTCCTTCGCTTGCGTGGCGGGCGCGGGGCAGGGATGGGGGCACGGATCGAAGCCTTGCATGCCGGGCGGAAGCCGCTGGCATGCAAGGCATGGCCGGCAGCACCGTTAACCCAGGGCCGAGAAAGATGCCGGGGAGGGTGGGCCGTGGCCTTAGGATGAGAGGAAGGGAGGCGCGGGCCAAGGCAGGAAGGATGAGGCAGGCGAGGATGAGCAGCAGGTCATTGCGTGCCCGGCAAGGCGCCCCGTCCCGCGGGGACCGGGCGGCGCGGTCGCGTCGGGTCTCGCCGGAGTGCCGGGGAACGGGCGCCTCACCTGTCGGAATCGTGCGGGGCGGGCGGCTGGGCCGTCGCCTCGGGGCGTGCGAGGATGCCGGCAAGATGATTTCGGCCAGCCGGCGCAAGGCGGGGCGGGGGGCCGGCGAGGACTGTCGCGGATCACGCGCGGCGCCTCGCCCCTGCGGTGCCGGGCGGCAGCGGCGGTGCCGGGGGGCGGGAAAGGCGCCCCGGCATGCCGGGACAAGGCGGGCGGGGCGCGGGGCGAGGCATGCGGGGCAGGGAATGATGGCGGCATCGGGACGGGGCGGAGCATGTCCGGCTGGGCCGTGGTGATGGCCGTCGCCCTGCTGGCCTGCGGGTTCTATCTGGCATCGGCGGCGCTGCTGGCCTCGCTGGAGATGCGGCTGGGCTGGCGCGCCATGATGTGGCAGACGATCAGTGCCCATGCCCTGGGACCGGGGCGGACGCGCTTCGACCTTTATGGCGGGCTGATGATCGTCGGGGTGCTGTGTCAGGCGCTGGCGATGGCGCTGCATGGCGGCCTGGGCTGGGCGGTGCCGGTCTGGCTGTGCGTGCTGGCGGCGATGCTGCTGGGCCTGCTGCTGTTTCCCACCGATTCGCACGGGGTCGAGCCGGGCCACCACCCGGTCCGCGCCCGCCAGCGCGAGGGGTTCATCCACCTTTATTTCGCGATGGGCTGCTTTGCCGCCGCCGGGGCGATCGTGCTGCTGGGCGCGCCGAAGATGGGCCTGCTGGTCTCCGGTGCGGTGCTGAAGCTGCTGGACTGGGTGGCGATCACCGTGGCGGGCATGCTGAGCCTGCTGGTCGTCACCGGCTTCTGGCGGCCCTTGCAGGTCTGGTTCGGGCTGGCCGAGCGCGGCTTCTTCTATGCCACGGCGATGTGGTTCATCCTGACCGCGCTGGCCCTGGCCTTCGGCCATCCGCCGCTGGACTAGGGGCGCGGCTCAGCCGTCGCGCCGCGCCTGCCAGCGGTCGACGAACCGCGCATGCCGGTCCAGCAGCCGCCGGCCCCGCCATGAGGCATCCTTGAGGAAGCGCGCCCGGAAGGCCGCGGTCAGCGGGTGGGTGGCTTTCTCGACGCCGCCCGTGTCCGGCAGCAGCCGGGGGCGGTGCGGCAGGCCGGTCCCGGACAGGATGCGCAGGGGCAGGCTGAAATCGCCGTCCCGGAAATCCTCGTAGAACAGCACCTGCGGCGGGTGGCGAAAGCAGGGCAGGCTGGCCGCGATGCGCGCATTCGTGTCGGTGATTGCCCGGATCTGCCGACGGATCGCGTGATAATCGTAATGCTCGGGCAGCCAGTCCCGTTGCATGGTCTGGGTCGAGTGGAACCTGCGCGTATGTTCGGCCGCGACGATGGACAGGGCCTGGCCCAGCACGTCCCGGCGCATCAGAAAAACCGGCCGGATCAGCGCCGCATACCGGTCCAGAAACCCGATGCGCGCCGCGTTCAGCAGGCCGGGGCTGCCGGCCTTGAACAGGAACCAGCCAGCCGGGGCCGACTCCGCGATCAGCCATGCCAGCGCCTCGCGCAGGTCCGCGAAGCCGTGCCGCTGCGCAAGGCGTTGCAGCTTGCCGGCATTGAGCGATTCCCCGGCATGGCCCAGCGTGAACGCGCGCTCGGCCTCGCGCACCAGCGCGGTGCTGCCGGTGCGCGAGGTGAAGAAGATCCCGGTCACGCCGTCCAGCGCGGGCCAAGACGCGGCATCGCCGCCGGCGCGCAGGATCGCATCGGGGAACTTGCGGACCTGCTCGGCGCGGCTGCGGCGGGAGAAGCGGCGCAGGACCGCCGCGCCGGTTCCGGGTTCTCCGGCCACGGGGAGGTCAGACCTCCTCGATGCGCAGCTCGACCGGCTCGGCCATCACCACGCCGGTGGCGGGCAGGGCTTCGATGGCGTGGTCGATGGCCGCCGGCGTGGTCTTGTGGGTCACGATCAGCACCGGCGCGGTGCCGTTGCCGTGGTCGTATTGGCGCATGCGGTGGACCGAGATGCCCGCATCCGCCAGCACCGTCGCCACCTTGGCCAGCGCCCCCGGCTTGTCGGCCAGTTCCAGCCGCAGGTAATAGGCCGCTGGCACCGCCGTGCGGGCGTTCTGCGCCGGTTTCAGGGTCGCGGCCGGCTGGCCGAAGGTGGGCAGGCGCACCCCGCGCGCGATCTCCACCAGGTCCGACAGCACCGCCGAGGCGGTCGGGCCTTCGCCCGCGCCGGCGCCGCGCAGCACGATCTGGCCCACGGCGTCGCCCTCGACCACCACCATGTTGGTGCCGCCCTGAAGCTGGCCCAGCGGGCTGTCGGCGGGGACGAGGCAGGGGGACATGCGCTGTTCCAGCCCGCGCGCGGTCATCTGCGCCACGCCCAGCAGCTTGATGCGATAGCCCATGTCGGCGGCGCGGTTGATGTCGTCGATGCTGACCCTCTCGATCCCCTCGATCTCGACGCCGGCGAAGTCGGGGCGGGTGCCGAAGGCGATGGCGGCGAGGATGGCCAGCTTGTGCCCGGCGTCGATGCCGCCCACGTCCAGCGTCGGGTCGGCCTCCAGATAGCCCAGTTGCCTTGCCTCCTCGAATACCGCCTCATAGGGCAGGCCGGCGGATTGCATGCGGGTCAGGATGTAGTTGGTGGTGCCGTTCATCACCCCCATGACGCGGCGGATACTGTTGCCGGCGAGGCTTTCGGTCATGGTCTTGATGACCGGGATGCCGCCGGCGACGGCGGCCTCGAAGCGGATGACGCGGCCCTGCGCCTCGGCGGCCTCGGCCAGCTCCTGCCCGTGCATGGCCAGCAGCGCCTTGTTGGCCGTCACCACGTCCTTGCCCCGCGCCAATGCGGCGGAGATGGCATCGCGGGCGATGCCCTCATGCCCGCCGATCAGCTCGACCACCACGTCCACGTCGTCGCGGGCGGCCAGCGCGCTTGCGTCGTCCTCCCAGGCATAGGCGGAGATGTCCACGTCGCGGTTGCGGTGCCGGTCGCGGGCCGAGACGGCGGTGATGGTGATGGCGCGGCCTGCGCGGGCGGCGATGAGGTCGGGATGGGTTTGCAGGATGCGCACGACGCCGGTGCCGACGGTGCCGAGGCCCGCAATGCCGATGCGCAGGGGCGGGGTGGTCATGGAAGGCCTCGTAACTGGTTGCGGGATGGCGAGGGGATAGCCTGCGCGGCACGGGGTTGCAATCGCGCCGTTGCGGGAGCCGGCCCAAGAGCGGTCCCCCTGCGCCCCTGCGGGGCGGCGCTGCCGCCCGGCCTTGCGGGGCGTGGCAGGCATTTATGGGGGGCATCGGTGTAGCGGTGCGTGGATACGCATCGCGCGCGGCCTTGCCGGATGTTCCTGTCTCTCGTGCGTCTTGGCTATTCGAAGCGTGGTTGTCGCGGGGCGTTGGG
>CAKTBJ010000057.1 GCA_934533075.1 uncultured Paracoccus sp.
GAGACCGGCAGGATGCCCAGATCGACCGAGAACCACAGTTGCAGCACGATGCCCAGCCAGAAGGCCGGCACCGCCACGCCCGACATGGAAAACAGCCGCACGACCTGGTCCAGCACCCCGTCGCGATAGACCGCCGACAGCATCCCCAGCGGCACGCCCAGCACCACGCCGATCAGCATGGCCAGCAGAACCAGCTCGATCGTGGCCGGGGCGTAACGCGCCAATTCGGTCAATACGGGCTTCGTGGTGATCAGCGAGGTGCCGAGGTCGCCTTGCAGCAGGTTGCCCATGTAATGCGCGAACTGGATATACAGCGGCTTGTCGAGGCCGTTTTCCACCCGGATGGTTTCCACCATGTCCGGGGTGGCGTTCGGCCCGGCGATCAGCCGTGCGGGGTCGCCGGGCGCGATATTGGTGATCAGGAAGGTCAGGATGGCGATGCCCAGCATCGTCATGACGATGGTGACGATTTTCTCCGCCATGAGTTTCAGCATGCAGGTGCCCCCCGGTTCATGCCCTGCCGGCCGTGGACCGGATGCGGCGCGCGGCCTTGCGGGGCGCGCCTCATGTCGTTTCCGGCGCGGGAGTCGAGGTCATGCCGCACCCCGCCGACCGGGCGAGAGCATCCGGCCGTGTCCATGATGGTGCCCCGTGCGAGGTCGGGCATGAAAGCCATTTGTGGTTCCGTCCTGCCGTCCAGGCGTGGGCCGCATCCTGTGCCGCCGGTCCCGGCGCGGGAGGCAAGATCATGCCGCGCCCCGCCGACCGGGCGAGGGCGTGCGGTCGCGTCCATGATGGTGCCTCGTGCGAAGTCCGGCATGAAAGTCCCTCGTGATCCCGTCGCGCCGGCGTGGCTGGGGCCGCGCCTTGCGCTGCGATGGCTTTCGGTGCGGAAGGCCGTGACGCGCTTCATCCCGCCGATGCGGCGAGGGCGGGCGGCGGCATCCGCCATCGTTTCCCGCGCACCGCCCGGCATGGCACCTTCCCGCGCCCCCGCCCCGCCGTCGTGGCAGGGGTACGGCCCGCGACAGGCCGCGCCGGTTGCGGGTGCCCTACTCGGCATTCACCCAAAGCTGATAGAGGTCCACCTCGCCGGTGAAGCGCACAGGAGAGAACACGAAACCCTCCAGATAGCTTTGCCGTGCCCAGCGGCGGTTCTGAAGCATGCCGAAGATTTCCGGCTGGTCGGCGACGATCTGGGTCTGGATGTCGGCATAAAGCGCCGCGCGGCTGTCCCAGTCCATCGTGGTGCGGGCTTCCTTGATCTTGGCCGCCACCTCCGGGTTGTCATAGTAATGCATGGCGAAATACTGCCCCCAGCTGGAGGGGTGATACTGGAAGGCCACCGCGTCCGGGTCGTTGGCGATGGGCGTCGTATAGACCGAAGTCATGTCCGGCGCCGTATCCACCGAGGCGCCGCGCGCCACCATGTTCGGCCAGGTGTCCGAGACGATCTCGACCTCGATCCCCAGCTCCTTGAGGTTGTCCAGCAGCACCAGACCGATGCGCCGCGCCTCCTCCAGCCCGGTCATGTGGATGTATTGCAGTTTCAGCCCGCCATCGGCCCATTCGGTCTTGGCCAGGTATTCGCGGGCCTTGTCCATGTCGCGGCGCGGGATGTCCGGCACGTCGATATGGCCGCGGATGCCCTGCGGGATGGGCGAGGTCTCCAGCACGGCGGCGCCGTTATAGATCTGCACCAGCGCGTCGTAATCCATCGCATAGGCGATGGCCTTGCGCAGGTTGGGGTCGGCGGTCGGGCCGCGCTGGGTGTTGAACTTGATGCCGAAGGTGGTCATGCCGGGGTGATCCTCGATCACCAGATTCGGGTTCGACGCGATCTGAACATAGTCGTCCGAGGTCAACCCCTCGACAATATCGGCATCCCCGCGCATCAGCGCCGCCTTCTGCGCCGCCGGCTCGGAAATGATGCGATAGATCACCCCGGCCGGCGCCTTGTCGCCGGATTCCCAGCCGCGCCAGTAATCCTTGCGGGCGATCATTTCATAAAGGACGTTCGGCTCCCACCGGCCCAGCTCGAACGGGCCGGAGCCGGCGGCATTGTCGGTCAGCCAGGCCTGTCCCCAATCGCCGTCCACCTCGTGTTCCTTCACCTGGTTGGGGTTGACGATATACCACCACGGCAGGAAGGCCTGGAACGGCGCGAAGGCGCCGGACAGCTGGAACTGCACGGTGCGGTCGTCGATGACGGTGATGTTCTCGGGCGCCAGCACGTCCTTGAACATCCAGGCCACGCCTTTGTTCAGGGTCAGGCCGCGCTCGAAGGAATAGCGCACGGCCTCGGCATCCACGGGATCGCCGTTGTGGAATTTCGCACCCTCGACCAGCGTGATGGTCCAGGTCAGGCCGTCCTCGCTGACCTCCCAAGCCTCGGCCAGCCACGGCTTGATCTCGGCCGGGTTGCCCTCGTACTTGAACAGCGCGTCATAGACAGCCTGCTGGACCATGCGCGTCGACCAGTCATAACGCACATGCGGGTCGAGGACCGGGATCGCCTGCCGGCCGCCAAAGACGATGATGGTGCCCTCGTCGGTGCGCTCGAAGGCCTGCGCGCCGGGGGTCAGGGCCGAGGTGGCCAGCACGGCGGCAAGGCCAAGGCTGCGGATTATTTTCAGCAATTTCAGATACTCCCTGATATTTCGTCGAATTCTTCTATTGAATGAGTTGCCGCACGGCGCCGGCCACCACCCGGCGCGAGACCAGGATCGGCGCCTTGACCGCCCCGCGCATCCGCGCCGCCATCCCGGCCGAAAAGCCCATGCAGTGCATGACCACCAGATCGCATCCGGCCAGAATTTCGGCCGCCGCCTCGAAATCTCCATCCGCATAGGGCGAGGCCGCCGCCAGCGTCACCGGGCGCGTGAACACATGCCTTTGCCCGAATTCCTCCACCTGCCGTTGCAGGGGCAGCAGCACGCCCAGCCTTTGCGCGCTGGCGCCGATGGCCTCGAAATTCGCGTCCACGATGCGCTGCGCCTCGATGACCAGCGAGCGCGACAGCGGTTCGATACGGGTGCCGGTGCAGAGCAGCACGATCAGGTCGAAGCGCCCGTCGATGCCGGCCAGCAGGCGGTTCAGTTCGGATTCGATGGCCGCGACATCCACGACCATCTCGCGCCCGTCATTCAGGCGGGTGGCGAAGGTGGGATGCCCCTCGCAGGCCGCGAAGGCCTCCAGCGCGGCGCCGTCCTTGCCGTCCAGCACGCCGAATTCCGTGATCTCCAGCGCCTCGGCGGGCAGGCCGGCGAGGATCTCGCCCTGCATCTCCGGCACCATGTCGAGGCGCGGCGTCTGGCCGATGGTGACGAAAGCGGCGGTCATGGGCATCCGGCATCCCTCCCGATGGGAATTGGTGCGGCAGCCTAGCCCGATCCCGAATGCCCGGCATATAGGGGAGAATACTTAAGGAAAGGCCCCGGCAGGCCCCGCCCGTTGGGTGCCCCGTGCCGCGCCCATGCCCGCGACGCGCTGGCGGCTGCCGGGCCGATCATGACCACCGTTCGCCCTGTGGGTGCGTGCCCGCGCGCGCCGCTTCCCGAATGGTGCGTGCAAGCACGCACCCTACGGTTCCGAGCGCAGCCGATGGTGGGACCGCACCCCGCAGGGTGCGTGCTTGCACGCACCATCCCCCCCTCAGCGCCAGCCGCGCGAGACGAAGCGATAGATCAACTCGCGCGAGGATTTCGCGTCCAGCTTGCGCAGGATGTTGGTGCGGTGGATTTCCACGGTCTTGGGGCTGATGCCCAGTTGCCGGGCGATCTCCTTGCTGGACAGCCCTTCCGCGACCAGCGGCAGCACCTGCCTTTCGCGCCGGGTCAGCGCGTCCAGCGACAGGGGCGGGTCGGCGGGCGGCTCGACCGGCGGGGCGGGGACCTCGGGTGCCTCGCGCGGCGCGGTGAAGTCGCGGGTGGACAGCAGCAGGTTGATGGCCGAGCCGATGATCCGCCGCGCCAGCATCACCCGCTTGCCCGAGACCTGCCGGATCAGCCGCGCATCCGCCTCGGTATAGCTGACCGAGTTCAGCACGATGATGTCGCAATCCGACAGCCGGGCCAGCGCCTCCATCATGCCGATGCGGTCGCCGGTCTCGACCGCCGCGCTCAGCGTGTCGAAGCGGCTCAACTCCGGCAGCAGGTCCGCGCGCGCCTGCCGTTCCAGCGGCAGCACGATGCCCAGCCGCTCGCCCTCGGCGATCAGCGAGCGGATAGCGGTTTCCAGCGCCCGCTGGGCGTTCACGGTGGGGAAGGGCGTCGGGAAATCGCCCAGCAGGCCGGTGGAGAGGATGACGACCAGCGGTCGCCCCTCGACCGGCAGGGCCGACACGATGTCCCGCATGCGCCGGGTCAGCCGCGCCTTGGAGACCACGATCCACTGGCCGGGCGCGGTGCGGGTATGGATCACCTGCTCGTCGGCCTCGGGCGCCATCGCCGCGATCTCGGCCGCGGTCATCCCGTCCAGCGCCCCGATCTCGCGCGCATCCACCGGCTGGTCGAGGAACGCGATCAGGTCCGGCACGATGTCCTCGCGCGGGCTGAGGCCGGCGGAGATGAAATGCACGATCGGGCGTCTGGTCTGGTTCATGGGGCGGCGCATGACCTCGCGATGGACCCCGAAAGGCATATAGGGGCTGATCCTTATTTGTAACCCCGGAAGCGGGCGCTAGCCTGCCGGCGATTTGTGGAGGCGAGCATGACCCGAAACTTCGAGGCGGACGAGATCGACCCGCTGTCCATCGGCGCCTGGATTCTGGGCACCGGCGGCGGCGGAAGCCCGTATCTGTCGCAGCTGAACCTCAAGCGCCTGATGAAGGAAGGCCGCAAGATCACCGTGATCGGCGCGGAGGAGCTGGCCGACGACGACATGGTGGCGGTGGTGTCCAAGATGGGCGCGCCGCTGGTCGGGCAGGAGCGGCTGGTCGATTCCTCGCATCTCGCCCACGCCGTGCTGGCGATGGAGGACTATCTGGGCCGCAAGTTCCGCGCCGTCATGTCGCTGGAGATCGGCGGCGGCAATGCGATTTCCCCGTTTCTGGCGGCGGCGCACCTGGATTTGCCGGTGGTCGATGCCGACACGATGGGCCGCGCCTATCCCGAGGCGCAGATGACCACCTTCGCCATCGGCGGGCTGAAGCAATATCCGCTGTCGCTGGTCGATTGCCGGGGCATCGAGGCCTTCGTGACCAAGGTGCCAAGCTGGAAATGGATGGAGCGGGTTTCTCGCGCCATCTGCACCGAGGTCGGTTCCGTCGCCTCGACCTGCAAGGCCCCGCGCACCGGGCGCGAGGTCAAGGACTGGGCCGTGCATGGCACCGTCAGCAAGGCCATCGGGCTGGGCCGGGCGGTGATGGAGGCCCATGCCGCCCATGCCGACGCCATTCAGGCCGTGCTGGACTATGAGGGCGGTATCCGCCTGTTCACCGGCAAGGTGGTGGATGTGGACCGCACCACCACGGGGGGCTTCCTGCGCGGGCGCACCCGTCTGGCCGGGCTGGACGGCGATCAGGGGTCCGAGATGGACCTGGCCTTTCAAAACGAATGGGCGGTGGCCTTCCGCGACGGCGAGGCGGTGGCCTCGACCCCGGACCTGCTTTGCCTGCTGGATTCGGTCTCGGGCGAAGCCATCGGCACGGAGACCGTGCGCTATGGCCAGCGCGCCACGGTGGTCGCCCTGCCGGCGCCCGGCATCCTGCGCAGCCCGAAGGGGATCGAGCATGTCGGTCCGCGCGCCTTCGGTTATGATCTTGATTATAAATCGGTGTTCGACAAATGAAACGCATCGGGATCGACGTTGGCGGCACGAATACCGATGCCGTGCTGATCGAGGGCGATGCCGTCCTCGCCTCCACCAAGCAGCCGACCACGGCGGACGTGATGACAGGGGTGATCGCGGCGGTGCGCCATGTCATCGCCCATGACCCGCGCCCGGAGGTGCCGGTGGATGCGGTGATGATCGGCACCACGCATTTCACCAATGCCGTGGTCGAGCGCGCGCGGCTGGAACGCGCCGCCGCCGTGCGGATTTCCATGCCGGCGGGGGCCTCGCTGCCGCCGATGGTGGACTGGCCGGAAGACCTTTACGAGGCCGTCGATCCGCTGACCTTCATGGTCGAGGGCGGGCATGAATACGATGGCCGGCCTCTGGTCCCCTTCAACCGCGACCAGATGCGCGAGGTTGCGACCCGGATCCGCGATGCCGGCATTACGGCGGTCGGCGTGACGGCGCTGTTCTCGCCCCTGACCACGGAATGCGAGGACGAGGCCGCCGCGATCCTGCGCGAGGTCATTCCCGACGCGCGCATCACGCTCTCGCACACGCTGGGCCGCATCGGGCTGCTGGAGCGCGAGAACGTCACCATGCTGAACGCCGCGCTTCAGGGGCTGGGCAGCCATACCGTCGATGCCTTCCGCAAGGCGCTGGCGGAATGCGGGGTGACGGCGCGGCTCTACCTGACCCAGAACGACGGCACCGTGGTTCTGGCCGAGGTGGCGGCGGCGAATCCGGTCTACTCCTTCGCCTCCGGCCCGACGAACTCGATGCGCGGGGCGGCGTTCCTGACCGGGATCGGCGACGGCATGGTGGTCGATGTGGGGGGGACGACCTCGGATATCGGCTATCTGCAAAACGGCTTCCCGCGCGAGGCCAACAATATCGTGCAGGTCGGCGGCGTGCGCACCCTGTTCCGCATGCCCGACCTGCTGCCGATCGGTCTGGGCGGCGGCACCATCATCGACCCGCAGACGGTCAAGGTCGGCCCGCGCTCGGTCGGCTACAACCTGCTGCGCGATGCGCTGGTGTTCGGGGGGGAAATCCTCACGGCGACCGACGTGGCCGTGGCCGCCGGGCTGATCGAGATCGGCGACCGCGACCGGGTGAAGGGGCTGGACAAGGGCCTTGTGACGCAGGCTTTGGCCAATATGCGGGCGCTGCTGGAGGAGAATATCGACCGCATGAAGACCTCCGCCGAACCGGCGCGGGTGCTGGCGGTGGGCGGCGGCGCCTTCCTTGTCCCCGACGACATGAAGGGCTGCGCCGAGGTGGTGCGGGTCGAGCATGCCGGGGTGGCGAACGCCATCGGTGCGGCGATGGCGCAGGTCTCGGGCGAGGTGGACCAGGTGTTTTCCGGCCTTGAGCGCGACGAGGCGCTGGAGGCGGCGCGCAAGCTGGCCTTCACGGCGGCGGTGGACGCGGGGGCGTCGGAGGCCAGCGTCAAGGTCATCGACGCCGAGGATATTCCCATCGCCTATCTGCCGGGCAAGGCGCGCCGGGTGCGGGTGCGGGTGGTGGGCGATATTGATTTCGTCTGACGCCGGGCCGGAATAATGAAAAGCCTCGGTATTGGCCGGGGCTTTTCACCATATTGTGGTACCGCGCATCCCGTCCCGCGATGAATGGCCCGATATGGCCGGGCCGATCGCCCGCTTCCGCGTTTGCGATGCGGTTTCGCAAGATGCGTGCAAGCAGCCTGGACCTCGCCCTTCCGATCCTTTGGCCAGGAAAAAGACCGCCCCGTCGCCGGGGCGGCCCTGTCCGTCAGCCCTGCCTTTCGGCTCAGGCAGCCGATTTGCGCCGACGCAGCGCGGCCAGGCCGCCAAGCGCGCCCAGCAGCAGCAGGCCGCCGGCAGGCACCGGAACGGCGGCCAGCTGGATGTTGTCGAGGAACCCGCCATAGGAGTCGGATTGCGAACCCGCCCCGAAATACAGCGAATAGGTGCCGGCGCTGGTCACGTTGTAGGTGGCCGTCACCAGCGTCCACTGACCCAGCGCGGTCCCGCCGATACCCGGCCCGTTGACGGAGCCGGGCAGGAAGCCGCTCAGCCCGAAGTCGATCAGGTTGGTCGAGGGAGTATCCACCCGCGGGCTGTAGTAGAAGCTGAGCAGATACTGGCCCACATCGAGGAAGATATCCTGCTTGATCGTGGTATTCGTATTCCCGTCAAGCTCGGCATAATATTGGCCGTCGGCGGGATTCAGGGGGATCACGCCGGCGGTCTGGACCTCGATCCCGTCATTGTCGTGCGTCCAGCCGGGAAGCGACGCATAGATGTCCCAGCCTCCCGCGCCCAGACCGGGAAGGGCGTCAAAGGTATGGCCGTTGTTGATGCCGGGAGTCGCGCCCGGAGAGTCCTCGAAACTGCCATTGACGACGAGGGGCGCCGCAAGCGCCGCAGTCGCGGAAATCGCCAAGGCCGCTAAGGAGGCCAGTCCCACATGTTTCATGTTGTCACCTCGACTGAACACGCGACCGGAAACAGGGGTCGCCCCGCTATCATTATGCCTTGCCTCGGGGGGAATTCCATCTATTTCGCCGAATACGACGCAACTTTCGGATGCAGGCAAAAGGCAAGGTGCTGGCCCGTCTGTCATTTCGCGTAATGGTTGTTTTTGGTATTGGTAACTCGCCATAAGTAAAATACCGCCATAGGCTGAAATTTCACTGGCCGATATGCGAAAGGCGCGAGTCGGGCGAATCACCCGGCCGGCATGCCGGGCTGTGCGCAAGGGGCGCGGCAGCCTCGCGCCGGGCCGTCCCCGTCAGGGTCTTCGCCGCCGGGGTCGGGTCACGATCAGCAGGCAGGCGCAGATCAGCGCCACGCCCAGCCAGCCGCCCGCCGACAGCCGTTCCCCCACCAGCCCCACGGCCAGCAGGGCGGCCACGACCGGCTCGGTCAGGGTGATGGTGGTGGCGAGGCTGGCGGGAATCCGGGCCAGCCCCATGCCGAAGGCGACATAGCCCAGAAACATCGGCACCAGCGCCATGTAGACGCCCACCGCCGCGTTCTGCCAGGCCGCAAGGAAGGGCGCCCCCGTCGCCAGCAGCACCGGCATCAGCAGCAGCCCGCCCAGGCCGAAGGTCGCGCCCATCGCCACGCGGGAATCCACCCCCGACAGCATCACGCGCCGCGCCGTCCACGAATACAGCGCATAGGTCAGCCCGCCGACCAGCCCCAGCCCGATCCCGGCCAGCGGCGCCGGGGCGGCCGCGCTGGCCTCGCCCGACTCGGCCAGGGTCAGCAGCACGATCCCGGCCAGCCCGACCAGCGCCCCCGCCATCCAGCGCCGCGACGGCCGGGCGCCGTCGACCCGCCACTCGATCAGGGCCGAGGCCAGCGGCGCGCTGGCGATGGTGATCAGCGTGCCCACGGTGATCCCCGCCAGCCGCATCGAGGCATAGAAGGCCAGCGGATAGATGGCCACCGCCAGCCCGCCCAGAACCAGCATCGGCCAGGCCCGCCCCAGCCGGCTTTGCGCCGACACGATCCCGCGCCAGGCCAGCGCCGCCTGCAACAGTCCGCCCACGCCCATCGCCGCCGCGCCGATGGCGGCCGGGCCGACCGCAGGCGCAAGGCTTGCGGCCGTGCCGGTGGTGCCCCACAGCACGGAGGCCGCCAGCACCGCCAGCACGCCGATCCGGTATTCGCGGGCGGCATGGGAGGGGGAAAGGGGCAAGGCCGGCACTCCGATGGGATTTGCCCCGCCTTATATGGGTATCCCCGATACGGCAATGGTGCGGGGGCCTGCGAGGGGC
>CAKTBJ010000058.1 GCA_934533075.1 uncultured Paracoccus sp.
CTGTTCGAGGTCTGCCGGCTGCGCGACCTGCCGATCCTGACCTTCTGCAACAAGATGGACCGCGAAAGCCGCGACACCTTCGAGATCATCGACGAGATCCAGGAAAATCTGGCCATCGACGTGGCCCCGGCCAGCTGGCCCATCGGCTCGGGCCGGGATTTCCTGGGCGCCTATGACCTGCTGAACGACCGGCTGGAACTGATGGACCGCGCCGACCGCAACCGCGTCGCCGCCTCGATCAGCATCGCCGGGCTGGACGATCCCAAGCTGGCCGAGCACATCCCCGCCGACCTGCTGGACAAGCTGCGCGAAGAGGTCGAGATGGCCCGCGAATTGCTGCCGGCCTTCGACGCCAGGTCCTTCCGCGAGGGGCACATGACCCCGATCTGGTTCGGCTCCGCGATCAACAGCTTCGGCGTGCGGGAGTTGATGGACGGTATCGGCGCCTTCGGCCCGCCGCCCCAGCCCCAGCGCAGCGCCTCGCGCGAGGTCGCGCCGGAGGAAACGGCGGTGACCGGCTTCGTCTTCAAGGTGCAGGCCAACATGGACCCCAAGCACCGCGACCGGGTGGCCTTCGTGCGCATGGCCTCGGGCCATTTCCAGCGCGGGATGAAGCTGACCCATGTGCGCACGAAAAAGCCGATGGCGGTGACCAATCCGGTGCTGTTCCTGGCCGCGGACCGCGAACTGGCCGAGGAGGCCTGGGCCGGCGATATCATCGGCATTCCCAATCACGGGCAACTGCGCATCGGCGACGCGCTGACCGAGGGCGAGGCGCTGCGCTTCACCGGCATCCCGTCCTTTGCGCCGGAACTGCTGCAATCGGTGCGCGCCACCGATCCGATGAAGGCCAAGCATCTGGAAAAGGCCCTGATGCAATTCGCCGAGGAGGGCGCGGCCAAGGTGTTCCGGCCAATGATCGGCTCCGGCTTCATCGTCGGCGTGGTGGGGGCGCTGCAATTCGACGTGCTGGCCAGCCGGATCGGCATCGAATACGGCATCCCGGTGCGGTTCGAGGGTTCGCAATTCACCTCGGCCCGCTGGGTGGCGGGGCCTAAGGACAGGCTGGACGCCTTCGCCAATGCCAACAAGCAGCATATGGCGACGGACCACGACGGCGATCCGGTCTATCTGACGCGCCTGCAATGGGACATCGACCGCGTGGGACGCGACCACCCGGAGCTGCGGCTGACGGCGACCAAGGAAATGATGGTGTGATGCGCGAGGCGGAATACAGGAAGTATCTTGAAGCTCGTGATATAGCTGCGAAAACCCGCGAACAGCGTTTTTATGCGCTGAAGCGGCTTGAGCGGCACTACGGGGTCGATCTCGATGCGGAATACACTCGGGACGGGTTCAGCGATTTGCTGGCTAGTCTGAGCTTTTCTACCGCAGACAGTCGCGCAGGGCGGCCAAACCCCTCTCGTCTCAATATCGAACAGAACAAGCTCCTGACGCATCTGGCTTGGTATAAGTCACACGTCAACGATTACCTCCGCTTCTGCGGTGGCCATATCGAATCCTCCTTGGTCGAAGAAGAGGCAGAAAGCGAGGAATTGATCGAAGCAGCCTCCCAGACCTTCGGGCTGGAAAAAGATCTCCAGACCGCGCTCCGGCAACATATCACCCAGCTTGAGAACGGGTTGACCGTTGCCGATGAAGGCTCGGAGAGGAGGGTCGAGGCCGGTTTCATCGACATCTTTGCCCGCGACGGCGACGGTCTGCCGGTGGTGATCGAACTTAAGGCGGGCACGTCGAAACCCGAGGCGGTCGCGCAACTTCTGGCCTATATGGGTTGCGTTGCCGAAGAAACTGGTCAAGCCGTGCGCGGTATCCTGATCGCGGCAGAACATCATCCGCGTGTCGTTCTGGCCGCCCGGGCTGTTCCAAATCTGGTGCTCAAGACCTATGCATACCGTTTCGAGTTCAGTTGACGGATAGGTGGACTTCACTATTCGCTAAGCCGGTTTGCCTGACGCGCCTGCAATGGGACGTCGACCGGGTGGGGCGTGATCACCCGGACCTGCGGCTGACGGCGACCAAGGAAATGATGGTGTGAAAATGGGCCGCCCCGAGGGGCGGCCCTTTCCGTTCCGTGTGGCGCGGCCTCAGGCGGCGGCGGTCACGATGACCTCGACGCGGTAGGCCGGGGTGGCCAGCTTGGCCTCGCCGGTGGCGCGGGCGGGGGTGGCGCCCTGCGGCACCCAGGCGTCCCAGACCGCGTTCATCGCCGCGAAATCCGCCATGTCCGCCAGCCAGATCTGGGCATAGAGGATGCGCGACTTGTCGGTGCCGGCGGCGGCCAGCAGCCGGTCGACCTCGGCCAGCGCCGATTTGGTCTGTTCGGTCACGTCGGCGCCCTCGCCGACCTGGCCGGCCAGATAGACGGTGCCGTTATGGACGACCGCGCCGGTCATGCGGGGGCCGGGTTGGATGCGGCGGATGTCGGACATGGGGATTCCTTTCAGGTCCAGAGACGGATGAGAAACACCCCCGTCATGCCGAAGCCCGCCGCCGCAATCAACCCACGAAGCAGAGGGCGCGGGATTCTGCGGGCCAGCGGCGCGCCCAGATAGCCGCCGCTCACCGTGCCTGCCGCCATGACCAGCGCCGGTCCCCAGGCCAGCGCGCCGCCGCCGGCGAAGACCAGCATCGACACCAGCGACAGCGCGAAGGACAGCCAGGTCTTCAGCCCGTTCATCAGGTGCAGGTTGGTCATCCCCCACAGCGAGAACAGCCCCAGCAGGATGATGCCGAGGCCGCCGTTGAAGAACCCGCCATAGACCGCCACCGGCAGCAGCGAGCCGGCCCCGTAGGCGGCGATCGCCATCCGCCGCCGCGCCACCCATGCCGCCATGCCCGAGCCGTAGAGGAAGCTGAGCGTCGCAATCAGCAGCAGGAAGGGCACGGCGATGCGGAAGGCCGCGTTCGACGACACCAGCAGCAGCACCGACCCCATCGCGCCGCCGGCCGCCATCAGCAGGGTCAGGCGGATCAGGAGGCGGCGGTCGAAGGCCGCGACCTCGCGCCGGAAGCCGATGGCCCCGGCCAGATAGCCCGGCAGCGAGGCCACGGTCGAGGTGGCGTTCGCCATGACCTCCGGCAGGCCGATGAGGACCAGCGCGGGAAAGGTGACGAAGGTGCCGCCACCGGCGACGGTGTTCATCACCCCGCCGACAAAGCCGGCACCGAACAGGATCGCCAGGTCGGACAGGGGCATGACAGGCTCCGGGAGGGGCAGGGCGATGTGGAACCGCACCCCTATCGCCCGCCGGGCCGGCGGGGACAAGATGGGGTGGCGGCGGCGCCTGCGCGTCCGGTCCGGTTTGGTCTCGACGGCATGGCAAGGTGCCGTGGTGTCGGTGCCGGTTACTCGGGCTTGATGATCCCGCGGGCGATCAGGCGCTTCTCCAACTCGTCCAGTTGCCGCAGCTCGATCTCCTCGATCTCGTCCGGCGAAAGCATGTAGGATACCTTCGTCGTCTTCGAGGATGCCTCGGGGTTCCCCGAGGCCGGGGGCGTTGTCGATACGCGCATATCCATGTGCGATGCCTTTCTGCTTCAGAAGCTGATAGGTCCGGGGGGCGTGGATTCCCTCCGCCAATCCGGGCGGGGGCGGCGCCCATGTATGGGACCGGCGCCGGACGGGCGGCCTGTTCCGGCTTGGCGATCCTCCCGGTCAGGTCCTGCCGCAACTCGCGCGCCTCGATCTCGTCCGTCGAAAGCGTGAAGGAAACCTTCGTCACCTACGGGGGTGTCTCGGGGTTCTCCGAGGCCGGGGGCGTTGTCAATGCGCGCCTGCCCCTCTGCGACGCCTTTCTGCTTCAGAAGTTGATGGGTCCGGGGGGCGTGGATTCCCTCCGCCAATCCGGGCGGGGGCGGCGCCCATGTATGGGACCGGCGCCGGACGGGCGGCCTGTTCCGGCTTGGCGATCCTCCCGGTCAGGTCCTGCCGCAACTCGCGCGCCTCGATCTCGTCCGTCGAAAGCGTGAAGGAAACCTTCGTCACCTACGGGGATGCCTCGGGGTTCCCCGAGGTGGGGGTGTTGTCGATGCGCGCCTGTCTCGCGCGCTGCGTATTCGTGCGAGGCCGCGGCTGATTTCCGCCAGCATGCCCAGGCCGATGGCAAAGGCCATCGCCATGATGCCCTGACCTGGGACCTCTGCGGGCGTCTTGCTTCCGATATGGCGTTTCGCCCTCAAGGCGGGATTGTCGGAGCCGGCCACCGGAATGCCGATGCGGGGCGGGAAGCCCCCAGGACAACGGCCAGCCAGGACCCGCCCGCAGCGTGCAGGGACCACGCATCCTTCCCTTCCAGGCTTTCCGCAATCCGGCCCGCAAGGAGGCGGGAGGCCGTTATCCGGCCCGGACCGGAACCAGGGATTTTCGGAAGGATGGAGCGGGTGAAGGGAATCGAACCCTCGTCGTAAGCTTGGGAAGCTTCTGCTCTGCCATTGAGCTACACCCGCATGCGCGCATCCTGTATTGCCTCGCGCGCCGCCGCGCAAGAGGAAAGCGCCGTGATTGATCCGCCCGCCGCCGGCGCTAGACTGGCCGCATCCAGCGGAGGCCGCCATGACCCACATCCTCGCCATCGACCAAGGCACCACCTCCAGCCGGGCGATCCTGTTCGACGAAAGCCTCGCCGTCCGCGCCACGGCGCAGGCCGAGTTTCCCCAGCACTATCCCGCCAGCGGCTGGGTCGAGCATGACCCCACCGACCTGTGGACGACCGTGGCCGGCACCTGCCGCGCCGTGATCGAAAAGGCCGGCATCCGCGCCGCCGACATCGCCGCCATCGGCATCACCAACCAGCGCGAGACCACCGTGGTCTGGGATGCCGAGACCGGCACGCCGATCCACCGCGCCATCGTCTGGCAGGACCGCCGCACCGCGCCCCTCTGCGCCGATCTGCGCGCGGCGGGACATGAGGCGATGATCTCGGCCCGCACCGGGCTGCTGCCGGACCCGTATTTCTCGGCCACGAAACTGAAGTGGATACTGGACAGGACCGGCGGCGCACGGGAACGGGCGCGCGCGGGAAAGCTGCTGTTCGGCACCGTGGACAGCTTCCTGATCTGGAAGCTGACCGGAGGTCGCGCCCATGTCACCGACGCCACCAATGCCAGCCGCACCATGCTTTACGACATCGTGGACGGCCGCTGGTCCGAGGAGATCGCCGGCCTTCTGGACATCCCCATGCGGATGCTGCCCGAGGTCCGCGACTGCGCCGGTCCCTTCGGTCACACCCGCGCCGACCTGTTCGGGCGCGAGATTCCGATCCTGGGCGTGGCCGGCGACCAGCAGGCGGCCACCATCGGGCAGGCGTGCTTCCGGCCGGGCATGATGAAATCCACCTATGGCACCGGCTGCTTCGCGCTGCTGAATACCGGCGGGCAGAGGGTGGCCTCGCGAAATCGGCTGCTGACCACGATCGCCTACCGGCTTGACGGGCGGGTCGGCTATGCGCTGGAAGGCTCGATCTTCATCGCCGGGGCTGTGGTGCAGTGGCTGCGCGACGGGCTGCGGATGATCCGCTCGGCCTCCGAGACGCAGGCGCTGGCCGAGGCCGCCGATCCCGGCCAGCAGGTCATTCTGGTGCCGGCCTTCACCGGCCTGGGCGCGCCCTATTGGAATGCCGAATGCCGGGGCGGCATCTTCGGCCTGACCCGCAATTCCGGCCCGGCGGAACTGGCCCGCGCGGCGCTGGAAAGCGTCGGCTTCCAGACCCGCGACCTGCTGGAGGCGATGCGCGCCGACTGGCCGGGGGCGGGGGATGCGGTGCTGCGGGTGGATGGCGGGATGAGCGCCTCGGACTGGACGATGCAGTTCCTGGCGGATGTGATCGGGGCGCCGGTGGACCGGCCCCGCGTGCTGGAGACGACGGCGATGGGTGCCGCCTGGCTGGCGGGGATGCAGGCGGGGCTTTACCCCGGCATGGAGGACTTCGCCGCCGGCTGGCAGCTGGAACGCCGCTTCGTCCCGGCGATGCCGGCGGAGGCACGGGATGCCCGCTATGCGGCGTGGAAGCGGGCGGTGGCGGCGGTGCAGGCGGTTTGAGGGTGCCCGGCATGCCGTCGGGATGGCCGATTGCGCGGGCCGGCATGGCGCGCGCCCGGATGCGATGCTATCCGTCGCGGCTTCGGGACATGCGCCTTCGTGCAGGGCCGAACGGTTCGCCGCCATCATGGGCAGGTGAAGGCGGTCGCTTGGCCCTTTCGTTTGCGGCGCGTTCCTCGGGCCGGAAACGGTAGCCAATGCCTGCACCATGCCCGGATGGTCTCTGTGCAAGCGCGGCGGTCATTGATCGCCGCCATGCAGCGCATTGGTCATCCAGTCAGCGAAGGCCTGCAATCGCCCCGAGAAACACGCGGGGTCCGCGTCAGGCTCGCGGGCCTGCCTCAGGAAAAAATGGAGTTCCTGGCCCTGCACCGGGAAAAGGGACCGAAATCTGACGACATGTTCCTCAAGCGTGTGGGGCCAGTCCGTATCCGCCTCGCCCCGCAGCATGTTCGTCGAGCGGATCAGCTTGCGTGACGCCTCCCTCACGAGGCGGCGGGCGGCCGATGCCGAGGGAGCAGCCGCCAAGGCGTTCCGATACCCCTGCAAGACATGTCCGAAATCCCCGTTCACCGCGCGGGCAAGCGTCCTGGAGGGACGGAACAACGGGATACCTTGCGTCAGGTCACTGCCCAGAATGCAGCGGCAATGATGCCTCAGCCAATATCGCCACGCCATGCCCGATTCCGCCGACAGAATGTCTTCCAGCGAACCGATGTCGAAATCGACCTTGCTGACGACGGGATGGCCGGCCTCGATCGTCCGCCGGATTCCCTCGATGAGGTGGCTGTCCTGTTCGGCAGGGGGGCGGCACAGGACCAGCGACAGGTCGAGATCGGAGCGTGTCGGGACCGCACGGCCGGCCGCGACACTGCCGTAGACATAAACGCTGTGGAGCAGGCGGCCCGCATGCGGGGACAGGCGGGAGCGAACCTCATCCAGCAAGGGGCGGAAATCGTCCTGAAAGGGACGCTTCCCCACCACTT
This sequence comes from uncultured Paracoccus sp., assembly GCA_934533075.1. Lineage (GTDB taxonomy): Bacteria > Pseudomonadota > Alphaproteobacteria > Rhodobacterales > Rhodobacteraceae > Paracoccus. The sequence continues at coordinate 7,048 of CAKTBJ010000058.1, forward strand.
CGATCATTCCGTTCCGGTCGACGCTCATCGGATATCTCGTGCTGCAATGCCTGTCCGGGTTGCATGGTGGTTTCCTGCCGATCACGGGGCATCCGTCGCGCCACGCATGCCAAGGTCCGCCTGCGATTCCGTTCCGGCCGGAAGGTGCTTGATCCGCTATGGAATGGGAAGGCCGTGACTGGTCAATGGCAGGCCCGCATGGGCGCCGTTCACGCGCCGCCTTCGGGATGCCCGGTCCTAGCGCAGCCCCATCGCGGCCAGTTCGCGGGCGATGTCGGGGGGCAGGGTCGGTTCCAGCTCGCGGGCGCGGGGCAGGTCGTCGGGGGCTTCCTCGCCGGGCAGATAGCGCCAGCCCTGGAAGGCGCGGCGCGGGACCGGTTTCGTGCGCACCACCTCGCGGTCGAGGATCAGCGCGCAGCGACGGATGCCGTCGGCGCCGATGATCTCCTCCAGCCGCAGCAGCCGCTGGCGGGCCAGCAGCATCCCCTTGAAGACCCAGTAGAGCGAGCCGCCCGGCAGCAGCTCCGCCTCGCGCCTGGGCCACATGCGGGTGATGTGGCGGGCGGGGGCCGTGGGACCGTAGCGGCCCAGCTGCCAGGCTTCGAGGCTGGCCGGATCGTCCTCGCCGACGCAGAGCTTGATGAGGTTGAGGGGGTGCTTCATGGTCCCAGATATGCGGCCGCGGCCGGGCGGCTGCAAGGGGGCCGGGCGCGGGGGTTCGTCGCTGGCGGCGGGACGCCGACGAACTGCGCGGGAGAGGCAGGCGACGGGTGTGCCTTGGGGGCATCTCGCGCCACCCCCGGCCTTGCGGAGGGCAAGGGGACGCGGCGCCGCCCGGATGAACCTGTAGGGGAGACGGTCCCCCTGCGCCCCTGCGGGGCTTGGGTGCCCGGCGCTGCCGCCCGGCCTTGCGGCGGGCGGCGGGGCGTGCAGGCATTACGGCGGCGCTCGGGTGCAGGGCGCGTAGACACGCCGCGCGCGGCCTTGCCGGATGTTCCTGTCTCTCGTGCGTCTTGGCTATTCGAAGCGTGGTTGTCGCGGGGCGTTGGG
>CAKTBJ010000059.1 GCA_934533075.1 uncultured Paracoccus sp.
GCCTTTCGGTCGAAGGCGGCACGGCGCCGCAAGGCCGGGCGGCAGCGCCGGGCACCCAAGCCCCGCAGGGGCGCAGGGGGGACGCTCCTGCTCGTCGGGATGGCCCCCCGCCGGAGGCCGGACGCCGTGTTTACAGGATCTGCGCCAGAAACGCCTGTGCGCGCTTGCTGCTGGGGGCGGTGAAGAATTGCTCGGGAGGGGCGATCTCGACGATCCGGCCGCGATCCATGAACACCACCCGGTCGGCCACCCGACGCGCAAAGCCCATCTCATGCGTCACGCAGATCATGGTCATGCCCTCCTCGGCCAGTTCGGCCATGACCTCCAGCACCTCCTTGATCATCTCCGGGTCCAGCGCCGAGGTGGGTTCGTCGAACAGCATCACCTGCGGCTCCATGCACAGGGCGCGGGCGATGGCCACCCGCTGCTGCTGGCCGCCCGAAAGCTGCGCGGGCCGCTTGTGGGCATGCTCGCCCATATGCACCCGGTCCAGCAGCGCGCGGGCCACCGACTCGGCCTGCGCCACCGGCACACCGCGGGCGCGGCGCATGGCCCAGGTGCAGTTCTCCAGCGCCGACATGTGGCCGAACAGGTTGAAGTTCTGGAACACCATGCCGACGCGCTGCCGCATCCGCGCCAGCTCGCGCGGCGCGCGCGGCAGTTCGTCCCCGCCGATGGTGATGCTGCCCTGCTGGAAATCCTCCAGCCGGTTGATGCAGCGGATCAGCGTCGATTTGCCCGAACCCGATGGCCCGCAGATCACCACATGCTCGCCCGGATCGACGTTCAGCTCGATGCCTTGCAGGGCCTGGAAGGCGCCGAACCACTTGTTGAGGCCGCTGATATGGACGGCGGATGCCTGCGCGTTCATGCCTTGTATCTCCGCTCCAGCCAGTGGACCAGGCGCACCGCCGGCAGCAGCACCGCCAGATAGAGCAGCGCCGCCGCGATCAGCGGCGAGGGGTTGGCGGTCAGCGCCTGCGCATCGCTGGCCTGTTTCAGCAGGTCCGGCATCGCCACCACCGAGGCCAGCGAGGTATCCTTGGCGATGGCCACGCTGTTGGAGGTATGCGACGGGATCGCCACCCGCAAAGCCTGCGGCAGCACGATCTCCGCCACGATGGTGCGGCCGGGCACGCCCAGGGCCTGCGCGGCCTCGACCTGGCCCTTCGGCACCGCCTCGATGCCGGCGCGGAACACCTCGGCCGTGAAGGCCGAGAACACGCAGGACAGCGCGATCACCGCCGAGAGATAGCCCGACAGCCGGATGCCGGCGAAGGGCAGCGCGTAATAGATCAGGATCAGCAGCACCAGGATCGGCAGCGCCCGGAACAGGTCGATCCAGGCGATGGCCAGAAAGCGCAGCCATTTCGGCCCGTAAAGCCGCGCGAGGCAGATCGCCACGCCCAGCGCCGCGCCGAAGGTCAGCACCGCCGCCGCCAGCAGCAGCGTGTTGCCGAAGCCCTTCATCAGCATCGGGAAGACCCGCTGCATGACCTCGATATTGAAGAAAGTCTCGACGAAATTCATGCAAGGACCCTGAAACTGGCCGGAAATCCGGCGCGACGGCCCTCCGCCGCGCCGGGAAACCTACGGAATCGGCAATACGGTCACGGTGGAGCTGTCCTCGCGCGGGGGGACGCCCAGCCAGGTCTCGTAGATCTGCGCCATCGTGCCGTCCTCCTTCATCGCGGTGATGGCCGCGTTGACCTCCTCCAGCAGCGGCGAGCCTTTGGTCATCATCAGCGCATAGCGGTCGCCGGTGGGAATGGTCTCGACCACCTCGATGCCGCGCATCTTGGAGGCCTGCACCTGAAAGCCGTATTCGTCGTTGATCGCCCCGGCCACGCGCCCGGCCGCCACGTCCAGCAGCAGGCTGTTCTGGTCGGGATAGGTGCGGACCTCCGAAAAGCCCTTTTCCTCCAGGTTGGCGCGGATCCAGGCCTCGCCCGAGGATGCCGCCAGCGTGCCGACGATCTGGCCGCGCATGTCCTCCAGCGTCCTGACCGGCCCGTCGCTGGCCGTCACCAGGCCCAGATCGGCGTCGTAATAGCCCTGCGTGAAGGACTGGCTTTGCAGGCGCTCCTCGGTGATCGAGACGGTCGAGATCGCCACGTCGATTCGCCCCGAGGCGGTGGCGGCGAACAGCGCCTGAAAGCCCATGTCGCTGATTTCAAGGTCGCGGCCGATGCGGCTGGCGACCTCCTTGACCAGATCAACCTCGAAGCCCTGGAACTCGCCGGTCTCGGTCTTGAATTCCCAGGGCGGGTTGGCCGGATAGGCGCCCACCACCAGCGATTCCGCCTGCGCGGCGCCGAGGCCCAGCCCGGCGGCCAGCCCCAGAGCGGCCAGAATTTTCCTCGTCATGTCGGACGACCTCCCCCTGTCTCTTGCGTTGTCGCGCGGGCCATCCACCCCGCACGCCCCGGATTGCGGGCCTGCCGGCGCCCATCCGTTCCCTGCCATCTGACGGAATCCGCGCCCGTCTGGCAAGCCTTTCGTGATAAATGCAAATGCACGTATTGCCGCCCTGCGTCATGCCCGACCCGCCCCGGCTGGAACGCCGGACGCCATTCGGCCGACATATGCAAAGAAATATCTTTGCAAACGCATCGAACTGCCGCTAGCCTGCGCAGGATGCGCCCGAGGGAGCCGGGCCGCCGCCATACAGGGAGGACATGATGCCGAATTCCACCGAAACCCTTGGAAAACTTGCCGAATGCCTGGCCTCGGGCCAGATCGAGGTCGTCGACTGCTCGGGCGTGCTGGGGCCGGACACGCCGCTGCTGAAGCTGCCGCCGGATTTCGCGGTGGACACGCCCAAGATCGAGATCCACGCGATCAGCAACTATGACCAGAACGGCCCGTTCTGGGCCTGGAACTGGCTGAAGCTGGGCGAGCACAGCGGCACCCATTTCGACGCGCCGCATCACTGGATCACCGGCCGCGACAATCCCAGCGGCTCGACCGACACGCTGGACGTGAAGCGCGTGGTGGCGCCGGTCAACGTCATCGACTGCGCGGCCGAGGCCGCCGAGAATCCCGACTACCTGCTGACGGTCGAGCATATCCAGCAATGGGAGGCCGAGCATGGCGAGATCAAGGCCGGCGAATGGGTGGTCATGCGCACCGACTGGGACCAGTATGCCAAGGACGAGGCCCGTTACCTGAACGCCGACGAGAACGGTCCCCACACCCCCGGCCCGACCGCCGAGGCGATCCAGTATCTGATCGGCAAGGGCATCGTCGGCTGGGGCACGCAATGCATCGGCACGGATGCGGGCCTTGCCGGCGGCATGACCCCGCCATTCCCGGCGCATAACCTGCTGCATGCCAACGACCGCTTCGGCCTGGCCAGCCTGACCAACCTGTCGAAGCTGCCGCCCAAGGGCGCCATCCTGATCGCCGCGCCGCTGAAGATCGCCGGCGGCACCGGCTCGCCGATCCGGGCGCTGGCCCTCGTGCCGCGCTGAGGCCGCGCGCGGCGGGGCGAAAACCCCCATTTCGCACCATGATGGGCCGGGAAACCGGCCCATTTTCATTGCGGGCGCCCGTGGGTCGAACGGTGCGTGTGAACACGCACCCTACGGCGCGAAGCCGTGCAATCCCGGCGACCCGCAGGGTGCGTGCCTGCACGCAACCATCCCCGCCGTTCCGCTACCCCTCGCGCCCCTCCAGCCAGGCCCGCGCCGCCGTGCGCACATGGCGGAAGCGGTCGCCGCCCAGATGCTTGCCGCCATACCACCGCGTCACGATCAGCACATGGTCGCACAAGCCCGCCGCCTCCAGCTCCGCCAGGATGATCGCGCCGGCGCCGGATTCGCCGTCATCGTCCTTGACCGGCTCGCCGCCCAGCCAGGCGCCCCAGCTGTTATGCGTGGCCTTGGCGAACCGCTTGTTGCGCTTCAGCGCCGCCAGCACCAAGGCCACCTCCTCGCGGGTCGCGGCCGGCGCCCCGGCGGCGGCATAGCGCGAGCCGCGATCGTTCAGCACCTTGTCGACGATGCGCAGCTCCATCGCATTCCCTCCCGCCGCTTCCATGACTTGAAGCGGGCCTGTCCGGGCGTTATTCCCCTGCGCAAGCGGAAAGGAAACCCCATGCCCTCTAGCACCATCACCGAGGACGAGGCCCGCAAGGTCGCGCATCTGGCGCGGATCGCGGTCCCCGAGGCGGCGCTGCCCGATCTCGCCGCGCGGCTGGATACGATCCTGAAATTCATGGAACAACTGAACGAGGTCGATGTCGAGGGGGTCGAGCCGATGACCTCCGTCACGCCGATGCGCCTCAAGCGCCGCGCCGATGCCGTCACCGACGGCGGCAAGCCCGCCGCGATCCTGTCCAACGCGCCCGACGCGCGCGAGGGTTTCTTTGCCGTGCCGAAGGTGGTGGAATGAGCGCGCCCAATGAGTTGACCATTGCCGAGGCCCGCGACGCCCTGCGCGCCCGCAGCCTTTCGGCCACCGAACTGACCGAGGCCTGCCTGACCGCCATCGAGGGCGCCGGCGCGCTGAACGCCTTCGTCCACAAGACCCCGGACCTCGCCCGCGAGATGGCGCAACGGGCCGATGCGCGGCTGGCCGGCGGCGAGGCCCCGGACCTGTGCGGCATCCCGCTGGGCATCAAGGACCTGTTTTGCACCAAGGGCGTGCCCTCGCAGGCCGCCAGCCGGATTCTGGAGGGTTTCGTTCCCGAATACGAATCCACGGTGACCGCGAACCTGTGGGATGCCGGCGCGGTCATGCTGGGCAAGCTGAACATGGACGAATTCGCGATGGGTTCGTCGAACGAGACCTCGGCCTACGGCAATGCCGTCAACCCGTGGCGGGGCAAGGACGGCGCGCTGCTGACGCCGGGCGGATCGTCGGGCGGCTCGGCGGCGGCGGTGGCGGCGGGGCTGTGCCTCGGGGCCACGGGCACCGATACCGGCGGCTCGATCCGCCAGCCGGCGGCCTTCACCGGCATCACCGGCATCAAGCCGACCTATGGCCGCGTCAGCCGCTGGGGCACGATCGCCTTCGCCTCCTCGCTGGACCAGGCCGGGCCGATGACCCGCACCGTGCGCGACAGCGCCATCATGCTGCGCGCGATGGCCTCGGTGGACGAGAAGGATTCGACCTCGGCCGAGCGCCCGGTCGAGGATTACGAGGCCGCGCTGACCGGCGACATCCGCGGGCGCCGCATCGGCATTCCGCGCGAATACCGCATGGACGGCATGCCGCAGGAGATCATCGACCTGTGGGAGAACGGCGCCGCCATGCTGCGCGAGGCCGGGGCCGAGGTGGTGGATATTTCCCTGCCGCACACGAAATACGCGCTGCCGGCCTATTACGTCATTGCGCCTGCCGAGGCCTCCTCGAACCTCGCCCGCTATGACGGGGTGCGCTACGGCCACCGCGCGCGTCTGGGCGCCGGCGACGGCATCAACGAGATGTATGAGAAGACCCGCGCCGAGGGCTTCGGCGCCGAGGTGCAGCGGCGGGTGATGATCGGCACCTATGTGCTGTCGGCAGGCTTCTACGACGCCTACTATAACCGCGCCCGCAAGATCCGCACCCTGATCAAGCGCGATTTCGAGACTGTCTTCGCCGATGGCATCGACGCGATCCTGACCCCGGCCACGCCCTCGGCGGCGTTCGGTCTGGGCGCGATGATCGACGTGGACCCGATCAAGATGTATCTCAACGACGTGTTCACGGTGACGGTGAACCTCGCCGGTCTGCCGGGGATCGCGCTGCCTGCGGGGCAGGATGCCGGCGGGTTGCCGCTGGGCCTGCAACTGATCGGCCGGCCCTGGGACGAGGGCAACCTGCTGAATCATGCGCATGTGCTGGAACGGGCGCTGAATTTCACTGCGCGCCCGGATCGCTGGTGGTAAGCAGGGGCTGAGACAAGGAAGGGGGCCGGCATGGACAAGGCATGGATGATGGCGGGGGCGGCGATGCTGCTGGCCGTGGCGGGCTGCGGCGAGAACGCGGGCTGGAACCCGAACTATCGCTATTCCGATTCGCCCTATGGCCGCTATCTGGTCGACCGCGAGGCCGCGCTGACCGGCCAGGCCGAGGTGCCGCGGATCATTCCCGTCACCCTGCCCCAACAGGCCCCGCGCCCCGACGAGATCGGCCCGAACCGGGTGGTGGTGGCTGCCCGCCCTGCCCCGGCCGAGGCCGCCCCCGCGCGCAGCCGGCCGGAGACGCGCCCGGCCTCCGGCTACGGCCGCACGCAAAGCGTGCTGTCGCGCTATGCGGCGACGGTGCGCAACGACCCCGGCGAGGCGCGCTTTGCCCGCGGCGGCGGGGGCGATGCGGCGGCCGCCTGCGCCCGCTATCCGACCCCGAAGGCCGCGCAGATCGCCTTCATCGCCCGCGGTGGCCCGCAGGCCGATCCGCTGGGGCTGGACCCGGACGGCGACGGCTTCGTCTGCGGCTGGGACCCGCGCCCGCTGCGCGAGGCCGGGCTATAATCTCGCCCAATCACGGCCCGCGCCGCGACGGCTTGCGGCCCACGCTGATCGTGCTGCATTTCACCGGCATGGCCGATGCGGCCTCGGCGCGGGTGCGGCTGTGCGACCCGGCGGCGCAGGTCAGCGCGCATTGGCTGCTGCACGAGGATGGTTTTGCCGAGGCGCTGGTGCCCGAGGATCGCCGCGCCTGGCATGCCGGCGGCGGCTCTTGGCAGGGGTTTTCGGACATCAACAGCCGATCCGTCGGCGTGGAGATCGTCAATCCCGGCAACCGTCCCTATCCGGCGGCCCAGATGGCCGCGCTGGAGACGCTGCTGCGCGGCATCATGGCGCGCTGGCGGATCGGGCCGGAGGCGGTGATCGGCCATTCCGACATGGCGCCCGAGCGCAAGGACGATCCCGGCCCGCGCTTCGACTGGTGCCGGCTGGCCTTGCAGGGGCTGGCCCTGTGGCCGGCGGCGGCGGGCGACCCGAAGGCGCCGCTGGCCGCCAGCCTCGACGCCATCGGCTATCCGGCCTGCGATGAGGCGACCCGCCTGCGCGCCTTCCGCCTGCGCTTCCGCCCCTGGGGGCAAGGCCCGGAAGCACCGCAGGACCGCGCCGCCGCCAACGCCGCCGCGCGGGTTTTTGCAGCCGCGCGAGGCTGAGCGCATGATGTGCGTGCGAGCGCACACCCGCACCGGAAGCGCCCACCCCAACGCGCGCAGGAGCGGCCCCCCTGCGCCCCTGCGGGGCTTGGGTGCCCGGCGCTGCCGCCCGGCCTTGCGGCGCCATATCCTTGGGAACTTAGGCGCCCGCTGCCAATCAGGGCCGCATGGCTCGACTTACCCACCCCCTCCGACTCCTTGGGGGTCTCCGGGCGTGGATAAGTCTGCGTGGGCTGGCCGGTCTTGCTTG
>CAKTBJ010000060.1 GCA_934533075.1 uncultured Paracoccus sp.
GGGGGGGGGGGGGGGGGGCGCCCCCCCCCGTGCGGACCCAACAGGGTCCGCACCACGAAGAAAACAAGGCGCGCACCCGCGCGCTCCCTATGGCCGCCAACAGGCGGCCTTCCCCACGCCCCCGAGACAACCACGTTTCGAATGTCAGGGAGTAACGGAGAACAGAAACATCCGGCAAGGCCGTATGCGATGCGTGCAAGCACGCACCCTGCACCCGAACGTCCCCGCAATGCTTGCACGCACTACCTCCACCGCCCGCCACAAGGCCGGGCGGCAGCGCCGGGCACCCAAGCCCCGCAGGGGCGCAGGGGGACCGCTCTTGGCCTCGCCTCCCGCAACGGCGCCGCCTACTCCGCCGCCTCCCGCAGCACGCGCGGCACCTTGAACTCGATATTCTCCTGCGCGGTCTCGACTATCTCGACCGTCACCACATAGCGCGCGCGGAAGGCGTCCACGACCTCGGAGACCAGCACCTCCGGCGCCGAGGCCCCCGCCGTCACGCCGATGGCCCGGATACCCTCCAGCGCCCGCCAGTCGATTTCCGAGGCCCGCATCACCAGCTGCGCATAGGTGCAGCCGGCGGCGCGCCCCACCTCGACCAGCCGCTTCGAGTTCGAGGAATTCGGCGCCCCGATCACCAGCAGCGCGTCGATCTTCGGCGCGATGGCCTTGACCGCCACCTGCCGGTTGGTGGTCGCATAGCAGATGTCTTCCCGCCCCGGCCCGACGATGGCCGGAAACCGCGCCTTCAGCGCCGAAACGATCGCCGCCGTGTCGTCCACCGACAGGGTGGTCTGGGTGATATAGGCCAGCCGCGCCGGGTCGCGCGGCACGATCCCGGCCACGTCCTCGACCGTCTCGACCAGCAGCACCTCGCCCTCGGGCAGCTGGCCCATCGTGCCCAGGACCTCCGGGTGGCCCGCATGGCCGATCATCACCATCTGCAACCCGTTGCCGGAATGGCGCGCGGCCTCGGAATGCACCTTGGTGACCAGCGGACAGGTGGCGTCGACATGGATCATGTTGCGCCGCCGCGCCTCCTCGGGCACCGATTTCGGCACGCCATGCGCGGAAAAGATCACCGGGCGGTCGGCGGGGCATTCGTCCAGCTCCTCGACGAAGACCGCGCCCTTGTCGCGCAGCCCGTCCACGACGAACTTGTTGTGCACGATCTCGTGGCGGACATAGACGGGGGCGCCCCATTTCTCCAGCGCCATCTCGACGATCTTGATGGCGCGGTCCACGCCGGCGCAGAATCCGCGCGGCGCGGCGAGATAGAGGGTCAGAGGCGGCTTTTCCATTCCATTCCCCTAACGCAGGCGCGCGGCCAAGGCCAGCCGCCCGCGAAGCAAGTCACCCGATGCTCGCGCCGACGCTCCACGCAAGTCACGGATCCAACCGGCCCCTGCATCTCGCGCAACCAGCCAATGCCACGCCCAAACCCGAAACCGCCCCCGCTGCCCGGTCGCAATCCTTTCCCGGCACAGGCCCCGGCCAAGGCCAGCCGCCCGCGCATCACTTGCCCCAGTCGGCGCCCTGCATCTCGCGCAGGCGGCTGACGGTGCGCTCGAACTCGAAACTGCCCTCGCCGCGCGGGTAGAGCGCCTCCGGCTCGCCGGCGGCCGAGGCCACCAGCCGCACCTTCGCCTCATAAAGCGCGTCGATCAGGGTCACGAACCGCTTGGCTTGGTCATGGTTGTCGCGGCCCAGCAGGGGGATGGCGTCGATCATCAGCACCTCGACCGCGCCGGCGATGGCCAGGTAATCCGCCGGTCCCAGCGCCGCGCCGCACAGGGCGGCAAAGCCGATGCGCCCGACGCCGTTCGCAAAGGCCGGCAGCTCGACCGCGCGGCCCATGACCGGGATCGCCAGAGGCTCCGGCGCGGCGCAATGGGTCAGTTCGTCCCAGGCCGCTTCCATCGCGCGCTCCGCCGCCGGGCCGGGCGGCGTGAACCACACCGGCGCGCCGCGCATCCGGCCCAGCCGGTGATCCAGCGGCGATTCCAGCTCGACCACCGCCAGCCGGTCGCGGATCATGGCGATGAAGGGCAGGAAAAGCTGGCGGTTGAGACCGTTCTTGTAGAGGTCCTCCGGCACCCGGTTCGAGGTGGTCACCACCACCACGCCCCGGTCGAACAGGCCCTGGAACAACCGCCCGACGATCATCGCATCGGCAATGTCGGTGATCTGCATCTCGTCAAAGCACAAAAGCCGCGTGGTCCCGGCGATCCGGGCCACGACGGGGGCGATAGCGTCGCGCGCGCCGGCCTTGCGGGCATCGTTCAGCCCGGCCTGCACCTCCTGCATGAAGGCGTGGAAATGCACGCGGCGGATGTCGCCGGCGCGGGCGGGCAGCGCCTCGACCAGCAGGTCCATCAGCATCGACTTGCCGCGCCCGACCCCGCCCCAGAGGTAAAGCCCCCTTACCGGCGCGGGCGGGGCGGCATTGCCGGTCAGCCGCGCCAGCCAGCCGCGCCGGGGCGGCGGCGCCGGGCGGGCGGCGAAGTCCACGGCCACGCGGTCCAGCGCCGGCAGCACCGCGCGCTGGCCGTCATCGCCGGCCAGCCCCCCCGCGCGCACCCGCGCCTCGTAAAGGGCGGAAACCGGACCGGGGGTGGCGGCGGCATTCAGGGCGGTTGCGGGACTCACGGGCAGGGCCTCCACGAGGTTTCAGGCGCTCGGCGCGTGGAAATAGACATAACCGGCGGCCTCCCGAAAGCCCAGCCGCGCATAAAGCCGCAGCGCCGGCGCATTTTCGCGGGTCACCGCCAGCGCCATCACCTGCGCCCCCTGCCCGCGCGCCCAGATCGCGGCGCAGCGCAGCATATGCTCGCCCAGCCGGGCGCCGCGCAGGGCGGGGTCCACCACGACCGCGTGCAGGCCGGCGACGGAACCGGAGACCGCGCAGAACCCGCTGCCGGCGGGACGGTCCTTGACGCGGCCGAGGATCGCCACGCGCGGCCCGTCCACCCGTGCCATCGCCGCCTGCCGGGCCGCGTTGACGCCATCCGCCTGCCAGATCGCCCGCTGGATCGCCAAGGGCGGCCACAGCGCAAAGGCGGTCATGCGCGGAATTTCCGCATCCGCCAGCGCATCCAGCGGCGCGGTCAGGATCGCGGTGGGCTGGCGGGGGACCATGCCACGGGCACGCGCGGCCTCGGCCAGCGCCGCCTGCCCGTCGAAGACCCGGACCAGCGGCGCCTCGCCCCATTCGGCTTGCTGCGCCAGCGCGGCCGCCAGATCGGCCTCGGCCCAGTCGCCCAGCTGCCGGATCGACGAAAGCCGCCCGCCCCCGCCGGCCCCGCGCCCGACGGCCAGCCCGCCGAAGCGCGCGACCTCGGCCGGCGGCCAGGTCGCTTCCAGCGCCTCCAGCAAGGCGGCGTCCATTCAGAGGCCCAGCCGGGCGCGCAGCACCCCCATGCCCTCGGCCACCCGCGCCGCGTCGAGGCCGCGCACCACCAGATTGGTGCCCCAGCCATCGGCATCGCGGAACGGATAGCTGCCATAGGACAGGTCGGCATAGGTCTCGGCCACGGCTTTCAGTTCCTCGGCCACGTCCGATTCGCCGCGACGGACCAGCAGCGTCTCGCTGACCGAGGGGCGCCCGGCCTCCAGCGTCGGGATCAGCGAATCGACCATCGCCCGGAACACCTCCGGCACGCCGGCCATGACATGCGTGCGCCCGATGCTGAAGCCGGGCGCGGCGGACACCGCGTTGCGGATCAGCGCCGCGCCGATGGGGATGCGCGCCATGCGCAGGCGGTTGTCGGTCAGGTCCAGCCCCAGCCGCTGATAGCGTTCGGCCATCGCGGCGCGGGCTTCCTCGTTGATCTCGATGCCGGTGCCGAAGGCGTCGGCCACCGCGTCGGCGGTGATGTCGTCATGCGTCGGCCCGATCCCGCCCGAGGTGAAGACGTGATCCCACGCCCCGCCCAGGCTGCGATCCATCGCCCGGATGGCGGCGACGATGGCGGCGTGGTCGTCGGGCACCACCCGGATTTCCCGCAGGTCGAAGCCGGTGGCCGAGAGCACGCCGGCAAGGTGGAAGGCATTGCCCTCGCGCGTGCGGCCCGAGAGGATCTCGTCCCCGATGACCAGAATGCCGGCGGTCGGATTGTCGGATTGCATGGCGTCACCCCTTGAAAGCCGTGCGTGTCCCGGATCGGGGCCTACAGGGCCTTGGCGCCCATGTTCAGGAACTTGCGGCGGCGGTCCGCGATCAGCTCCTTGCGGGATTTCCTGGCCAGATCCTTCAGCATGGCGGCGATCTCGCGGCCCACGGCGGTGATGGTCTCGGGTTTGTGGCGCTGGGCGCCGCCCACCGGCTCCGGGATGATGCGGTCGATCACCTCCAGCCGGGCCAGGTCCTGCGCGGTCAGGCGCAGCGCGTCGGCGGCCTCGCGCATCTTGTCGGAATCCTTCCACAGGATCGAGGCGCAGCCCTCGGGCGAGATGACCGAGTAAATCGAATGCTCCAGCATGGCGATGCGGTTGGCGGTGGCGAAGGCCACGGCCCCGCCCGAGCCGCCCTCGCCGATGATGACGGAAACCAGCGGCACGCCGATCTGAAGGCATTTCTCGGTGCTGCGGGCGATGGCCTCGCTTTGCCCGCGCTCCTCCGCGCCCTTGCCGGGATAGGCGCCGGGCGTGTCGACCAGCGTGATCACCGGCAGGCCGAAGCGGTCGGCCATGTCCATCAGCCGGATCGCCTTGCGATAGCCCTCGGGCCGGGCCATGCCGAAATTATGCGCCAGCCGGGTCTTGGTGTCATTGCCCTTCTCGTGCCCGATCACCACGCAGGCCGCACCGTCGAAGCGCGCCAGCCCGCCCATCACCGCATGGTCGTCGCCGAAGGCCCGGTCGCCGGCCAGCGGCGTGTATTCGGTGAACAGCGCCTCGATATAGTCCTTGCAATGCGGCCGGTCGGGGTGGCGCGCGACCAGGGTTTTCCGCCACGGGTCCAGCGTCTTGTAGAGGTCGCGCAGCATCTCGGCGGCCTTGCGGTCCAGCGCGGCGGCCTCCCTCTCGACATCGACGGCGCCTTCGCCCTTGCGGGCCAGCGCCCGCAATTCCTCGGCCTTGCCTTCGACATCGGCGAGAGGTTTCTCGAATTCTAGATAGGTGGTCATGCGCGCCTCCGGGATGCGGGGCCTATATGCGGCCCGCGCGCGAGGATTGCAACTTTTCCCGCGCCGCCGGCGTCAATGGCGGTCGCGCAGCCAGGGCAGCGCCTTGCGGAAATAATCCCAGCCCGTCACCAGCGTCAGCGCCCCGGCGATCCAGAACAGCGCCAGCCCCAGATGCGTGGCCCAGCCCGCCCAGGTGGCGATGTCGGGCAAGTTGCTTTCGCCCACGCGCGGCGGCCGGCCGGTGGCCAGATAGGTCAGCCCGGTGCCCAGGAACAGCACGGCGATGGCGACCATCTGCGCGGTGGTCTTCCATTTCGCCAGTTTCGTCACCTTCAGCTTGCCGGCATCCGCCCCCAGGAACTCGCGCAGGCCGGAGACGAAGACCTCGCGGAACAGGATCACCGTGGCGGGCAGGATCAGCCAGGCGTTCATGCCGGAATAGCCGGTGATGACCACCACGGCGATGATGACCATCGCCTTGTCGGCGATCGGGTCCATCGCGGCGCCGAAGCGGCTCTCCTGCCGCCAGCGGCGGGCCAGATGGCCGTCGAACCAGTCCGTCACCGCCGCCAGCAGAAACAGCGCCAGCGCCGCCCAGTCGGCCAGCGGGCGGGCGAAATACAGAAACATCACCGGCACCAGCGGCGCGGCGAGCAGGCGACCAAGGGTCAATATGTTCGGAATGGTCCAGCGCATGGGGCCACGCTAGGGCCTTGCGGGGCGCGATGGAAGATGCCGCGTGCGTTTCATCCCAGCAGCCAGCCGAGACCGAAGAAGGCCGCCATCCCGGCGGCGATCCCCGCCAGCATGTTGCGCGCCGCCATGCCCACCGCCGCCGCCACCAGCACCGCGCCCAGCCGGCTGGCATCGGGCTGGCCGCCGGTGACCTCGGGCCAGACGACGCCGGGCGCGACCAGCCCCGGCAGCACCGCCACCGCGGTATAGCGCAGCATCCGCAGCAGCCCTTCCGGCATCGCCCGCCCGCCAAGCCCGCCCAGAAAGGACCAGCGCAGCAGATAGGTGCCGATGGCCGTGGTCAGGATGATCGTCCAGATCGCGATCGTGGAATAGCCGGTCATCGCCCGCCCCCTGCCATGCTCCGCGCGGCGCGGCGGCGGTTCAGGCGCTGCTCGACCGCGGCACCCGCCAGCATCGCGCAGGGCGCCGCCACCAGCAGGCCCAGCCCCGAGGGCAGCCCGTGCAGCAGCAGCGCCAGCGCCACCGACACCGTGGCCGCCACCAGATGCGGCACCGAGCGCAGGGCCGGCGCCACCATCGCGATGAACATCACCGGCACCGCGATGTCGAGGCCCAGCGCCCCCACCGGCAGCGCCCGGCCCAGCACGGCGCCGGCATAGGTCATCGTGACCCAGGGCGTAACCATCACCAGCGCCGAGCCGGCGAAATAGGCCAGCCGCTGCTGCAAGGTCAGCTTGGGGAAACGCTCGTATTCGGTGATGGCCAGCACATAGCTCTGATCGACCAGCCCGAAGGCCACCGCCGCCCGCGCGCCCGGCCCGGCATGGCCCAGCCACGGCGCCAGCGAGGCCGAATACATCGCCATGCGCAGGTTCACCGCCAGCACCGACAGGATCACCACCAGCGTCGGCGCCTGCTGCTGCATCAGCTCGACGATGGTCAGCTGCGAGGCCCCGGCCAGCACCAGCACCGACATGCTGCTGATCTGCACCAGATCGAAGCCCGCCGCCCGCGCCAACACCCCGAACAGCAGCGCGAAGGGGATCAGCGCCACCAGAAAGGGCAGCGATTGCAGGAAGCCGCGCCAGAAACAGGCACGCGGAGACAGGGCGCGGGCATCCGGCCTCGTCGGGTCTGGCGGGGTCATGCTGGTTCGGTCCTCGGCTGTCGCGGCGCAGCTTGGCACCGGGCGCCGGGCAGGGCAAGCTGCCGCGCGGCAATGCAAGGCAGCCATGACGAGGCGACAGGACAGGATCACGGTGGGCGCGGGCATCGCGCCCGGCAGCCTTCTGGCGGCGGCGGCCTTGTGGTGGCGCGGCATGGGGCGGCAGGTGCTGCCGCACGTGTCGCCGCGCGCCGGCATCGGCTGGACCCGCGCCGCCCTGCGCCCGCAGGCCGCGCTGACCGTCCACGACAGGCGCGGGCGGCTGGTCGGGCTGGCCGGGCTGCGCGACGGTGGCGGCGGGCTGATCGACTGGGCGCAGCC
>CAKTBJ010000061.1 GCA_934533075.1 uncultured Paracoccus sp.
GCCTGACCCCAGCCCAGCAGCGCCGCCAGCATCTGGCCGGTGGCGTTCATGTCGTTGTCGATGGCCTGCTTGCCGGCGATCACCAGACCGGGCTGCTCGGCATCGACCACGGCCTTGAGGATCTTGGCCACGGCCAGCGGCTCGATGTCCTGATGCACGTCATCGGCGGCGACGACCAGGATGGCGCGGTCGGCGCCCATCGCCAGCGCGGTGCGCAGCGTCTCGGCCGCCTGCTTGACGCCGATGGAGACGACGACGATTTCCTCGACCGCGCCCTTTTCCTTCAGACGGATCGCCTCCTCGACGGCATTCTCGTCGAAGGGGTTCATGGACATCTTGATATTGGCAAGATCCACTCCAGAGCCGTCCGGCTTGACCCGCGGCTTTACGTTGAAGTCGATCACGCGCTTGACCGGCACGAGAACCTTCATCGGCCTCTCTCCCTTGGTTGCGTCACCTGTTCGCCGCCCTGTCTAACCCAAGGGCAGCACGCTGCAAAGCGGCAAAACCGCATCAATTCCGTGTGGCGCCGGGTTTCCACAGCACTTCGGCCGTGCCGCCGGCATTGGCCAGCCGCGCCGCCACGAACAGCCAGTCCGACAGGCGGTTCAGGAAGCGAATCGCCTCCGGGTTGGCGTCGCCGGTGGCGGCGGCCAGTTCGACGGCGCAACGCTCGGCCCGCCGCGTGATGGTGCGGGCCAGGTGCAGATGCGCGGCCAGCGGGCTGCCGCCGGGCAGGACGAAGCTGCGCAGGGGCGGCAGGCCGGCGTTCATCTCGTCGATCTCGGCCTCCAGCCGGTCCACCTGCGCGGGAACGGCGCGCAGAACGGGGTAGGGGGCCTGCGCGTCGCCCGCCATGTCGGGGCGCGCCAGATCGGCGCCCACGTCGAACAGGTCGTTCTGGATCGCGGCAAGGCGCCGATCCATCACCCCTTCCGCATGCAGGCGCACCAGCCCGATGGCGGCATTGGCCTCGTCCACCGTGCCATAGGCCGCCACGCGGGCATCGTGTTTCGGCACGCGCGAGCCGTCCGACAGCGCCGTGTCGCCCTTGTCGCCGGTGCGGGTATAGATCTTGTTCAGGACGACCATGTTCCCCCCTCAGCCTCCATGCAGCCACATATACAGGATGATCAGCATGACCGCGGCGGCCTGCGCCGCGATGCGCAGGCGCATCATGTGATTGCCGTGCTTGCGGTTGAACTCGCCGCCGCGGGCAAAGCCGATCACGCCGATGGCAAGGACCACCAGAACGCAGGCCAGCGCCGCGAGGATCAGCAGAAACAGGGGATCGAACGACATCGGAGGGCCTCCGGGCTTTGGGCCTCATGCTTAGACCCAAGGGGCGGCGGCGTCCACATCTCAGGCCCGCCGCATCAGCCGGTCGCGCAGGCTGTCGGGCAGCAGCCGCCGCGACAGCGCCGCGAAGCGGGTGGGCAGGGTAACGGCATAGCGGGCGCGGGGGCTGGGCGCGGTCAGCGCGCGGTGGATGGCGCGGCTGACGGCCTGCGCCGGCAGCTGGAAGCGGTCGGGACCGGAGGGTTCATAGAGGCGTTTCAACAGGCTGGCCTCGTATTGCGCGCGGCGCGGGCTGGCGCGCCAGTCGATCCACCGCTCGAAATGAGGGACGGATTTCTGGCGGATCATGGTGCCGATGGGACCAGGCTCGACCAGCACGATGCGGATATTCGTATCGGCCATTTCCAGCCGCAGCACGTCGGTCAGCCCCTCCAGCGCGAACTTGCTGGCCACATAGGCGCCGCGCCACGGGATGCCGACCAGCCCCAGCACCGAGGATACCGTGACCACCCGCCCGGCGCCGGTCTGGCGGAAATGCGCGATCATGCGGCGGGTCAGGTCGTGGGTGCCGAACAGGTTGGTGCGGAACACCGCCTCCAGCCCGCCGCGCGGCAGGTCCTCGACCGCGCCGGGCAGGGCGAAGGCGCCGTTGTTCACCAGCGCCGCGATCGGGCCGGTCTGGGTGGCGAAGCTGACCGCCTCGGCCACCGATTGCGGGTCGTCCAGATCGAGGCGGCAGGTGGCGAAGCCCTCCGATTCGCGGGCGGCCACGTCCTGCGGGTGGCGGCAGGTGGCGATGACCTCCCAGCCTCTGGCCCGCAGGTAATGCGCGCAGTCCAGCCCGATGCCGGACGAGCAGCCGGTGATGAGGACGCGGGGCGGTGCGCTCACGGCAGGGGCGCCGACAGGAATTGCGTGGACAGCCAGCCTTCGGCGCCGTCCTCGCTGCGGATATGCTGCCAGCCCCCGGCCTCGGGCGCCAGCGGCGTGACCAGCATGCCTTGCGTGACCGCCCCGATCACCGCGTGGTCGGTCCCCGGCCCGCCGCGCAGGTTCACGCGCGCCGCCGTCACCCGGCGCTGGCCCGCCTCGGCCTCGGGGGCGGGTGCGGCCTCCGGCGCGGCGCCCGGCGCGATGGTGTCGGGATATTGCGGCGAGGGGCGCAGGGCCGGCCCCGGCATGGTCTGCGCCGGGCGCGCGGGTGCCTCGGTGGCGGCCCCGGCATCGGGGGCCAGTTCGGATGCCGAAGGGGTGGCGTCGTCGTCCGCGACGGGCCGGATGCGCAGCGGCTCGGCCTCGATGCGCGGCGCCGGCTCGGCCTCGGGGGCGGCGGTGCGGTGGCGGCCGGGCGTGACCGAGGCCATGACCGCCCAGATCGCCACGAGACAGGCGAGGATCATCAGCAACAGGCGCGCCATCCGTTCCCTTCCTTCCGCCGATCCCCGCGCGTCCCTCTGGACGCGGGCGCGGGCGCATCCTATTGCACCGGCATGGCAGACAAAGACAACCCCGACGATCCCGCGACGCCCGAGACCGAGGCCAGCAATACCGTGCCCGAGCCGCTTTCGCGCGCCATCGGCGAACGCTATCTGACCTATGCGCTGTCCACGATCATGCACCGGGCGCTGCCGGACGCGCGCGACGGGCTGAAGCCGGTGCATCGCCGCATCCTCTACGCCATGCGCGAATTGCGGCTGTCGCCCAGCGGGGCCTTCCGCAAATCCGCCAAGATCACCGGCGACGTGATGGGCAACTATCACCCGCATGGCGACGCCGCGATCTATTACGCGATGGCGCGGCTGGCCCAGCCCTTCGCCATGCGCTATCCGCTGGTCGACGGGCAGGGGAATTTCGGCAATATCGACGGCGACAACCCCGCCGCCTCGCGCTATACCGAGGCCCGGCTGACGGCGGCGGCCGAGGCCCTGATGGAGGGGTTGGCCGAGGATGCCGTGGACATGCGGCCCAACTATGACGGCACGCTGGAAGAGCCTGTCGTGCTGCCGGCGGCCTTCCCGAACCTGCTGTGCAACGGCGCGTCGGGCATCGCGGTCGGCATGGCCACCAACATCCCGCCCCACAACCTGCACGAGGTCGTGGATGCCTGCCTGCACCTGATCCGCACCCCGGACGCGCGTGACGACACGCTGCTGAACTTCATCCCCGGCCCGGATTTCCCCACCGGCGGCGTGCTGGTCGAGGATCGCGAGACCATCGCAGCGGCCTATCGCACCGGGCGCGGCAGCCTGCGGTTGCGGGCGAAATGGGTGCGCGAGGATCTGGGGCGCGGGTTGTGGCAGGTGGTCGTCACCGAAATCCCCTATCAGGTTCAGAAATCCCGGCTGATCGAGCGGCTGGCCGAACTGATCCAGACCCGCAAGCTGCCGATCCTCGCCGATGTGCGCGACGAATCGGCCGAGGATGTGCGCATCGTGCTGGAGCCGAAGACCCGCTCCGTCGATCCCGAGCAGTTGATGGCGGCTTTGTTCAAGACCTCGGACCTTGAGGTTCGCTTCGGGCTGAACATGAACGTGCTGATCGACGGGCGGGTGCCGAAGGTGTGCAGTCTCAAGGAGGTTCTGCGCGCCTTTCTGGACCATCGCCGCGATGTGCTGGGGCGGCGTTCGCGCCACCGGCTGGCGAAGATCGAGGCGCGGCTGCATGTGCTGGAGGGCTATATCACCGCCTTCCTGAACCTCGATCGCGTCATCGAGATCATCCGTCACGAGGACGACCCCAAGGCGGTGATGATGGCGGAGTTCGGGCTGACCGAAATTCAGGTCGAGGCCATCCTGAACATGCGCCTGCGCGCCCTGCGCAAGCTGGAGGAGATGGAGCTGCGCACGGAGCGCGACGCCTTGACCGAGGAGCGCGCCGGACTGGAGGCGTTACTGGCCGACGAGGGCCTGCAATGGGCGCGCATCAGTGAACAACTGCGCGAGGTGCGCGGGCAGTTCGGGCGCTCTGCCCCCGGCGGCGGGCGGCGGACCGAGATTTCCGGCGCCGCCGAGGTGCAGGAGATCGACATGGAGGCGATGATCGAGCGCGAGCCGGTCACCGTGATCCTGTCGCAAATGGGCTGGATCAGGGCGCTGAAGGGCCATCAGCCGCTGGATGGCGAGATCAAGTTCCGCGACGGCGACGGTCCCTTCATGGCCCTGCATGCCGAGACCACCGACAAGCTGATGGTGCTGGGCCGCAACGGGCGTTTCTATACGCTGTCGGCCAATGCCCTGCCCGGCGGGCGGGGCCTGGGCGAGCCGCTGCGGCTGATGATCGACCTGCCCAACGATGTCGACGTGGTGGACCTGTTCCCCTGGCGCGAGGACGAGGCGTATCTGGTCGCCTCGACCGCCGGGGACGGGTTCATCGTGCCCGCCGCCGACATGCTGGCACAGACCAAATCCGGCAAGCAGGTGCTGAACGGCACGCTGCTGCTGGCGCGCAAGGTGGCGGGCGATCACCTGGCCTGCGTAGGCGAGAACCGCAAGCTGCTGGTCTTTGCCCGCGACGAATTGCCGGAAATGGCGCGCGGTAAGGGCGTGCGGTTGCAGAAGTTCAAGGATGGCGGGCTGTCGGACGCGCGCTTCATCACGCTGTCCGAGGGGCTTTCGTGGTCCGATCCGGCGGGTCGCACCCGCACGGAAACCGACCTGTCGGAATGGCTGGGCAAGCGCGCCAGTGCGGGCCGGATGGCCCCGCGCGGCTTCCCGCGCGACAACAGGTTCAACTGAAAGGGGGGCTGCGGCCCCCCTTTAGATTACCGTGATGCCGGGAGTGCCGGCTTCCGCGCGCCCGATGATCGTGGCCAGCGGATAGCCCTCGGCGCGAAGGGTGGCGCAAACCTCTCCGGCCACCGCGCTATCGCAGGCGATCAGCAGCCCGCCGGAGGTCTGCGGGTCCGACAGGATGTCGCGCCGCCATTCGGGGAAGCCCTCGGGCAGCGCGACCTCGTGCCCATAACCCGCCCAGTTGCGCACGGACGCACCCGTGCGCAGGCCCTCCCGCGCGAAACCCTCGACATTCGCCAGCAGGGGCAGCGCATCGGCCTCGATCACCAGCCGCAGGTCCGAGGCCCGCGCCATTTCCAGCCCGTGGCCCAGGATGCCGAAGCCGGTCACGTCGGTCAGCGCATGCACATCCGCCCGCGCGCCCAGCGCCGCGCCGGCGCGGTTCAGCAGCGTGGCGGAACTGACCAGCGAAGCAATATCCGCTGCCGCCGCCTTGCCCTGCTTGATCGCCGCCGAGAGGATGCCGACGCCCAGCCCCTTGGTCAGGATCAGCGCATCGCCCGGCCGGGCGCCGCCGTTCCGGCGCAGGTTCTGCGGCGAGACGAGGCCGATCGCCACCAGCCCATAGATCGGCTCGGGCGCGTCGATGGAATGGCCGCCGGCCAGCGGGATGCCGGCCTCGGCGCAGATGCTGGCGCCGCCTTGCAGGATTTCGCGGATGGTTTCAGGGGCCAGCTTGTCGATGGGCATGCCGCAGATGGCCAGCGCCATGATCGGCTGGCCGCCCATCGCCCAGATGTCCGACAGCGCGTTCGCCGCCGCGATGCGGCCGAAATCGCGCGGGTCGTCCACCATCGGCATGAAGAAATCCGTGGTCGCCACCACGCAATGCCGGTCGTCGATCTGCCAGACGGCGGCATCGTCGGCGGTGTCCGAGCCGACCAGCAGCTGCGGAAAGGCGGCGGCGGCCGGCGCCCCGGCCAGCAGATCCTGCAACAGGGCGGGGGCGATCTTGCAGCCGCAGCCGCCGCCATGCGCCAGCGCGGTCAGTCTCGGTTCGGTCATGTCGTCTCAGCTTTCTTCGGGAAAGGCTTCCTTGCAGGCGGCGGTGATCGCCGGCACCTGCGCCGACAGCGCGGCCTTGCGGGTGCGCAGCCCCTCGGCCTTGCGGGCCTCGGATGCGGGGTCGATGGCGGTGCGGAACCGCTCGGTCGAACTCACGTCGCGCCAGCAGCCTTCCGTGATCACATGCCGGTTGCCGTCCTTGTCGCGGATCACCCGGCGGCAGGTAGTGAACACGGTCTCGGTGACGCGGCGCTCCTCCCAAGCATAGCCGCGGGCCAGATTGCCCTCGACCTCCTCCAGCAGGCGGGTGACGGAGCGCAATTCGCGGGTGTTGCGGTCGATGCATTGCTCCTGCGGGGTGCCGCAGGCGGCCAGAAGAAACGGCAGCAGGATCAGGCAGGCGATGTTGCGGGTCATGCGCGGGACCTCTAATCGGGGCCTTGAGCATAGCGCGCAAGGCGGACAGACGAAAGGGCGGACGGATGCAGATGCAGGCAGAACGCGAACAGGCGGCGGCATGGTTCCACGAATTGCGCGACCGGATCGTGGCGGCGTTCGAGGCGCTGGACGGGCAGGCCCGGTTCGAGCTGCGGCAGACTAGGCGCGGCGAGGACGGCGGCGGCGGGCTGATGTCGGTCATGCGCGGCGGTCGGGTGTTCGAGAAGGTGGGCGTGAACTGGTCGGCCGTCCACGGCACGCTGAACCCGGCCTCGCAGGCGGCGATGGCGGCGCGCGGCGTGCCGGGGATCGAGGCCGATCCGCGCTTCTGGGCCAGCGGCATCAGCCTGGTGGCGCATATGCA
>CAKTBJ010000062.1 GCA_934533075.1 uncultured Paracoccus sp.
GATGGCGGCGAATGCCTGGCCGGCGGCAGCAATTCCTCGGTCTGACAGGGGCGCGCCGTGCATGTTCCGCTGTCCGGGCATCTGCCGCCCTTTGTCGTCACGACCGACGCCGCCCCTGCCGAGGGCGGCGGGCTGCTGTCGCATGCGCCACCCGCGGTCTCGGCGGAGGCGGCGGCGGGGATCGCCGCGCGGGTCTTCGGCGTCTCCGGCGCGCTGCGGGCGCTGACATCCGAGCGGGACGCGAATTTCCACATCCGGCTGGACAGCGGCGAGCAGGCGCTGCTGAAGATCACCAATGCCGCCGAGGACCGGGCGGTGACGGAAATGCAGACCGCCGCGCTGGCGCATCTGGCGGCGGTGGCGCCCGACCTGCCGGTGCAACGGGTCTGCGCCACGCGGGACGGCGCGCCGTGGCAGGTGGTCGCGCTGGCCGGGCATGAGCATATCGTGCGGCTGCTGACCTATCTGGACGGCACCATGCTGCATGCAGCCCGGCCGGGGCCGGGGCTGCACCGCGCCATCGGCGCCATGCTGGCGCGGCTGGCGCTGGGGCTGCGCGGGTTCTTTCATCCGGCGGCCGGCCATGTGCTGCAATGGGACATCAAGCAGGCCGGGCGGCTGCACCCGATGCTGGAGGCGGTCGCGGAGCCGGACCTGCGCGCCCGGCTGGCGGCGCATCTGGACCGTTTCGACGCGCGGATCGCACCGCGCCTGCCGCATCTGCGCGCGCAGGTGGTGCATAACGACTTCAACCCGCACAATCTGGTGGTGGATGCGGCCGGCACCCGCGTCACCGGCATCATCGACTTCGGCGACATGGTGCACACGCCGACGGTCTGCGACCTTGCGGTGGCGTGCTCCTATCACCTCACCGACGGCGCGGCGCCGCTGGCGCGGGTGGCGGAGCTGGTGGCGGGCTACGCCGCCGTGCTGCCGCCGGAGGACGAGGAACTGGACCTGCTGCCCGACCTGATCCGGCTGCGCCACATCACCACGCTGGCGATCACGGCATGGCGCGCGCGGCGCTATCCTGATAATGCCGCCTATATCCTGCGCAATGCCGCCGCCTCGCGCCGGGGGCTGGACGCGATCGACAGACTCGGCATTCCCGCCTGCACCCGGCTGCTGCGCGACGCCGCCCGAACGGAGTGAACCGCCATGCCAGCAGCGGCAGACCGCGCGCCCATGCCTTTCGCGCCGCTGACCGCGGAGCCGCTGCACGAGCAGGCCTATGCCGCGCTGCGCGGCGCGGTGCTGGCGGGGCGGTTCGCGCCGGGTCAGTCGCTGACCATCAGGGGGCTGGGGGCCTCGCTGGGCATCTCGGCCACGCCGGTGCGCGAGGCCCTGCAACGGCTGATCGCCGAGGGGGCGCTGGAACTGGCGCCCAACCGCACCATCCAGGTGCCGGAGATGACCCGCGCCCGCTATGGCGAGATCACCGAGATCCGCGTCCGGCTGGAGCGCATGGCCGTCGAGGCGGCCGCCGCCCATGCCGATGCCGCCCTGTGCAACCGGCTGGCGCGGCTGTCGGACCGCATGCACGCCGCCATCGAATCGGGGCGGTTCCCGGA
This sequence comes from uncultured Paracoccus sp., assembly GCA_934533075.1. GTDB lineage: Bacteria > Pseudomonadota > Alphaproteobacteria > Rhodobacterales > Rhodobacteraceae > Paracoccus. The sequence goes on from CAKTBJ010000062.1 coordinate 1,572, forward strand.
CTATCTGGCCGACAACCAGAGCTTTCACTTCCTGATCTACGAGGCCGCCCGCCTGCCCTATCTGCAACAGCTGATCGGGCTGTGCTGGCTGCGCACCGGGCCGTGGCTGAACCGGCTGGCGCATGAGGGCCGGTTCCACGCCATCGCCAACGATGCCCATGACATCATCATCGCCGCCCTGCGCCGGCGCGACCTGCCGGTGCTGGCCGAGGCGATCGAGCGCGACATCCGCGACGCCGGCGCGGTGCTGATCGGGCAGTTGCCGGCCGAGGCCGAGGGGGCGCAGGGCTGAGGCCCGGCGAAAGGCCCGCCCCGAAGCCGGCGCAGGCGCAGGCGCCGCCATCGGCCGGGCGGCCGGCCGCCGGCCTTACCCCTGCGGCAGGATGGCGAAGGCGCGCGCCGGAAAGCCCGACCCTTCCAGCGCCTTCGGCCAGCTTGCCACGATCAGCGCGCCGGCCTCGGGCACCTGATCCAGATTGGCCATCATCTCGATCTGCCAATGGTCGCCGGCCAGCACGTAATCCTCCAGCGAGCCGTCGAACAGGCTGGCGGCAAGGCCGGGATCGGTGTCGGTGGTCTCGTGCCCGCAGGCGGTGATGCCGCGATCCTCGAACAGCAGGCGCAGCACGTCCAGCGACCAGCCGGGATAGTGGCACATGCCATCGGCGCCCCGGTTCATCATCCGCTCCTGATCGGGCCAGCGCTGCGACCAGTCGGTGCGCAGCGCCACGAAGGCGCCGGCGGGAATGCGGCCGTGCCGCGCCTCCCACGCGGCCACGTCGTCCAGCGTCACGCAGGCATCCGCATCGGCGCGCACCCGGTCGGAAATGTCGATCACCGCCAGCGGCAGGAGCATCTCGTCCACCGGAATCCGGTCCTGCGTGCGCATGCCGGGCCGGTAATGCGACGGCGGGTCGACATGCGTGCCCCATTGCCCGGCAAAGCGGTATTCGTGCGACAGGAAGCCGGCCCGCTTGCCCTGGATCAGGTCGTCGTATTCATAGATCACCCGGAACTCGGCCGGGCGGAAATTCGGATGATGCGGCGTGTCGGGCGAAAAGCTGTGCGTCAGGTCCACACGGCGGCAGGATTTCAGCCCATCCAGCAGCGGCCACAGACCGGCGGAGGCGGGGGGTGTCGGCATGGTGGTCTCCTTTCCGGGTCCGGGTCAGCTCCAGGTCGATTCCTGCATGAAATCCTTGCTTTCGGGCAGGGTCTGGCCGCCATCGACGCGGATCGTGGTGCCGGTGATATAGGCGGTCTCCTCCGAGGCGAGGAAGGCCACGGCGGCGGCGATGTCGGCGGGCATGCCCAGACGGCCCATCGGGATCGACTGCTCCATGCTGTGCATGAAGGCGGCGGACCGGCCGGCCTGAAGGCCCTCGGTGACGATATTGCCCGGCTCGACCCCGTTGACGGTGATGCCGTCCAGCGCCAGCTCCAGCGCGGCGGCACGGATGAAGCCGTTGATGCCGGCCTTGCTGGACGCATAGGCCGACAGGCCGTGACTGACCACGCGCGGCCCGGTGATGGAGGAGGTCAGCACGATCCGCCCATAGCGTTGCCGGCGCATGGCGGGCAGGCAGGCTTTCGTGGACACGAAGGCCCCGCGCAGGTTGACCGCCAGCACATGATCCCATTGCGCGACGCTGGTGTCCTCGATCAGCGAGACCGGATAGATGCCGGCATTCTGCACCAGAATGTCGATGCGGCCGGAACACTCCAGCGCCAGACCGGCCAGCGCCCGGCAATCGTCCTCGGCGGCCACATCGACACGCAGGAACCGGCCGCGATCCAGACCCAGCTCGTCCATCAGCGCCAGCCCGCGCGCCGCGTCGGCATCGCCGAGGATCAGCGTGGCGCCGTCATCGACCAGACGCCGGGCGATGCCGCGCCCGATGCCGACCGCACCGCCGATCAACACGGCCGTCCGGCCCTCCAACCGCTTCGTCATGCTTGACCCCTGCACAAACCCGTTACGTAATCGGTTACTCTTGTGCCGCGAGGCTGTCAATCCGACCCCCCGCGCACCGTTACGGCAGGTAATAGGGCATCGGCTGCGGGGCCAGCGGCGCGCGGCCGCGAATGCTCTCGGCCAGCTTTTCCGCCATCATGATCACCGGCGCGTTCAGGTTGCCGGAGACGATCCGCGGCATCAGCGAGGCATCGACGACGCGCAGGCCGTCCACCCCGCGCACGCGGCCGGCGGCGTCGGTCACGGCCATCTCGTCCACGCCCATCCGGCAGGTGCCGCAGGGGTGGAACTGGGTGCCGATGCTGGCGCGCAGCCAGGCGAGGATCTCGGCATCGCTGTCCAGCCCGGCGCTGGGGCCGGTCTCGGCGCCGCGATGGCGGTCCCAGGCGCGTTGCGCGACCATCTCGCGGGTCATGCGCACGCAGGCGACGGCGGCGCGGCGGTCCTGTTCGGTGGACAGATAGTTGAAGACGAATTTCGGCGCCGCCTTCGGATCGGCGCTGTCGATCCAGACCCGGCCCCGGCTGGTCGGGCGCATCAGCGCGAACAGATACTGGAAACCCTCGCCCAGCGACACGCTGCCATCCTGGAAATCGCCCAGCAGGGGGATGAATTCATACTGGAAATCCGGCACCTTCCCGGCGTCGCTGGTGCGCAGGAAAGCCCCGGTCTCGAAGTAATTGGTGTTGCCGATGCCGGTCCCGAACAGCGCCCATTGCGCGGCCACCCGCACCCGGCCCGGCAGGCTGAGATGGCGCGCCAGCGAGTCCTCGCCCCGCGCGGTGAAACGCAGCGAGGATGCCGCGTGATCCATCAGGTTGCGGCCCACGCCGGGCAGCGCCACCTGCACCGGCACCCCGGCCTGCGCCAGCATGTCGGGATCGCCGATCCCCGACAGCATCAGCAGCTGCGGCGAGTTCAGCGCGCCGGCCGACAGGATCACCTCGCGCCCGACCTCATAAGCGACGGGACCGGAGCGGGTCAGCCCGTGCAGCCGCACCGCGCGGCCCTGCGCCAGTTCGATCCGCGTGACCAGCGTATCGGTGGCCACGGTCAGGTTGGGACGCGGGCCGGGCTGGCGCAGATAGGCCTGCGCCGTGCTCCAGCGCCGGCCGGCATGGGTGTTGCGCTGGGTGACATGCATGCCCTCCTGCCGGAAGGCGTTGTGATCGTCGATCAGCGCCTGCCCCTGCTGCACGCCGGATTCCAGAAAGGCATCGTAAAGCGCGCCCTTGGCCGGGCAGGTCTCGATGCGCATCGGGCCGTCGCCGCCGCGCCAGTCGCTGCCGCCCCTGTCGAAGCGCTCGGCGCGCTTGAAATAGGGCAGGCAATCGGCATGGGACCAGCCGTCCAGCCCCATCGCGGCCCAGTTGTCATAGTCCCACGGATTGCCGCGCACCCAGTTCATGCCGTTGATCGAGGACGAGCCGCCCAGCACCTTGCCCCGCGCCTCGTAGATGCGGCGGTCGCCGGCATGGGGGTCCGGCTCGGCGTAGTAATGCCAGTTGAAGCGCCGGTCGGTCAGCAGCATGCCCAGCGCCGCCGGCATGCGGATGTAAAGGCTGCGGTCGCGCGGCCCGGCCTCGATCAGCAGGACGCGCGTGGCCGGGTCCTCGCTGAGACGGCCGGCCAGCGTGCTGCCTGCGGAACCCGAGCCGACGATGATGAAATCATAGCTGGCCATGCCCTGCCCCTCCCTGCCCGCCGGACGACCGCCGCCGCCTCCGGTGCGACGCGGCGCGGGTCGCGATCCGGGGATGGCCCGAAATGGTGCGATGCCGGGCAGGTTCTGGATAATCCCGGCGCAGGCGTCGCGCAACCGATTACGTAACGCGCGAAGGGGTCGGGTGAAGCCGCCGACGAAGGCTGTACCCTAGCGGCGGGCGGTGCTGGCGCGCGCGACGATGGTCGCGTCCAGCTTGATGTCCTGCACCGGCAGCTCCGCCCCGCCCTTGCGCGAGCGTTGCAGGATCAGCGCGCCGGCGCGGCGGCCGATCTCGTAAGCCGGGTTGGCGATGGCGGTGATCGGGGGGACGGTGATCGAATACCAGTCCTGATCGTCGAAGGCGACGACCGAAATGTCATCGGGCATGCGCAGCCCGGCCCTTTGCAGCCCCATCAGCACGCCCAGCGTCATCATGTTGTTCAGCACGAACAGCCCGGTCGGGCGGTCCGCCAGCGCGGCCAGTTGCGCCACCGCCTGCTCGCCCCCGGCCACATGCAGGTCGCCCGACAGCACTAGGCATTCGTCGAAGGGGATGCCGGCCTCGGCCAGCGCGGCGCGATAGCCGTCCAGCCGCTCGCGGTCGAAGCTGGCGACCAGCGGGCCGGTGACGATGGCGATGCGGCGATGGCCCTGCGCGATCAGATGCGCGGTCGCGTCCTGCCCGGCCTTGCGGTTGTCGATGCCGACGCAATCCACGTCCAGCCCCGGAATCGCGGAATCGACCAGCACCACCGGCACGCCCTGCGCATGCGCGGCCAGAACGTGGTCGCTGGTCGAGCCGGAGGGCGCCAGGATGATGCCGTCCACCTGCTTTTCCACCAGGATCTGCACGAGGGACTGCTCGCGCGCCTCCATGTTGCCGGTATTGGCCAGGATGATGGAATAGCCGGCATCGGCCAGGCTGGCCTCGACCCCGCTGGTCACGGCGCCGAAGAACGGGTTCGAGACATCGGCGATGACCAGCCCGATGGTGCGGGTCTTGCGGTTGCGCAGGCTGGCCGCGACCGAGTTGATGACATAGCCCAGCCGCTCGGCCGTTTCGCGGACATGGGCGGCGGTCTCGGGCGTGCAACTGCCCTCGATACCGGACAGCACGCGCGAGATGGTGGCCTTGGACACGCCCGCCGCGCGGGCCACGTCGTCCATCGTCGGGCGTTTCCGCAATTGCGCCATTCTGCCCCCCTCCCTTCCCGTCCGGCATCGCCGGCGGATGCGGCTGGGCGATGAATAGGCCAGGCCCGGAGGGGACTCAAGGACAAGCGGCACCCTTGTCGCCGGGCGCCGGACAGGCGAGACTGCGCCCGACCCCGCATCCAAGGAGGAGCCTGCCCGTGTCGATTCACAGTGAGATCGTTGACGATCTTGTCGCCAATGGCGTCGGTTTCGTGAC
>CAKTBJ010000063.1 GCA_934533075.1 uncultured Paracoccus sp.
CGGGTCAGGCGGGCGAAATGCGGCTGATAGACGATGGCGATGGCGATCATCGCATTGGTCAGCCCCGGCCCCAGCACGGCGACCAGAACCAGCGCCAGCAGCAGCGAGGGAAAGGCCAGGATCACGTCCATCACCCGCATGATCACCGCATCCACCCAGCCCCGGAAGAACCCGGCCAGCAGCCCGATGACGACGCCGCCCAGCAGCGCGATGGAGACCACGACGATGCCGATGAACAGCGAATAGCGCGCGCCGTGGATCAGCCGCGACAGCATGTCCCGCCCCACGGCATCGGTGCCGAGGAGGAAGCCCGCGCGCCCGCCCTCCTGCCAGACGGGCGGCACCAGCAGCGCGTCGCGGAACTGCTGCGCCGGCGGATAGGGCGCCAGCAGCGGCGCGAAGACCGCGACCAGAACCAGCAGGACGAACACGACCAGCCCGGCCACCGCGCCCCGGTTCTGGCTGAAATAGAACCAGAACTCGGCCAGCATGCGGCGGCGGATGGCCGCGTCGGAGAGTTTGACGGCCTCGCTCATGTCTGGCGAATCCTCGGGTTGATGAGGCCATAGGTGAGGTCGACGGCCAGATTGACCAGCATCACCATGCCGGCGATCAGCAGCAGCCCCGATTGCACGACCGGATAGTCGCGGCGCGAGATCGAGTCGATCATCCACTTGCCGATGCCGGGCCAGGAGAAGATGGTCTCGGTCAGGATGGCGCCGGCCATCAGCACCCCGATCTGCAAGCCGATGGTGGTCACGACCGGGATCATGGCGTTGCGCAGGGCGTGGATGCCGATCACCCGGCGCCGCGGCATGCCCTTGGCGCGGGCGGTGCGGACGTAGTCCTCGCCCATCACCTCCAGCATGGCCGAACGGGTCTGGCGCGCGATCACCGCCAGCGGGATCGTCGCCAGCACGATGGAGGGCAGGATCAGGTGGCTGACCGCCGACCGGAACGCCCCCGCCTGCCCCGACAGCAGGCTGTCGATCAGCATGAAGCCGGTGGGGGTGGGAAAGAAATACATCAGGCTGATCCGCCCGGATACCGGCGTCCAGCCGAGGACCCCGGAAAACAGGATGATCAGCAGCAGCCCCCACCAGAAGATCGGCATCGAAAAGCCCACCAGCGCCGTGGTCATGGAAAGCTGGTCGAACCAGCTTCCGCGCTTGATCGCCGCCAGCACGCCTACCGGCACCCCGATCAGCGTGGCGATGAGGATGGCGCAGAGGCCCAGTTCGACGGTGGCCGGGAACAGGGCCAGGAATTCGGTCAGCACCGGCTTTTTCGTCACCAGCGAATTGCCGAAATCGCCCTGCAACAGCCGGCCGAGAAAGTCTAGATACTGCATCACGATGGGCTTGTCATAGCCCAGCGCGGCGCTGAGTTGCGCGTGACGCTCGGGCGAGACACCGCGTTCGCCGGCCATCAGCAGCACCGGATCGCCCGGCAGGATGCGCACGAAGCCGAAGGCGATCACGGTGATGCCCAGCAGTGTCGGCACCAGATAAAGCAGCTTGGTCAGGATGAAGCGGATCATGCCCCGCACCTTCTTGCGGGACGCGCGGGCAAGCCGCGCGTCCGTGGGTCAGGGGATGCGATCACTCGGCCAGATCGACGGTCTCGAAGGTGAAATCGCCCAGCGGACTCATCACGAAACCGGAGACCTTGTTCGACATCGGCACGTATTGCGTCGAATGCGCGATGGTGAACCAGGGCGCCTGATCCTTGAAGATCACCTGCGCCTCCTCGTAAAGCCGGGTGCGCTCCTCGACATCGGCGGTCACCTTGGCCTTGGCCAGCAGGTCGGAGAATTCCTCGTTGCACCAGAAGGCGCGGTTGGCGCCGCCCTCGCCCGCCGAGGCGCAGGACAGCAGCACCGACAGGAAGTTGTCCGGGTCGCCATTGTCGCCGGTCCAGCCCAGGATCACCGCGCCGTCGCGGCCGGCCTCCATCGACTTGGCAAGGTATTCGCCCCATTCATAGCTGACGATCTCGGCCTGCACGCCGATCTCGGCCAGGTCGGCCTGCATCATCTCGGCCGTGCGGCGCGCGTTGGGCATGTAGGGACGCTGCACCGGCATCGCCCAGATCTTCATGCTCAGGCCGGACACCCCGGCCTCGGCCAGCAGGGCCTTCGCCGCCTCGGGATCATAGGGGTCGTCGGCGATGGCGGTGTTGTAGGACCACATGGTCGGCGGGATCGGGTTGGTCGCCGGCTCGGCATGGCCCTGGAACACGCCCTCGACGATGGCGGCCTTGTTCATCGCCATGTTCAGCGCCCTGCGCACCCGCACGTCGTCGAAGGGCGCCATCGTGGTGTTATAGGCCAGATAGCCCACGTTCAGCCCGGCCTGCTCGTCCAGCTTGAGGCTGGAATCGGCGCGGATCGCGTCGATGTCGGCGGGCGCGGGATAGGGCATCAGGTGGCATTCGCCGGCCTTCAGCTTTTGCAGCCGCACGGCGGCGTCAGGGGTGATCGCGAAGACCAGATCGTCGATCTTCGGCACCTCGCCCCAGTAATCGGCATTGGCCTGATAGCGGATCACCGCGTCCTTCTGATAGGCGACGAAGCGGAACGGGCCGGTGCCGACGGGGGTGTTGTTGAAATCCTCGCGCCGGCCGGCCGCGTCCAGCGTATCGGCATATTCCTTCGACACGATCGAGGCGAAGGGCATGGCGATATTGGCCAGGAACGGCGCCTCGGGCCGGGTCAGGGTGAACTTGACGGTATGGTCGTCCACCTTCTCGATCGCGGCGATCAGCGAGGGCATCTCCATCGAGGTGTAATATTCGAAGGTGATGCCGGGCATGTATTCGTGCCACGGGTTTTCGGCATTGCCCTGGCGGTCGAAGCTGAAAACCACGTCATCGGCATTGAAATCGCGCGACGGCGCATAGCCATCGACCGAATGCCATTTCACGCCCTGCCGCAGGTGGAACGTGTATTCGGTGCCGTCCTCCGACACCTCCCAGCTTTCGGCGAGGCCCGGCTCGACCTCGGTGGTGCCGGGCTTGAACTGGACCAGGCGGTTATAAACCGGATGCGCCGAGGCGTCGAAGGTGCCGCCGGCGGTATAGGGCGCCGGGTCGAAGCCCTCGGGCGAGGCTTCCGAGCAATAGACGAAGGTCTTGGCATGGGCGCCAACGGCCATCAGGGCCAGCGCCGAGGCAGCCAGCAGGCTGCGCGAGACGGTTTTCATGGTATTCCCTTTCTACTTCGCTGTTGGACGGACTTGCGCCCCGGTCGTTCGGTGCCGGGGCGGAAGCGGTCTGGCGGCAATTGGCGCGCAAAGGCGGGTTTTTGCAAGCAGGCCGTAGGGTCACATTACCACAGTCGCGCCGCGCAGGGTGGATTGCAGCGCGCGGAAGGTGGCATAGCGGGCATCGTGCAGCTTTTTCGACGCCGGATCAGGGTGGTATTCGGCCCCGGCGCGCGACATGGCCGCCATCGCCGCCGGCATGTCGGCATGCTGGCCGGCCGCCACGGCGCCGAGGATGGCGGCGCCCAGCAGCACCGGCTCCTCCGCCGCGCTGGACAGGACCGGCAGGCCGGTGCCATCGGCCAGAAGCTGGCGGATCAGGTCCGACTGCCCGGCGCCGCCGGAGATCACGATGCGCGCCACATGCGCGCCCACCTCGTCCTGCGCGGCGACGATCTGGCGCAGCCCGTAGGCGATGCCGGTCAGCCCCGCGACATAGAGGCCGATCAGGCTGCGCAGGTCCCGCGCCATGTCCAGCCCGGCAATGATGGCGCGGGCATGGGGGTCGGCGAAGGGCGCGCGGTTGCCCAGGAATTCCGGCACCACATGCAGCCCCCCGGCCAGCGTCACCGCCTGCGACAGCGTGGCGACCCGCCCGGCCGCCTGCCCGGCCAGCCAGACCGGCAGCGGCTGGCCGGCGGCCTTCGCGGCCTCGCGGGCCTGCGCCGCAAAGGGGTGGAAGGCCAGAAGCTGGTCGATGGCGGCGCCGGCGGCGGACTGGCCGCCCTCGTTCAGCCAGCGCCCCGGCACCATCGCGTCGAAATACGGTCCCCAGACGCCGGGCACGAAAACCGGCGCCTGCGTCGTCGTCATCGTGCAGGAGGAGGTGCCGAAGACATAAGCGAGGTTGGTTTCCGGCGTGCCCACAATGCCCACGGTGCCGATGCCGCCGGCATGGGCGTCGATCAGCCCGGCGCCCACCGGGATGCCGGCGGGCAGGCCGAGGGCGGCCGCCGCCTGCGCGGTCAGCCCCTGCCCCAGCCGCGTGCCCGGCGCCACGACCCGCTGGCCGATGCGCGCGAAATCCTGATCCGCCAGATCGCCCAGCCCGATGGCGCGGAAATAATCGCCGTCCCAGCGGCCTTCATGCGCCAGATACGTCCATTTGCAGGTCACGGTGCAGCTCGACCGCGCCAGATCGCCCGTCGCCCGCCAGCCCAGATAGTCCGCCAGGTCGAGGAACTGCCACGCCGCGCCATAGGTCGCGGGCAGGTTCTCGCGCAGCCACAGGAGTTTCGGCGTCTCCATCTCGGGCGAGATCACATCGCCCACATAGCGCAGCACGGCATGGCCGCCGGCATTGATGCGCGCGGCCTGATCGGTGGCGCGGTGGTCCATCCAGACGATGATGTTGCGCGCCGGATCGCCCGAGGCGCTGACCGTCAGCGGCGCGCCCTCCGGCCCCAGCACCACCAGCGAACAGGTGGCGTCAAAGCCGATCCCGGCCACGCGCGCCGGGTCGATGCCCGCCACGGCCTCGCGGGTGGCGGCGCAGACGGCGGACCAGATGTCATCGCTGGATTGCTCGGCAATATCGGCGCCCTCGCGCCATAGCCGAATGTCGCGCCGCGCCGTGGCCAGCATCGTGCCCGAGGCATCGAACAGCCCTGCCCGCGCGCTGCCGGTGCCCACGTCGATGCCAAGGAAGCAGGGACCGCCCATCTTACAGATCGACGCTGTTGGGCAGGATCACCATGTCGCGGATCACCACGTTGCGGGGGCGGGTCAGCATGAAGATCACGGCCTCCGCCACCTCCTTGGGCTGCATCAGGCTGCCATTGGCCAGCGCCTCCTCCATCTTGGCCTTCGGCCAGTCGTCCAGCAGCGCCGTCACCACCGGCCCCGGCAGCACCGCGCCCATGCGGATGCCGTGCTGGGACACCTGCCGGCGGGTGGCATGCAGAAACGCCTGCACGGCGAATTTGGAGGCGGTATAGACCGGCTCCCACACCACCGGCACCACGCCCGCCACCGAGGACGTAAAGATCACATCCCCCGTCTTGCGGGCGATCATGCCGGGCAGCACGGCGCGGACGCTGCGAAAGGCGGCGTTGATGTTCAGGTGCAGCATGCGGTCCCAGGCGTCGGGGTCGCCCTCGGCCGCCGGGCCGCCGACATAGGCGCCGGCATTGGCGTGGAAGATGTCCACCGGGCCGGCCAGCGCCTCGATGCCCGCGTCGATCCCGTCCACCTGCGCGCCGTCCATCAGGTCCACCACCAGCGGATGCGCGCCCGGTCCCATCTCGTCGCACAAGGCCCGCAGCCGGTCCCCGGCCCGGTCGATCAGCACCACCTGCGCGCCCTCGGCCAGCAGGTGGCGCGCGCATTCCAGCCCGATCCCGGAGGCCGCGCCCGTCACCGCCGCGACCTTGCCCTGCAATTTCCCCATCATGTCCCCTTTCGCCGGCTCAGGCCCGGCCATGACTTGCGCGCGACTGCCGCGCCAGCGAATCGACGATCACCGCGATGGCCAGCACCGCGCCGGTGATCATGTAGCGCAGCGAGGAGCTGAGGTTCAGCAGGGTCAGCCCGTTGGAAATCGCCTGGATCACGATCACCCCCAGCAGCGCCGACCAGGCCGAGCCGCGCCCGCCGAACAGCGAGGTGCCGCCGATCACCGCCGCCGCGATGGCGTTGAGGTTCACATCCCCCGTCCCCGCCTGCTGGCTTGACGAGGCCAGCCGCGACGCCGCCAGCATGCCCCCCAGCGCGGCCAGCATCGAGCAGCCCATGAAGGCGGCGATGCGGATGCGCCCGACATTGATGCCGGCGCGGCGGGCGGCCTCGCGGTTGCCGCCGACGGCGAACATGGCGCGGCCCAGCTGGGTGCGGGTCAGGATATAG
>CAKTBJ010000064.1 GCA_934533075.1 uncultured Paracoccus sp.
ATGGGCCTGCTGGTCGGGGGCGAGCGCGGCATCCTCGGCTCGATCACCGGCTCGCCGCACGAGGTCGAAAGGGTGCTGGATTTCAGCGTCCTGACCGGCGCCCGCCCGATGATCGAGACCCTGCCGCTGGAGCGCGCCGGGGAAGCCTATCGGAAGATGCGCTCCGGCGCGGCGAAGTTCAGGATGGTGCTGACGATGGGAGAGCAAGATGCGCATCAATGACGACCTGACCCGGCCTGTGCTGGTGCAATCCGCCAGCCTCGACTGGGTTCCCAGCCCGGCGGCGGGGGTGGACCGGCGCATGCTCTACCGCGTCGGCGGCGAGGTGGCGCGGGCCACCTCGCTGGTGCGCTATGCGCCGGGCAGCGCCTTTCCCCGCCATACCCACAGCGGCGGCGAGGAGATCTTCGTTCTCGAAGGCACCTTCCAGGACGAGCATGGCGATTACCCCGCCGGCAGCTATTTCCGCAATCCGCCCGGCACGTCGCACATCCCGGCCTCGGCAGGCGGCTGCACGATCTTCGTGCGCCTGTGGCAGTATCGCGGGGGCGACAGCGCGCAGATGGTGCGCCGCCCCGGCGAGGGCGAGCCGCTGGCGCCCCGCCCCGGCGCCAGCGCATCCCGGCTGCTGTTTCAGGATGCGGCCGAGCGCGTCACCGTCGAGGACTGGCCCGCCGGCGCCGCGATCGCGGTCGAAAACCCGCGCGGGCTGGAACTCCTGATCCTCTCGGGCAGCGCCGCCATCGGCACGGAAACCCTGCGCGCCCAGGGCTGGGGCCGCCTGCCCGCCGGGACGGCGCTGGCCGCCACCGCCGGTCCCGACGGGGCGCGGGTCTGGATCAAGGACGCCGCCCTTCAACACGCCGATGTGCTGAAGATGCCCGAATAAGGAAAGCCCGCCATGCCGGACCAACGCAGCACCGCGCTGAAGAATACCTGGGTGCTGACCGCCGCCCAGTCGCTTGGCGGCGCCAGCACGCCGATCGTGGTCTCGCTGGGCGGGCTGGTCGGCCAGCAACTCGCCTCGAACCCCTCGCTGGTGACTCTGCCGGTCAGCATGCTGAACCTGGGGCTGGCGCTGGGCACGATCCCGGCGGCGATGCTCATGCGCCGCCTGGGCCGGCGCCCGGCCTATGTCTTCGGCGCCCTGCTGGGGATGAGCGCCGGGCTGATCGCCACCGCCGGCATCCTCGCCGCCAGCTTCCTGGTCTTCTGCCTGGGCACCTTCACCGCCGGCTTCTACTCGGCCTATGTGCAGAGCTATCGCTTCGCCGCCACCGACGGGCTGGAGGGCCACGACCGCGAGAAGGCCATCGCCCGCGTCATGCTGGGCGGGCTGGCGGCGGCGATCATCGGCCCGCAACTGGTGATCTGGACCCGCGACGCGCTGCCCGGCCATGCCTTCGCCGGCAGCTTCCTCAGCCAGGCGGCGCTGGCGCTGCTGGCCATCCCGATCCTGCTGTCGCTGCGCCGCCCGCGTGTGGACAGGGCAAAGGTGCAGGCGCCCTATGCGGGCCGCTCGCTGGCGCAGTTCCTGACCGCGCCGCGCTACATGCTGGCGGTGGCGACGGGGGTGGTCTCCTACGGGCTGATGACCTTCCTGATGACCGCCGCGCCGATGGCGATGGTCGGGCACGGCCATTCCGTCGACGCCGCCGCCCTGGGCATCCAGTGGCATATCCTGGCGATGTTCGGGCCGAGCTTCTTCACCGGCCGGCTGATGGTCCGCTTCGGCAAGGAGCGCGTGGCGGCCGTGGGGCTGATGCTGATCGGGCTGTCGGCGACGGTGGCGCTGAACGGGCTGGACATCGCACATTTCTGGGGGGCGCTGATCCTGCTGGGGATCGGCTGGAACTTCGGCTTCATCGGCGCGACCGCGATGGTCGCCGACTGCCACACGCCCGAGGAGCGCGGCAAGGCCCAGGGCGCCAACGACTTCATGGTGTTCGGGGTGGTGGCCTGCGCGTCCTTCTTCTCCGGCTCGCTGCTGCACAGCTCGGGATGGGGGGTGATCAACCAGCTGGTCTTCCCCGCCATCGCCTTCGTGCTGGTGCCGCTGCTGTGGAAGGCCGCCAGGGGCAGGCCGGCGCCGGCAGGATGAGGCGGCGCGGGACAGACCCGCGCCCCTGCTTCATGCCAGCGTTTCCCGCGCGCGCTTCACCAGGCCGCGCAGGTCTTCGAGGCTGTATTCCCCGAAGGCGCCCTCGTCGCCCGCCACGAAGGTCGGGGTGCCCATCAGCCCCATATGCTCGGCCAGCAGGTGGCTGTTGCCGATATGGCGCTCGACCGGCTCGGATTGCATGTCGCGCTCCAGCCGGGCGATGTCGAGGCCAAGATCGCGCGCCGTGCGCATCGTGGCCGCCTCGGTGACGCGGCCCCTGGTGCGGAACAGCGCCGTATGGAACCGCCAGTATTTCCCCTGCTGCAACGAGGCCAGCGAGGCGCGGGTGGCAAAGTCCGAATCCGCCCCGAAGACCGGCCATTCGCGGAACACCACCCGCAGTTGCGGGTCCGAGCCGATCAGCCGGTGTATCGGATCGACCATCTTGCGGCAGAAGGGACAGTTGTAGTCGAAGAACTCGGTCAGGGTGATGTCGCCCTGCGGATTGCCCAGCACCGGGGCGGTCGGGTCGCGCTCCAGCGCCTTGCGCAACTCCTCCGGCATCGGATTGTCGCGCGCCGCCAGGCCGAGGCCCGGCATGGCCAGCAGACCGGCGGCGGAGAGGATGAAAGACCGGCGTTGCATGGCGCCTCCTTGTCATGGTCCCTGGCGGGCGGGGACAGGCCCGCCCGCCGGTTGCGGTTCAGATGATGCGCACCTGCGCACCCACGGGGCAGAGATCGAACAGTTCGGCGATCTTCTCGTTGTAAAGGCCGATGCAGCCGTCCGAGGACAGCCGCCCGATCTTGCGGGTGTCGTGGGTGCCGTGGATCAGATAGGCCGGCCAGGAGAGATAAAGCGCGTGGCTGCCCAGCGGGTTGGCCGGATCGCCGCCGGCCACCGGCCGCCAGTCGGGATAGCGCTCCATCTGCGAGGGGGTGGGCGTCCAGGTCGGCCCCTTCGTCTTGCGCACCACCTCGGTATAGCCGCGCTTGGTCAGTTCCTCCGAGATCGGGACCGAGGTCGGATAGGTCCGGAAGACGGTCTCGTCCGCGCTCCAGAAATACAGGGCGCGCGAGGCGGTATCGGCGACGATGGCGCCCTTGCCCAGCGTCTCGAAATGGTTGCGCCAGTGATGCATGGCATAGCCGCTGACATTGCGCTGCGGCGCCGCCTGCGCGCGCAGGACCGCCGGCATGGCGAGGCCGCCCGCGGCGATCACGCCCAGTCCGATGGCTCGGCGACGGTTGATGTCGCTCATGTTGCTGCTCCTTTCGTTGCTGCGGATCGAAGCCCGCGAGTCGCTGCTTTCCGCAGCCGCCTTAAGGCAGGCTTAAGCCGCCTGCCTTGCATGGGTGATGGCCTGCCGCAGGCCGGCCTCGCCCAGCGCGCCGGGATGGATGGCCGGGCCGATGATGAAGGCCGGCGTGCCTTGCAGGTTCAGCGCCGCCGCCTGCGCGGCATTGCGGGTCAGCAGCCCGTCCCATTTGTCGCGATCCGCCCGATAGGCCGCCAGCGCGGCGCCGGTGTCGATGCCGGCATCGGTGAGCACCTGCCGGATCTGGTCTTCGGACAGCCGCGCCTCGGTCGCCATCAGCGCCGTATGCGCCTGCGCATAGCTGCCCATCGAGGCCGCCCCGAGAACCAGTTGGCTGGCCAGGACCGAGGGCGCGCCGAAGATCGGCCAGTCCTTCATCACCAGCCTTATGTCGCCGTCCTGCGCGACCAGATCGGTCAGGATGGCGTGATCGCGTTTGCAGAACGGGCATTGATAATCGAAATACTCGACGATGGTCAGGCTGCCCTCCGGGTTGCCCAGCACCGGGTTGTCGGGGTCATGCAGCACCTCCTTGGCGCCGATGCCCGCCCTTTCCGCGCCATCGCCCGCCGGCGCGCCCCGGCCCAGCCACAGCGCCGCCCCGGTCGCCCCGGCAAGGCCGAGGCCGGCGGCCACGCCCAGAATGTCGCGTCGGGTGATGCTCATGTCGGTCCTCCCGTCCGGTCCGGGGCCTGGCCGGTGGCGGCAAGCGAGTCCTCCGGCAGGGGCTGCGGCTGCCCCGGCGGCACCGTGCCCTTGCCGGATTCCGCCTCCGTCAGCACGACGACCCTGGTCATGCTGTCGGTTCGGCCGGCCAGATGGATGATGTCCTGGTTGAACAGCCGGATGCAGCCGGCGGTATCCGAGCCGCCGATGGATGCCGGGTCCATCGTGCCGTGGATGCGGTAATAGGTATCGCCCTGCCGGTTGTGCAGATACAGCGCCCGCGCGCCCATCGGGTTGTCCACGCCGCCTTCGAGGCCCTTCTCGACCGGGCCGTAAAGCGCGGGATTGCTGGCGACCATGTTGTCGGTGGGCTTCCAGCCTGGCCAGTCGCGCTGATAGGGAATATGCGCCTCGCCGGTAAAGCCGTAGCCGGCGGCACCCACCGCCACGGTGTAGCGCATCGCCTTGTTGCCCGGCCGCACCTGATAAAGCCGGTTCGCATGGGGATCGACGATGATCGTGCCCGGCGCCTCGTCGGTCCAGTAATCCACCAGTTGCCGCGCCTTGTCCCCGGTCAGCAGGCCGGGCGCCACCGCCGCGATATGATGGCCGTTATCCTCCACCGCGCCATACATGGCGGCGATCTCGGGGCTGACGGCGGGGGGCGGCGGCTCGGCCGGGGCCGGAGGCTCGGGCGAGGCGCAGGCGGCAAGGGCCAGCAGGGCCAGCCCGGCAAGGGTGGTTCGTGTCGGATGCATTCTTCAGTCTCCTGTCGCCTGCGCGATCATTCGGGTCAGGGCGGCGCGCGAGACCTCGCCCATCTGCGCCGCGACCAGCC
>CAKTBJ010000065.1 GCA_934533075.1 uncultured Paracoccus sp.
CAGGTTTCTAGCAGGAAGAAGAAAAAGGGGTGGGGCGTGAAGCCGGCATTACCTCGCATGGCAAGGCCGTGGTGTCGTATGGCAAGATGGCAGCTTCGCAATGCGTTGCAGGGCCGGGCAACAGCGGTGCCCATGCAGGCACAGGAGGGAGGCGGCCGGGACAATTGCAGGTTCTCAGCCAAGAGCGAGGTGGTGCCCCGGCAAGGCCGGGCGGCAGCGCAGGTTTGCCCCTTGGGGCAAACCTTCCCCCTTTTGCCATCTGTGCAATGGGTAAGTTCAGTCAGCCCACGCAGACTTATCCACGCCCGGAGACCCCCAAAGGAGTCGGAGGGGGTGGGTAAGTCGGGCCACGCATCTCTGACCGGCAATGAAAGTCCCGCAGGGTGCGGCGAGGCCGAAGGCGGCACGGCGCCGCAAGGCCGGGCGGCAGCGCCGGGCACCCAAGCCCCGCAGGGGCGCAGGGGGGACGCTCTTGCCTTGCCTTCGCCACGGGCCTAATCTGCGCGCGATGGGGATGGGGTTCCCCCGAAACCGCCGCGATGGCTGATGACTCCTGTCGGATCGACCCGAGCGGCCCCGCGCCGCCCGACAGGAGGGGCCATGACGTTCACAAGCTGCCTGATGGTGATGCTGGGCGGGGCCTTCGGCTCTCTGGCGCGTTATCTGCTGTCGGTGCTGGCCTCGCCGATCAGCCGCAGCCTGCCCTGGGGGACGATCCTGATCAATGTCTCCGGCTCATTCGTCATCGGGCTGTTCGGGACGCTGACGCTGGCCTCGGGGCGGTTCCCCGTCTCCGAGAACCTGCGCCTGCTCGTGATGATCGGCATCTGCGGCGGGTTCACCACATTCTCCAGCTTCAGCCTGCAAACGCTGGATCTGATGCGCGCCGGGGCCATGACCCGCGCGGCGCTGAACATCGCGCTGTCGGTGGTGCTGTGCGTGGCCGCCGTCGCCATCGGCCACATGATCGCCTCGCGCCTGAATGGCGGCGCCGGGCTGGTCGCCCAGGCCGCCATCGAGGAGGAAGTCTAGGCAAGGCAGGGCCGGCTGCGTCGCCGGCCCGCAAGGCTTACGCCAGCACGCCCTCGGCGGTCAGCACGGTCTTGCCGCCCAGATAGGGGTGCAGCGCGGCGGGCAGCGCGACCGAGCCATCCGCCTGCTGGCCGTTTTCCAGCACCGCGATCAGCGTGCGCCCGACCGCCAGGCCCGAACCGTTCAGCGTATGCACGAATTCCGGTTTCGCCCCGGCCTCCGGGCGATAGCGGGCATTCATCCGCCGGGCCTGGAAGTCGCCGCAATAGCTGACCGAGGAAATTTCGCGATATTTGTTCTGGCCGGGCAGCCAGACCTCCAGGTCATGCGTGATCCGCGCGCCGAAGCCGATGTCGCCGGTGCAGAGGACCACGGTGCGATAGGGCAGGTCCAAGGCCTCCAGCACCGCCTCGGCGCAGCGGGTCATGCGGGCGTGTTCGGCCAGTCCCGATTCCGCGTCGGTGATCGAGACCATCTCGACCTTCTCGAACTGGTGCTGGCGCAGCATGCCCGCGGTGTCGCGGCCCGCCGAGCCGGCTTCGGAGCGGAAGCATTGGCTATGCGCGACATAGCGACGGGGCAGGGTGCCCGGCTCCAGCACCTCGCCGTTGACGAAGTTGGTCAGCGTGACCTCCGCCGTAGGGATCAGCCACCAGCCTTCGCGGGTCTGATAGCTGTCCTCGCCGAATTTCGGCAGTTGCCCGGTGCCTTCCATCATCTCGCCGGTGACCAGAACCGGGGTCCAGCATTCGGTGAGGCCGTGCCGGGTGACGTGCAGGTCCAGCATGAATTGCGCCAGCGCGCGGTGTATGCGGGCCACGGCGCCCTTCAGCACCACGAAGCGGCTGCCCGAGAGTTTCGCCGCCGTCGCGAAATCCATGCCGCCCTGCACGGCGGGCAGGTCGAAATGCTCGCGCGGGGTAAAGGCGTAATTGCGCGGCGCGCCCCAGCGGTTGACCTCGACGTTATCCGCCTCGTCGGCGCCGTCGGGGATACTGTCCAGCGGCAGGTTGGGCAGCTCCATCAGCCGGGCGCGCAGGTCCGCGTCCAGAGCCTCGGCCTCGGCGGTCATCGCCGCCACCTCGGCCTTCTTCGCCGCCACCTCCGCGCGCAAGGCCTCGAAACGGGTCTCGTCGCCGGCGGCCTTGGCGGCGCCCACGTCCTTGGAGGCGCGGTTCTGGGCGGCCTTGGCTTCCTCGGCGGCCAGAATCCGGGCGCGGCGATCCGCGTCCAGCGCCAGCAGCGCGCCCGAGACCGGCGCCAGCCCGCGCCGCGACAGCGCGGCGTCGAACTGGGCGGGATTGTCGCGGATCAGGCGGATGTCGTGCATGATGTCCCTCGGCGCGTGGATTGCTGGCAAGGGTCTAGCGCAAGCCCGCCGGCGCGGCTAGACCTAGGCAAACATGAAAGGAACCACGATGCGCGCATTCGTCTTTCCCGGCCAGGGTGCCCAGGTCATCGGCATGGGCCGCGACCTGGCCAGTGCCAGCCCCGCCGCCGCCGCCGTCTTCGAGGAGGTCGACGAGGCGCTGGGCGAAAAGCTGTCGGCGCTGATCTGGGAGGGTGACATCGCGGAACTGACCCTGACCGCCAATGCCCAGCCGGCGCTGATGGCGACCTCGATCGCGGCGCTGCGGGCGCTGGAGGCCGAGGGGTTCGCGGTGACGGATGCGGCCTATGTCGCCGGGCACAGCCTTGGCGAATATTCGGCGCTGTGCGCGGCCGGGGCCATCGGGCTGGCCGATACCGCCCGGCTGCTGCGCCAGCGCGGGCGCGCCATGCAGGAGGCGGTGCCGGTGGGCGAGGGGGCGATGGCGGCGATCCTGGGCCTCGATTTCGAGGCCGTGGATGCGCTGGCGCGCGATGCGGCGGGCGATCAGGTCTGTCAGGCCGCCAATGACAACGACCCGGCGCAGGTGGTGATTTCCGGCCACAAGGATGCCGTCGAACGCGCGGCTGCCCTGGCCAAGGAGCGCGGGGCGAAGCGGGCGCTGATGCTGCCGGTCTCGGCCCCTTTCCATTGCGCGCTGATGCAGCATGCCGCCGTGG
This sequence comes from uncultured Paracoccus sp., assembly GCA_934533075.1. Taxonomy (GTDB): domain Bacteria; phylum Pseudomonadota; class Alphaproteobacteria; order Rhodobacterales; family Rhodobacteraceae; genus Paracoccus. The sequence goes on from CAKTBJ010000065.1 coordinate 3,082, forward strand.
TCATGGCCGATGCGCTGGCAGGGGTGGAAATCCACGCGCCCGTGGTGCCGGTGGTCTCGAATGTGCTGGCCGCCCCGGTGACCGAGCCGGGCGTGATCCGCCGCACCCTGGTCGAGCAGGTCACCGGCACCGTGCGCTGGCGTGAATCGGTGGCCTGGATGGGCGAGGCCGGCGTCACCGAGTTCTGGGAGATCGGCGCCGGCAAGGCCCTTTCGGGCATGATCCGCCGCATCCGTCCCGCCGCGACCTGCCACGCCATCGGCAGCCCCGCCGACATCGCGGCATTGAAGGGCTAGGTCAGCAGTTCCGCCACCCAGCCGGGCACCGTCCGGCTGGCGGGGCCGAGGATATGGCGGGCGAAGTCGCGGCTGACCGCGCTGGCGTCGAGGTTCATTTCCACCGTATCGGCCCCGGCGCGGGCGGCGACCTGCACGAAACCCGCCGCCGGATAGACCTGACCCGAGGTGCCGATGGCGGCGAACAGGTCGCATTCCGTCAGCGCGTCCCAGATCTCCTCCATGCGATAGGGCATTTCCCCGAACCAGACGATATCCGGGCGGGTTGCCTGCGCCCGGCAATCCGGGCAGCGGTCGGCGGTCTCCATCACCATCGGCGCCGGCCAGCGATGCCCGCATTCGGCGCACAGCGCCCCCGACAGCGCGCCATGCATGTGCAGGACCG
>CAKTBJ010000066.1 GCA_934533075.1 uncultured Paracoccus sp.
CTGCGCGTGACCGGCGGGCTGCGCGGCTGGTTTGGGCGGTGGCCGGGAAGGGAGCGCCCGGCGGGATGCGCGGGCCGGCCGGGCGCCTTGCCGCATGCAAGGCCGGCCAAGACGCATGATGGCTGTCCGCTGCCCGTTATGCGGCCGGCGGGCAAGGGGATGCGGCGCGGCGCGCATTGCGGCGGCGGTGCCGGGCGGGTCGCTTCGGCACGCATCCCGCGCGGTCAAGCCCCCGGACCGTCGGCGGCCGCAGGTTGCGCGCCGGCGTGCGCTGTCCCCGCCGCGAGGCGCCTTACGCCTCCTTGCGCCGCGTCACCAGCCAGACCAGGGCCGCGCCCGACAGGGCCAGGAAGGGCAGCATCGCCATGTTGACGAGGTTCCATCCCGCTTGCGCCGTGCTGCCCGAGCAGTTCAGCAAGCCCCCCGAGGCCAGCGAGGCGATGAACACCCCGCCGAACACGATGGAATCGTTCAGGCCCTGCAACGCCTCGCGCTCATGCGGCTTCTGGGCGCGGGTCAGCATGGCGGTCGAGCCGATATAGCCGAAATTCCAGCCGATCCCCAGCAGGATCAGGGTGACGGTGAAATGGCTCAGCTCGACGCCGCTCAGGGCGACCAGCCCGGCGCTGAACAGGATCACCATGCCGGTGGCCACGATGCGGGTGGTGCCGAAGCGCGCGATCAGGTGGCCGGTGAAGAAGCTGGGCATGAACATCGCCAGCACATGCGCGCCGACCACGAAGGAGGTGTCGCCGCTGCTCAGGCCGCAGCCCATCATCGCCAGCGGCGTCGAGGTCATCACCAGGTTCATCAGCGCATAGCTGACCGTGGCGCAGACCATCGCCACCACGATGCGCGGGCGGGAAAACACGTCGCGCAGCCGGATCTGCGCCTGCGCCTTGCCCCCCGCCGGCGCAGGCAGGCGCGGCGCCGGGCGCAGCAGCGCGAACAGCGGCGGGCCGATCACGTTCACCGCGACGATCAGCGCATAGGTGCCCAGATAGGTGATCCCCAGCATCTCGCGGCTGATATTGGTCAGCCACGGCCCGAGGACCCCGGCGACCAGCCCCCCGGCCATCACGGCGGAGATCGCCTTGCCATGCAGCGCCGGCTCGGCCCCGTCCACGGCGGCGAAGCGGAAAAAGCCCTGCGCGGCCATGTAGGTGCCCGACAGGGTGGTGCCGGCGACATAGACCCAGAACGAGCCGAGATAGATGCCGATGAACGACACCAGCCCGCCCAGCGCCCCCATCGCGGCGGCCAGCGTGAAGCCCATCTGCCGCCCGTGCCGCGCCATGAACCGCGCCAGCGGCCGCGCCGACAGCGTGGAGCCGAGGATCATCATCGAGATCGGCAGCGTGGCGATGCAGGCCCAGGGCGTCAGCACCTGCCCGACCAGCCCGCCGGAGATGAACTGCATGGTCATCTGCGAGCCGAGCACGGCCTGCGCAAAGGCCAGCACGGCGACATTGCGCCAGACATGGGCGGCGGGCATGGTCGCGGTGCTCATGCTTGCATCTCCTTGCGGGGCGGGGTGGCGGAAGGGGCGGCCGCGCCGTTGCCGCCGGCTGCGGCATGGCGCGCGCCTCCGGCAGGACGGGCGGCGGCGGGGGCGGTCACGGCCGGCGCTCCGGCCGGGGCAGGGC